>NZ_FPJC01000001.1:0-548929 GCF_900119265.1 Pseudomonas sp. NFACC04-2
GAAGCAGCCGAACAGCGCGATGGTGCCGGGGATACGGCCCATTTCCTCGCGCACCATGTCGCCCAGGGAGCGACCGTTGCGGCGGGTGGACAGGAACAGGACCATGAAGTCCTGCACCGCACCGGCCAGTACCACGCCGGCGATCAGCCAGAGCGTGCCGGGCAGGTAGCCCATCTGCGCCGCCAGCACCGGCCCGACCAGCGGCCCGGCGCCGGCAATGGCCGCGAAGTGGTGGCCAAAGAGAATATGTTTGTTGGTCGGGACGTAGTCCAGGCCATCGTTGTTGAGCACGGCGGGAGTGGCCCGGCGCGCATCGAGTTGCATCACGTTATTGGCGATGAAGAGGCTGTAGTAGCGGTAGGCGACCAGGTAGATGGCCACGGCGGCGACGACGATCCAGAGGGCGTTGATAGGTTCGCCGCGGCGCAAGGCCACGACACTCAACGCACAAGCTCCCAGAACAGCCACGGCAAACCAGGCGAGGTGTTTAACCAGACGGGTTGTCATTGCGTGTCTCCTGCCGATATCCAGTGGATTGCGGCGATTGTTTTTATAGTGTGCCCCGGCTATTCGGAGCCGGCCCAATATCCCTGCAAGTCGTCAATAAATAAATGCGCAGTACTACGTACGGGTCATCTACGTAGTTCTACGTAGCCCCCCTGTGGGAGCGAGCTTGCTCGCGATGGCATTGTGTCAGGCGACATCCAGGCAGGCTGATCCGACGTCATCGCGAGCAAGCTCGCTCTCACAGGTTTTATGCCTCCCCCATGGGTTTGGCATATGATGCCGCCATTCGCCTCCCCGCCGAGCCCGGACAGGAGTACAGATGCTGCTCAAACACAAAATCGTCGCCCTCGGGATTTTGCCGCTGGTCCTGGCCATCGCCGTCATCTGCGCCCTGGTGATCTCGCTCAACCGCCAGTTGGGCGATCAACAGGCGCAACTGATCGAAGACAGCATCCTGGCGAGCAAGCGCGCCGAGTTGAAGAACTATGTCGAGATGGCGCAGAGCCTGATCGCACCGCTGTACAACGACGGCCAGGGCGACGAGCGCGCGCAACAGCAGGTCCTGGAAGAACTGCGCAAGCTCAGCTTCGGTATCAACGGTTACTTCTTCGTCTACGACCGTCAGGGCCGCAGCCTCATGCATGCACGCCAGTCGGAGTTGGTGGGGCAATACCTCTGGGATATGAAGGACCCCCACGGCCTGCCGGTCATCCAGGCGCTGATCAAAAGCGCCGAGTCAGGCGAAGGGTTCCAGCGCTATGCCTGGAACAAGCCCTCCTCCGGTCAGGTGACCGACAAGTTGGCCTATGTCGTGATGCTGGACAAATGGGGCTGGATGCTCGGCACCGGGATTTACCTGGAAGATGTAGAGCGCGCCACCCAGCAAGCCCGTGACGAAGTCGCCCACGGCATCCACACCACCATGCAAGCCATCGCCGCAATCGCGTTGGTGGCGGTTCTGCTGGTGTTTGCCGGCGGCATGACCCTCAATGTCAGCGAACATCGCCTGGCCGACAAAAAACTGCAACGCTTGAACCAGCGCATCGTCAGCTTGCAGGAAGAAGAACGCTCGCGGGTTTCGCGCGAGCTGCATGACGGTATCAGCCAACTGCTGGTGTCGATAAAATTCCAGTTCGAACTGGCCAGCCACGTGTTGGAAAATGGCCAGGAAAACGGCCTGGGCATCCTGAAGAACGCCACCGACCGACTCGGCGAAGCCATCGGCGAGATCCGTAATATCTCCCACGACTTGCGCTCGTCCCTGCTCGACACTTTGGGCCTGCCCGCCGCCATCGGCCAGCTCGCCACCGAATTCCAGCAGCGCAGCGGGCTGGAAGTGTCCTATCGAAGCAACGAATTCGATTGCCGCCTCGAAAATGGCGCCCCTGTCTCGCTGTTTCGTATTGCCCAGGAAGCCCTGACCAATATCGAGCGCCATGCCGGGGCGAAAAGCGTCGGCATTACCCTGTTCGGCTCCAGCCAGTCCTTGCGGCTGACAGTGGTCGACGACGGGATGGGGTTCAACGTCCCGCAAGTGGAACGCGGCCATGCCGGCATCGGTCTGCGTAATATCCGCGAGCGGGTCGAGCATTTCGGCGGACGCCTGGAAGTGACGTCCGTGCCGGGCCGCAGCGAACTGGACATCCTGCTGCCCATGAACCTCTCGGTCACGGAAAACTGATGCGCGCCCACTCCAACAAGAGCACTCGTCGATGAACCTGCCTCCCGTGATTCGCGTCGCCCTGGTCGATGACCATTCCCTGGTCCGCGACGGCATCAGGGCTCTGCTGTCGGTGATGCCGCAACTGGATGTGGTGGGCGAAGCCGAGAACGGTGCGCAAGCGATCGAAATGGTCGGTCGCTGCCAGCCGGACCTGCTGCTGATGGACATCGGCCTCAAGGATAAGAACGGACTCGAACTGACCCGGCTGCTGGGCAAGCAATACCCCAGCCTCAAGATCCTGATCCTCAGCATGTACGACAATTATGAGTACGTGAGCGAGTCCGTGCGTTCCGGCGCCAGCGGCTACGTGCTCAAGAACGCGCCATCGCGGGAAATCATCGCGGCCATCGAAGCCATCATCAGCGGCGGCACCTTCTACAGTGCCGAGATCGCCCAGCGGCTCGCCACCGACCCGCACACCGACAACGAGCTGACGCCACGGGAAAGCCAGGTGCTGTACAAAATGGTCCAAGGCCTGAACAACAAGGAAATGGCCCGTGAACTGGACATCAGCGTACGCACCGTCGAAACCCATCGCCTGAGCATCCGCCGCAAGCTGAACATCGACAAGCCCGCGGCCTTGGTGAAGTACGCGATCGACCACGGGATCATTTCCCGCTAGGCCCCACACCGCTCCCTCGCCACAGGTCATTCATTTCAATCGGCGTGGTAATAACCCGGCAACGCAAGATCATCCAACAATCCCGGGCCGCTTGGCGTCCAGCCCAGCAAGGCACGGGTGTATTCGCTGGACACCGCCATGTGCGCCCCCGCCATGTGGGCGAACCAGCCGAAATGCCCGCGGTCTCGGGACTCGACCGGCAACCCCAGGCCACGACCGATCGCCTGTGCAATGTCCTTGAACGGCACGGTCTCGTCGGCGACGGCGTGGTAGACGGATTGCGTCACCCCCTGCTCCAGGGCAAGCCGATAAACCCGCGCGGCATCCTGTCGATGCGCACCCGACCAGCAATGGCTGCCATCACCGGGGTAAGCCGATACGCCGCTTTCCCGGGCAAGGCGAATCAGGATCGGCACGAACCCATGGTCGCCGAGGCCATGGACCGAGGGCGCCAGCCGCACCGTCGCCACACGCACCCCTCGCTCGGCCAGGTCCCGGGCGGCGGCTTCGGACTTGCGGGGCGAGGCCGGGCTCACCACTTCCAGTTCACTCGCGCCCCGCGTCAATCCAAACAGGTCCGACGTCACCAGCAACGGCCGGTCGGAGCCTCGCAAGGCATCGCCCAACGTTTCGATGGCGCGGCGGTCCTGCTGGGCATTTTCGGCAAACCGGGAGAAGTCATGATTGAACGCCGTATGAATCACCGCGTCCGCCGCCGAGGCTGCGTCGTGCAAGATTTCGAGATCATCCAAAGTGCCTGAAATCACCTTCGCGCCTGTCGCAGCCAGTGTGGCGCCTTTTTCTTCGCATCGGGCCAAGCCGGTGACCCGATGCCCGGCGGCGATCAGATCCTGTACCACGGACGCCCCAACCCAGCCCGTGGCACCGGTAACGAATACGTGCATATGCAACGCTCCTGTTCTAAAAAACCGAGACCGAAAATCTTATAACCCATCGAAGACTCAGGATTTGTATTGAACTTGTGCTTCCCGTCCTCTCAGCAGCATCAGGGCCACCCCGAAGGACAGCCCAACGGCAATGGCGCCGCCCAGGTAAACCGCACCGATACCCCAGCCACTCGCCAACAAACCAGCCAGCGGACTGGTGATGCCCAGGGAAATATCGAGAAACGCGACGTAGGCCCCCATGGCGAGACCACGTGCCTGCGGTGGCGCACGCCGTACCGCTTCCACGCCGAAGCCGGGAAACGCCAGGGAATAACCGAAGCCGGTGAAAGCCGCGCCCAAATAAGCCATGGTCGCGGTGTCGGCGCTCCAGATCAGCAGCAACCCAACGGTTTCGATCAATACGCAAACCAGCGCGACGCGGGCGCCGCCAATCTTGTCCGGAAGGTGCCCGAAAAGCAGGCGCGCAGCGATGAAAGCCACACCGAATGCCGTGAACGCCAAGGAAGCGTTGCCCCAATCCCTGGCCGCGAACAAAAGGGCAATGAACGCCGTGAGGACACCAAAGCCGACGCTACAAAACGCCAATCCCATGCCGGGAACCCATACAGCACCGAGCATCGTGTAGAACGGTGTACGCCGGGTCGCCGTAGGGGCGACAGCGCGCACGCCTGCGACAATCGCCAAGGCCAGCAACGGAATGAACATCGAGGCCATGACGATACCGATAAACCCCCAGGCGCTGTTGAGCGTCACACCGAGCGGAGCACCCAATGCGTAGGCGCCGTACATGGCGATGCCATTCCAGGCCATGACCTTGCCGGCATGCTGCGCCCCCACCAGGCCGATGCCCCACCCCAGCACACCGGTGACAATGAGGCTTTCGCCAATTGCCAGCAGCACCCGACCGCCCGACAAGAGCCAGACCGACGTGACCGGCGTGGCAACGAACGCCAGGGAAAGCAGATAGACCAGCCCTGAAACCGCGGCTGTCACGAGCCCGGTCATGACCGCGCGTTTACCACCGCGCATGTCGGCAAAATTGCCGGCCCAGGCCCGTGACAACAGCGCCGCGGCGAACTGCGCGCCGACCACTAGGCCGATAACCAGCGTGCCCATGCCCAGCGTGTCATGCAGATGGAGGGGCAAGACAGGCAGTTGCATGCCAATCGTGAGGAAACCGATAAATACGGTCAGCGTGAGCGGCAACAGCTTGAGCGCCGGATTGGCCTCGACGGCTGCCTGAGGCGCCGAAGAAGCACCGAGATGAATATTGTCTTGTGTCATAACCCTACCTACGGAAAGGATGCGATGTGACGTTGAACGCTGCCTGTGGAGCCGACTAGAATGCGATCAATTCGTCGCATTCAAGATACGAACAATCCGTCGCGTTTCCTATTCGCATTCCCTGCCGAGGTTCATGCCCACATGTCCGAACGCTCAAGCCCGCAGATTTCCTCGCGCAAACAGCCGAAACAGGCACGCTCCACTGAGCTCGTCGCTGCAGTTCTGGAAGCGGCTGTTCAGGTTTTGGCGACCCAGGGGGCGGCACGTTTCACGGTGGCCCGTGTTGCCGAGCGAGCAGGCGTCAGCGTCGGCTCGGTGTATCAATACTTTCCGAACAAAGCGGCGATCCTGTTCCGTCTGCAAAGTGACGAATGGCGGCAAACCAGCGACATGCTGCGCGAGATTCTTGAAGACCATCTCAAGCCGCCCTTCGAGCGCCTGCGTACCTTGGTGCAGGCGTTCATCCAGTCCGAATGCGACGAGGCCCAGATACGCGTCGCCCTCAACGACGCCGCCCCTCTCTACCGTGACGCCCCTGAGCACCAGGCGGCGCGGATGTCGGTGCAACAGTCGGTGGACGCGTTCATGCTGCAAGCATTGCCAGACGCCCCGGCACAGGCCCGCGCCCTTGCAGGAGACCTGGTCATCAGCACGCTCAGTGCCGTGGGTAAGCGCTTTTCATCAGCGCCCCGCTCTCCCGTGGACGTAGCCATCTACAGCGAAGCCATGGCCGATATGTTCTGCGCCTACCTTGGAAGCTTGCAGCGACGTCCCTTTGAGACCGCTGTCTGCTGATTGTTCGTCAGCCATGCTCCAGTGACAGCCTGGCAACACTTTTACTACACTCCCTGATCTTGTTTCCCTCCGCTACGAGACGTCCCCTCACGATGAAAACCATAACAAGCTCGATGACGTTCTGTGGCCTGCTGGCGCTCTCTTGCGGCGCCTTGGCCGAACCGGCACCTTCGCTGCTGGACCAGGTCCTGCAACGCGGCGAACTGAAGGTGTGCACCACCGGCGACTACAAGCCCTATACCTTTAAAACCCAAGCAGGCGAATACGAAGGCATCGACATCGACATGGCGCGCTCCCTGGCCGCCAGCCTCGGCGTTAAGGTGCAATGGGTGCAGACCACCTGGAAAACCCTGATGCCGGATATGGTTGCAGGCCAATGCGACATCGGCATGGGTGGGATTTCGGTGACCCTGGAGCGTCAGAAGAAAGCCTATTTCAGCACCACCCTGGACGTGGACGGCAAGATCCCCCTGGTGCGTTGCGAAGACAAGGAGCGTTACCAGACCCTTGAGCAGATGAACCAGCCTTCGGTGCGCCTTGTCGAGCCGGCCGGCGGCACCAACGAAGCGTTCGTCCGGGCGTTCCTGCCCAACGGCCAGCTCAGCTTCCATGACAACGTGACCATCTTCCAGCAGTTGCTGGACAAGAAAGCCGATGTGATGATTACCGACGCTTCGGAAGCGCTCTACCAACAGAAACTCAAGCCCGGCCTGTGCGCCGTCAACCCGACCCGCTACCTGCAATATGGCGAGAAGGCCTACCTGCTGCCGCGGGATGACAACACCTGGAAGATGTACGTGGATCAGTGGCTGCACCTGAGCAAGGCCAATGGCAGCTACCAGAAGGTTATTGGCCAGTGGCTGGCCGTTCCAGCCGCCGAGTAATCGTTGGCTGAAGCAAAAATCCCTGTGGGGGCGAGCTTGCTCGCGATGGCGTCAGGTCAGCCGTATTGAGGTTGACTGACACACTGCAATCGCGAGCAGGCTCGCTCCCACAGGGGACCTGTGGCTTATGCAAACCCTGGGGTCATCCCAGGGGACGCGCGATGGGGTCTGTTCCGGACAGGCCCATTCACCTCACTGTGCCGTGCGCACCTTGGCGATTTCCTCGTACATCGTCTTCACCAGGTCGCCATCCAAGGATTTGGCGAACTTGTCGACTACCGGTTTCACCCGCTCACGCAAGCGATCTTTCTCGGCCGGGGTGATTTCATTGACGGTCATCGCAGCGGCCAACGTGGCCTTGGCCTTGTCCATGCTCGCCGCCGTGACTTCACGCTGGAATGTTTGCGCCTCGGCCGCGGCTGCGCGAATCATCGCTTTTTCATCATCGTTGAGACGGTTCCAGGTTTTCTGGCTGATGATCAACGATTGCGGGTTGAAGATGTGCCCCGTGACGGAAAGGTACTTCTGCACTTCGTAGAACTTGTTACCCTCAATCACCGTGAAAGGGTTTTCCTGGCCGTCGATGGTGTGCTGCTCAAGGCCGGTGTAGACCTCGGGGAACGCCATTGGCACGGGGTTGGCGCCCAGGGCGGAGAAGGTCTCCAGGTAGATCGGCGACTGGATCACGCGAATCTTCAGGCCCTGCATGTCTTCAAGCTTGGTCACCGGATGCTTGCTGTTGGTGAGGTTGCGAAAACCCAGGTCCCAGTAACCCAGCCCTACCAGTCCTTTGCTGTCCAGTTGCGCCGCCAGCTTCTGCCCGACCGGCCCATCGATGACCGCATGGGCTTCCTCAACGTTGTTGAACAGGAACGGGAAATCGAGCATGGCGTAATCCGGTGCCTGGGCGGCCAGGATGCCGGAGTTGAGTACCGTGATGTCCAGTGTGCCGCCCTGCAACGCCGACACCGTTTGCACATCGCCGCCCAACGTGCCGCCGGGGAACAGGCGGACCTTGATCTTGCCGCCGCTCTTTTCGCTGAGCAGGTCGGCGAACTTTTGCGCGCCCTGCCCCTGGGGGTGCTCCTTGACGTTCTGGAAGGCGAATCGCAAGGTCCGTTCGCGAATTTCATCCGCGTGGCTGGCCACGCCGGTCAACAGCAAGCCCGTCGCGCATGCCCCGGCCAGCAGGGTTTTCATCAGTTTTCCCATGTCACTCTCCGATCGTTATTGTTTTTTAGGTCGAGCTAACAGCACCGGTGTTATCCGGTGAAGAATTTCAACGGCCCCAGAACCAATTGCGGGAACAGGACCAACAGGAACAGCACCACAAACTGCGCAAACATGAACGGCCATACCCCGCGCACGATTTCCTCGAAGTCCAGCTTGGCCACCCCGCAAACCACATTGAGCACCGTGCCCACGGGCGGCGTGATCAGGCCGATGGCCGTGTTGATCAGGAACAGCACGCCGAAGTACACCGGGTCGATCCCCGCCTGGATGACGGCCGGCATCAGCACCGGGGTGAGGATGAGGATGGTCGGGGTCATGTCCATCACCGTCCCTACCAGGATGATCAGCACCATCATTACCAGCAACAGAAGAGTCTGGTTGTCCATGAACGGTGCCAGCAGCTCCGCCAGTTGGCCCGGCAGGTCGGCGATGGTCACCAGCCACGATGAAACCATGGCCGCCGCCACCAGCAGCATCACCACCGAAGTGGTCTTTGCCGAAGACAGGATCACTTCGTACAACTGGCTGACCTTCATTTCCCGGTAAATCACCAGGGACACGAACAGCGAGTAAACCGCCGCGACCACCGCCGCTTCCGTGGGCGTGAAGATGCCGAATTTCAGGCCCAGGATGATGATCAAGGGCAGGCCCATCGCCCAACTGCCATCGAGCAACGTGCGCAACACTTCAGCACGGGAACGTTTGGGCGGTGTCTCGACGTTCTCGCTGCGGGAGATGTACCACCAGGCAACAGCCAGCGAAGCCCCCAGCATCAACCCCGGCACGATACCGGCCAGGAACAGCTTGGAAATCGACACCCCGGAGGCCACGCCAAACACAATGAAGCCAATGCTTGGCGGAATGACCGGCGCGATGATGCTACCGGCGGCGATCAGCCCGGCCGAGCGCCCTCGGTTGTGCCCAGCCAACACCATCATCGGTACCAGCAACGCCGCCAGAGCCGCCGCATCGGCCACGGCCGAACCGGACAGCGACGCCAGCAGGCAGGAAGCGATGATCGCAACGTAACCAAGACCTCCGCGCTTATGCCCCACCAGCGCCATGGCAATGTTGACGATGCGTTTGGACAGGCCACCAACGTTCATGATTTCGCCGGCCAACATGAAGAACGGCACGGCCATCAGCGGAAAACTGTCCGCGCCATTGAGCAGGTTCTGGGCGATGATTTGTGCATCGAACAGATCCAGATAAACCATCAACGCCACGCTGACCACCAGCAAGGCAAACGCGATGGGCATGCCCAGTGCCATGCTGCCGATCAAGGACCCGAGGAAAATAACCAGCGTCATGGGCGGGTACTCTTGATGGAATCAGGGGTGCTGGGGTTATGAATGATCGCGTCGTTGTCCTTGACCATGACCAGCTCGTCATCCTCGAGCTGGCCGAACAGCGCCAGGTAGAGCTCGTAGAGCAGGATCGGTGCGGCACTGGCGCCGAACACCAGGCCTGCGCCATAGAACAGCGCCATGGACAATCCCGACGCCGGGGCGACTACGTTCAGGTTGATCGCCGCCTGTTGCCAACTGCCACTGAAGATCAGCCAGCAGATGTACAACATCAGCAGATGCCCGATGACCAGGCAGACCCGCTTGCCTGCCGACGGCAAGCGCTTGACCAGGCTGTCCATGCCCAGGTGGGCACGGTCCTTGAGCGCCACCAGGGCGCCGAGAAAAATCATCCAGACAAAGAACCAGCGCGACAGCTCCTCCGACACACTGATGCCGGAGTTGAAGGCATAGCGCAGCACCACGTTGCCGAACACCAGCACGATCATTGCGAGCATGCAGAGCACGATCAGCAGCTTCAGCAGCTTGAAATACAAGTCGACGACTTTTGCCATCTTGAAGACCTCTCGGATTGTCGAGTGCCGGGTTCCAACCGGCGCGATAGAACAGCAGCGGTGTCCGCTATCGAATCCAAGTGGAGATGTTCCGAGGGGCTTCAGGCCAGAAGCGCCAGATCGAGAGAAAGGCGTCGGGCGTTTGCAGACAGGTTCGCATGAGGTGTTCCTCTATTTTTTATTATGGTCTTGGCAATGCGTCGCAAGACGTATGTGCCGCCTAAAATGTACCAACCGGTTAGTACGGTCAATATCCCAGGCACGAACCTATGACAAAACGGGCGATTATCGGATACGCATTTACAGGTCTACCCATCCCCATACCGGCGAAACCAGGCACAAACTTTCCTTGGATGAAGAACAGCAGCGCGCCCGATTAAAAGTTTTTTATTAACCGTTCGTCATAATTAATAAAAATAAAATGAACAAAGCGCAGTCAAGGCGCCTTTTACAAATTCAACTTAAGCCACTAATCACGGCCCCACGACAACATTCCGGCGCCAGTCTAACGGCATGCAGAAATTCCATCTTGTTTTTTCAGGCGCCAATACTTAATAACGGCACACCTAGCTCCTCAGAAACAAAAAACAAAAATAAATCCCTTTAAAATCAATGCAGAAAAACAATAATTCGGGAAACTAACAGCCCTCGCACCATCCTCAGCGAAGCCTTTGAAAAAATATTAATGAAACTTCATATAAAAAACTTTGCGGCCACGCACTTTGATGCTATTAATCTCCGAGCCAAAAACCAAGGTGCCACCACGTAACTTTTTTTACGCGCAAAACCCCTTTCGGATATTGGAACCACACTTAACTTAAATCACTTACTCAAGTGCGTGCCCGCACTTGGGCGAACTGTTGTGCGGCGCAGCAAACTGCGCGAGGAAGGGCGTCATCGCTACTCAAGTCCCACGAATCAAGATCCTGTCGATTTTCGGCACCCGTCCCGAAGCCATCAAGATGGCTCCTTTGGTCAAGGCCCTCGCCGCCGAACCCGGCATTGAATCGCTGATCTGCGTCACCGGCCAGCATCAAAGCATGCTCAAGCAGGTGCTGGATCTGTTCGATCTCAAGGCTGATTTCACCCTTGACGTGATGACGCCGCACCAAACGCTCAACTCCCTGACTGCCGCGCTGTACAGTGCCATTGACCCGGTCCTGGAACAGACCCGGCCGGATCGGGTGCTGGTCCATGGCGACACCACTTCGGCCATGGTGGCCTCGATGGCCGCCTTTCACCGGCGCATCCCCGTAGGCCATGTCGAAGCCGGGCTGCGCACCGGTGATATCTACAGCCCATGGCCGGAAGAAATGAACCGCCGCTGCATCGACCTCAGTGCCGACCTACTGTTTGCCCCTACCGGCCAATCCCGCGACAACCTGCTGGGCGAACGCCTGCAGGGCCGCTGCCTGGTGACGGGCAACACGGTGATCGATGCACTGCAACTGACTGCGCAACGCATCAATGACGATGCCCAGCTGCGCGGTGATCTGGACCAACAGTTCCCGTTCCTGCAAACCGGACGCAAGCTGCTACTGGTGACCGGTCATCGTCGGGAAAACTTCGGCGAGGGTTTCCTGGACATCTGCAAGGCCTTGCGCGAGCTGGCCCAGCGCACGGATATCCAGATCGTCTACCCGGTGCATCTCAATCCCAACGTACTGGGGCCGGTGACCGAACAACTGGGAGACCTGCTCAACGTGCATTTGATCAAGCCCCTGGATTACCTGGCGTTCGTACGCCTGATGCAACATGCCCACGTCATCCTCACGGACTCCGGCGGTGTGCAGGAGGAGGCGCCGTCCTTGGGCAAACCTGTCCTGGTGATGCGCGACGTCACCGAGCGTCCCGAAGCCGTGGCCGCTGGCACCGTGCGCCTGGTCGGCACGTCCCCGGCTTCGATCATTGCTGGCGTGAATTCGCTGTTCGACGACGTGGCCTTGTGGCGTCGTACCTCTCAGGCGGTCAACCCCTACGGCGATGGCAAGGCCAGCCAGCGCATCGTCGACACCCTGATGGGGCGTGCGGTCGACGATTTTATCGCGGGTCAGGTGCAACCGGCCCACGAGCCGTTACACACGCCGCTGTCCGAGCCACGCGAGTTGCTCGCCGATTTCACCTCATAACCGCTACCCACACTTATCAGATCGAGATTTGCCTGAATGAAGCCTTCCGTTGCCATCCCTACGGGCGCGCTCAGCGCCCTTGCCTGTGGCCTGAGCCTGCTCGCGCTCATGCCAAACTTTGCCCTGGCTGCGGATAGCCCGCTCACCCAGGCAATCCATCGACTCAACGCCGATACCCGCCAGGAGCGTGAGATCCGCTTGAGCGAGCTGGGCATCACCGCACCAATCCTGCTGGGTGCCAGCGACGCTCGACGCGAACTGTATTTGCCGGTACCCGCTGGCGTGACCCTGAGCGATGCGACACTGCAACTGGACGCCAGCTATCTCAATGGCGAAGGCGGCCGCAATACCATGCTGCTTTCGCTCGATGGCTACCCGGTGCGCGCCGAAGGCCTCAGCGAGGCGCAGGGCGATGCCAGCGTTAAACTGGGCGTAGACCAGGCTCCACGGGACAACGGCCTGGTACGCCTGGGCATTGCCTGGTCATCGGTGGTCTCCCGGCCACTGTGCGAAGACGACCGGGTCATTGGCAACGTGCTGCGCATCCAGCCTGATACCCGCTTGAACTACAGCTATGATGCCAGCCAACTGAAGGATGTCGGCGCCGCCTGGACGACACTGCCCGCCAACCCCGGCATCCTGGTCGCACCGGGCTCGTTGTCGGCCGGCAGCTATGATGCCGCCTGGCGATTGGGCGTGGCCCTGGAGCGGATCGGCAAGCATGCCCGTATCCTGCCCTTCCCTGCCCTGCAGGACAGCGTCGAGCTGAGCAACCTGCGCGTCCCGGCCGAACTGTTGAACATTCCCGCCTTCGCCAGCCTCAACGGCAAGGGCCAGCATACCCTGGCCAACCCAGCCGAAATCGGTGCGCTGCTGATGCTTGGCCAAGTGCAGAATCTACAGGCCGACCTGGCCATCAGCGACCCGCAACTGCTCCAGGCCATCAACCAGTCCCTGGATGCCTTGCAGAGCCAGGTCCAAGGCGTCGACGCCACGGCGGCAGCGGCCTTGACCCAATGGCGCGATGCGCACGTCAACGCCGCCCTGGTGGGCACCGGCACTGACAACGTGCGCCTGGCGCTGCTGGGCACTCGTCCGGTGCTGACGATCGCCCCGGATGCGACCGGCAAAGCCTTGTCCTTGTTCGGTTCTGCATGGAATAAACTGGCGCGCAGCCGCCAGTTGACCGTGAACGAAGCGCAAACGCCGTTGAGCGACGATGGCCGCGTGGCCCTGTCGCGACTGGGCGGCGCTCCCGGTAACTTCGACGTGGCCTCGCGATTCGACTGGAGCACTTCGTTCCCTCTGGGCAGCGTGGCGTATGACGGTCGCCTGCCTGTCACCGCAGTGGTCGACGTTTCCGCCGCACCCGGCGCTTCGGACACCGCGCCCGTGGCCTCGCTGTTTTTCAATGACTTCCTGATCGGTGCCCAGCAACTGACCACCGATGGCCAACCACAACGCATCCAGGCTCACATCCCGCGCTACGCCCTGGGTTCGAAAAACGTACTGCGCGTCTCGTTCCAGCGCCAACCGGTCAGCGACCGTTGCCTCGAAACGCCTCAGGCATTCCCGGTGTCCGTACTGCCTACCAGCCATATCGTGCTGGACAAAACCTCACTGGGTGACGATTTCGCCGGCATCGCCGCACGCTTTGCCGTAGACACCCAAGTGATCGTTCCCCAGGCCTACCTTGACCATCCGGCCAGCAGCCTGGCCCAGGTGATCCCGGTGGCCGATGCCTCGGGTGTCTCGCCGCTGCGCGCACAGTTGAAAGTCAGCACTGATCCGAAAGCCGTCGTCAGCCCGGACAAAGCCTTCCTGGCGTTCGAACTGCCGCTCAAGGACAGCAAGGAGTCGGTCCAGGTCGACGAACAGGGTCACCTGCGGATCAACCATAAGGACCAGGTGATGCTGGATGTGCAGCGCCTCAACCAGTTGGCGTCGTTGCAAGTGGTGCAGACCTCGGGCCAGCACGGCCTGGTCTATCGGGCCCTGGGCGACCAGCCCCCGAGCCTGGCCAAACCGGTCGTATTGACCCGTGGCGATGTGGCGATTCTAGGCGACAACGGTGCCGTGGCGATCTTCGATACCCAGGATCCCAACGGCAGCCAGTTGATCGGCCAGGAAGAACCCAAGGGCCTGGATGCCTGGCGCAAACCGTCACTGCTTTGGCTGATCCCCGGTGGCATTGCCTTGTTCCTTATCTTGTTGCTGGCTGGCCGTAGCGCCCGTCGCAATCGCCAGTAACGGTAACCTTTGATGACGTCGCTTTATTGGCCCTATTGGCTGGCCCACTACTATAACTATCTGGAAGCCGCGACCATTGTGGTCGCGGTACTGATCCTGATCTCCAGCCTGGACGATCTGATCATTGACGTGTGGTACTGGTCTCGCCGCCTGTACCGCAAGTTCACCGTGGATCGCAAATACCGACCGCTGACCGCCGAGCAGCTATTGGCACGGGACGAACAGCCGTTGGCGATCATGGTGCCGGCCTGGCTGGAATACGACGTCATCGCGCCGATGATCGAGAACATGGTGTCGACGCTCGACTACCAGAACTACGTCGTCTTCGTTGGCACCTATATCAACGACCAGCGCACCATCGACGAAGTCGAGCGGATGCGCCGGCGCTACAAGCAGCTGCACCGCGTGGAAGTGCCCCATGCCGGGCCGACCTGCAAGGCTGACTGTTTGAACTGGGTGATCCAGGCGATTTTCCTGCACGAGAAAACCCACGGCATGACCTTCGCCGGCGTCGTGTTGCACGACAGCGAAGACGTGCTGCATCCATTGGAACTGCGTCTGTTCAATTATCTGTTGCCGCGCAAGGACATGATCCAGTTGCCGGTGGTCTCGCTGGAGCGCAACTGGTACGAATGGGTGGCGGGCGTCTACATGGACGAGTTTGCCGAATGGCACGGCAAGGATCTGGTGGTGCGCGAAAGCATGACCGATACCGTGCCCTCGGCCGGCGTCGGCACCTGTTTTTCCCATCGTGCCCTGCGGGTGCTGGCCGGCGAAACCGAAAACCAGCCGTTCAACACCGACAGCCTCACTGAGGACTATGACGTCGGCGCGCGGTTGGCCAAGGTCGGCATGAACGCGATCTTCGTGCGCTTCCCGGTGCAGTTCCGGGTGCTGCGCAAGTCCTGGTTCCGCAAGCCCTATGAATCGACCCTGACGATGCCGCTGTGCGTGCGTGAGTTTTTCCCCGATACCTTCCGCACCGCCTTTCGGCAAAAGGCTCGCTGGACCCTCGGCATCGGCCTGCAAGGCTGGGAGCAGATGGGTTGGAATGGCTCGCTGGCCAACCGATACCTGCTGTTTCGCGACCGCAAAGGTGTGGTGACAGCGTTCATCAGCATCATTGCCTATGTGATCCTGGTGCAACTGCTGGGCCTGATCATTCTGCGCAATAGCGGCTTGTGGGACGTCAGTTTCCCTACGCCCTTTGAAACCAATGGCGCGATCAAATACCTGTTGCTGGCCAACGGCGTTGCCTTGGCTTGGCGGATCGTGCATCGCTACTACTTCACCACGGTGCTGTATGGCTGGCAGCACGGCCTGCTGTCGATCCCGCGCATGCTGGTGGGCAACTTCGTCAACTTCATGGCCGCCTCTCGCGCCTGGCGCATGTTCCTGGTGGGCAAGGTGATGAACCGCAAGCTGGTCTGGGACAAAACCATGCATGACTTCCCGTCCACGGATCTGGTCGCCATCGCACCGCGTCGCCTGGGCAGTGTATTGCTGTCCTGGCAAGCCATTACTGACACCAACCTGCAAAGCGCCCTCGACGAACAGCAGTCGCGTAATGTGCCGTTGGGGCGAATTCTGCTCAATAACGGCTGGCTGGACGACGAAACCCTGGCCGAAGCCATCGCGTTCCAGAATGACTTGCCGCGGGTCTTCGACGTGGCCGAAAAAGCCGCAGCCTCAACCTCGTCGCTGGCCAGCGAGTTTGCCTTGCGCTGGCGCGTCATTCCCTTGGGGCGCAATGGCGAAGGGCGTGAACAGATCGCCGTCGCCAATCCGCTTTCCGATGAAGGTCTGCAACAGGTCAGCGCCGAATTGGGCAGCGAGCCGGTGCAATTGATCGCCCGGGAGAGTGAAATTCTTGCGTTGTTGCGCCAATTGCCGGCGAACAACGGTCATGCTGTACCGAATGCCAGCGCGCCGCTGCTGGGCGACCTGCTGATCGAAATGGGCCTGCTCGATCGCGATCAGTTCAGCCGCGCCATGCTGCAGTATCGCCCGCAGCATCACGGCCGGATCGGCGATTACCTGGTCGACAGCGGCGTGTTACCCCGAGCAACGATCGAACAGGTGGTGGCACGCCAGCACAGCCGCTATCCAATGGAGCTTCCGGCATGAACCGCCCCCTTTTGACCCTCTTGGCCGCGGGGCTGAGTCTGATTCCCGTGCTGGCGCCTGCCGAGACATTACCGCTGCCGTTGACGGGGCCGGCCTACACCGCCGCCAACGAGGCCTACAGTGCCTACGAGCGCAAGGACTACGACCTGGCCATCGCCAAGGCTCGCGAAGCCCTGCGCCTACGTGCCGACGTGACGCGCCTGAACACGCTGATCGAACTGGCCGAACGAGACAAGAAACTGCGCGACCAGCCGCGGACCGCCAAGTCATCCCGCGCCGTGGCGGCAGCACCCGGCTTCGCCGCCGCGTCCCAGGGCTTCAAAGCCTATGATCGCGAACAATTCGGCCTGGCCGCACAATCGGCCCGCAAGGCCATCACCCAGGCACCCCGACGCCGGGAATACCGGTTGTTACTGGTCGACGCCCTGCAACGCCAGCAACACCTGGAAGAAGCCGACCAAGCCGTTACCGATGCGCTAGGGGTCTTCCCCAATGACACCACGTTGCTGATGCGGCGCAAAGAAATTCGCCGCCAACTGGCAGCACCGCTGGCGGTCCAAGGCTACCGCGCCCTGCAGCAAGGCAACCGCGCCCTGGCTGTGGAAAAGGCCCGCAAAGCCGTAGCCTGGGCTCCGGAAATCGCCGCCAACCAGCAACTGCTCGACAGTGCATTGCTCGATGTCAATGATTCCAACGCACCGGTCTTGGAGTGTCAGGAAAGCGCCTTCGGCCTGACGTGCGCCACCCGGCCGGTTAACACCTATGAGCGGGCACCGGTGAGCGATCTGCAGCTTGCTTATGATTCGGTCCGCAGCGGCGATGACGAGGCGGCCCACGCCGCGTTCCGCAAGGCCGACGCCACTGAGCCACTGAAGCCGGCGGCGGCCCAGGACGCGGCCTACAACGCCATGCGTGTCAATGAAGACGACGAAGCCGTCGCGTATTTCAAGCGCGTGATCGATGGGCAAAAAACTGCGGAAACACCTATGTCCGCGCAACAACTGTTCGATACCCGTCGCACCGTGGGTGACGTTTCGCGCCGGATGGGCCTGACCAGCACCACCAGCTATCGCGGCAACAGCTCCAGTGGCCTGAGTGCGGCACCGAGCACCGGCAGCAGTGGCAGCCAAAGCAATGACTTGCTGCAAAACAGCACCGAGCTGTCCTGGCGCCCGTTGGGTTATCGCAATGCCCGCTTTGTCGAGCTCTACGGACGCATTACCGACACCCTGTGGAGCAAGAACAGCGACTCGGACACCGGCGCCGATGCCCTGCAAGGCGCCGTTGGCGTACGGGTCAAACCCTTCAGTTCCGTCAACATCATGGCCGCCTTGGAACGCACGTTCCCCCTTGGATCGTCCAATGTCGACGGCGACTGGCTGGTGCGCCTGGGCTACGGTTCGAGCATCGGCACCGACCTGCGGGTCGATGTGCCGAGCTGGTGGACCTCGCAGTTGTATGCCGAGGTCGGCCATTACCTCAACGACTCGCGCAATTACTTCAACAGCGAATGGCAAGTGGGCCGCAGCTACGCCATCGGCGGGACCGGTTCGCGCTGGGTGACCTTCCCCCATGTCGTGGCGGCGATCGACTACGATTCGAAGATGAAGAGCGAAGCCGGTGGCGGTTTTTCTTCCGGCGACGCCGGGGGGATCGGGATAGGAAACAACGTACGCTATTGGTTCCGGGAAGACGCCTACAACGCGCCACGTTCCTATGTGGATTTTTCCCTGCAATACCGAGCCAGGGTGTTTGGCGAGGATCGCGCCAAAGGGGTGTTCGCGCGCTTGACCTACTCCTATTGATCCGGTGGGTGCGCCAGTCGGTCCATCGCTACGAAAAGCGGCTCGTCTTGCCGAGCCGCGACTACACTGCATCCAGAAGGAACTTGTTTGAAAAGCTTCGCAACGTTCATCCATCGCAAGACTGTCGCGGCGCTGTTACTGGCCGCGCTCCTCGCCGCAGGTACAGGGACGTACTACATGACCACCCGCGCGGCACCGAACATCGTCGGCATCGTCTGGCAGCCGGACAACCAGACCATCGGCATCAGCGGCAATTGGGAAAAACTGGGCGTGCACGAACTGCTGGTGCAATGGACGGTGGTGGACGACCAGGCCTTCGTGCCCGGCACCGGCCTGACCAGCGTACCGGTACTGCCGGATTGGGCGCGCATCGCCAAGGCGCCCTGGGCCCAGGATGTCATCCTCGGGCTGGCCGGCTATTTCAGCGAGAATCGCTCTCGGGACGATATCGAGCAACTGGCGGCGCTGTCGGAGCGCATCGCTGGGTTGCCCACGCCATTGCATGTCACCGGTTGGTATTTTCCGGCTGAAGTCGACCCCAGCTGGTCAGGCGCCACGGAGTTGCCGGCCCTGCTCGCCAAGCTGCCGCGGCCGCTGTGGATCAGTGTCTACGACGGTGCCAATATCGGCCCTGCCGCCACCGCAGACTGGCTCAAGCAATGGCTGCCGAACGATATCGGCGTGTTTTTCCAGGACGGCGTCGGCGTCTACGCCCGCACCGCCCCGGTGGCCCGGAACTATGCCGATGCCTTGCGCGATCGGCTTGGCAAGGACCGCGTGCGGATCATCGTCGAAGCCTTCCGCCCCCAATACGGCGGCGGTTTCCGCGCCGCCACCGTCGCCGAGCTCACGCCGCAACTGGCGGCCTATTCGGGCTACCCGCTCTACCTGTTCGATGGCCCGCACTACATGACCCCGGCATTGGTGGACCGGCTGAAGCAAGCCCTGGCCCAGCCCTGACCAGGCATTTGAACCTATCCGCTCGCCCTCGTTTACCGAGTTTGTATCGGTTTGTATATAAAATGCGGGCTGATACGAAATGACGGATTTCGCCCCCTCCTGGCACACATCGTCGATACATCTGCGCGTTTAACTGTGATCACCGGACAGCAACACATTCGTTGCCACCGGCCCACTCAATCAAGCGCAAGGAGAATCACCATGTTCAACTTCTCGAAACTTTCGTCTATGGCAATCGCTCTGACACTGGTTGGCGGCGTCGGCCTGTCGAACGTTGCCTCGGCAAAGAACGCCCCAGCCCAGGCTGCGCATCAACTGGCTGAAGGCGGGTCCGATCGTTTGATCCAGAATCGCGTGGCCGAGGACGGCTCGGATCGCTTGATCGACAATCGCGTGGCTGAAGGCGGGGCTGATCGGTTGCAGGAGCTGCGTGAACGCAGCGCGGTGTGAAGCGATTTTGTGGCCAGAGACTGCTCCCGCTCGACTCTGTGGGAGCAGGCTCTCTCACCACAAAAGCTTATGGCTCAGGGCTTGATGTTTTTCAGCTCATTGAGCAAGGCGAGCAGTTGCTGCATCTTTTCCTCGCCGAACTGTTCTTCGATCCGCCGGTAGTTGCCTTCCATGCCCTCGCTCATGGACACGAAGCACTGCTGGCCGCGTTCGGTCAGTCCAACGAAGACCCGCCGCTGGTCCTGGCTGGACTTCTGCCGACGCACCAAGCCGTCACGCTCCAGGCGACTTAGCACACCGGTCATGCTCGGCTTGAGAATGCAAGCCTGATGGGCGAGCTGATGGCTTTCCAGCTCACCTTGCTGATGGAGGATGCGGATCACTCGCCACTGCTGTTCCGTGAGGTCATGCTGGTTCAGCGCCGGGCGGAAAAAAGCCATCGCCGCTTCGCGGGCTTGCAACAACGTCAGGGTCAAAGAAGGTCTGGGGTTGGCCATGTTCGAACTGTGTGGGTGGGCGAGTCGGCAGCTTAGTGTCGCGGTCACAGCGCTGCAAGCGCTCAACGCAACCCCGATTGTCGTTGGCGATACTCCCCCGGCGTGAGTTGAGCGTAACGCTGGAAAAAACGACTGAAATACGCCGGGTCCTTGAACCCGAGCTGGTAGCAGATTTCATTGGCCGAGCTGCCGGTGAACAACAGCAGTCGCTTGGCCTCCTGCATCAGCCGCTCCATGATCAGACGCTTGGAAGGCAGGTCGGCGATGCGTCGGCACACGTCGTTGAGGCGCGCCTCGGTCACACCGATGCCCTCGGCGTAGCGCGACAGCGGCCAATGTTGCAGGTAGTGGGCTTCGATCAGCTCATTGAAGCGATGAAAGATCTTCAGGTCTTCATGCCGTGCCGGCCTGGCTTCCAGGGAGTTGGAACACAGCCGCAACAGACTGATCATGATCAACCGCGTCAACCCATCCAGCGCCCCACTGCGCCCCGGACGCGCCGCCGCTACTTCCTCGCTCAGTTCCTCAAACAAGTATTCCAATCGCCGCACCTCCCCCGCCTGCCCAGGCCCCAGTTGCGCCAAGGCCACGCAGGCAGCCGGCATTTGCACACCCGCCGGCGCCAGGCTTGGGTCGGCGTCGATCAACTGCCACACCAATTGCTGACGCACCGTCAGCACATGCCCGTCACTGTCGGCTTCGGTCACGAAGGCATGGGGAATGGTCGGTGGAGTGAGGAAGAACATCGGGCCGGATTCGACGTACTGCTGGTCATCGAGGTACACACGCACAGTGCCGCTCTTGACGTAGTGCACCTGGAAGAACCGGTCGTGGCGATGCACCGGCATGTTGCGGCCGAAAAAACCCGCCAGGTTGGCGAGCCGGTCGTAATGCACTTCGGCGTCGCTGTAGCGCTGGTCATACACCTGACCAATGTTGATGTTCGGGATCGGCGGGCGGTCGGTCATCACGCAGGGCTCGTTTTTATTCTGATTCAGGTACCTGTCGCACTCATCCTGCACCGAATCCGACGGGGCAACCAGTGCCGGTCATTCTGTCACGCTTGACGATAGTTAACATCTTAATTATAACTGTTAACACATTAACAATAACCGCAGAGCCCTCATCACTCTGCCATCGCCAGGAGACAAGCATGAGCCGTGCCCTGCATGACGTCGCGACCGGCACCCTGTTCGGGGTCGCGCTGAACTACCAGGGGCTGCTGAAACAGCGCCTCGCCGAGTTCGAGCAACCGCCCTACCAGAAGCCGCCGCTCAAGCCCGTGCTGTTCATCAAGACGCCCAATACCCGCAACCGGCACGGCGCCGCAGTGGTTCATCCGGGTCATGGCGAAAGGCTGCAACCCGGACCGGCCCTGGGCGTGGTGATGGGCAAGTCGGCCAGTCGCGTCAGCACCGCCGAAGCCCTGGACTACGTGGCCGGCTACACCGTAGTCAATGAATTCAGCCTTCCGGAAGACAGCTATTACCGCCCCGCCGTCAAGGCCAAGTGCCGGGACGGCTTCTGTGCCATCGGCCCGGAACTGGTGCCGCTAGCCCAGGTGGCTGACCCCCACAGCCTGGCGATCACGCTGTACGTCAATGGCGAGGTGTGCCAGCAAAACAGCACGGCCCATTTCGTTCGCAACATTCCCCAGTTGATTGCCGAAATCAGCGAGTTCATGACCCTGCATGCCGGCGACGTCCTGATCACCGGTACGCCTGAGGGGCGGGTCGACGTATTGCCCGGTGACCGTGTCGAAGTGGACATCAGCGGCCTGGGCCGTCTGGTCAATAACGTCGTGGCCGAGGAAACAGGAGCAGGTTCATGAAACACGCGCGCATTCGTTTTGAAGGCCAGGATCACGCCGTCACCGTCGAAGCTCACAACACCGTACGCCTGGCGGACGGTCGCCTGCTGGCCGAGGACCAGGTCCAGTGGCTGCCACCGGCCACCGGCAGCATGTTTGCCCTGGGCCTGAACTATGCCGATCACGCCGCCGAACTGGCGTTCAAGCCACCGACCGAACCCCTGGCGTTCATCAAGTCGCCAGGGACCTACACCGGCCATAACCAGGCGACCTGGCGTCCCGACAACGTTGCCTACATGCATTACGAGTGCGAGCTGGTGGCGGTCATTGGCAAAACCGCGCGCAACGTCAAGCGCGAGGATGCGCTGGATTACCTGGCCGGCTACACCGTGTGCAACGACTACGCGATCCGCGACTTCCTGGAAAACTACTACCGCCCCAACCTGCGGGTGAAGAACCGTGACGCCACGACCCCAGTCGGCCCATGGATCGTCGATGTGGCCGATGTGCCGGACCCGAGCAACCTGAAGCTGCGCACCTGGATCAACGGCCAGTTGCGCCAGGAAGGCAGCACGAAGGACATGATTTTCGACATCCCCTACCTGATCGAATACCTGTCCAGCTTCATGACCCTGCAGCCCGGCGACATGATCGCCACCGGCACGCCGGAAGGCCTGGCGGACGTGGTGCCCGGTGATGAAGTGGTGGTGGAAGTGGAAGGCGTCGGCCGCCTGGTCAATCGAATTGTCAGCGAAGCCGAGTTCTTCGCATCTCGTAAAGAGGCTTGAGCAGCATGATCAAACATTGGATCGACGGCCGTGAGGTCGAAAGCAAAGACGTCTTCGTCAACTACAACCCGGCCACCGGCGAGGCCATCGGAGAAGTCGCCAGCGGCGGCGCCGAGGAAGTGGCCCAAGCGGTCGCGGCAGCCAAGGAAGCGTTTCCGAAATGGGCCAATACCCCGGCCAAGGAACGCGCCCGGCTGATGCGCAAGCTCGGTGAACTGATCGAGCAGAACGTGCCGAAGCTGGCCGAACTGGAAACCCTCGACACCGGTTTGCCGATTCACCAGACCAAGAACGTGCTGATCCCGCGGGCCTCCCACAACTTCGATTTCTTTGCAGAAGTCTGCACGCGGATGGACGGCCATACCTACCCGGTCGACGACCAGATGCTCAACTACACCCTGTACCAACCGGTGGGTGTCTGCGCGCTGGTATCGCCTTGGAACGTGCCGTTCATGACCGCGACCTGGAAGACCGCGCCGTGCCTGGCCCTGGGCAACACGGCCGTACTGAAGATGTCCGAACTGTCGCCGCTGACCGCCAACGAGCTGGGGCGCCTGGCCGTCGAGGCCGGCATTCCCAATGGCGTGTTGAACGTGATCCAGGGTTACGGCGCCACCGCCGGCGATGCACTGGTGCGCCACCCGGATGTACGGGCAATCTCCTTCACCGGTGGCACCGCCACCGGCAAGAAAATCATGCAGACCGCCGGGCTGAAAAAGTACTCGATGGAACTGGGCGGCAAGTCGCCGGTGCTGATTTTCGAAGACGCCGACCTGGAACGGGCACTCGACGCGGCACTGTTCACCATTTTTTCTCTCAATGGCGAACGCTGCACCGCCGGCAGCCGGATCTTCATCCAGGAAAGCGTCTACCCGCAATTCGTGGCCGAGTTTGCCGCCCGCGCCAAACGCCTGATCGTCGGCGACCCGCAAGACCCGAAAACCCAGGTCGGTTCGATGATCACCCAGGCCCATTACGACAAGGTCACCGGCTACATCAAGATCGGCCTCGAAGAAGGCGCCACCCTGCTGGCAGGTGGCCTGGAACGCCCGGCCAACCTGCCGGCGCACTTGAGCCGCGGCCAGTTCATACAGCCGACGGTGTTCGCCGACGTCAACAACAAGATGCGCATCGCCCAGGAAGAAATCTTCGGCCCGGTGGTGTGCCTGATCCCGTTCAAGGATGAAGCCGAGGCCTTGCAACTGGCCAACGACACCGAATATGGCCTGGCCTCGTACATCTGGACCCAGGACATCGGCAAGGCCCATCGCCTGGCCCACGGCATCGAGGCCGGCATGGTGTTCATCAACAGCCAGAACGTGCGCGACCTGCGCCAGCCTTTCGGCGGCGTGAAGGGTTCCGGAACCGGTCGCGAAGGTGGACAGTACAGCTTTGAAGTGTTCGCCGAGATCAAGAACGTGTGCATTTCCATGGGCAGTCATCACATACCGCGGTGGGGGGTATAACCGCACCGATTGATACCCCGTGCACCTATGGCAAGTGATACACCCTGTGGCGAGGGAGCTTGCTCCCGCTGGGCTGCGAAGCGGCCCCCGCTTTTCCTGGCGATTGCTGCGCAATCGAGCGGGAGCAAGCTCCCTCGCCACAAGGTTCATCATCGATACTTGATTCACCCGCTGTCCCGAGATTCAACAAGAACAATTTTTCAGGAGAATCATCATGGGCGAAGTCGTCCTGGCTGCGAAAATCTGCCACGTTCCCTCGATGTACCTGTCGGAGCTGCCCGGCAAGCACCACGGTTGCCGCGCCGCCGCGATTGCCGGCCACAAGGAAATCGGCCGTCGCGCCCGTGAACTGGGGGCCGATACCGCCGTGGTGTTCGACGTGCACTGGCTGGTCAACAGCGCCTATCATGTCAACAGCGGCGAGCACTTCAAGGGCGTCTACACCAGCAACGAGCTGCCACACTTCATCAAGAACATGGAGTACGAATACTCAGGCGCCCCGGAACTGGGCGAGCTGATCGCCGCCGAGGCCAATGCCGTCGATGTGCGCACCCTGGCCCACAACATCCCAAGCCTTGAGCTGGAATACGGCACGCTGGTGCCCATGCGCTACATGCACATGGATGTCCCGCAGGAGCAGAAACTCAACGTCGTTTCGATTGCCGCCTGGTGCGCCTGGCATCGCCTGCAAGACAGCTTCATCTTCGGCGCCGCCGTGCGCCGGGCCATCGAGAAAAGCGACCGCAAGGTGCTGGTGCTGGCATCCGGTTCGCTGTCGCACCGTTTCTCCGATGATCGCAACGCTGAAGCCAACATCCACAACTGGACACGGGAATTCGACAAGCAGGTCGACCTGCACGTCGTCGAGATGTGGCGCCAGGGCCGCTGGAAAGAGTTCTGCGCGATGCTCCCGGACTATGCCGAACACTGCTTCGGCGAAGGCAAGATGCATGACACGGCGATGCTGCTGGGGTTGCTCGGCGGACCGGACTACGACAAGCCCGCCGAAATCATCACCGAGCCTTTCGGCAGCTCCGGCACCGGCCAGATCAACGCCATTTTCCCAGTCTAAGAAACCGCCACAAGTTGCAAGCGGATCGCTTGCAACTTGCCGCTTGTAGCTCACCACTCGAAGCTGCCGACGCAGGAGGCTCCCATGCCGCATTTCATCGCTGAGTACACCGACAACATCGAACGACAAGCCGACCTGCCCGGCCTGTTTGAAAAGGTCCACGCTTTGCTGAGCGACAGCGGCGTGTTCCCCCTGGGCGGTATTCGCAGCCGCGGCGTGCGCCTGGACACCTGGCGCATGGCCGACGGCAAGCATGATTACGCCTTCGTGCACATGACCTTGAAAATCGGCCATGGTCGCGACCTGGCCACCCGCCAGAACGTCGCGGAAAAACTCTTCGAAATGATCACCGCGCACTTCGAAGAACTCCAGACCGAGCGTCTGCTGGCGCTGTCGTTCGAAATGATCGAACTGCACGAGCAACTCAACTTCAAGGCCAACAATGTCCATGCCTTCCTCAAGGCCCAGACAAGCTAAGCCTGCCTACCCGTTCGTCCCATCGGCCTCTCTGACAAAAAGTACAAGATCATGAGCACAGCCAATACCGCCAACACTGCCGGCACCGTCGCCCACGACCGCACCCATGCCACCATCACCTGGCGGCTGATGCCGTTGCTGCTGGTCTGCTACCTCTTAGCCCACCTGGATCGCATCAACATCGGCTTCGCGAAGATGCAGATGAGCGCCGACCTGCAATTCAGCGATACGGTCTACGGCTTCGGCGCCGGCCTGTTTTTCATCGCTTATGCGCTGTTTGGCGTGCCCAGCAACATGGCCCTGGACCGGGTCGGTCCGCGACGCTGGATCGCCACGCTGATGGTGGTCTGGGGTGCCCTGTCCACCGGCATGTTCCTCATCGAGAGCGCCGCGGGTTTCTACGTGTTGCGCTTCCTGCTCGGCGTAGCCGAGGCTGGTTTCTTTCCTGGCATCCTGGTCTTTCTCAATCGTTGGTATCCGGCCCGGCGCCGGGCCCAGGTGACCGCCTTGTTTGCCATTGCCGTACCGATGGCTGGGGTGATTGGCGGTCCATTGTCCGGCGGCATTCTCGAGCATTTCCATGACCTTGGCGGGTTGCGCGGCTGGCAGTGGATGTTCGTCATCGAAGGGCTGCCGGTAATCCTGCTCGGCCTCGTGGTGCTCAAGTGTCTGCCGGACAGTTTCGAGACGGTCAACTGGCTCACACCGCACGCCAAGCAGCAATTGCGTGAACAACTGAGCCTTGAAGAACAGCGCAAATCCATTACCTCGTTCTCGGCGATCCTCAACAACCCACAGGTCTGGCTGCTGGTGGCGGTATATTTCGCGGTGATGCTGGCGGTGAACACCCTGGCCTTCTGGATGCCGACCCTGATCCATGGCGCCGGCATCGGCAGCGATGGCAAGGTCGGGCTGCTCAGCGCGGTGCCCTACCTGGCGGGCTGCTTTTTCATGATCGGCTGCGGGCGCTCCTCCGACCGCAACCGTGAACGCCGCTGGCACCTCTGCGTGCCGCTGTTGATGGCTGCGGCAGGCATTGCCGTCGCCGGGCTCTCACCCGCGAACCCGACTCTGGTGCTGACTGGCCTGATCGTCGCCGGCATGGGTGCCAGTGCGGCGCTGCCGATGTTCTGGCAATTGCCGCCGGCCTTCCTGTCCAACGGCACCCAGGCCGCCGGCATCGCCCTGATCAGCTCCTTCGGCAGCATCGCCTCGTTTTTCGCGCCCTACCTGATCGGCTGGATGCGCGACACCACCCAGAGCGCCAGCCTCGCCCTGTACGTACTGGCCCTGCTCATCGCCCTTGGCGGCTTGCTGGTGCTGCGCACCCGGGCGGCCATCGTCAATCCTCAATAAGAGACCCTTGCCATGCTTGACCAGACCTTCATCCAGCAAGCCGCTGCCCGCCTCGACCGTGCCGAACGCTCCCGCGAACAGGTACGGCAGTTTTCCCTGGATCACCCGGACATCACCATTGAGGATGCCTACGCCATCCAGCGTGCCTGGGTGGCACAAAAAATCCAGGACGGGCGCAAGCTGGTCGGCCACAAGATCGGCCTGACCTCCCGCGCCATGCAAGTGTCGTCGAACATCACCGAACCCGACTACGGCGCGCTGCTGGACGACATGTTCTTCGACGAAGGCACCGATATTCCGTTCGAGCGTTTCATCGTGCCACGGGTGGAAGTGGAGCTGGCGTTCATCCTGGGCAAGCCCTTGAAAGGCCCCAACGTGACGGTGTTCGACGTGCTCGACGCAACCGAATGGGTGATCCCGGCGCTGGAAATCATCGATGCGCGTATCCAGCAGATCGACCCGCAGACCAAGGCGACCCGCAAGGTGTTCGACACCATTTCCGACAACGCTGCCAATGCCGGGGTGGTCATGGGTGGCCGCGCCGTACGCCCGACCGAGATCGACCTGCGCAAGGTGCCGGCAGTGCTCTATCGCAACGGTGTGATCGAAGAGTCCGGTGTCTCGGCGGCGGTGCTCAATCACCCGGCCAAAGGCGTGGCCTGGCTGGCGAACAAGCTGGCGGCCTATGACGTCACCCTGCAACCGGGACAGATCATCCTCGGTGGCTCCTTCACCCGCCCCGTGGCCGCCAACCCCGGCGATACCTTCCATGTCGACTACGACATGCTCGGTTCCATCGCCTGCCGTTTCGTCTGATCGGAGACCACCTCATGGACATGCCCATCAATACCTTCAAGCAACGCCTGCGCAGCGGCGAGGCACAGATCGGCCTGTGGCTGGGGTTGGCCGATGCCTACTGTGCGGAACTGGCGGCCAATGCCGGCTTCGACTGGCTGCTGATCGACGGCGAACACGCGCCCAACGATTTGCGCACCCTGCTCGGCCAGCTCCAGGCCGTGGCGCCCTACCCCGGCCAGCCGGTGATACGCCCGGCGGTCGGTGACACGGCGTTGATCAAGCAGGTGCTCGACATCGGCGTTCAAACCCTGCTGGTGCCAATGGTGAAAAGCCCCGGCCAGGCCCGCGAACTGGTGCGCGCCATCCACTACCCGCCCCAGGGTATACGTGGCGTCGGCAGCGCGCTGGCCCGGGCGTCACGTTGGAACAGCATCCCCGGTTACCTCGACAAGGCCGATGAACAGATGTGCCTGCTGGTGCAGATCGAGAGCCGCGAAGGCCTGGCCAACCTGGATGCCATTGCCGCAGTGGAAGGTGTGGATGGGGTCTTTATCGGCCCGGCGGACCTGAGCGCGTCCATGGGGTTTCGCGGCAATCCCGGCCACCCGGAGGTACAAGCGGCCATCGAAGACGCCATCGCCCGCATTCGCCAGGCCGGCAAAGCCGCCGGGATTCTCAGCGCCGATGAAGAACTGGCTCGCCGTTACATCGAACTCGGCGCGGCGTTTGTCGCGGTGGGCGTGGATACGACGGTGTTGATGCGGGGCTTGCAGACACTGGCGGCGACGTTCAAGGACCTAGCGAAGCCCGCGGTTGGGGGCGTGTACTGACTGACGTTGCCGGATACCCTGTGGCGAGGGAGCAAGCTCCCTCGCCACAGAAGCGGGTTCGCTTGCGGATCTCAGCGCCTGATCATCTTCAGCTCATTGAGCAACCCCAGCAACGTCTGCAGTTTTTCCTCCCCTAACTTGTGCTGCAAACGCCGGTAGTTCTCTTCCATGCTCTGGCTCATCGAATCGAAGCTCGCCTGCCCTTGCGGCGCCAGGCGCACCAGCACCCGCCGTTGGTCCTGTTCGGCCTTGCGCCGCACCACCATGCCCGCCGCTTCCATGCGCACCAGCACACCAGTCATGCTGGGCTTGAGGATGCAGGCCAGTTCGGCCAGGCGATTGATCTCCAGCTCGTCGTGCTGGCTGAGAATCCGGATGACTCGCCATTGCTGCTCGGTCAAGCCGTGCTGATTGAGGGAAGGCCGGAAAAAACCCATGGCCGCTTCACGGGCCTGTAGCAGGGTCAAGGTCAAGGATTGGCGCGGCTTGGGCATGGATTGGGTTCGCGAGAGGATTTAGTTAATGAGTTAACTAAATCTTAACAGCTTCCAATCCATATCGGACTATCCGTTCACAGAATCCGGATCAGCGATGGAACTTGTGGCGAGGGCGCTTGCTCCCGCTGGGCTGCACACATAACCCTGTGGGATCGAGCTTGCTCGCGATAGGGGCCTGTCAGTCAACATCCGTATCGACAGGGCCACCGCCATCGCGAGCAAGCTCGCTCCCACAGAAATGCATCGGCTTGAGCAGGGTGGATGCCAGTCATGTCGCTCAAGCGCCCTTGATCACACCCTTGAGCACTTGTTTGAAATGCTCGACCTGTTCTTCGCTGAACTGGCCGAACACCTTGTCCTGCTGTTCCTTGGCGATGGCCCAGAGCCCTTCGGTTTCATCGATGCCCTTGGCGGTCAAGCGTACCCGCTCGCCTTCATCGCTCACCAGGCCCTTGCGCTTGAGGTTGGCCACAGCCTCTTCGATCTCGCGCACCGGCATCGCCACCTCCCGCTGCAGGTCGCACAGGTTCAGCCCGGCGTCGTTCTCCAGCACCATCAACATCCGCGCTTCGCTGGTACGCAACCCAGTGGACAATTGACGCGGCTGGTAGCTGGCCTGATAAGCCCGCAGCGCCTGGGTCATCAGGTAGTACAGGTTATGGCTCAAGCGGCCCTGGAAATGACTGCTGGGGGACTGGCCCTCTTCCCGTTTGGTCATGCGAGTGTGGGGCAACACCATCGAGTAGGCGCCCTGGTGATAGAGCAAGGGCGAGCGTCCGAAATCGTCAAAGGCCAAGACCTTGCCGATCATGATCCAATGATCGCCGCCATCGACCTGCTGGAATTTTTCACAGTGAAAACGCGCCGAGCAATCGACAAACACCGGGGCGCCACCTTCGCCGGTCTCGAACTGGATTTCAGCGAAACGGTCCTCCTTGGGTCGAGCGAAGTTGTTCGACAGGTCGATCTGGTCGGCAGCCAGCACATTCACCGCAAAATGGCTGGCGGCTTCGAACACTTCGTGGCTGCTGGAGCGCTTGTCGATGCTCCACAGGATCAGTGGCGGGTCCAGGGACACCGAGTTGAAACTGTTGGCCGTCACACCGACCTTGCGGCCATCTTCAGAGGCGGCGGTGACCACGGTCACGCCGGTGGCGAAGTTACCCAGCGCCCGGCGGAACGCGCGGGTGTCGAAAGCGGTATCACAAAGAGTGGACATGCAAGACTCCCGGCCGCCTCAAGGGGCGGCCTCGATTATTGTTCTAAGGACAGGCGGTCAAACCATGGACGGATCGGGTTCGAGCCCCATCAACTCACGACCGAGGATCTGCGCGCAGACGTCGTAGTCGGTGTAGGCATGGGCGCCGGTCAGGTGGGCATCGCGGAACAGCCGTTGCAACTCGTTGTTCTCGAACCAGGCGCCGCCGCCGGCTGCCTCCATCAAGCGGTCGACAGCCTGGATGCACATCTTGGTGGCGTACCCCTGGTTGGTCCGCCAGAACGCCAGGGTTTCCCGGCTGGGGTATTCGTGGCGCTCGCCATGTTCGGCGTGCTCCTGCCAGGTTTTCTCGAGGAAGGCACGGGCCGCCGCCACCTGGTGGGTGGATTCGGCCAGGCGCATCAACGCCGGGGTAGCGGCACCGACGGCCGCGCCGGTGTAGGCCCGCACGCGGTTTCTGGTTTTCTCGCGAAAGACCTCCAGCATGCGTTCGGCCACGCCCAGGCTGACCGTGGAGAAACCACTGGCGAAGTACGGCCGGTACGGCGAGTAGAAAATCTTGCTGTCGGGGTACAAGCCGAATCCGCCGGACTTGCCTTCCATCATGTCCTTGGCCTTCTGAATCCGGTGTTCCGGCACGAAAGCGTTGTCGATGATCAACGTCTTGCTGCCACTGCCGCGCATGCCCACCGCGAACCAGTCGTCGCGAATTTCATAATCGCTGCGCGGCAGCACCGCAAAGCAATAATCCTGGGTGCCTTCGGCGTTTTTCCGGCGAAAACCTACGATCGCCCATTCAGCGTGATCGCAGCCACTGCTCCAGCCCATTTCACCGCTGAACATCACACCGCCGTCGACCTCCTCGGTGCGGCCAAACGGCGCGATGCTGCTGCTGGCGGTGGCATCCGGGTCATCGCCCCAGACCTCTTGCTGGGCCTTGGCCGGGAACATTGCCAACTGATGGCTGTGGGTGCACAACAGGCTCATGGCCCAGGCCGTGCTGGCACAGGCACCGGCCAGCAGCGCGATGCAATCGGCGAACTGCGGCAGGGAAATCTCCAGGCCACCGTAGGGTTTCGGCTGGAAGGCCCGGTGCATGCCGATGCTTTTGAGCAGGGCGATATTCTCGGCAGGCACGCTACGGTCTTTCTCCGCCTGGAAGGCATGGGCGGCGATGGCCGGCAGGAGGGGCTTGAGGTCTTCGAGCAGCGGGTTTGGCTTTTTCATGGACGGGCTCTTTTATTATTGGCGTCTGCCGACCCCGCCTTTGCCCGGCAACCTCAGGTTGCGCAAACAGCGGGATCAGTGATTAAGGCCGGTCCAGTATGGGCAATCGCGGGCAGGTGAAAAATGCACCTTCCAGATCCAAGATTGTACTTTTCATGGGCCAGGTTTCGGCGCCATGGCGCGCTCGGTCAAAGATGCCGGCACGGATGATCAAGACAAGTACCTCGCCAAGGCCCTTAATAGGGCTATCCCTTGCAATGCCTTGCGTAGGCGTGGCAACGGAGTTTCCTTTCCATTTGTCAGGTTGCGTCATGATCAATATCGAAACGCCCACCTATTACACGGCCACCAAGAAATACAACCTCAGCTTCCCCACGCTGGAACAGGACGTGGAAGCCGACGTCGTGGTCATTGGCGGTGGTTTCTCCGGCATCAATACCGCGCTGGAGCTCGCCGAAAAAGGCATCGCCAACATCGTGGTGCTGGAGGCACGTTACCTTGGGTTCGGCGGCACCGGGCGCAATGGCGGGCAGATCATGGCCGGCATCGGGCATGACCTGGAAAAGATCAAGAAGGACGTCGGTGAAGACGGCCTGCGCCAGGTCTTCGAAATCAGCGACCTGGGCGCCGACATCATCAAGGACCGTATCGCCAAGTACGCCATCGATGCCGACTTCTGCCATGGCTACGGCTACATGGGATTCAACGCCCGCCAGGAAAAAACCCTGCGAGCCTGGGAAAAAGACTTCAAGTCGATCAATAGCAAACATGAGATCCGCTTCCTCGGCGGCTCCGACGTGCAGCAGATCATCGGTTCCAAGGCCTACAGCAGCGCATTGCTGCACATGGGCGGCGGGCATGTGCACTCGCTGAACCTGCTGCTGGGTGAAGCCAAGGCGGTGGTCAGCCACGGCGTGCGGATTTTCGAAAACAGCCCGGCCCTGGAAGTCAGCTATGGCGAACGCATCACCGTGCGCACCGGACGCGGCTCGGTCAGGGCCAGCAAGCTGCTCTGGGCCTGCGACAGTTTCCTCAACAAGCTGGAACCGGAACTGCACCGCTCGACCATCAACACCTACGCCTTCCAGATGATGACCGAGCCACTGTCGGACGAACTGATCCAGCGCATCAGCCCGATTCGCGGTGCCTACAGCGACATTCGCCCGGTGATCGACTACTACCGCGTCACCAACGAAAACCGCCTGCTGTTCGGTGCCGCCACGCCGCTGGTGGAACACATTCCCCAGGATCTCAAGGCCTGGAACCGGCGCTTGATGCTGAAGATTTTCCCGTACCTCAAGGACGTGAAGATCGATCTGGCCTGGGGCGGGCCGATGGCCTGCAGCCCGAACCTGTTCCCGCAGATCGGCACCCTGCCGGGGCGCAGCAACGCGTTTTTCGTCCAGGGTTACTCAGGCTTTGGCGTCACCCCGAGCCACATCATCTGCAAGGTGCTGGCCGAAGGCATGAGCGAAGGCTCGGCGCGCTACGACCTGGTCAGTTCGATCCACCGCCCGACCATCATCGGCAAAGACGCCATTCGTCCATTGCTGCTGACTGCCGGCAAATCCTGGCATCAGTTGTCGGGCTACTGGAACGGCCGTCGCTGACGGCCAATCTCCTTCTTTCTTTCAATCATCAGGAGTCACCTGCCATGCCCCTCATCACCCTCGAAAAAGATATCCAGCTGTCCGACCTGGACGCCTGGGGCACCGTCGCCGACCTGGGTTCGCAGATTCTCGAAGGCGAAGTCAAGGCCTTCGGCAAGATGACCTTCGGCGCCCCCACCGACCCGGTCAGCAGCGCCTACTTCGGTACCACTCAAGGCAAGTTCCGGATGGTCTACCCCTTCGCCGAACAAGCCACCGTGGTCACTGGTGAAGTGGTCCTCACTGACGAAGCCACCGGCCAGAGCACTCGCTACAAGGCCGGCGACAGCTGGTTCGTGACCAAGGGCACGCCGGTGCTGTGGGAAGTGGTCAGCGAAAGTTTCGTCAAGCACTACTTCGCGGTAGTCTGACCGGACAGGGCTGCCGGCCCCACCGGCGGCCCCCCCTTGCGCAGGTAGCGACCATGAACGTCATCCCTACCCAGGACATCGCCGGCCATTGCTTGCACGCCTTCACCCAACTGGTTCCCGTCAGCCGGGCGGCGTTCTACTGCGTGGATCGGCAGTTGCAAGCCCACGACTTCAGCCTCCATGGGATGAGCGGCGAGATGCACCGCGACTACCTGGACAATTACCGCCAGTTCGACCCACTGCACCCGCGCCACTGCGCGTCCAGCGAACTGGCCGTGGTGCCGCTGGACCTGGCGATGGCCCGCCAACCGTTGCGTGACAACCATCGTTATCGCGATTTCCTGCAACGCTACGGCGTGGTCGACGTGGTGGAAGTCTTCGCCCATCGCGATGGCCAGCCCCAAGCCGCGATTTCGTTGTTGCGCACCGCCGAGCAAGGTGTCTTCACCCGTCAGCAGTTGAGCCAACTCAGCGCGTTGCAGGCCTTGCTGCAACTGGCCGTGGCCCATTTGCCGGCCCATGAGGATGCCCTGGGCGACTTGACACCCAAGGAACGCCAGATTGCCTGGCTGCTACGTCAAGGCGTCAGTAACAAACAATTGGCCCGGGAACTGGGGGTGGGCTTGCCGACCATCAAGACTCACCTGATCCACCTGTTCCGCAAAGTCGGTGTGAGCAGTCGTACCGAGCTGGTCAGCGCACTGTTCCTCTGATCAACCATTCGGTTGATAGGCCGCCACTGCGCGGCGCCGCATGATCCGAGTGGCTAATTCAACCACCGGAGCCTTGCAAATGAGCACATCTACAGACTGGATCACCGTCGGCGCCCTGGCCGATGGCTTTGCCCCCGAAGCCTTCATCCTGCCAAACCTGGCCGACCTGGACGGCAAGACGTTCACTCTGCACTTCGCCAACGGCTGGCAGATCGAGCATCGCTTCGAGCAGGACACCCTGACCTGGAACGCCGCCGATGGGCATTCCAGCGGCACCGCCACCTACCGGGCCACATCCGTGCGCCCGGGCCTGTACCTGGTGGACTTCATCAAGCGCGAAGGCGAGCTGACCTCGTCGATAAGCCTCGTGCTCGATACCGCCAGCGCCGCCTTCACCGCCGTGATCGGCCGCATGCCAAGCCAGCCAGAAACCGGCGAAGGCCTCTACAGCCGGGCATTGGCCGGCAAGCCACTGACATCGGTTCAAGCGCAGTTCCTGCACGGTAGTCTCGACCGTCCCTGGCAGCCTGGCCTGTGCTCGCACGCACCGACCACCGAGCTGGTGGGGCTGCGCAACCTGTATCGCTATAGCCCGAGCGAAGTCTACGAACACATTTATCTCAACGACCAATTCTACTCGTGGCAGTGCCTCAAAGGCGTCGAGCAAGGCCTGTGCGACACCGATCGCTGCGACACCTACAAGATCGCCGATCAGTTGTACCTGTTCGTGTGGCGAGAAAAAATCATCCCGACTCTGGGGTTGGTGCTGATCGACCTGCAGCAGCACCGCAGCGACGGCAAGATCTTCGGCTATGCCGGTGAGTCCTTCGATGAGTTTTCCAATTTTCCGGTCAGTTCCTACTGCCAAGTGCTCAATCAGACGGAGTATCCCGATGCCTGAATCACGCACCGTCGTGATCACCGGTGCCGGTACCGGCATCGGTGCCGCCTGCGCCCGCCTGTATGCCGCCGAAGGGGCCAACCTGGTGCTGATTGGCCGCCGTCGCGAACCCCTGGAAGCAATCGCCGAGGACATCGGCGGCCTGGTGCTGGTGGGCGACGCGGCCTGTCCAGACACCTGGGACGGCTTCGTCGAGCAGATTCGCACGCACTATGGCCGACTCGACGTGCTGCTCGCCTGTGCCGGTGGCTTGGGAATGGGCAGCGCCACTGAGACTCAGCCATCGGCCTGGGAAGCGGCACTGCGCAGCAACCTCGACAGCGCTTTCTACAGCACCCGAGCGTGCCTGCCACTGCTGCAGGAAAGCGCCGGCAACATTGTGCTGATCGCCTCCATCGCTTCATTGGCGGCAGGCCCCCACGTGTGCGGCTACACCTCCGCCAAGCACGCACTGCTGGGCCTCAACCGCTCCCTGGCAAGGGATTACGGGCCTCACGGCGTAAGGGTCAATGCGGTCTGCCCAGGCTGGGTCCGCACGCCCATGGCCGATGAAGAAATGCAGGCATTGATGCAGTTCCATGACGAAACGTTGCAACAGGCCTATGACCGGGTCTGCGCCGATGTACCGTTGCGCAGAGCGGCCAGTGCCGAGGAAATCGCCAACGTCTGTCGCTTCCTGGCTTCGCCCGATGCGTCGATCATCACCGGGGCGACGCTGGTGGCCGATGGTGGCTCCAGCATCGTCGACGTGCCGACACTGGCCTTCAGCCGAATGGAGGCCAGCGATGTCTGAGGATCTGGATTTCAGCGGCCAGACCGTACTGGTCACAGGCGGCGCCCAGGGCATTGGCCGGGCCATCGTCGAAGCGTTTGCCCTGCGCGGGGCTCGTGTGGTCATTGCCGACCTGGGCCTGGCCCGCGCCGAGGCGGTAGCTGACGAACTGGCGGCCGTGGACTGTCAGGTGCAGGCGGTGGGTGTTGACCTGGCCGACGCGACGGCGATCTTCGAAATGATGACCGCGCTGGAACAGCGCTTGGGAAGACTGGACACCCTGGTGCACAACGCCGGGTATTTTCCACTGACGCCGTTCGCCGAGATCACCCCGGCGATACTTGAACGAACGCTGGCGGTGAACCTGTCGGCGCTGTTCTGGGTGACCCAGGCGGCGCTGCCGATGTTCCGGCGCCAGGGCCGAGGCTGCGTGCTGGTGACCTCCTCGGTCACCGGCCCGCGGGTGGCGTATCCGGGGCTCAGCCACTACGCGGCCTCCAAGGCCGGGGTCAACGGTTTCATTCGTAACGCCGCGCTGGAACTGGCGGCTGAGAATGTCCGCGTCAACGGGGTCGAGCCGGGCATGATCGCGACACCGGCCATGGCCAACCTGGGCGACGATGAAGTCAACCAGGACATTGCCCGCCGGGTGCCGCTGGGTCGATTGGGCCAACCGAGCGACATCGCTGGCGCCATGCTGTTCCTGGCGTCGAGCCTGGCCAGTTATGTGACCGGGCAGACGTTGGTGGTCGATGGGGGTTCGACGTTGCCGGAGGTCTGAGGCTGAGTGGGAGAGTCAGCTTGCGGTGAGGGTGGATGGACTACCGTCATCGCGAGCAGCTCGCTCACACACTTTCCAGTGTCACCCACAAAAAGCATATTCATCACAAATCCCTTTGTGGGAGCGAGCTTGCTCGCGATAGCGATCGTCCAATCAACGACGACCTCATTCACGCCACCCCCTGCCCCACCTGCCCCACCTGCAAACGGCTGGAGCGAAACTCCTTGGGCGACAGCTCGAACTGCTTCTTGAACGAACGGCTGAAATGCGCCGAATCGGTAAAGCCCCACTTGTAGGCGATGGACGTAATGGACTCGTCCCGCAGGAACGGGTTGGTCAGGTCATCGGCGCTGCGCTTGAGGCGGGCCCGCTGGATGTAGCGGCAAACACTGTCATCCTGCTCTTCGAACAAACGATACAGATGCCGCACCGAAATATTCAGCCGATTGGCCAGGCCCACCGGGCTGAGGCCGGGTTGGGTCAGTGATTCGTCGATGACCTTTTGCACGTAGCTGCGCAGGTGGCTGCCCTGCAAGGCCACCCCTTCGTCACGGCCATCGCTCCCCTGTTCCAGGGCCGAGCCCAACAGTGAAACGAAAGCACTCTGCAAGGCTTCACCCTCGCCCGCCGCGCTCTCGCCGTCCGGTGTGTCCTTGCACAGTTGGTCCATCAACACATGCAGCATCCGTCCACACGCCTTGCTGGACGACACCTTGCCGAAAGTCTTGGTTTCCCCGCCCAGTTGTCGCGACACCTCCTGACGAGACAAGGACAGCACCGCATGCTCGATCAGGCCGAACGGGGTGATCTCAAGCGCCCCAACGGAGTCCATCAGCAACAATTCACCGGGCGCCAACTGGATGCTCCGACCGCTCTGGGTAATGCGGCAGTAGCCGCTGCGCTGGCTGACCAGAAGGCAATCCTGGTCATCATCGTGATCGGCGTTGGGTGAGTGACGCTTGATGCTACCGGCATTGGTGCGCAGGTTCGCGAGGGCAAGGCCACCCCGATGGAAATTCGATACTTCGCCAATGAACAGCGCGCGATTGAAGGCCAGCTCGGTCTCGAAGTGGCCGCAAGTCGCCCGCAGATCCCGGTTCCAGGTGTCCAGACCGTCCTGCCCAACCTGTTGCATGCTCATGGCATTCTCCGCAGTGGCTTTTTGTTTTTGTGCGGCAATAGTTAACATGTTATCTATATACGCGCAACAAGTACCTGATCGCCAGAGCAGTAGCAGGAATGATGCCAGGACCGCACAACAGGATCAGAGCGTTGCCAGTACCCGCTGCAGGCCGTTCAAGGTTGCCAGCAAGGCGCCGCGCTGCTCGCGGCTCAACGGGATATAGCGCCGAAAGGCCGGCATGCGATTGACCACTTCGCTACCGCCCATGTGTTCCAGGCGCACGCACCACTGGCGCCCCTGCAGATCGATGCGCAGCCGTTTGAAATCCAGCGGCATGAGGGCCTGATACAGCGCGGGATCCTTCTCCACGGCCGCCTGCAACCGCGCCGCCAGGTCACTGCGCCCGTCCCGCTGCCGGCAACGAATGCCGCTGCGCCGCAGAGCCCCGCCGTGGTGCAGTTCCAGGCGTGCCGTGCCCTCTCGGGAAGCAGGCACGCGCAGGACGAACTCGGTCATCACCAAGTGCATCAACAACTGCGACTCGGTGCGTTCGACAATCTCCAACTGCAAGCTGCCGTCGTCGGTGGCAGCCGTCGCCATCGCCGGCCCCGCCACCTCGAATCGCGCCAATGCGAGGTTGCGCCGCAGGTGCTCAAGGGTCACCCCGGGCCTATAACCGGCCGGGGCGCGTCGGGCGCTGAACAACTCAGACAGTTTTTGCAGCAGGGTCGATAAACTCGCCCGCAGGTTGCCCTGGCTCATGGGAAAACTCCTTGGCCAGCACGTCTTCCACCGACGCCGGCTTGAATGGATTGACCTTCTGCACCACCAGGGTCCAGAACAAGGCATACGCCGCGGTGCCGCCGAGCATCACCGCGAAGGGCACGTAGATGTCCGCCGGATTCATGCCGGGCGGGGTGATGAACCACATGCCCAACACAATGCCGACACTGGACAGGATCTGCGGCAACGGGAACCACGGCGAGCGATAGGCCCGCGGCAGATCAGGGCGACGAATCCGCAGGCTGACCACCGACACGGTCACCAACAGATAGGCAAAACTCCAGGCGCACACCGCGGCCAGCACCAGGTGCATGATGTTGTCGGGGTTGCCGCCCAGCCACAGCGCATGCAGGCAAGGAATCAGCATCGCCACCAGGATGCACACCAACGGCGTCTTGAAGCGTGGATGCAGATAAGTGAAGACCTTCGGCAACGCGCCGTCCACCGCCATGCCGTAGAGAATCCGTGGCACGCCGGCCATCAGGGTGTTGATGGTCGCCGCACCGGCGAACAGAAAACCAATGCCCAGCCACATCGGGCCGATATCGCCCATGACCTGTTCGGCGAACCGTGGAATCGCCATGGGGGTGTCCAGCAGATGCACACCACTGGTGGCATCGAGCAGCACGTTTTCCACCTGGCGCTTCATCGCCGCGCCGTAGATGAACATGCAGGTGGCAACGCTGAACAAGCCCAGCATCATCGCCCGGGGCATGGTCCGGGCCGAGTGGCGCAGGTCCGGTGCCAGCGGCGTGACGAATTCGCAGCCGACAAACATGAACATGGCCATGCCCACCAGCGACAGCACCGTGACCAGGTCGGTGCCCACCACGGAAGCGCCGAACCAGCCCTCCAGCTCCACCGCCGGCGCCGCGATCAAGCCCAATACGCCGAACACCATCAAGGTGGTCCACATGCCGAACGTCAGGATGATCTCGGCTCGGCCAAAAGCACTGACACCGAACGCATTAAGCACGCCAAACACCACCACGAACCCCACGCCCAGCAACCAGGAACCACCTGCCGATTCGGCCAGGGTGTTGAGGTGTTCGAAGTTCACCAGGGCCATGACCCCGGCCAGGATGGTCTCGGCGGTACCGGCGAACACATGGACAATCAGATAGGCCGACAAGGTGCCGGTGATCGCGAAGAAACGCCCCATGCCACAGTTGATGTAGTCATAGACCGAGCCGGTGGTCGGAAGAATCGACGCCGCCTCGGCGAATGTCGTCGCCTGGGCCAGCATCATCACCACGGCGATCAGCATCGCCAAGGCAAAGGCGCTGCCGCCGATGCCAAAGCCCATGGTCGCAGTAAGAATCACGGGGCTTGCCATGATCAGGCCAATGGTGCTGGCCAACGCGGTGGGAAACCCCACCGAACCCCGGTTCAAGTGCTCGGTGAGCCTGTCATTGATCGACATCGTGCAGATCCTCGAAAGCGGATTTTTAGTATGGATGCCACAGCCGTCCAGGAGCCGGCGATCATGCCTTCCCCAACCGGTCCCTGATCGAAACGGCGTTGCGTGCAGCCTTACTCTGCGCCGCCCCTGCCCCGGGCGTCTTGCCCGTGTCTGCCGCCGGTTTTGTTGCTGCCTGCCAACGCTGCCGCCCTGGCGGCCTGGATCAACTCCATGGCAGGCAGGTGAAAGACTTCCCCGGGTGCCGCTCCCTTTAATGCGCGCTCTGCTGTCCTATCACACTGGGGAATCCACCATGGAGCACACACGCCGTACACCTTTGCTGCGCAATGCCATCGGCTTGGGCATCGCCCTGTTGGTCGCCGATTCATCGGCTCACGCTTATGAGCTTTACGCCGACGAAGACACCACCGTCACCGGCAACTTCCTGGCGGTCTACGGACTGTTCAACAGCCGCAAGAACTACGACGGCACCGCCGGTGGTTCGAGCTGGCGCGAAGGCTTCATCAAGTATGGCCTGAGTATCGACCAGACACTCGGCAGCCTGGGCAGTGTCTACGGCACGGCCAACCTGGTCAGCTCCGGCACCTGGGGCGATGGTGATGCGGCCGGCCTGAGCGACGGCTCAGAACACACCACGAAGTTCGACGAAGCCTTTGCCGGCTGGCGTTCGGGGGATCTGTTCCCGGCACTGGGCAAGGACGGCGTTGACCTGTCCTACGGTCGCCAGGTGATTACCCTCGGCGATGGTTTCATCATCAACGACGATGGCTTGAACCTGGGCAAAGGCGTGGCCGATGGCGAGCTCAATCGCGGCGGCGCCTATTACCTGGCAGCCCGGCATGCCTTCGACAAGACCGCTGTGCTGCGCCTGGGCGGCAAGGAAGGCACGCACGGCAGCCTGATGTGGCTCAAATCGGACAACCGCGCCCAGGCCAACACCGAAATGGCCGCCGGCACCCTGGAATACACCGCGGCGCCTGGCACCCTGGGGCTGACCTATATCCATGGCCTCAATGTCGATGACCGCTACGCCAGCGATTTCCAGAAGCAGCGCGAAGGCATGGACATCTACAGCCTGCGCGGCGCCGGCAATGCCGGCATCGAAAATGCGCATTTCGCCTTCGAGTACGCCTGGCAGGACAAGGACGCGGGCCCGGAGAAAGCCTGGTACGCCGAAGCCGGCTACACCTTCGCCGACCTGCCCTGGACACCGGACCTGACCTATCGCTACAGCCGCTATTCCAAGGACTGGGACTCGATGTTCAACGGCCAGAGCCGCGGCTATGGCACCTGGTTCCAGGGCGAAGTGGCGGGCAACTATGCCGGACCGTTCAACAGCAACACCGCCATTCAGCACGTCGGCCTCAAGCTCAAGCCGACGCAAACCGTGACCATTGGTGCACTGTTCTTCGACTACCAGACCCTGCACACCCGCCAAGCGCTGAATCTCGACGCGCAGGAGCTGGACCTGTACGTGGAATGGGCGGTGAACGAACACCTGATCGTCACGCCGCTGGTGGGCCTGTACAAGCCGCAGAAGGATGCGGACAACGGTGGCAATCAGGTCGGTGGCAACGGCACCAACGCCTATAGCCAGTTGGTGGTGGCGGTTCCGTTCTGACAACCAACCGCAGGAGCTGCCGCAGGCTGCGACCCTTTGATCTTTCGTTTGGGGCTCAGCTCGCTCGAGACTCAAGCGCCGGGGAAAGATCGCAGCCTCGCTCCGCTCGTCAGCTCCTACGGGGTAGCGATTACCTTGTCTATCTGTGCTGGTGCAGCATGGTCTGGATCTGATGGGTCGCCTGACGGGTGCTTTGCGCCAGCTTGCGCACCTCATCGGCCACCACCGAGAAACCGCGCCCGACCTCACCGGCCCGGGCCGCTTCAATCGCGGCGTTCAAGGCGAGCAGATTGGTCTGGTCGGCGATGCCCTTGATCACCCCTACCACGGTGGCAATCTGGGCGTAGGTCACCTGGTTCTGCTCCAGCATGCGCTGATGGGTGGACTGGGCCGAGCGCTCATCGCTGATATCACGCACCGCACCGATGACCCGGACCAGTTGCCCGTACGGGTCGCGTACCGCCCGCCCGCGCTCGCGGCACCAGATGTAATCCCGGCGCTTGTGGCGCATGCGGTATTCGAAGACATATTCACCGCTGCCCTGGGGTCCGAGGATCTCCCGGTCGAAAATGGCCATGATCTTGGGCAGGTCATCCGGGTGAGTGATGCCAACCTGGGCATCCCAGCCATCGGGCAAGTCGTCGGGCTCGTAACCCAGCAGCGAACGAAACTGACTGGAAAAGCGCATGGCACTGGCCGGGTGCTGGAGATCACCGTCAACCACAGTAATGTCCCAGCAGCCTTCCGTCAGGGTCGACTGCAGCAACTCCCAGATATGCGCATCCTGGCGATGTTGCTGCAGCTGCTGGTTGTGTTCGCCCAGACGACGCTCAAGCACCTGCTCACGCTCGCGGGCTTGCTCCAGTTGCTGGCGAGCCAGGTGCAACGCCTGCTCGCTTTGCTGCCAGCGCAGGGTTTGCGCTTCCACTTGTGCCTCGGCCTGGTGCAACTGCGCAGTGACACTCGTCATTTGCTCCGCGTGCTGCTCAAGGACGGCCCGCAGTGGCGGATAGGCGTCGAGCGTCGGCGTGCCCTCCGGTTCGCCGGCCAGCACACGCTGCACCTGTGCGATCAACGCCAGTTTCTGTTTGTTGGTCTGGAGAAACATCGCCCGCCCCTTTGCCTATCAAGTCGAAACCGGATCTGATCGCAAACCGGCCAGGCTGGCTTGTCCCTGCCTGCATGGGCCTTGCTCCAGGCTGCCAGCCCCGCGGGCTGGCAGCCACAGACATACAGCGAGGCAGGCACAGTCAAGCCGGGCGGTCGTGCCGGGATTACTCTCGGGCTTTCCCTTGTTCGCGATCAGGAAACCCTCATGAGCGATATTGCCCTGCTGCCTCAGGTCGAAGCCTTTCTCGGTCGACGCCACGCCCTATTCATCGACGGAGGCTTTGTCGAAAGCCAGAGCCGCCAGACGCTGGACGTCCTCAACCCCGCCACCGGCCAAGTCATCGCCCAGGTCAGCGATGCCACCCCCGGCGACATCGATGCGGCCGTGGAATCGTCCCGTCGCGGCTTCGAGCAATGGTCTCAAACCGCGCCGGCGGTGCGCGGCCATGTGCTGCTCAAGTTGGCGGACCTGTTGGAGCGCAACCGCGAAGAACTGGCGCAGATCGAAACCTGCCAGTCGGGAAAGATCATCCACATCTCCCGGGCCTTCGAAGTCGACCAGGCGGCACATTTCCTGCGCTACTACGCTGGCTGGGCGACCAAGATCAATGGCGAGACGATCACCCCCTCGTTGCCCTCCTTCGCTGGCGAACGCTACACCGCGTTCACCTTGCGCGAACCGGTTGGGGTGGTGGTCGGTATCGTGCCGTGGAATTTCTCCACCATGATCGCCATCTGGAAATTGGCCTCAGCGCTGGTGACCGGTTGCAGCGTCATCATCAAGCCCAGCGAGTTCACGCCCCTGACCATTCTGCGCATCGCCGAACTGGCCATGGAGGCCGGCCTGCCGGCCGGGGCCCTGAATGTGTTGACGGGCGGCGGCCAGGTGGGCAAAGGGCTGATCGAGCACCCGGGCACCAACAAAGTTTCATTCACCGGTTCCGTGCCCACCGGCCTGGCGGTGGGCCAGGCGGCCATGGGCGCCGGGTTGACCCGGGCGACCCTGGAACTGGGCGGGAAGAATGCGGCGGGGTTCCTGCGTGACATCGACCCCGAGGTGGCGGTCAACGGCATCATCGAGGCGGGCTTTCTGCATTCGGGACAAATCTGCGCGGCGGCGGAACGGTTCTTCGTCCACCGCTCGCAGATCGAGTCGATCATGGACAAACTGGCCCAGCGCCTGGGCAAACTCACCATAGGCTCGCCCCTGGACGAACGCACCGAATTCGGCCCGGTAACCAACCGCCAGCACCAGCACAAACTCGCGGAATTCTTCGCCAAGGCCCGCGCGCAGAACAACACCATCGTCCACGGCGGCAAGCTGATCGATGGGCAGGGTTGCTATGTCGAGCCGACCATCATCCTTGCCAATCGCCGCGACGACGCCTTGCTCAACGAAGAAACCTTCGGCCCGATCGCCACGTTCTTTCCTTACGACACTGAGGAGGAACTGCTGGAACTGATGAACGACACACCCTACGGCCTGAGCGCCAGCCTCTGGACCAACGACCTGGGCAAGGCCCTGCGCATGGTCCCCGCCATCGAAGCGGGCACGGTATGGGTGAACATGCACACCCTGCTCGACCCGGCCGTGCCTTTTGGTGGCAGCAAATCTTCCGGGGTGGGCCGTGAGTTCGGCAGTGCATTCATCGACGACTACACCGAACTGAAATCGGTGATGATCCGCTACTGAGCAACAAAAGGGCTCTGGAGCGACACCCCAGAGCCCTCCCCAGCCCCCCTTTGTGGGAGCGAGCTTGCTCGCGATAGCGGACTGTCAGCAATAACGATGCCGACTGACACAACGCCATCGCGAGCAAGCTCGCTCCCACAGTTTTTCCGAGTCGTCCAAGGTATCCGCGACCACCACAGTTTCACCGCCGGCAGGCGTTGACCGCTGGGACTCGGCCGCGCCAGGGTTGGGCGCGCTCCAGTTGGGCGGCCAGGGCCAGCAAGGTGTTTTCCTCGCCAAAACGCCCGGCAAAATGCGCCCCCATCGGCAACCCATTGGCACTCCAGGACAACGGCACGGACATCGCCGGCTGGCCGCTGGCATTGAACAGCGCGGTGAACGGCGAATAGCTGTGGTAGCGCTCGATCAGTTGCTCCAGGCTCATGCACACATCCTGCAGGTCCAGCTCGCCAATCAGCACCGGCTCGCGGGTCAGGACCGGGGTCAGGATCACGTCGTAATCCTGCATGAACACCGCCAATTGCCGGCCGAGGGCGTGAATCCATTCCACCGCCGCGGCATATTGGGCACCGCTGACGTTGCCCTTGTCCCGCAAGATGATCCGGGTGCGCACTTCCAGCTCCTCGGCCTGCACGGCAAACCCACGCATCTGGCCCAGCAGGTCGACATAGTGGCGAGAGCTGGCGCCAATGATGGTGAACACATGGTCGAGAAACTCCAGCAATCCCACCGGCAGGCTCACCGGTTCGACACGATGCCCCAGGGCCTCGCACAACCGGGCCGCCTCGCCCACGGCCTGGAGGCTTTGCGGCGCAGTCGGCCAAGGGCCGAGCTGCTCGACCAGGGCAATGCGCAGCGGCTTGGGATCAGCCTGCACCGCCATCACATAAGGCAACGCCTGGACCGGCGCGGCATAGGGCGCCCCCAGGTCCATCCCGGCGGTGGCGTCCAGCAGCGCCGCACTGTCGCGCACCGACAAGGTAATCGCATGGGGTGTGCCCATCCCCGCCCAGCCCTCGCCCACTATCGGCCCCGACGGCATCAGGCCGCGACTGGGCTTGAACCCGAACACACCACAGCAAGACGCTGGTACCCGCAATGAACCGCCGCCGTCGTTGCCATGGGCGAACGGCACCACGCGGGCCGCCACCAACGCCGCCGCGCCGCCGCTGGAGCCACCGGCGCTGTGCTCGCGGCTCCAAGGGTTGCAGGTGGCACCAAAGCGCGCGGACTCGGTGGAGTACGACGTGCCGAACTCCGGCGAAGTGCTGGTGCCCATCACTTGGCATCCGGCACGGCGCAGGCGTGTCACGATTTCCGATTCGAAATCCGCCCGGACGTCGCCCAGTGCACGAGAGCCGTTGGTCATCGCCGCGCCGTGGACCGGCGAAAACAGGTCTTTGATCAAGGTCGGCACACCGGCCAGCAGGCCTTGGCCAGCCTGTGGCGTGCGCGCTGCTTGCCGGGCCGAATCGTACAAGCGCTCGGCCACCGCATTGAGCTGCGGCTCGACTCGCTCCAGGCGTTCGATGGCGGTTTCCAGCAGTTCGCCGGGCTGGACTTCGCCGCGCCTGACCCACTCGGCCAGCCCGGTGGCGTCTTCGTTGTCCATCAATTGGTGAATGTCTTGCATACCCATGCTTCAGGTTCCTTATTTCATGACGATTGACGTGATTCGAGGGGATTGGCCTGCTCGTGGCCCCGCGCTCGCAGGCCAACGGTCATCCAAAGCAACGCCCCAGCAAGACTGGCGAACGCCAGCCACTGGATGGCCTGGCGAAGGTCACCGGTGAAGGCGGCCACCGCGGCCACCACCAGCGGGCTGACGAACTGACCGAAGTAAAGAAACGAGGTGAACCCACCCAAGCCGCGACCACGGGTGCGGGCGGTCAACGCATTCATCACCGGCGCCATGACGTTAGGCACCAGCAAGCCGGAACCCAGGCCCTGGATGAGCGCGGCCACCAGCACCGCGTTGTAGCTTTGCGCACGCATCAGCAGCCACAGCCCGATCCCCATCAACCCCAGCAACAAGGCGTTGCAACCAGCGATGCCAAAGCGACGGCGCAACAGCGGCCACGCCAACGACCCCCCCAAGGTTGCCAACAGGCTCAACCCCGCCGCCATGCCGATCATCGTGCTCGAGGTGATGCCCAGGCCAACCAACAATGTCGGCGCCTGGATGGCCATGACGAAGGCCAGCACCATGCCGCCCAGAATCATCAAGTAGCCGACCACCAATTGCAGCACCGCGACCTTGGCCGGTCCGGATTCATCGACCTGCTGCTCGACCGCCAGCCGCTTCACCACGGGTGGCTCCCACAGCACCTTCATCATCACCGGCGCCAGCAACAGGGGCAGCAAGTACAACAGGAACGGCGAACGCCACGAGTGCTCCCCAAGCGCTCCGCCCACCACGAAAAACAGTGCGCCGACCAGGCCGATGGTCACCACCTGACGGTTGACGTAACGCAGGCGCTCCTCGCCGTGCCAATAGTCCGCGATCAGGGTTGCGCAGCACGTCATCACCGCAGCCTCGGTACAACCGAACAACAGCCGCGTCCCCACAATCGACGGCAAGCTGTCGAGCATGGCCGGCAGCGCGCCGAGCACGGCGTAGAGCAAGGTAGCAATCACCAGCAAAGCCTTGCGCCCTACCCGATCAGCCAGCCAGCCGGCCAACGGCGCGCACAAGGCTATCGCCAGGGCTGGCCCGGTGATCGCCAACGGCACCAGCAGATCGGCTCGAGGCTCCAGGGGACCGAATTCGGCCCCCAGCCGGGGCAGGATGGGCGCGACCATCACCGAGCCCATGATGGTCAGGCTGCTGCCCAGCATCAGCACCAGCCCTTCGCCTCGACCGGCCTGGCGCAATGGAGCGCCAGCCGTTGAAACGGAACTTGATTGGTTCATGACGAGCCCCTTAGAAGCTTTGAGAGATACGTAACGCGGCGGTGTAGCCTTCGGCGCGGTTGCGCGCATCAAGCTCCTTGTAGACGTGCAGCCACACTGGTGGGATGCCCGGCTTGAAGTAACTCACCGCCGGCCCGACGGCCAGCACCCGGGCGCGATTGCCGGTTTCCAGCCCCGGCGCGTCGTCATCGGTGAACTGACGGTAGTAGTACCCGCCCACGCCCAAGGTCCATGGCCCGACGTGCTGGCCCACGGCAAATTCGTGACGGTACTCGACGCCGTTCTTGTAGTCGGTGGCGTGGTTGCGGGTGTTGATGTCGGCTTCAAAGCTCGAAGACACCTCGAAACCGCTGTCGGAGATGTACGTGGCGTTGAGGATCGGCGAGAAGGTCCAGTGGTTGAGACCCGGCGAGATCAAGCGATCCTTGTCGTAGTCGCCGGTGGGGGCCTGGATCTGGAACTGGGCATTGACGAACAGGTTCGGCGAAAGGGTCCACTGCAGGATCACCGGCAATACCTGCATGTCGGCCATGCGAAACGGATCGGCTTCCAGGTCCAGCGGGCCGACAGGGGTCTGCACCTGTAGCGAAGCGTCCATCTGGAAAAACGGCACGACGGCGCCGAAGCCATACCTGGCGCCCAACACGGTGTAATCGGTCATGCGCATGTAGGCGACGCCGATGGACAAGACATCCAGGGAGAAATTGTTGTCCACGGACTTGCCGTGGCGATCTTTCTGCACGTTGGCCGAATAGAACGCGGTGCGCAGGCCGACGGTGCCAAAGGGCGTGGCCGGCGGCATCATGCCGGCGCCGAAATCATAGACCCCGACCGCCGTGGTCGGCGCGCCGTTTTCGGTGCCATGGGCAGCGGTGCAGGCACCGATCAGCCCCAGGGTTAACCACGTACAGTGCCAGACGTTTGTTTTCTTGTTTTGGTACATCGAATGCCCCTCCGACCATGTGGTGTTGGGGTCATCCTAGGGAGCCGGCCGGTCAGCCGTTATCCGTTTTCAGCACAGATGCGTGCGACGCAAGGTGTGTGACGGGGTTTCGCCAAACAGGGTTCGGTAATCACTGGAAAACCGGCTCAAATGCCAGAACCCCCAGCGTGCCGCCACCTCCTGCACACCCAGCGCCTGATCGCCATTGCGCAGCTCACGGCGCACTGCATTGAGGCGCAACGCCCGCAGATAAGCCACCGGATTGATGCCCAGGGTCTCTTGGAAGCAATACTGCAGTTTGCGTCGGCTGGCACCGATGTGATTGCACAGGTCGAGGATCGACAGCGGCTCATCGACATGGGCCAGAGCGTACTCCCGGGCGCGGTCGACCATGCGTTTGCGCGCCGTGGGACTGAGCGGCGGTGCTTGGTCCGGCGCCACCAGTTCCAGTATGTGCAACATCACCGTGTCACGCAGGCCCCGGCGAATAGACTCGTACTCCAGCAACGAGTCACGCCCCTGCTCGCCCCCTTCAAGCTCATCGAACAACGCCGCAAGCTCGACGGGCAGCGTCGAATTGCCAAGACGGTAACACTTGGGAAGATCGGTAATTCGAAAGCGACTGCCTTGCCGCTCCAGCACATGCTCCAACGCCTGCTCGTCGATGGCGACACCAAGCAGATCCAGATGCTGGGGCGTGCGCAACTCAGGCAGGTTATGCCCATGGGCGACCAATAGGCTGGGTTCGACAATCGGGTGCCCGGAGCAAAAGACCGGTCCATCCGCACTCAGCGGCACGCTGAAGGTGATGGCGCCCTCCCAGGCCATGCCCCGCTTGGTCAGGGCCTGATTAGAGCGGTCGCGCACCAGTTGCATCCAGTCCGAGCGGAACTCTATCAACTCACCGTCGAAGCGACCGGGGGTCAACTGGTCATAGCAGACCTGCCAGCCCCCCATGTTGCGGGCGTGTTCATCGATGTCCGTGGTACGGAACCGATTGATCGGCAGCATCGGCAACCCATCCGACGAGACCACTGGCTGCGCCATGTTGTCATTGTTCATTGACCCGACCTTTGATGATTCCAGGGCTTATGGGTCAAAGCTCAGGCAAGTTCCATTCCGCCCCGTGGACCGGTCGTGCAATTGTGCCGAAAACGGATAGCCGGCCCGGATTCAGCTGCCGGCGTCGGCATGGGCCTCTTCGAAGAAATAGTCCTTCCAGCTGTCGGCCTTGTTTTTCAACACGCCCAGTTCATGCAGTTTTTCGGCATAGATGTAGGTGCGTTGCGGAACGACGGTGAAGTCGATTTCGGGGTCGGTGACGATTTTTTCCACCAGCGCCAGCGGCAACTTGGCCTGTTCTACGCGGATGTAGGTCTGGGCAGCGGCCGGTTTGTCGGCCTTAATGATGCCTTGCGCCTCCACCAAGGCCTCGTAGAACGCCTTGTAGGTCTTGGGATTTTCGTCGTGGAATTTTTCCGTGGTGTAGAGCACGTTGAACGTCGCCGGCCCGCCCAGCACATCATAGGAACTGAGCACCTTGTGCACATTGGGGCTTTGCAGTGCCTGGTACTGGAACGGTGGGCTGGAGAAGTGCGAGTTGATCTCCGACTGGCCGGCGATCAGCGCCGCCGTCGCATCCGGGTGCGGGAGGCTGACCGAGATATCGTCGAATTTCTTGAAGTGATCGTTGCCGAACACCTTGGCGGTTTCGATCTGCAACGTGCGCGACTGGAACCCGACACCCGCCGCCGGGACAGCGATCCGGTCCTTGTCGGTGAAGTCCTTGAGGCTCTTCACGTTCGGGTTGTTGGTCAGCAGGTAGTTGGGCATCGATCCCAGCGAGGCGATGGCCTTGACGTTCTGCTTGCCGCGGGTCCGATCCCAGATCGTCAGCATCGGCGGAACGCCTGCCGACACTACATCCAGGGCGCCGGTCAGCAAAGCCTCGTTCATCGCCGTCGCGCCGGAAATGCTGTTCCAGTCCACTTTGATATCCAGGCCCTGGGCCTTGCCATGCTTCTCGATGAGCTGCTGGTCACGCACCACATCCAGGATCAAGTAGCCGATACCGAATTGCTGGGCGATGCTGATCTTGCCCTCGGCGTGGGCCAAGGGATTGAGCAGCGCAGTGGCCGCCAGGGAAACCAACAAGGTGAGCGCAGGACGCTTGAAAGCCATGGTCTGGTGAACCTCACAGTAGGTGAAAGACTGAAGGCCACGACTTTAAAGCTATAAGAATATTAATTTAAATACCTTAATGGCATATCAATAGCACCTAAATATTCGGTATCCGAGCCCATGAAGCCGCACCCACGGGCACGATCACTTGATAACCTTGCAGACCTCCCCTGACGAACACCCGGCGCGAAGCAAACATGAACGAAATGTCCCAGGATATCGGCATCGCCACCGAATCCGTTTCCCAACCGCGCACCCTGGTATTCCTGGCCTACCCGCAGATGGGTTTGCTGGACCTGACCGGGGCCCAGACCGTGTTCTGGGCCGCCACCAAAGCCATGACCGAACGCGGCCTGCCCGGCTACGCCATGCACACCGCGAGCCTGGTCGGCGGGCTGATGCAAAGCGCCGAAGGCCTGGTCGTGGACACCCGTGCCCTGCATGAGCTCGACGGGACGCTCATCGACACGCTGATCGTGCCCGGCGCACCGGACATTCGGCAGGCGATGATCGACTGTGTCGACCTGGTGCGCTGGCTGCGCAAGGCCTCGGTCCAGGCCAGGCGCACGGCATCGGTGTGCAGCGGCACCTTCCTCATGGCCCAAGCCGGCTTGCTGGACGGACGCCGGGCCGCCACCCATTGGGCCATGTGCGAGATGCTCAAGAGCGGTTTCCCGTCGGTTGAGGTGGACCTCGATGCGATCTTCATCCAGCAGGGCAATGTGTGGACTTCGGCTGGTGTCAGCGCCGGCATCGACATGGCCCTGGCATTGGTCGAAGCCGACTGTGGTCGCGATGTGGCCCTGCAGGTGGCCCGTGAGCTGGTGGTGTTTCTCAAGCGCCCCGGCGGGCAGGCGCAGTTCAGCCAACTGCTGCAATTGCAGATGCAAGAGAGCGCCGGGTTCGACGAACTGCACGTGTGGATTTCCGAGCACCTGGACGACAACAACCTCACCGTCGAGCGGCTGGCCCGGCAGGCCAGGATGAGCCCGCGCAATTTTGCCCGGGTCTACAAACGCCAGACCGGCCGGACCCCGGCCAAAGCCATCGAGATGTTCCGCCTTGAAGCCGCGCGTCGAATGCTCGAAGACTCCCCGCGCAACATCGACCAGATCGCCCGATCCTGCGGTTTCGGTGACGAGGAACGAATGCGCCACACGTTTCAGCGCCATCTCTCGATATCCCCCCGGGAGTATCGCAGCCGGTTTTCTCGCTGAGGGCGAAACCCTTGCGCCACTGTCCGTCAGGCCACTCGCCTGGATTGCTCCTGCGGGCCGGCCTGCTCAGCCAGGAGCGCGCTGCAACGGGAACGCAACCAACGCTCCCCCGGATCATTGTGCGTAGCGCCGCGCCAGACCATGGAAAGCTCATGTTGGGGCAAGCAGATCGGGGCCGCTTGCACCCGCATGCCGGTCGCCACCGCCATCGCCTGGGCAACGTAATCCGGCACGATGGCAATCATGTCGCTCTGGGCCAACAGCACGGGCAAGGCGCTGAACTGCGGCACGGTCAACACCACTCGGCGCTGTCGGCCCATCAGGCATAACGCGCGGTCCGAATCATCGATGACATTGCCCATGGACGATACGACGGCATGGGGTCGACGGCAGAATTCGTCCAGGGTCAGCTCGCCGGGCTGCGAATCGGCGCGCAACAGCATCGGTCGAATCGGTCGCAGTGTCTTGCGCCGGGCATTGGCCGGCAGTTCCAGCGTCGGGCTGATGCCCAGGGAAATCTCGCCACTGACCAACAGTTGGGAGACCTGCCATTGATCGGTCCGGCGCACGACCAATGTGGTGCCCGGTGCCTCGACCCGCAGCCGACGCAACAGCTCCGGCAGCAGAGCGTACTCGACGTCATCGCAAAGGCCGATGTGGAAGGTCGCCTCGCTGGTGGCCGGTTCGAACGCCTGGCAGCGGCCCAAGGCGGCGGCGATACCATCCAGGGCCGGTGACAGGTTGGAGAAGATTTCCCGCGCCCGGGAAGTCGGTTCCATCAACCGTCCCGAACGGATGAACAAGGGATCATCGAACATCAACCGCAAGCGCGCCAGGGCACTGCTGATCGTTGGCTGGCCGAGAAACAGCTTTTCGCTGACACGGGTCACGTTTCGCTCGTGCATCATGGTTTCGAAGACCACCAGCAGATTGATGTCAGCACGACGCAGGTCATTTCTGTTCATCATAGTCGTCGCCCCAGGCGCCAGGCCATTGAGTCAGGAGTGGACAAGATCGTCGCCTGCGCCCTCCATCAAGGCCTGCGGCGACGAGGTGTTGAAAGCGTAATCCTTGAGGCACGCCAGGTCTGTTGTACGTGGGGACACTCGACTCACCCTTTGGGCAACGTCATCGATACTTCGGTATATATCCAGGCCCACAAAGAGGTGTTGGCACAGCTTGGCGGGATTTCAGGGTTTTATGTCCTACCTCAGGCAAAGCGGCGCTTCTAAGATAGAAACCGATGCTCTGTCGCCCCGACATCCAGAGCGAGACCACGTAAAAACAAAAGGTCTGCCAGCGTGCCCCTACCCTCCGCGATGCTCAAGAACGTCTATGACAGCCTTCGATACAGCCCAAGCCAGAGCGGGCCTAGGCCGTCGATGGGAATCAGCACCCACCCACTGGTCAACGCCCTCGGCTGGGCGGTGGGCCTGGTGGTGGCCTGCGGGATTGTCATCATCAACTCCGAAACCCATTCCGACCTGGCGCCGACCCTGCTGTACATCACCTTGTTGTTGATGGCGGCCAACCTGTTCTCCATCAATCTGGTGATCACCGTCGCGCTGATGTGCATGGGCTTGCTCACCGCGATGTTCCTGTTCAACGGCGGCTATCACCGCTGGGAATCGACCACCGGCTTCTTCCGCTGCCTGACCGCGCTGTCCGCCATTGCTTTCCTGGCCCTGCGCAGCAAGCAGGCTTCCGACAGTCTGCGGCACAACGAGGCTTACCTGACCGGCGCCCAGCGCCTGAGCCAGACCGGCAGCATGGGCTTTCGTGGTGATCGACAAGCGTTGTCCTGGTCGGAGGAATCGGCACGGATTTTCGAGTACCCGCCCAGCAAGACGCCAACGGTGTCGATGATGCTGGAACGAACCCATCCTGAAGACCTCGAGTTGGCACGGGGGGTTTTTCAGCAGGCCGCCGCTGGTGAACCGCAGATCGAGGTCAAGCTGCGGCTGCTGATGCCTGATGGGCGCATCAAGCACATCCACATGATCGCCAGCCCCCTGCTCGTCCAGCATGGCCGTTTCCAGTATCTCGGCGCGCTCATGGACGTGACTGCCAGCAAGCAGGCCGAAGAAGCGTTGTTTCGCACCCAAAGCCAACTGGCCCACGTCACTCGCTTGACCTCACTGGGGGAAATGGCCGCGTCCATTGCCCACGAGGTCAATCAGCCACTGACGGCCATCACCAGCAGCGGCGAGGCCTGTCGCCGGTGGCTCAAGCGCCCGGAACCCGATCTAGGGGAAGCCTTGGATTGCCTCGACCGAATCGTCGCCAACGGCTGTCGCGCCAGCGAGGTCATCAACGGTATCAGGGCGCTGTCGCGCAAGTGCGACCCGTTGCGTCAGCCCGAGCGACTGGACGACATCGTCCGCGAGACCCTGAATCTGGTCCAGCAGCAACTGGCTCATCATAAAGTCCGGGCCAAGGTGGACCTGGCAGCGACCGACGATCAGGTCAGCGCAGACCGGGTGCAACTGCAGCAAGTGATCATCAACCTGATCATCAATGCCTGTCACGCCATGGACGGGGTCAAGGTACACGCACGAACCCTGCGCATACGCACCTGGACGGAGAGTGACGAAGTGCTGCTGGAGGTGACTGACCACGGAACCGGCATTGCCCCCGAGGTCCTGCCGTCCTTGTTCAATGCGTTTTTTACCACCAAGGAAAACGGCCTGGGCATGGGCCTTTCCATCTGCCGGTCCATCATCGACTTCCATGATGGCAGGATCTGGGCCACCAGCGAGGCCGGCCAAGGCACCTCGTTCAGGTTCGCGCTGCCGCGACTCACGGGCACCGCTCTGTCGGGGAGCGCGCAATGAGCTCCAGACAGTCCTCAAGCCCGATCATCGACAACGCCCCCATCGTCTATATCGTTGATGACGACGCACCGCTGTGCCAATCCCTCGGCAGCCTGCTGCGCTCCATAGGCTTGCAGGTTTATCTGTTCGGTTCGGTCGCGCAGTTCATGAACCATCCCAGGCCCGATCAGCCCAGTTGCCTGGTCCTGGATGTGCGGCTGCAAGGCACCAGTGGCCTGGATTGCCAACGGGAGCTGGTCGCGGCCAACGCTCAACTGCCGATTGTGTTCATGACCGGTCACGGTGACATCGCCATGACCGTGCGGGCGATGAAGGCCGGGGCGGTGGATTTCCTCGCCAAACCGTTCCGCGAACAAGACCTTATCGACGCCGTGACCGCCGCCCATCACCAGGACCGCCAGCGGCGCGACGCCGAACGCGGCCATCAGCAAGTGCTTGCCCGCTACGCCACCTTGACGCCTCGGGAGCAGCAGGTCATGGCACTGGCGGTGTCAGGCCTGATGAACAAGCAGATCGCCGGGGAACTGGGCTTGAGTGAAATCACGGTCAAGATCCACCGTGGCCAGGCCATGCGCAAGATGTGCGCGCACTCGTTTGCCGATCTGGTGCGCATGGCCCAGGTGCTGGAATGGCGCCTGGCTAACACAGGCCGATAGTCAATCGAGCATTTCGGCACTTTGGCCGAGCGTTTCGGCACAGTAACCACTCTTTGTTCAACCTAGACTCGGGCTTCACTTTAAGTCCCGGATGGAATCACGATGAAAATCAGGTCAATCCTGCCTGCACTTACCATGGCCGTAGCACTCAGTGGATACGCTGCCGACTTCTCACTGACCAGCAGGGATATAGCTGACAACCGTCCGCTGACCAGTCGCGAAGTGTTCCAAGGCTTCGGTTGTGAAGGCGGCAACACGTCTCCTGAGCTTTCCTGGACAAACGCCCCCGCAGGGACTAAAAGCTACGCGATCACGGTCTACGATCCCGATGCGCCGACGGGTAGCGGTTGGTGGCATTGGACGGTGGTTAACCTGCCCACTTCTACCAATACCTTGCCAAGAGGAGTGGGAGCGAACCTGCCTGCCGGTGCAGTACAAGGGCGAACCGATTATGGCCAACCAGGATTTGGCGGAGCTTGTCCACCTGTAGGGGATAAACCCCATCGCTATCAATTCACCGTATGGGCATTGAAAGTCGATAAGCTACCCCTCGACGGTGAGGCCAGTGGCGCCTTGGTGGGGTACATGCTCAATGCCAACGTCCTGGCCAAAGCGACCATCACTTCAACTTACGGACGTTAAAAACGATGCGCCCTTGTGACGGCATACAGCACCGGGAAAACATTATCGATGCGTGTGTCATACGGGCGCGACAACCCCTTACCTTATCAAGGGTACCGGTGTTCGCGACCACCCTGTGTCGAGTGCGACAGGGAGAAAAACTGTTGCAATGGGATGACCGGGAGATGCGCGCGAGGCCGCACCATCTGATTCTGATGCCGGCCGGACGCGAGCTTGGTATCTCGAACTTCCCCGGCCCTCACGGTCACTACATCGCCGATGCGGTCACCTTTCCCCTCTCGACACTGCGTAACTTCAGCAGCCGATATAGCCAACAGATCATAAGCCGTCGCGGTTCACTGAAGACCGATCTCTGCGTCCCTCTGGACAGACACACAACTCAGGCATGGGATCAGCTATTGGCCGCTATCAATGCGAACGCGCCGGACGCATTACGCACGCTATATGGGGAAGCGGTTCTTCTGAGCCTGTGCCTTGCGGGCCAGATCGGACCTCTGCTGATGGGTCGCGACGATCCAATTTGCGAGCGTGTGCAGCAAATGGTGATGGGCAGCCCGGAGAGAGACTGGACGGTTGCGAGCGTTGCACAGCAACTTAACCTGGGTGAGTCGACGTTGCGCCGCCAACTGGCGAATGAGGGGGACAGTTTCCGGAGCATCCTGGAAGGCGTTCGACTGGCGACAGCGTTGCAATGGTTGCAAACAACGTCTCGTCCCATCGGTGAAATCGCCGGTGCCTGCGGTTACGCCTCGGCCTCACGTTTTGCGGTGCGCTTTCGCTCACACTATGGCCTGTCGCCACGTGAATTGCGGGCAGCGATTTAAGCATTCCGGTGAGGTTCCCTCCCTGTTGTTGCCCCGCGACACGGTGGAAAGTTCATACACACGTATACTAGGCGGGGCCATTGGACGGCGTATCTTGCAGTGACACGGGCGCCTTTATGGCTACCTGATATCAAACTCCAGGTATCGACATGTCCAACACTGCAATCATTTCAATCATTGATGACGATGAGTCAGTTCGAATTGCATTGGATGGTTTGTTACGTTCTCACGGATATCGGGTTAAAACATATGCCAGCGCCTTGGATTTTTTATCTTCCTGCGAACTTGAAAACACTGCATGCCTGATATCGGATATTCAAATGCCTGGTATGACGGGCATTCAGATGTACGATCGATTATCGGCCCTGGGCATTCATCCCCCGATCATCTTCATCACCGGATACCCTGGCGTGCCTCCCCGTATCAGCGCCGGTACGCCAGAGCCGGTGGCGTTTTTCCCGAAACCCTTCGACTGCGCCGAATTGATCGCCTGCATCGAAGCGGTACTGTCCCGGCCTGCTTGACTGCGTCGCGCCCCTATACCTTCGTATAGAACCCCCCTACCCAGGCATAGGCGCGATGACCTTATGTAGAAGTGTTAAACACAGGTCCTGCAAATAAGCTTCCCTACAGCGAACCGAAACTGAATGTGCTCGATGGCAACTCATTGCAGCCAGGCGATTTTGGAGTACTTCGCGACACGGTCACGCTGAAACAGTTAAACCATTCAACGTATCGATTTTGTCTTCGGGAGCTCATCATGAAACAACGTATTCTGGTTGTTGGCGCAGGTTTCGGCGGGGTCTGGAGCGCATTGAGCGCGGCCCGGCTGCTGGACCAACACGACCGTCATGACGTGGAGATCAGCGTCCTGGCCCCCCAGGCCGAGCTGCGCATTCGTCCCCGTTTCTACGAGCCGGACGTCCACACCATGGCGGCACCGCTGGGCAGCCTGTTCGACGCTGTGGGTGTGAAATTCGTCCAGGGCTCGGCGATCAGCATCGATGTCGAGAACAAACGGGTTGGCTACGTGGATGTGTTCGGTACCCAGGGCACCCTGGGCTATGACCGTCTGGTGCTCGCGGCAGGCAGCCAGTTGGTTCGCCCCGACCTGGAGGGCATGATCGAGCATGCCTTCGACGTTGATGAAATCGAACAGGCCACCCGTCTCGAAGCCCATATCAAGTCGCTGAAAAATCTGCCGGACAGCCCGGCCCGCAACACCGTGGTGCTGGCCGGTGGCGGCTTTACCGGGATCGAAACCGCCACCGAAATGCCCGCACGCCTGCGCGCCGTCCTCGGCGAGGACGCGGACATCCGGGTCATCGTCGTGGATCGCGGGCCGCAGATTGGTGCAGCGTTGGGCGACGGCATACGTCCATCCATTGTCGAAGCGTCCGAGCACCTGGGTATCGAGTGGATCCTCAACGCCTCGGTCGAGTCGGTGGATGCCGGTGGCGTCACCCTGTCGAGCGGCCAACGCATCGAGTCCCATACCGTGATCTGGACCGTGGGTTTCCGCGCCAGTCCGTTGACCGAACTGGTACCCGGCACCCGCGATCGCCAAGGTCGACTGCACGTCGATGCGAACCTGAAAGTCCTGGGCCAGAACGACATATTCGCCAGCGGTGACGTGGCCTACGCCGCCACCGACATGCTGGGCAACTATGCGGCGATGTCGTGCCAGCACGCCATCGCCCTGGGCCGCTATGCCGGCAACAACGTCGTGGCCGACTTGCTGGGCGTCGCGCCGATGGCCTACAGCCAACCCAAGTATGTGACCTGCCTGGATCTGGGCGCCTGGGGTGCGGTGTATACCGAAGGTTGGGATCGCCAGCTCAAACTGGTCGGGCAGGAAGCCAAGGAACTCAAGACCCAGATCAACACCGTCTGGATCTACCCGCCCGCGGCTGATCGCGCCACCGCCCTGGCTGCCGCCGACCCGTTGATTCCGGTGGCCTGACCCTCGCCCCCTGTCCCGGCCAGTCCCTCCTTTCTGCGCCGGTTTTTCCCGGACGCCCGCCAATGATTTTTTTGGGCGGGCGTTTTTTGCGCGTGTCCAGCCCAAGCCAGTTTGAATATCGTCACTGCCCAGCAAAATCCGTATCAATGCCCATGCCCTGCCCCGTGTGCACAAGGTAAGGTAAGCAGAATTATCCGGATCGAGGTGCCCCGTGGCGTCCTATTCCCTGCGTCAGCTGAAGTACTTCGTCACCACCGTCGAATGTGGCAGCGTCGCGGAAGCGTCTCGCAAGCTGTACATCGCCCAGCCATCGATCGCCACGGCCATCAAGGGACTGGAGGACAGTTTCGGTGTGCAGTTACTCATTCGTCATCATGCCCAGGGCGTGTCGCTGACCCCAGGTGGCGCACGCTTCTATCGCAAGGCCCAGGAGCTGTTGCGCATGGCCCGGGAGTTCGAGCAGAACGCGCTGGCCGATAACGACGTGGTCAGCGGGCAGATCGACATCGGCTGTTTCGAAACCGTCGCCCCGCTCTACCTGCCGCGCCTGATCGCCGGTTTCCGCCAACGCTTCCCGGGCGTGGAAATCCGCGTGCAGGACGGCGAGCAACAGGAACTGGTGCAAGGCTTGACCGGTGGACGGTTCGACCTGGCGATTTTCTACGAGCATGACCTGGACAGCACCATCGAGACCGAAGCGCTGACCGCGCCGCAACGCCCCTACGCCTTGTTGCCGCAGGGGCATCGCTTTGCCGATCAGGCCCAAGTGTCGCTGCGTGACCTGGCGCTGGAGCCGATGATCCTGCTGGACGTGCAGCCCAGTCGCACTTATTTCGTGAGCATCTTCGAAGAGCTGGGCCTGACGCCCAACATCGTGTTCAGCTCGCCGTCCATCGAGATGGTGCGGGGCATGGTCGGCCAGTCCTTTGGTTTTGCCGTACTGGTGACCCGGCCGCAGTCCACCTGCACCTACGATGGGCAACACCTGGTGTGCGTCGACATCGCCGAGGACGTGACGGGGTCGGCGTTGGTGGCCGGTTGGCTCAAGCGTGCGCACCTTACCAAGCCGGCGCAGTTGTTTGTGGACTACTGCAAGGAACAGTTCAGGCAATGGCTGCCTTGAACCAAGGGATACAAAGCGCAACCCTGCTTTTGTGGCGAGGGGATTTATCCCCGCTGGGGTGCGTAGCGCCCCCAAAACCTGACATCCAAGATATCAGGTGATATGGAGTTGGCTGCATTGGGGCTGCTGCGCAGCCCAGCGGGGATAAATCCCCTCGCCACAGGTGTTATGTCTAGCGAGCCGCCCAGGCGTTGAAGCGTTGTTCCAGTTCCTCGCCATGGTCGACCCAGAACTCCGCGTCCACGGCTCGGGCTTCAGCCAGGTTGGCCTCGGCAGTGGGCAACTGTTCCTGTACCGCCGTCGGCAACAGCGCCAGTGTCTTGCGGTGCACCGGCCCATAAGGGATGTTTTCCGAAAACACCTTCTGGGTCTGCGGCTGGCTGGCAAAGGCAATGAACTGCTCGGCCAGGGCCTTGTTCGGTGTGCCCTTGACCACCGCCCAGTACTCCGGGTCGTAGAGGCTCTGCGGCCAGACGATGCTCAGCTTCATGCCTTCCTTTTGCGCCGACGCGATGCGGCCGTTGTAGGCGGCACTCATCGCCACATCCCCCGCCACCAGCCATTGCGCCGGTTGCGCGCCGGCTTCCCACCATTGGATGTTCGACTTGATCTGGTCGAGTTTGGCGAAGGCCCGGGACACACCTTCCGGGGTGTTCAACACCTTGTACACGTCCTGCGCCTTGACCCCATCGGCCAGCAACGCAATTTCCAAGGTGTACTTGGCGCCCTTGCGCAGACCGCGCTTGCCCGGGTACTCGGTAACGTTCCAGAAATCCGCCCAGGACTTGGGTGCCTTGGCCAGCTTGCTCTGGTCATAAGCCAGGACCATCGACCAGACATAGGTGGCGACCCCACATTCATTGAGCGCTCCCGGCACATAGTTCGCCGGGTCGCCCAGGCCCCCCAGGTCAAGCTTCTCGAACAGCCCCTCCTCGCAACCACGCAACAGCTCGGGGCTCTCCACTTCGACCACGTCCCAGCTGGTGTGGCCCGCTGCGACCATGGCCTTGATCTTCGACAACTCACCGTTGTATTCGCCGGCCACGATGTTTCCCGCACCGCTGGCATTGAAAGGTTGGAAGTAGGCCTTGTCCTGGGCCTGCTTGGTGGCGCCGCCGAAGGAAATCACGGTCAAGCTCTGGGGCGCGGCCATGACGCTTGAACTCAACAACGCCAATGCACACGCGATATTGCAACGCAAGGATCTGGACATGAAGCGGTTCCTCGAAAATGCCGGCTCGCCCGCACGAGCCGGTGACGGGACTCAAAAGTGACCGTAAATACGGGCGGCAAGGTCTACAGCAAAGGCTCTTGTCGGCCTGTTCATGGGTGTCGCCTGGCTGACCGCGAGGAATCTCCTTCCCTTGAAATCGTCCTCCTCAGGCACCTTGCGGTCAGCAATCATTGGGTTCACAGAGATGGCTCGCCAGCCGATCCATCAAGCGGTCGCAGGCGGCCATTTGTTCAACGCTCACGTATTCGTCGGGCTTGTGCCCCTGGTCCATACTGCCGGGGCCACAGACCACCGTCGGCACGCCGGCCTGATGGAACAGGCCGCCTTCGGTGCCAAAGGCGACGGTGCTGAAAGCGTCGCTGCCGCACAGCTGCGCAACCAGTCGGGCGGCCGCGCTGTCCGGCGAAGTGTTCAGGCCCGGGTAGGCCGACAACGGTTCGAAGCGGATCGCTGTATCCCCCGCCACCGCCTGCATGGCCGGCAACAGGGTCTGCTCGGCATAACCTTGCAATTGCTCAGCCACCACGAGGGGATCGAAATCCGGCAAGGCGCGCACTTCGAAATCGAAACGGCAGTCCGCCGGAACGATGTTCAGCGCCGTGCCGCCGTGGACCACCCCGACCTGCACCGTGGAAAACCCCGGGTCGAAGCGCGGGTCATGCCGTGAGGGTTCGGCCAGTTGCGCGCCGATCTCGACCAACCGCCCGATCAGGCGCGCCGCCTGTTCGATAGCGTTGACCCCATAAGGGGCGTAGGCCGAATGGCAGGCTGCCCCTCGCACATGACAACGCATCGCCAGCTTGCCTTTGTGCCCCAGCACCGGTCGGAGTTGGGTGGGTTCGCCAATCAGACACAGGGCCGGTTGCGGAACTCGCCGAACCAACACCTCCAGCAAGCTGTGAACGCCGAGGCACCCCACTTCTTCGTCATAGGAAAACGCCAGGTGCACCGGTCGCCGAAGCGGGCTGGACAAGAACACCGGCACCGCCGCGAGCACCGAGGCCAGGTATCCCTTCATGTCCGCCGTGCCGCGCCCGAACCATTTACCGTCCGTCTCTGTCAGGCAGAACGGCTCGACCGTCCAGGCCTGCCCGTCCACCGGCACCACATCGGTGTGCCCAGACAACACCACGCCACCGGGCATCGCCGGGCCAATGCTCGCCAGCAGGTTGGCCTTGGTTCGCTCGGCGTTGTAGATCAGCTCGCTGTTCACGCCCAGCCCTTGCAAGTAGTCGCGCACAAACTCGATCAAGGCCAGGTTCGAATCGCGGCTGACTGTGGCAAAGCTCACCAGTTCGGCAAGCAGCGCGCGACTGCGCAGCTCACTCATCACCTGGCACTCCATAACTCGGCGCCAGGGTCGGGTTGAGCGCACGGGTCAGGTAATCCTGCAATTGCGGTTGATAGGCCAGCCAGAGTTTCTCCAGCTCGCCGATGGGATTTTCCTCGGCCCAATCCACCCGCAGATCGACGATGGGCCAGGTCAGGTCATCCACCACCGACAACGCCGCCGAGTGCACCGCCCCGGCTTCGCCACCGGCCGCCTGCCCGGCCTGCAGCGCGCTCAGCAGGCGTGACGCGAGACAGCCTTCGCTGCGTTCGAAAGCCGCGACCATGGCCTCGATCACCCCCGGGTTGGCCAACAGATTGCCGGCCACCACGCACTGATTACCGGCCAGTGCGTTGTGAATGCCCAGGGCGTGACTGCCAGTGAAAATCGCCGTGTGTCCGTGGGCATCGACCACGGCCACCTGGCGGTACTGGCTGTAGCCGTTGCGCGCCAGGGCGCGGTCCACCGCCTCTTGCGCCGTCAGGCCGCCCGCCAGCTCATCCAGGATCAGCGGGCCGAGGGCCGGCAGCGTAATATTCTGGCTCGACACCGCGCCGACGCCGGCTCGCAACCAGGGACAACGGGCACCCACGGCAATGCTCGAGGAGCTGATGGCGATGCCTAACTGGCCAGTTTCGGCGCAGCGCCCGACGATGGAAAAAGTCATGCTGCACTCCTTATTCGGGGATCACCGCAATCACGTCGATTTCCATCAGCCACTGCGGCTGGCCCAGGGCACTGACCACCAGGCCGGTGGAGATCGGAAACACGCCCTTGAGCCACTTGCCGACCTCCTGGTACACCGGCTCGCGATAACGCGGGTCGATCAGGTATGTCGTGGTCTTGACGATGTGGCTCAAGTCACTGCCGGCCTCTTCCAGCAATTGCTTGACGTTGCGCATGGCCTGTTCGGCCTGGGCGCGAGGATCGCCGAGGCCCACCAGTTGGCCATTGAAGTCGGTACCGACCTGACCACGCACGTAGACGGTGTTGCCGGCCCGTACGGCCTGGCACAGGTCGTTATCCAGTGTCTGGTTCGGGTAGGTGTCCTTGGTGTTGAACATGCGAATGCGCGTGTGGGTAGGCATCAACGAACTCCCGTGAGACTGGTTTTCGAACGGTGTGAATCGCTGTCGAGTGCCGGGGCCTGGCGCTGGGCAGCATCTTGATAGGCGAGGTAAATGCGTTGCTTCACGATGTGGTCGGCAATATGCCGGGCGTCATGCCACACGCCCCAGATGAACGCCGAGCCGCGTCGTGACAGCCAGGGCAGGCCGACGAAATACAGGCCCGGCTCGCTGGAAACCCCACGTTGGTGACGAGGCTTGCCGTTGGCGTTGAGCGCGTCGACCTTCAGCCAGCTGTAGTCCACCGAGTAGCCGGTGGCCCAGATGACACTGGTCACGCCGGCGGCAACCAGGTCCAGCTCCAGGATCGGCTGGGTCAGGCATTGCGGATCAGGCAGCCGATGACGAGCTTCAGGCTCAAGCGGCAAGTCCAGGCCGTTGCGGGCGATGTAGGCGTCGGCGGCATCCAGCAGCGCCAGGTAGTTTTCGTCGCCGCGGGCGATATTTTCGGCAAGATTCGGTTCAAAGGTCACCACGCTGCCATTGAACGATTTCGTCAGCCCCACCAGGGTGATGCCCTCGTGGGCCAACCGGCGAAAATCCACGGTATGGCCGCCACGGGCACCGCTCACCGCGATGGTGACGTGCTCCTTGCCCGGCTTGACCGCCTCCGCATCCCACTCGCCCAGCACGCCCAGCCACCAGCAGAAATCGCGGTTGCGGTAGGCCCGGGGTGGACGGTCGTGGGCCCCCACCGAGAGATAGACCTGCTTGCCGGCGCGCTGCAGTTCATCGGCGATCTGCACCCCCGACGACCCGGCGCCCACCACCAACACAGCCCCCTCGGGCAATTGCCCGGGGTTGCGATACTGAGCCGAGTGAAGCTGGGTGACCGTCGCCATGTCCGGCGCAATCGGTGGAATCACCGGGCGCTGGAAGGGCCCGGTGGCGACGACCACGTGGACCGCTTCGATCAGGCCTTCGGAGGTTTCCACGGTGAAGCCCGGACGGCCGATATTGCGCTCGACGCCCCGGACCTCCACGCCCGTACGGATCGGTGCGTTGAACTGGCGGGCATAGGCTTCGAAGTAATTGGCCACCTGGTCCTTCGTCGCGAAGGCATCCGGGTCGAGCCCTTCGAATTCCAACCCTGGAAAGCGGTCGTGCCAGGCCGGCCCGTTGGCCACCAGCGAATCCCAACGCGCCGAGCGCCAGGCCTCGGCAATGCGGCTGCGCTCCACGACAAGATGAGGCACGCCTTGCCTGCTCAAGTGCTCACTCATGGCCACGCCGGCCTGGCCGGCGCCTATAACAAGCGTATCGATGCGTAGGGTTTCAACAGGCATGTCTGTGCACTTCCGACAATAGGTTCGATTCAGGCGGGCACGGCGCCGCCTCGGGTTCTGTTTTCTTGTTGTTCATCGGTTGCGGTTATCGAGATGAGGTGTCGAGGCGATTGTGTTGGCAGGCGGGGATTTGCGAAACGAGGGTTTTTATCGTTGCTGGGAAGGAAAAAAATGGGCTACTGACCGGGGGTGATGCCCAAGGGAACAAGGCAAGTCTTGTTTGCACCTGAGACATGCGGAACCTGTGGCGAGGGAGCATGCCCCCGCTGGGCTGCGCAGCGGCCCCAAACCGACCACCAAGGTCTGTCAGGCTGATGGCGTTCAGCTTTTAGGCTGTTAGCGGGAGCAAGCCCCTCGCCACGGTATTGGGGTGCGGCACAACGGGCTTATCCCGCTACGACACCGGCCTGGAAATCGGCGATCTGTTGCCACATCGCCACGGGGTTGGAGTACATCGGGAAATGCCCGCAATCGGCGATCGGCGCCAGCCGGACACCTCCGGCCTGGAGGTGCGACAGGTAGGACAACGAGGCATTCTGCTCGCCGAACATGAACATCCTCGGGCACGGCAAATTCAGAAACTTGCCCATCAGGTCGGCATTGTCGGAGAGCTCGACCATGGAGTGGAAAATCCCCGGAACGGCGCCCGCGCGGACCTTATGGCTGAGGCTCGCCGAATAAAGACCACTGGCGTAGGCCGGCGCGTGGCGGGCACGCTCGATGAAGGCGGTGAAAAACGCCTCGGGATCACCGTTCGGATAGTCCACGATCTGTCGACTGAGGAAACAGTCTTCCGGGGCCACGTTGCCTTCGATATCAACAAAGCTGAGCACCCGGCCGGGAAAGTGATGGGCCAGCATCAGTGCGGTCAACCCGCCCATGGAATGGCCCACCAGATGGAAACGTTCGATGTCGAAATGCGCCAGGACCTGCAGGGCCGTTTCCAGCAGGAACGCAATGCTGATCCGGGAAAGGTCGGCGCACTGGGTTTCGCCGCAACCCGGTGCGTCATAGGCGACAAACGGATGGCCGTCGAATGCCGGGTGCAGCACGATGTCGGCATAGTCTTCCTTGGTCGAGCCAAATCCATGCAGGAACAGGATAGGGGCGCGCTCGCCCTCACGCCGCAGAGTGGCGACGTTCAGCGCAACACCCTCCACGGTCAGAGGGAGTTTCAGTTCAGAAAACATTTCGACTGGGGGCACGTGAGTCATTCCTTGAGTGAACAGAGTGTGCCAGGACGCATTGCCGGCAATCAGGCTCGCAATGTCGGGGCAATCCAGGGTTGTGTAAATTCCTGATTCGGGATTGCCTTGATATGCCAAACCTATCAATCAGCCCTCTGTTCGTCCCCGCCCCTGCAAACGTGCCACCACCTCCTCCACCAGCGGATTGAGCCGTCCGGCATTCCAGGTCACGGCGGTGGTCACGACGTTGAGCTTCTGGCTGAGTGGTCGGAACACCACGTTCTGCGGCGCCATTTTTTTCAACGATGCCGGCACCAGCGCGATGCCCTGGCCATAGCTGACGAAGGCAATTTGCGAGGCAACGGAGCGCACTTCATGCAGTACCCGAGGCGAAAAGCCGCTGGCCCGGCAGGTCGCGATCAGGTTATCGAAGTACACCGGGCTGACCTTGCGGGAAAACATCACCAAAGGCTCGGTGGACAGACTCGATAGGCTGATCCGTGTCCGCGAAGCCAGGGGATGATCGCTGGGCAAGGCCACCACCAGGCGATCTTCCCTCAACGGCAGCGACCTGATCGAATGGCCCAGGTCCCCGTCCAGGCGGGCGAAGGCCAGGTCAATGTCTCCGGCTTCCAATGCCGGCACGGCTTCGACACTGTCGATCTCCCGGACAGACACGGTGAGGTGCGGATGCTCGGCCTTCAGTTGCTCGATCAACCCTGGCAACACATCGAACATGGCGGTGGAGATCGCGCCGATGGTCAGCATTCCCGACTGCCCCGCCACAGCTTCTTCCACGGCCAGTTCCAGGCGCTCCAGTTGATCGGCGAATTTACGCACCGCCGGCAGGATCGCCGCCCCCACGGGGGTCAGTTGCGCCCCACGTCGCGAACGCTCGAACAACTTGACCTTGAGCGCCTGCTCAAGCACTTGGATCTGCTCGCTCAGCGGTGGCTGGGACATACCCAGGCGCTTAGCTGCGCGACCGAAATTCTGCTCCTCGGCAACCGCCAGGAACAGCCAGAGATGACGAATCAAACGGAAGTTGATCATGGGCGATCCATAGGTTCAGCGTATCTGTGGGTTACGTGATCAGTAATATACCTATGAAACCTCCTCCTCGACACTGGGCCCCTCCGCCACCTTAGGGGTTTGCCCATGAATGCTATGAGTTTGCTGGATCGCTTGGCGGCGCTGGACACCAACACGGTGTCCGACGCCCTGGATTTCCTCGGGTTGCCGGGAGCCACCGTTGGGCTGCGGCCATTATGGAATTGCCCGAAGATCGTCGGCCGCGCCAGCACCGTGCTGCTGGCCGTTAAATCCGACAACGTCCCCACGGTCCACCTGATCACCCCGGTGGTGGAGCAGATCGACAGCGATGATCGCGTCTTGGTGATCGCAGGTGGAATCGAAGGCATCTCGTGCTGGGGCGACATTCTGGCCAACGCCGCGGTCGCCAAGCAGGTGCGCGGTACGGTGATCGACGGCTTCAGCCGCGACATCGACGGCAGCGAAGCCATTGGCTATCCGGTGTTTGGCCGCGGCGTGACCATGGTCAGTGCCCGTAACCGCGTCATTCAAATCGACGCGGCAGTGACCATCCCCGTCGCTGGCGTCGATGTCAGCGAAAACGACTTTGTCATTGCCGACAACTGCGGGACCGTCTTCATACCCCAGACCCACATCGACAAGGTGCTCGATCTGGGCGAGCGCATCGCCCGCCGCCAGGACGGCATGGTCGAGGCGGTCCGCAGCGGTCGCTCGGTCGCCGAAGTGATGCATGACACCCAGTTCGAAGCCATCCGCGTGGAGCACGCCTGATGAACCTTGAAGATAAAAGCCTGGTCGCCTTGTTTGAAGGCCTGGACACCCCAGGCATCTCCGACGCACTGGACAAACTCGGCCTGCCCGGCCAATGCCTCGGCGTAACGCCCCTGGACAACTACAACCAAGTCATCGTTGGGCCGGCATTTACCGTGCAATACGTCTCGGCCAGCGTTCCGCCGGGCACGGTGGGCGACTTCATCGAAGACGTGGCTGCTGGCGACGTGGTGGTCATCGACAACGGCGGCCGCACCGACTGCACCGTGTGGGGCGACATCATGACCCAGTACGCAGGCTCGCGGCAGATCGCCGCCACCGTCATCGACGGTGTCTGCCGTGACGTGAACAAGGCCCTGGGTGACGGCTATCCGATCTTCAGCAAAGGCCGCTTCATGCGCACCGGCAAGGACCGCGTGCAGGTGCAGTCGGTGAACCAGCCAGTGTCCATCGGCACCGCCCGGGTCTGTGCCCGTGACATCGTGGTCGCCGACGCCAACGGCGTGGTGATCGTCCCCCGTGACCGGGCCGCGGAAGTGGCGGCCTGCGCCCGGAAGATCGAATCGGTCGAGGCCGACATCCGTGCCCTGATCGCCCAAGGCAAGACCTTGAAAGAAGCCCGCGCCGCACTGGGCTACCACAGCCTGCAGAGGAAAGTCTGATGACCACGCTCCTGTTCCCCAAGGATTTTCACGCCCGGGCCAAGGTTTTGGGCAGCTCGACCCTGTATGAAGCCTGCCACCAGCCTTGCGCGGTCGACAGCGCGATCCGCCCGGTCTGGGACGGTGCCTTCATCGCCGCACCCGCTTACCCACTGGAATGCTCGCCGGGTGACAACCTGGCCCTGCACCTGGCCATGGAACGCGTGCCCCGTGGCAGCGTGCTGGTCGTGGGCACCGGTAGCTTCATCGCCGGCTACTGGGGCGAAGTGCTCACCGTGGCGGCTGAAACAGCGGGCGTGGTCGGCCTGGTCATCGATGGTGGCGTGCGGGATATCGCGGCGCTGAAAAGACGCCGGTTCCCGGTATTTGCCCGAGGCATTTCGGTCAAAGGCACGGTCAAGGCCAGCGCGCCGTCGGTGGGCCAGCCGTTCAACTTCAACGGTGCCCTTGTTGCCCAAGGCGACCTGGTGGTGGCTGACGAAGACGGTGTGATCATCATTCCCAAGGCGGATGTCGCAAGAACCCTGGCCGAAGGCGAAGCCCGCGCCAACAAGGAAGCCCAGATGATGCAAGCGTTGACAGAAGGCCGCTCGACCTTGGAACTGATGAACCTGACCGAGTGGAGAACCCGCGCATGAGCGTCGACATCCAACGACTGAATCGGCGCCTGGCGCGTGCGCAACCCTCGGCGACCTATCGGATCATGGACCGGGTGGCCGAACGTCGCGCACAGGGGGCGAAAATCATTTCGCTGTGCGCCGGCGAGCCTGATTTCGATACGCCCAAGCACATTCGCAAGGCGGCGATCGAGGCCATCGAACAGGGTCACACCCGCTACACCCAGGTCGCCGGCGTACGGTCCCTGCGTGAAGCCGTGGCCGCCAAGTTCCGCCAGGAAAACGGCCTGGATGTCAGTTGGCAGGACACCCTGGTCTGCAACGGTGGCAAGCAAGTCATCTACAACGCCCTGGCCGCGACCCTTGACGAGGGGGACCAGGTCATTGTGCCGGCGCCCTATTGGGTCAGTTATCCGGAAATGGTCCAGCTCTGTGGCGGCGAGTCCCGGATTGTCACCTGCGATGCCGACAGCGGCTTCAAGTTGACGCCCACCGCGCTGGATGCGGCGATCACCCTGCAGACCCGCTGGTTGATCCTCAACTCGCCGTCCAACCCGACCGGTGCGGTGTATAGCCGCGAAGAACTGCAGGCCCTGGCCGACGTGTTGCTGAATCATCCTCACGTGCTGATCCTGGCGGACGACATCTACGAGCATTTGATCTTCGATGATCAGGTGTTCTATACCCTTGCCCAAGTCGAACCACGGCTGGCTTCGCGCACCCTGACCATGAACGGGGTTTCCAAGGCCTATGCCATGACGGGCTGGCGCATCGGGTTTGCCACCGGGCCACGCTGGCTGCTGGAGGCCATGGAAAAACTCCAAGGTCAGCAGACTTCGGGCGCCAGCTCAATCTCCCAACAAGCAGCCTTGGCTGCATTGGACGGCCCCAAGGGCTTCATTCGCGCAAGCCGTGCCGTGTTTCAGCGTCGTCGCGACTTGATGGTGGCGCTGCTGAATGCCACGCCGGGTCTTGCCTGCACAAGCCCGGGTGGAGCCTTCTATGCGTTCGCCTCCTGTGCCGGCTTGATCGGCCGGACCTCATCCGGAGGACGGGTGCTGCACACCGATGAAGATGTCGCTCACGCACTGCTCGATGAAGCGGACGTGGCAGTGGTACACGGCAGCGCGTTCGGTCTTGGCCCTTACATTCGCATTGCCTACGCCCTGGACGATGCGTCCCTGGGCCAGGCCTGCGAAGCGATTCGCGGATTCTGCGATGCACTTCGCTGAACCAGGATCAAGCGGTGGGCACAGACTCGGATCGTAATGGTCAGCTCAGTTCAACCGCGCCGGAAACGCCTTGAGCTCGAGCTTTTCCATCACCAGCCCAATGAACGCCGAGACCGCCAGCGGCAATTGGCGCCGGCTCGGATAAAGCACATTCAAGCCGAAGCCGATACGCTGGTATTGCGGCAGCACACGGACCAGTCTTCCGGCTTCCAGGTCCACGCGGCTCAGTGCCGAGGGCAGCACGGCGATGCCCAGGCCCGCCACGGCAGCCTTGCGCTGCGCTTGAGCGGTGTTAGCGTTGAAGCGGCTGGGAACCTGCACCTCCTGCTCGGCACCGTCTGGGCCAATGAGCCGCCAGTGACTCAAGCCGCTGGGATGGGCGAAGCTCACGCTGTCGTGGTGAGCCAGGTCCTGCAGCGAAGTCGGCGCACCGCGCTTGGCAATGTAAGCGGGACTGGCAACCATGCCGTCACCGTCGTTCTTGATGAGTTGGCGCCCGACATAACCGGAGTCCTGTAGCGGACCGCCGCGAAAGGCCACATCGATGCGGTCGGCAATCAGGTCGACACGGGCATCGCTGAGCACGAAATCAAGCTGCACCCGAGGATGCGCGGCGAGGAAGTCCGCCACCCATTGCATCGGGAAAAAGTCGAAGAAGTCCGCCATCGCCGCGATACGCACCCGTCCACTGGGCTCGTCACTGCCCTTCATCAATTCCTGCCCCGCCTCGGTCAGCCCGTCCACAGCACCGACGCAGCGTTCATAGAACCCCTGCCCCACCTGAGTCAACGTGAGTTTGCGAGTGGAGCGTTGCAACAGTCGCTTCCCCAATTGCGCCTCCAACTGCTGGACCCGCCGGCTCACGGTATTGGAAGGCATGCCCAACCGCCTGGCGGCTTCGGCAAAGCTGCCACTGCGCACCACCTGGACAAACAGTGCGACGTCGTTCAGATCGAGCATCAGGCCGACATTCCTTCATTTTTTGGATGAGTTCAATCCGATTATATCGACTAATCAATCTATTTCCAGGCACTTATCCTTCTCCCATCGAGGCCACCAACGCTCCAGAATCCGAGGTAACCCATGAACAGCATCGTCGCAGCACCACCGCGCACCATCGTCCACCGCACCCGGGGCAACCGCCACGGGCCGATCACGCGCCTCATGAGTCCGGGCGACCTCGGCCAACTCTGCAAGCCCTTTGTGTTTCTCGACCTCTTCGCCTTCAAGGCCGACGGCATGAACAGAGGTTTCGGCATGCATCCGCATTCCGGGATCGCGACGCTGACCTACATGATCGAAGGTCAGGTGGCCTACGAAGACACCACCGGCCAATCGGGTGTACTGCCCAGCGGTGGCATGGAGTGGATGCAAGCCGGTAACGGCGTATGGCACGACGCCCGGCCGGTCGGCAGCTCGTCGATCCATGGCTTCCAGCTTTGGGTCGCGCTACCGGCCGCTGAAGAAAACGCTCCAGCCCACAGCGTCTACCTGGCACCCGCCGATATCCCCCAGGAAGGCCCGGCGCGGGTGTTGCTCGGCCAACATGGCGCGGCTCGCAGCAGCGTTGCAGCCCCGGCGGGCATGAACTACTTGGCTGTGCAATTGAAAGATCAGGAACGCTGGCGCTATACGCCACCGGCTGGGCACACCGTTACTTGGCTGGCGGTCAACGACGGCAGCCTCGACGCCGGCGGCCGCGTCAATGCCGGGGAAATGGTGGTCTTCGAAGAGTCCGGCGCAGCCATCGACATCGTTGCTCGGGGCGCGACCTCCTTCGTGCTCGGCTCGGCGGTCAAGCATCCCCACGACCTGGTGATGGGTTATTACTCCGTGCACACCAGCGAGGCAGCCCTGGAAAAAGGCGAGCGAGAAATCCAGCGCATCGGCGCCCTTTTGCAGCAAGAGGGTCGGTTGGCCTGACCGACCCTCGACTCAATACCTGTCCATCCCCATTCCTTAGAGGTGCATCATGACTGACATCGGTCTCGATCTTCTGCTGTCCCGTGCCCAACTTGGCAAGCTGTCCCTGAAAAACCGCATGATCATGGCGCCGATGACCCGCAGTCGCGCAGGAGCAGGCGATGCGGCCACGGCGCTGATGGCCGAGTACTACAGCCAACGCGCCAGCGCCGGCCTGATCATCAGCGAAGGCTCCCAGGTGTCCGCCCAGGGCAAGGGTTATCTGAGAACACCGGGGATTTTTACCCCCGAACAAATCGCCGGCTGGAAACACGTGACCGACGCGGTTCACGCCAAAGACGGACAGATGTTCCTGCAGCTGTGGCACGTGGGCCGGCTCTCCCACCCGTTGGTGCAAGTCAATGGCGCCCAGCCCGTAGCCCCTTCGGCAATCAAGGCCGACGGCGAGATCTACACCCCTGAAGGCCTCAAGCCTTATGAACTGCCAAGGGCGTTGGACCTCGATGAGATCCCCGGCGTGGTTGCTGATTTTCGCCAGGCCGCCGTCAACGCGAAACTGGCCGGGTTCGACGGCGTGGAGATCCATGGCGCCAACGGCTACCTGATCGATCAGTTCCTACGCGACGGCACCAACCAACGTACCGATGCCTACGGCGGCCCGATCGAAAACCGCACGCGCTTTCTCAAGGAGGTGGTCGAGTCAGTGATTGAAATCTTTGGTGCCAGCCGTGTGGGTGTTCGCCTGTCGCCGATCTTCAGCTATTTCTCGATGAGCGACAGCAACCCCCAGGCGACTTTCGACTACGCCGCCAGGATGCTCAGCCGTTATGGCCTGGCTTACCTGCACATCGTGGAACTGGGTGAAGGCCCGTTTGACTTCCAGGAACTCAAGCGCCGCTTTGGCGGGCCGTACATCGCCAACGGCGGCTACAGCGCCGAACGCGCGGCCACGGCCATCAGCCGCGGCGACGCGGACCTGGTCGCGTTCGGGACGCCGTTCCTGGCCAACCCGGATCTGGTGGAGCGTTTCAAGCAAGGCCTGGCATTGAACGCGCCTGACGCGGCTACGTTCTATCAGGGCGAAGAACGCGGCTATACGGATTATCCAACCCTGGTCGAGGCTCAAGTGGCGCGGTAAGCGCCGAGGGATGTACCGCCCTCATCGCGAGCAAGCTCGCTCCCACACTGGATCTTCAGCGGGCCCGAAATGTGTGCTCGACACCGATTCCCCTGTGGGAGCGAACTTGCTCGCGATAGCGGTCATTCCACTAATTGAACGATCCGCGGCTCGATCGCGCCGGCCTCCACCTCAACCAGCGCTAGCGTCACCGGCAACTTGAACCGTCGCCGGCCGGCGCTGCCGGGGTTGAGGTAGAGCCGCTCGCCACGCCACTCGATCAGCGGTTTATGGGAATGGCCGGTGATCACCAGCCTCACGCCTGGGTCGAGTGGCGCCGGCACATCCGCGATGTCATGGACCAGCAGCACCGGCCATCCCCCCAAGTCGAATTGCAGGCAATCGGCAAGGTGCCCTGCCCACTCGGCCTGCAGATCGTTGTTTCCGCGCACCACGTGCAGTTCGCCGATGGATGCCAGGACGTCGAGGATTTCCGGGCTGCCGATATCACCGGCATGAATGATCCGCTCACAGCCTTGCAGCGCGGCAAGCGCTTCAGGACGCAGCAGGCCGTGGGTATCGGAAATGACGCCGACTTTCATGAAACCTTTCTCCAATCGTGTGCCGCCGCTTGTACCTGCCTCGTCGCAGTCAGCTAACATGCTGAATTCGAATAGGATAGGCTGCGCCGTGAAAGGTGCAGACCCGTCGTGGAAAGGATACGTCAATGCTCGGACGCAAGCAGCCAGAGCCCAATATAGAAAGCCCCGATGAGGCCTTCTCTCCCCAGACCGCCCAGGCCGGAGCGGCGTTGCGGCTCACCGTGAGCTTCATGCTGGTGGTGGTTTTGGCCTTCCTGGCCGTCGAAGGCTGGCGGACGTGGCGCGACTATCGTGCCGCTTTTGCATCTGCCCGGGATTCAGTGACGAATCTGGCGCGGGCAACGGCTCAGCACGCCGAAGACACCATCCGACAAGTGGATGTGGTCACCGCCGCCCTCGCCGAACGGGTGGAGGGCGATGGCCTGCAGAACATGGACATCCCCCGCATCCATAAGCTATTGGTGCAGCAGGCCGCCATCATGCCGCAACTGCACGGGTTGTTTATTTATGGCCCGGACGGCCAATGGCTGGTGACGGACAAGGAAGTGATCCCGGAAATGGCGAACAACGCCGACCGCGACTACTTCCAATACCACCGCACCCACGAGGATCAAGGCGTGCGCATCGGTGACGTCGTCAAGAGCCGTTCCACCAACGACCTGATCATTCCCATTTCCCGCCGCCTGAACAACCCCGATGGCTCGTTTGCCGGCGTATTGCTGGGGACCGTGAAGGTCAGTTATTTCGTCGACTACTACGGCGACTTCAAAATCGATGGAAAAGGCGCGCTGGTCCTGGCCAAGCGCAGCGGAACGATCCTGGTCCGGCGCCCCTTCGTCGCTTCGGTGATTGGCAAGAGCCTGGTTAACAGCGTGATTTTCAGGGAACATTTACCCACTTCCAACCAGGGGGTTGCCGAAGCCAAGGCCGTCGTCGACGACACCGAGCGCCTGTACGGCTACCGGGCCCTGACCACTTACCCGCTGGTGGTGGAAGCCGGCTTGTCCCGCGAATCGATCATCGCGCCCTGGCGCCGCGACCTGTTCAAGACCGGTTTGGTGCTGGTTTTCCTGATCGCGATACTGGTGGGCTTCGGGCTCATCGTGTTGAGCCAGCTGCGCTACCGCATGGCCATGGAGAAGCAGATTCGCAGCGCCCACCAGGCCATGCGCGACATGGCCCTGACCGACAGCCTGACCGGGCTGGGCAACCGCAGGCGGCTGGACATTGCCCTGGCCGATGAGATCCGCCTGGCCAGGCGCCAGGGTTCGTCCTTGGCCCTGATCATGCTCGACGTCGATTACTTCAAGCGTTTCAACGACAAGTACGGCCATGCTGCCGGGGACGATTGCCTGCGGGCGATTGCAACCGCGCTCAGGCAGACCATCAAACGGCCGGGCGACCTGGCGGTCCGCTATGGCGGTGAAGAGTTCACCGTGCTGCTGCCAAACACCGACAGCGTCGGCGCCACCAAGGTCGTGCAGCAAATCCTCGAAGCGGTCAGGGCCTTGAACATTGAACATGGCGACCATCCCTTGGGCATCGTGACCATCAGCGCGGGCGTCACCACCTGCCAGCCGAGCGGCGAGGACGTCACCCCAGCCATGTTGATCAGGGGCGCCGATGCCTTCTTGTACCTGGCCAAGAACACCGGGCGAAACCGCTGGTGCAGCGCCGACTCGACGCCGGCGTGAACCCCGCGGGAGCGCCGCGCATCGGTCAGGACCGTGCAAAACCAAGTCCACAGGTGCCGACGAGGCGCCTGGCGGCTACAATGCGCGCTTCGACCGTGACCAGCCTGACTAAAAACAAATGTCCTTGCCCAAACATCATCTGGAATTGCTCAGCCCCGCCCGCGACGTGACCATCGCCCGCGAGGCCATCCTGCATGGCGCCGACGCCGTGTACATCGGTGGCCCGAGTTTCGGCGCGCGTCACAACGCCTGCAACGAGGTGGGCGATATTGCCCGGCTGGTGGAGTTCGCCCACCGCTACCACGCCCGTGTGTTCACGACCATCAACACCATCCTGCACGACAATGAACTGGAGCCGGCCCGCCAGCTGATCCACCAGTTGTACGATGCCGGCGTCGATGCGTTGATCGTCCAGGACCTGGGGGTGATGGAGCTGGATATCCCGCCCATCGAGTTGCACGCCAGCACCCAGACCGACATCCGCACCCTGGCCCGGGCAAAGTTTCTCGACCAGGCCGGTTTCTCGCAACTGGTCCTGGCCCGTGAGCTGAACCTGCAGGAAATCCGTGCCATCGCCGACGAGACCGAGGCGGCCATCGAGTTCTTCATCCACGGTGCGCTGTGCGTGGCGTTTTCCGGCCAGTGCAACATCTCCCATGCCCAGAACGGCCGCAGCGCCAACCGTGGCGACTGCTCCCAGGCCTGTCGCCTGCCCTACACCCTCAAGGATGACCAGGGTCGGGTGGTCGCCTATGAAAAACACCTGCTGTCGATGAAAGACAACAACCAGAGCGCCAACATCCGTGCCCTGGTCGAAGCCGGCGTGCGTTCGTTCAAGATCGAAGGGCGCTACAAGGACATGGGCTATGTGAAGAACATCACCGCCTATTACCGCCAGCGCCTGGACGATGTCCTCGAAGACCGCCCGGACCTGGCCCGTGCGTCCAGCGGCCGTACCGCACACTTCTTCGTCCCCGACCCGGACAAGACCTTCCACCGTGGCAGCACCGACTATTTCGTCAGCGAGCGCAAGATCGACATCGGCGCCTTTGATTCGCCAACCTTTACCGGCGTGCCGGTGGGCGTGGTGGAAAAAGTCGGCAAGCGCGACCTGCAAGTGGTGACCTTCGATCCGCTGTCCAACGGCGACGGTCTCAATGTGCTGGTCAAGCGCGAAGTCGTCGGTTTCCGCGCCAACATCGCCGAGCCCAAGGGTGAATTCGAAGAGGACGGCCAGAAGCGCTACCGCTACCGCGTCGAGCCCAACGAAATGCCGGCCGGCATGTACCAGTTGCGCCCCAACCACCCGTTGAGCCGCAACCTGGATCACAACTGGCAGCAAGCGTTGCTCAAGACCTCCTCCGAGCGCCGGGTCGGCCTGGCCTGGGTCGCGCACCTGCGCGAAGAGCGCCTGGAACTGACCGCCACCAGTGAGGAAGGCATCAGCGCCAACGTCGCCCTGGACGGGCCGTTCGGCCTGGCCAACAAGCCGGAACAGGCCCTGGAGCAACTGCACGACCTGCTCGGCCAACTGGGCACCACCGAATACCACGCCACCGCCATCGAGCTGGACGCGCCCCAGGCGTTCTTCATCCCCAACTCGCAGCTCAAGGCGTTGCGCCGCGAAGCCATCGAAACCCTGACCGCCGCCCGCATCGAAGCCCACCCACGCGGTGGCCGCAAGGCCGAGACCAACCCGCCCCCGGTGTACCCGGAGTCGCACCTGTCGTTCCTGGCCAACGTCTACAACCAGAAGGCCCGGGACTTCTATCATCGCCACGGGGTCAAGCTGATCGATGCGGCGTTCGAGGCCCACGAGGAAACCGGTGAAGTGCCGGTAATGATCACCAAGCACTGCCTGCGCTTCTCGTTCAACCTCTGCCCCAAGCAGGCCAAGGGTGTCACCGGCGTGCGCACCAAGGTCGCGCCGATGCAACTGATACATGGCGATGAAGTGCTGACGTTGAAATTCGACTGCAAACCCTGCGAGATGCATGTGGTCGGCAAGATCAAGGGGCACATCCTTGACCTGCCATTGCCCGGCAGCACGGCGCAACCCGTGGTGGGTCATATCAGCCCTGAAGACCTGCTCAAGACGATTCCTCGCGCACCGCACTGAGTCCGCAAGGCCTGGTGCCCGCGCAGATCCCTGTGGGAGCGGGCTTGCTCGCGAAGGCGGTGTGACAGTCGACATCAATGTAACTGACCCACCGCCTTCGCGAGCAAGCCCGCTCCCACACTGGATCTGCGGTGGAGGAATGGCCGAAGTATCCCACCGCCACTTTTCATTTCTGCGCCGTTTTCGCTTTTCCGGGCGACAAATGCTGTTCAAGGGCTCCCCCGCCGCGGGTTCATGGTGTTAGGTTGTAAGTGATTGCTTCATCACACGACACTTCTCCCCTGCAAAGGAATGCCTGCCACCATGAACTTCCCGTTCAAGCGTCTTGCCGTCGCCACCCTCATGCTGTCCAGCCTGTCGTCATTCGCGATGTCGGCCAACGCTAATATCACCGCACAACAAAGCGCGACCTTCGTCAAAACCTTCTCCGACACCTCCGTCACCGATTTCCGGCAGTTCCTCGCAGAAGTAGCCAAAAGCGACCTCGCCAAAACCGCGAACCTCGGCCCGGCCATCAGCGCCTTCCAGGCCAACAAAACCCTGTCGGCTGAACAACAGAACGAAATCCATCGCCTGCTGGGCCTCTACGCCCGAGTGAAATACGGCACAGCCGCCACCGAGACGCTGAAGGAACTGGTCGCCATCCCGACCTTTCGCAAGGACGGTGTAGCCCAGCACGAGAATCCGGAATTCCTCAAGATCGCCGACAAGATCAAAAGCCTGGCCGAGGCGTTCAAGCTGAACTTCCGCAACATCGACAACCGCGTCTATGAGATTTCCCTCGAAGGCAGCGGTGACGAAGTCGTCGGTATCCATGCCCATGCCGACGTGGTGCCGGTCACGCCACAAAACTGGGTGTTGAAAGACGGCACCCGCCTCGATCCGTTCAAGGTCACCCTGGTGGGCGACCGCATGTATGGCCGGGGTACCGAGGACGACAAGAACGGCATCGTCGTGGCGCTCTACGCCATGAAGATCATCAAGGAAGAAAAGCTGCCACTGGCGCGCAACTTCAAGCTGCTGGTCGACACCACCGAAGAAACCACCGGCGACGCCATTCCCTACTATTTCGAACGCAACCCGACGCCCAACTACAACCTGGCGCTGGATGGCGGCTACCCGGTGGTGATTGCCGAGAAGGGCTACGGCACCGTCATGGCGAACTTCGCCCGGCGTACCCCACAGGGCAAGGGCGCGCAAATCACCGCATTGACCGGCGGCCTGGCGACCAATCAGATCCCGTCGACGTCCGTGGCCACCTTTGCCACCGACAACCCTGCCGAACTGGCCGCCGATCTGCTCAAGGCCGCCACCGACTATGCCAAGCGCAACGGCGGCAATTTCGAAGTGGGCACCCAGGTCGTCGGCAAGGACGTGCAACTGACCTTCACCGGCGTATCCGCCCACTCCTCCGAGCCCGAGTCAGGCGTCAACCCGGTCGCGCGGATGCTGGACTTCATCAATGGCCTGGACGGCAAGGTCGCGCTCAAGCACAACCATATCACCGACGCCGCCCGCTACGCCGCCGACAACTGGGGCCTGGATTATCTGGGCAGCAAACTGGGAATTGGCTTTTCCGATGCCTTCATGGGCCCGCTGACCGCGTCCCTGACGTTCGTCGGGATGGATGAGAAGACCTTCAAGCTTGCGGTCAACCTGCGGGTACCGGTTGGCAAGCCCACCGAAGCGATCAAGACTGACATTGCCGATAAATTGGCCGCCTGGAGCAAGAAATCCCACGTCGCCGTGGCCTTCGATTACTCCATCGACGAGCCGATGTACCGCAACCCCGAGGGTGAATGGGTCAAGGCGCTGTTGGCCGTGGCCAGTGAGAACCTGGGCATGGAACACAAATACGGCACCTCCGCCGGCGCCACGTCGGTGCATGACCTGCCCAACGGCGTGCAATTCGGCCTGGCGATGCCCGACGTCAAGTACACCGGCCACAATGACAACGAGTTCAAGACGGTGGAGCAGTTCCTGCTGGACTTGCAGATCGTGACCGAGATGATGGGGCGGATCGGGCAGTTGCCGAAGTTGTGATTGTCCGAGCCACACCGTTCACTTGAAGCTTGCTTGCCCCTGAGGCTTGCTTGGTTCCTGTGGCGAGGGAGCTTGCTCCCGCTGGGTCGCGCAGCGGTCCCAAGATTTTGCGGGCGCTGCGCACCCGAGCGGGAGCAAGCTCCCTCGCCACAGAGTTGCTTCATTCCTTCATGTAAGTGGCGCTGGGATCGATGACCTTGGCGGTAATGTCGACCAGCTCCAGCCCCCAATCCCCATGCAGGTACCAATCGTCCCCAATCATCTCGGCCGGATGCATGGTTCGATCGGCACCGTTGCCACAGGCCAACGCAGTGGTCGGACAGTAACGATCACAGCCCCAGCAAATACGCTCAGGATGTTTGGGACTGATGGGAAAAGGCTTTGCCATGGCGACCCCGCATAACAGATGGGTGTGCCCGTACCCTACCGCGTCGGGACAGCGCCACCCTTGATCCCGATCAAGAACAGCCGCGCGCGAGCAACAAATGCTCCCCGAGCAAAATTTCACGCTGAAAATTGACAAGAATCATTATTATTCGCAGCGAAGCTTCCTAGACTCGGCGCCATCATTTAGCCAACCAGGAAGTCATCATGCGCCCCGTTGCTCCGTTGTCCCTCGCCCTGCTGTTGCTCGCACCGCTGGCCCAGGCCAAGGAATACCCCATCGGCGAACCGCAACTGTGCCCGGGGCTGGAAGTCGGTGCGGTGTACCTGCAACCGATCGAAATGGCCCCCGCCGGCATGATGCGCACCACCGCAGATTCGGATGTGCACCTGGAAGCCGACATCCGCGCCACGGCGGACAACCAGCAAGGCTTTCAGGAAGGCAGTTTCGTACCCTATCTCAACGTGTCGTTCCAGTTGAAGAAACAAGGCAACGACACCGAGCTCAAGGGCGACTTTCACGCCATGGTCGCCAATGACGGGCCGCACTACGGCGACAACGTCAAGCTGCTCGGCCCTGGCAAATACCAATTGACCTTCACCGTCCTGCCGCCGGGTGGCCACGGGTCCCTCGGTCGTCATACCGACAGGGAGACCGGCGTGGCGCCATGGTTCGAACGCTGCGAGCTGCATTACGAATTCGTCTACGCCGGGATCGGTAAAAAAGGCGGGTACTGAACATGCGCCGCCGCCCCTGGTCGTCATGCCTGGCCTGGCTGATGCTGGCCGGTCTGCTGCTGCCGTCGCTCGCCCAGGCCGAACTGCCCACCTATGAGTTGAGCATGCGCGACGGGCATTTCACGCCGCCGCAGCTGGAAGTGCCGGCCGGGCAACGCTTCAAGATCGTGCTGAAGAATGTCGGCCAGGGCCCGGCGGAATTCGAAAGCACGCCATTGCGCGTCGAAAAAGTGCTCTCGCCCGGCGTCACGACCTTCGTGGTCATCCATCCGCTGCGCCCCGGGCACTATCCGTTTTTCGATGAATTCAACCCGCAACTGCCCGAGGGCGGGATTCTCGCCCAATGATCGGCCTGCAGGAGGCATTTGCATGACTCAGTCGATGTTTATTGTCTGGCGCGAAAGCGTCGAGGCGTTGTTGGTGATCGGTATCCTCCAGGCCTGGGTCAGCCGGCAACAACAGGCCAGCCATCTGTTGCGGTACCTATGGAGCGGCGCACTGCTCGGCTTGCTGTTGTCGGGCGTATTGGCCGGTTTGATCCTGCTGGCCGGCGAAGCCATGAGCGGCAGCGCCAATGAATGGTTCCAGGCTTCGCTGGCGTTGATCGCGAGTCTGTTGATCGTGCAAATGGTCGGCTGGATGCATCGCAACGCGGGGACACTGAAGCAGGACCTGTCGCGCCAAGCCGACCAGCGCCTGAACCGCCAGGGTGGCCTGGGCCTGATGGTGCTGGCGTTACTGGCGGTCAGCCGCGAAGGCAGTGAAACCGTGGTCTTCCTGTACGGCGTCGGCGCCCGCTTGCAAGGGCCGTCGCTGGGCCTGTTCGCCGTGGGTGCAATCGCTGGCCTGGTGCTGGCGCTGTTGACCGTTTCCTTGCTCCACGGCAGTCGTCGGTTCATCTCCTGGCCGCGTTTCTTCGCCATCAGCGAAGCGATCCTGCTGCTGTTGGGCGCCGCGTTGCTGGTCAGCGGCATCGAGCGGGTCGGCGGGCAGTTGCTCGCGATGGATTGGCCCGAGCCGGTGTACCGTGGCATTGGCGATGCACTGTGGAACAGCAGCGCGATACTGGACGACGGCCATGGCCTGGGCGGTTTCCTCGCCGACTTCGCCGGGTATCGCGCCAGTCCTAGCGCGCTGACCTTGCTGGTGTGGCTTGGCTATTGGCTGGCCGTCGCAGGATGGTTGCGGACACCCAAGGCGCAGAACCTGCCATGCCCCACCTGACCCCCTGGCTCCAGCGCCTGGGCGACGGCATGCGGCGCCACGGCGCGACCATTCGTGCCGTGCAATGGGCGGTGGTGCTGTTCTACGCGGTGCTGCTGGTGATACCCGCCCTGTTGCCATTGCCCGGCAGTCAGGCGCACCTGTTCGACAACCTCACGCTGCTGGCGCAGTTTTTGTTCTGGGGCCTGTGGTGGCCGTTCGTATTGCTCTCGATCGTGCTGTTCGGTCGGCTCTGGTGCGGCGTGCTGTGCCCCGAAGGCGCCTTGAGTGAATGGGCCAGTCGCTACGGCAAGGGCCTGGGTGTGCCAAGAAGCGTGCGCTGGGCCGGCTGGCCGACCCTGGCGTTCTGCCTGACGACGATTTATGGCCAACTCATCAGCGTCTACGACTACGCCGAGGCGGCGCTGCTGATCCTGGGTGGCTCGACTGTCGCGGCAGTGATCGTTGGCCTGCTGTTCGCCCGTGGCAAGCGAGTGTGGTGCCGTTATCTGTGCCCGGTCAGTGGCGTCTTCTCCCTCCTCGCCCGCCTGGCTCCGGTGCACTTTCAGGTGGACGAACAACGCTGGCTGGAAAACCCGGCACCCCGGCGCCCTGCCCCCAACTGCGCGCCACTGCTGGACATCCGCCGCCTACGCGGGGCCGCCAATTGCCACGCCTGCGGGCGCTGCAGCGGCCAGCGCGACGCGGTAAAGCTGATTGCCCGCTCCAGCAATGAAGAAATCCTTCAAGCGACGGCCAACACGCTTTCGCCCTGGGATGCCCGCTTGCTGCTGTTCGGCGTCATCGGCCTGGCCATGGGCGCCTTTCAATGGACCGTCAGCCCCTGGTTCATCGCCCTGAAGCAGGCACTGGCGCAATGGCTGGTGGCACACGACGTGCTCTGGCCGCTACAAGACAACGCGCCCTGGTGGTTGCTGACGCACTACCCGCAACTCAACGACAGCTTCAGCTGGCTCGATGGCTTTTGCATCGTCGGCTACCTGGGCATGAGTGCCCTGTTGCTGGGGACTTCGCTGATGCTGCTGATGCGCCTGGCGGCACGACTCGCGGGCGATTGCGCACAGTATTGGCCCTTGGCCATCACCCTGACGCCCCTTGGTGGTGCAGGCCTGTTCCTCGGTCTGTCGTCCACCACCGTCAAATTGCTGCGCTATGAAGGGCTGTTGCTGGAATGGGTGCAGCCGGCTCGAGCCGGGTTGTTGGCGGCGGCGATGACCTGGAGCCTGTGGCTGGGCTGGAAGCGCCTGGCGCAGACAACTGCATCGCCCGTTCGGCGACTGGCCGCCATGGCCTGCCTGATAGTGGCCAGCGGTTGGGTGGGTTATGGGTGGTGGTTGCAGTTTTGGGGGTGGTGACACACTAAATCCTGTGGGAGCGAGCTTGCTCGCGATGACGTCGGCACAGCCAACATCGCTGCAGCTGCCCCACCGCTTTCGCGAGCAAGCCCGTTCCCACAGGAAATTTAGGGCGAGTTCAATTGCTGTGGCGCTCTGGTGCCATACCGGCTACACCTTGAACCGCGCCACCGTCTCGTGCAGCGAACCGGCCATCTGTGCCAGGTCCTGCCCCGCTGTATCCGTGTGCCGCGCGCCCAGCAACACCTGCTCGGACAAGTTGCGAATGCCCACCAGGTTGCGGTCCACTTCTCGGGCCACCAGGGCCTGCTGCTCCGTGGCGCTGGCGATCATCAGGTTGCGCTCGTTGATCTGCGAGATCGAATGGGCGATTTCATCCAGGGCATCGCCGGAGCGCTGGGCCACCTGCAGGGTGGCCTGTACCAGTTCGCTGTTGTTTTGCATCGAGGTCACTGCATGCCCACTGTCCAGGCGAATGCTGCCGATCATGTCCTCGATTTCCCGGGTCGAAACCTGAGTACGATGGGCCAGTGCCCGGACTTCATCGGCCACCACCGCGAAACCACGCCCGGCATCACCGGCACGGGCCGCTTCAATGGCGGCGTTCAGGGCCAGCAGGTTGGTTTGTTCAGCAATGCTGCGGATCACATCCAAGACTGAGCTGATGTCCTGGACGCGTCCGGCCAGTTGCTGGATTCGCCCTGAGCTGTCCGTCACACCGTCCGCCAGCGCCGAAATGGAAGCCACCGTTTCCTGAACCTGTTCACGGCCACGCTGGGCGGTTTGTTCGGACACTCGTGAAGCTTCGCTAGTGCTTACGGCATTGCGTGCCACTTCATCCACTGCAGCGGTCATCTGGTTCACCGCCGCCGCAGCCTGTTCGATTTCCAGCCCTTGCAACTGCAAGGTGCTGTTGGTCTGGCTGCTCACGGCGCTCAGTTCTTCGGAGGAACTGGCCACCCGATCCACCGAGGCCGCAATGTGCCGGACCATGGCGTTGAGACTCTGCTGCATGTCGTGCATGTTGCTCATCACGCTGTCGTTCGCCCCAATCCCCACCGGCACCCGAATGGTCAGGTCACCTTGGGCGATGAGGCTCAGCATCCGCGCCGCATCATTGGGCTCACCGCCCAGTGGGCGGGTCACGCTGCGGGTCACCAGCAACGCGACGGTACTCACCAGGACCAGGCAACCCAACACCAGCGCCAGCACGTTGCGCCGCGCATCGTTGTAACGCGCCGAAGCCTGCCGTTCACGTTCGACAAAAACCCTGCCCTGCATCGCCATCATCCCTTCGAGGCTTTTGTACACCTCAAGCTCCGCCGGGATCACGCCTTGCTTGAGCTGTGTCAGCGCCGCGTCCGTCGCGCCCTGGCGGATCAACGCCTGCACCTGGACGAAAGCCGCCACGTAGGCCTCGCGACGCTTCTTCAGCTCGGCATACGCGGCTTTGCCTTCGGGCTGATCGAACAGCGGTTCCAGCGTGGCGAAAGCCTGGGTAATCCGTTGCCGGGTGGCGTCGATGGACTGCTGCACTTGCGTATTGTTCTTGTCGATCAACAAGTCTCGGGTGTTCCTGGCGTTATCGCGCACGCCGGTAGCGATGACCATGATCGGGTCGATTTTCGGCCAATCCTGCTTGACGATCTGTACAGCCTGGTCGCGCAGTATCGCCAGGTCGTTCAAGGCGTACAGGGCCAAAGCGATCAAGGCCAGTGGCGCGATGGCGAAGCCGATCACGATGCGTTGGGCGGTGGTGAGTCTGGTCATGTCAAATGCTCCCTGTTCAATTACCTGCCGATTGGCAGCGCATTTGAAAACCATGAAAAAAGAGTGGCCCGGTCATCCCGGGCCGCTGTCGGTCGCTCATGCCAACGCTCGGTCAACTACGCAACACGAACGAAGGAAACAGCTCGCGCATGGCGGCCCACAAGTCTGGTTGCAAGGCGTGTGCCGAGACACTGGAAAGATGCGGATCGAGCATCCGCGCCGTGCGCACCAGTTGCACGGCAAACCGGGTGACACCGCGCTCGCTCAGGCGCCGGGCCAGGGTCAACAGGCGTTCGGGATCGAACAGATGCCAGTGCACGGTGGTGCGGCATTCATAATCCACGCCGCTGGCCAGCAGGTGGTCGAGGCTGCGCCAGTTGGTGGTGCCGCTGCCTTCGACCCGGGTCACGTCCAAGGCATCTTCAGGCAAGGCCTTGATGTCGAACCCCACCCAGTCGGCAAGCCCGACCACTTTGGCGAAGGCCGCCGGCTTGATACCGGCGCTGTGCAGGCCGATGCGAAACCCCATTTGCCGCACCTCCTCCATCGCTGGCGCCAGGCCGTCCTGCAAGGTCGGTTCGCCACCGCTGAACACCACGGCGTCGAGCAGGTCCTGACGGCGTTGCAGGAACGCCAATACCCGGCACCACTCCACCTCCTCGCTGCCGCGTGGCGGGATCAGTTGCGGGTTATGGCAATAACGACAACGCCAGGCGCATCCCTGGCAAAACAGCACGCAGGCCAGTTGGCCCGGATAATCGAGGGTGGTCAGGGGCACCATGCCCCCGACCCGTAGCACTCGACTCATGGACGCCCGGCCGCGCGTTCGGTGAAGTGCACCCGCTCACGATGCTCGGATTGCTTACCGGGGTTGAAGGCCGCCACCGGGCGGTGATACCCCATCACCCGGGTCCAGACTTCGCAACGTTGACGCTGTGCGGGTGGAAGGCTATGTAATGCATTCATAGGTGAAGCTCCTTGCGGTCGATGGATCGGATCAGTGAACGCTGCCCGCCAACTGCTGTTGCAGCAGCAAGGCCTCGTCGCATTTGGGGCAAAACTCGTGTTCGCCGGCCAGGTAGCCGTGCACCGGGCAGATGGAAAAGGTCGGCGTGATGGTCAGGTACGGCAGGCGGAAACGGCCCAGGGCCTTGCGCACCAGTTGCTTGCAGGCCTGGGTCGAGGAAATCTGCTCGGCCATGTACAGGTGCAACACGGTGCCGCCGGTGTATTTGCATTGCAGTTCATCCTGCAACTCCAGGGCTTCGAATGGATCGTCGGTGAACCCCACCGGCAGTTGCGAAGAGTTGGTGTAGTACGGCGCGACCGGGCTGCCAGCCTGCAGGATATCCGGGTAGCGCTTGAGGTCTTCCTTGGCGAAGCGGTACGTCGTGCCTTCGGCGGGTGTGGCTTCGAGGTTGTAGAGGTGGCCAGTTTCCTCCTGGAAACGCAGCAACGTGGCCCGCACATGATCCAGCAGTTTTAGCGCAAATGCCCGGCCCTGCTCGGTGTGCAGGCCTTGCTGGTCATCGGTGAAATTGCGCAGCATTTCATGCAGGCCGTTCACGCCAATAGTGGAGAAGTGATTGCGCAACGTGCCGAGGTAGCGCTTGGTGTAGGGGTACAAACCGGCATCCATGTGATGCTGGATGACCTTGCGCTTGACCTCCAGGCTCTCTTTCGCCAGTTCCATCAGGGTATCGATGCGTTGCAGTAAGCCGCTGGTGTTGCCTTTGTACAAGTAGCCCAGGCGCGCGCAGTTGATCGTCACCACGCCCAGGGACCCGGTCTGTTCCGCCGAGCCGAACAGGCCGCCGCCGCGCTTGAGCAGCTCGCGCACGTCCAGTTGCAGGCGGCAGCACATCGACCGCACCTGGTTGGGTTGCATGTCCGAGTTGAGGAAGTTCTGGAAATACGGCAAGCCGTAGCGCGCGGTCATTTCGAACAGCCGGTCGGCGTTCTCGCTGTCCCACGGGAAGTCATGGGTGATGTTGTAAGTCGGGATCGGGAACGTGAAGACCCGGCCTTTCGCATCGCCGGCCTGCATCACCTCGATGTAGGCGCGGTTGATCAATTCCATTTCCGCTTGCAGGTCACCGTAGGCGAACGGCATTTCTTCACCGCCGATCACCGGGATCTGTTCGCGCAGGTCCTGGGGGCAGACCCAGTCGAACGTCAGGTTGGTGAACGGGGTTTGCGTGCCCCAGCGCGACGGCACGTTGAGGTTGTAGATGAACTCCTGCAACGACTGGCGAATCTGGTCGTAGCTGAGCTGGTCCTTGCGCACATAGGGCGCCAGGTAGGTGTCGAACGAGCTGAACGCCTGGGCGCCGGCCCATTCGTTTTGCAGGGTGCCGAGGAAATTCACCATCTGTCCCAAGGCGCTGCTCAAGTGCTTGGGCGGCCCGGCCTCGACCCGCCCTGGCACGCCGTTGAGGCCTTCGTGCAAGAGGGTGCGCAAGGACCAGCCGGCACAATAGCCAGCGAGCATGTCCAGGTCGTGGATATGCAGGTCCGCCTCGCGGTGCGCCTCGCCGATGGCCTGGCTGTAGACTTCGTCCAGCCAGTAATTGGCGGTGACCTTGCCCGATACGTTAAGGATCAGCCCGCCGAGGGAATAGCCCTGGTTGGCGTTGGCTTGCACGCGCCAGTCTTCGCGATCCAGGTATTCGTTCATCGAAGTGGCGACTTCCACCAGCGTACGACGATCCCGACGCAGGCGTCCGTGTTGCTCGCGATAGACGATGTAGGCGCGCATGGACAGGAAATACCCGGCGTCCATCAGAACCCGCTCGACGCGGTCCTGGATCTGCTCGACGTTCAACCGCGTCTGCCCTTCCAACCGCGCCAATACCGCCTCGAGCAGCCCTTCGGCCTCGGCTTCGGCGTACTCACCGGTGGCCTTGCCGGCGGCGATCAGCGCCTGGCGGATCTTGTCCGCATCAAAGGCGACCACACTGCCATCGCGCTTGTGCAAGCGGTTACACCCTACTGAGATCAACGTGCTCTGCATTTTGGCTCCAGACACTACATATAGGCTTTTTAATCTTTAAAAACACAATATGCAGTGGAGAGTACGGCTAAATGTTCGAGTTGCAATTGATCGATATCAAGAACCGGGGCGACGACCAACCTGCTTGGAGGGGAGCAATGCGCCTGGCAGGCCGCCTTCGCGAGCAAGCCCGCTCCCACAGTTGGATCGGGGTATGACCGTGAGAATCAGGTCGGCTATAAGGCCGCCTTCGCGAGCAGGCTCGCTCCCACAGTTGGATCGGGGTATGACCGTGAGAATCAGGTCGGCTATAAGGCCGCCTTCGCGAGCAAGCCCGCTCCCACAGTTGGATCGGGGTATGACCGTGAGAATCAGGTCGGCTATAAGGCCGCCTTCGCGAGCAGGCTCGCTCCCACAGTTGGATCGGGGTATGACCGTGAGAATCAGGTCGGCTATAAGGCCGCCTTTGCGAGCAAGCCCGCTCCCACAGTTGGATCGGGGTATGACCGTGAGAGCCAGGTCGGCTGGCAGGCCGCCTCGCGCTGGCTTTTGATCTGGGGGGCCCCGTTAACCACGATGGCCGAACGCAGGCATTGCGTAGTGGGCACCTCGGCATGGATGCCGAGGTAGCCGCGCTGGGCCATGGATGGCCCTTCGCGGCGGCCCACGTAGCAATGCCGGAGTGAGGGCACACCGAGCCTAGGCGAGGTGCCGAGTGGTGGGGCAAAAGCGTTTTTGGTTACTTTTGGCGCTCTTCCAAAAGTGACCCGCTGTAAGAGCGGAACCGCCAGCCGCCGTTACCGCAGAAACGGATATGCCCCCAACACCCCAGCACCCCAGCACCCAGCACCCAGAACAGGACGGCTACGCAGCCCAGCGGGAGCAAGCGCCCTCGCCACAGTGCCCGCGTAACCCCTTAACCCCCACTCATATTCATGAATCGCACAATCTGCACCTCCCCACCCGGGTTGAAGTCATGCCGCAATGGCTTGCCGCGCAACGCCTGCTGCACCGCCTGGATAACCGGCTGGTCATCCAGCGGATAACGCCGCAGCAAACCACGCAAATCGAGAGAGTCCTCCTGCCCCAGGCACAACAACAGGCGCCCCTCGACCGTCATACGCACCCGATTGCAACTGGCGCAAAAGTTGTGGGTGTTGGGGGAAATGAAACCGATCCGGGTATCCGGATGCTGTTCCAAACGCACATAACGCGCCGGCCCGCCGCTGTTTTCGGTACTGTCCAGCAGCCGGTGATGGCGAGCGATCTCGGCCCGGACCTCATCGCTGGAACAGAACGATTCCCCCCGGGAACGCCCCACCTCCCCCAACGGCATTTCCTCGATAAAACTGATATCGATGTGTTGCTCGATGGCGTACTGCACAAGCGCCGGGACCTCATCGAAGTTGCGCCCTTTCATCACCACACAGTTGAGCTTGATCCGCTTGAACCCGGCCACCTTCGCCGCTTCAATCCCTGCTAGCACCTGATCGAGGTTGCCGTTACGGGTGATCGCCCGGAAACGCTCACCGTCGAGGCTGTCGAGGCTGATGTTCATGCGCTTGACCCCAGCCTCGACCAGCGGCTGGGCCAATCGCCCCAACTGCGAGCCATTGCTGGTCATTACCAGCTCTCGCAAGCCGGGCAGCGCCGCGATGTCGCGACACAACCCGACGATGCCCGGGCGGATCAGCGGCTCGCCACCAGTCAGGCGAATTTTCTTCACCCCCAAGCCGACGAACAGCCGTGCCAGGCGCTGCAACTCTTCCAGGGTCAAGACTTGCTGACGCGGCAGGAAGGTCATGTTTTTCGCCATGCAATACACACAACGAAAATCACAACGATCGGTCACCGACATCCGCAAATAATCGATCTGGCGCCCAAATCCGTCCTGCAACACCGCGTTCATGAAGATCTCCCGATTGAACCTGTGCTCACTGCACCAGCGGCGAGTCGGCGCCCTGAAGGTGAATGCCTCGAATATCCGCCGCACCGATCAGGGTTTGCAGGTATTGCACCAGCGCCTTTTGCCAAACGCCCTGCTGCAACTGCGTATGAATCGCTGTCGCCACGGCCTCATACGGCAACGGCTGGCCATCGATGCGCTGGTCGATGCTGATCACATGCCAGCCGTAGCGACTTTCCAGCGGCTTGCCCGCAAGGCCCGCCGGCAGGGTGAACAATTGGCGCTCCAGTTCAGGCACGGTCTGGCCCTTGCTGATCTGCCCCAGCGAGCCGCCCTGCGCCTTGGATGGACACGCCGAATATTTCAGCGCCAACTCGGCGAAGCTGCCCGGGAACTGGTCCAGCCGCTCCAGCAGCAACTCGGCCTGGACATGGGCCAGGCTACGGGCCTCGGCATCGTCCGGCGCGCATTCGAGCAGGATGTGCCGCACCGCCAGCAACGGTGCGCTATGGAAGCGCGCCCGGTTGCTTTCGTAGTAACGCAGGCCGGTGGCCTCGTCACACTGCGGCACCTGCACCTCGCGTTCGAGCAACAGCCGCGTGGCGGCCTCTTCTTCGTTTTCACCGGCACCGACCTGCAACGCCAGACCCAGCTCGGCGATACGCTGCTGGAGCAATTGGCGAATCACCAGGGCCCGAGCGGCCTGGTACACCGCGTCCTCGCGACTGTCGGCCGGGTGATATTGCAGCTCCAGGGCCATCGCCTGGGGAGTGATCGACACCCCGTTGACGCTGATGATAGGCCACTCCTGCTCACTGCTGGCGATCAATTCTGGCGATTGATCTTCCACCACCGACCCGGCCTGGGCCGGCTCGAACTGCACCGCCCCTAGGGGCTCCACATCGACCACCGGCGGCACTTTTGCCGAGGAACCGCAACCACCGCCACCGCTACCACCGCCACATCCGCATCCACTCGCCATGATCTTCTCCTCAGAACTTCTGCCGAACGATTTGATAACGACGCCCCAGGTACCAGACCGGCGCACTGACGATGTGAACCAGACGGGTGAACGGGAACAGCACGAACAGGGTCAAGCCCAGCACCACGTGGAGCTTGTAGACCAGGCCCACCGGCGCTATCGCGGTAGCGGCTTCCACCGGCCGCAACAGCACGGTGTTCTGGGCCCAGTCGGCCAGCATCACCATCACCGAGCCGTCCATATGGGCGGTGGATGCGACGATGGTCATCAGCCCCAGCACCAGTTGCACCAGCAACACCACCAGCACCAGGATGTCCGAGACATTGGAGGTGGCGCGGACCCGTGGGTCGGTCAAGCGGCGGTTGAGCAGCATCACCAGGCCGATCAGGCCCAGCACGCCGAAGAACCCACCGGAAACCATCGCCAGCAACTGCTTGTTCTCAGTGCTCAGCACATGGTGATAGATCGCCGCCGGCGTCAGCAGGCCGACGAAGTGCCCGGCCAACACGAACAGCACGCCAACGTGAAACAGGTTGCTCGCCACGCGCATGCCGCGCTTGTTCAGCATCTGGCTGGAACCGGCCTTCCAGGTGTACTGGGACAGGTCGAACCGTGCCCAACTGCCGAGCAGGCAAATCGCCAAAGCGACATAGGGGTAGACCCCGAACAACAACAGATCCCATTTAGACATTACCCACCTCCCCGGCTGGCGCTGCGGCCCGCCCTTCATGCTGAAAATCCACCCAGTGCAACGGCACCGCGCTTTCGTCCCGCGCCTTGCCTGGCGCGCTGGGCAGTGAACTGCAACGGTCCTGCTGTTCGGCCTTCATGAAATCCACCTGCTCTTCTTCCCAGATCTTGTCCAGGGCTTCGAGGGAGTCGTCCCGGGGCTCGGCCTTCACTTGCTCACGCAACTCGGCCACCGCCACCTGGGGTTCGGCGCCGGCGATTTGCAACAAGGCCCGGAAGCAACTGGCGTAGACGCTTTCACGCTCGTCCAGGCGCGCCGCGAGCAAGGCCAGCAGGTGCGCCACATCCGCCAGGCCCTCGCGAGCCTCGATGTCTTCGCGGGTGGAGAGAAACTCCAGGTACAGCGGGATGTAGTCAGGCAACTCTTTGACGCCGATGGCGAAACCGGCCTCTTCGTACTGCGCCATCATGTCCACCATGGCCTGGCCCCGATCACGGGACTCACCGTGGACATGTTCGAACAGCAGCAGTGACAGCGCGCGGCCCCGGCCGAACAGCGCACCGTAGTGCTCCTGGCCGTCCATCAAGTCCTTGCCGCAGATCACTTCCAGCAATTCGAACAGCCCGGCGCGTTGCTGGGGACTGATTTCCCGTGCTTGCGCAATGGCCTGCTCCAGCTCGTCGCGACCGGCCACCAGGGTCTCGGTCGGATAATCGAGCAGCAACGAAATCACCTTGAGAATGCGCATGTTCATTCCTCCCACAACTGCACGGTTTTGATCACGTCGCGACGATTGGCCTTCTTGCCGCCGAACATGTTGGTGTCAGAGCTGCCGCTGCAGCCGCTGCCGAAGCTGAAACCACAACCGGAGCGTTCGGCGAACGCATCGCTCATGGCGTCTTCACGGTGGGCGCTCGGCACCACGAAACGGTCTTCGTAGTTGGCGATGGCCAGGTAGCGGTACATCTCTTCCACCTGGTTCACGCTCAAGCCGACGTCGGCCAGCACTTGCAGGTCCTGCACGCCATCGACCTGTTCGGAGCGCTTGTACGCCCGCATCGCCAGCAGACGCTTGAGGGCGCGCTTGACCGGCTTTTCATCACCGGCGGTGAGCATATTGGCGAGGTAACGCAGCGGAATGCGCAGGCTGTCGACATCCGGGATCACCCCGTTCATGCCCACGGTACCGGCGGCGGCCGCGTTCTGGATCGGTGACAGTGGCGGCACGTACCAGACCATCGGCAGGGTGCGGTATTCCGGGTGCAGCGGCAGGGCGAGTTTCCAATCCACGGCCATTTTGTAGACCGGCGAGCGTTGCGCCGAGTCGATCACCGACTGGGGCACGCCATCGGCCAGGGCCTGACGAATCACTGCTGGGTCGTTGGGGTCGAGGAAAATCTCCAGTTGCTTCTCGTACAGGTCCTTCTCATCGGCGGTGCTCGCCACTTCGCTGATACGGTCGGCGTCATACAGCAGCACGCCGAGATAACGGATGCGGCCGACGCAGGTTTCAGCGCAGACCGTCGGCATCCCCGCTTCGATGCGCGGGTAGCAGAAGATGCATTTTTCCGACTTGCCGCTTTTCCAGTTGAAATAGATTTTCTTGTACGGGCAACCGCTGATGCACATGCGCCAGCCGCGGCACTTCTCCTGATCGATCAGGACGATGCCGTCCTCTTCGCGCTTGTAGATCGCGCCGCTCGGGCACGATGCGGCGCACGCCGGGTTCAGGCAGTGCTCGCACAGGCGCGGCAGGTACATCATGAAAGTGTTTTCGTACTCGCCGTAGATGTCCGCCTGGATCTTGTCGAAGTTCTTGTCCTTGCGCCGCTTGGCGAATTCGGTACCGAGGATTTCCTCCCAGTTCGGGCCCCATTCGATTTTCTGCATGCGCTTGCCAGACACCAGCGAACGCGGGCGTGCGGTGGGTTGATGCTCGCCCAGTGGCGCGGTGTGCAGATGCTGGTAGTCGAAGTCGAACGGTTCGTAGTAATCGTCCAGGCTCGGCAGGTCAGGGTTGGCGAAGATGTTCGCCAGCACGCGAAACTTACCGCCAATGCGCGGGTTGATCGAACCGTCAGCGTTGCGGACCCAGCCGCCCTTCCACTTGTCCTGGTTTTCCCACTCCTTGGGGTAGCCGATACCTGGCTTGGACTCAACGTTGTTGAACCAGGCGTATTCCATGCCTTCGCGGCTGGTCCAGACGTTCTTGCAGGTGATCGAGCAAGTATGGCAGCCGATGCATTTGTCCAGGTTCAGGACCATGCCGATTTGTGAGCGAATCTTCATCTCAGTTCTCCTCGATATCAGTCGGCAGTGGACGCGGCAGATCATCGCCACTGGAACCGTCGAGCCAATCGACCTTGGACATTTTGCGCACCACAACGAACTCGTCGCGGTTGCAACCGACCGTGCCGTAATAGTTGAAACCGTAGGCCTGCTGGGCGTAGCCACCGATCATGTGGGTGGGCTTGAGCACCACGCGGGTCACCGAGTTGTGGTGGCCGCCACGGGTCTTGGTGGTTTCCGAGCCAGGTACGTTCACGATCCGTTCCTGGGCGTGGTACATCATCACCATGCCTTCCTTGACCCGCTGGCTGACCACCGCACGAGCGGTCAATGCGCCGTTGACGTTGAAGCACTCGATCCAGTCGTTGTCCTCGATACCGGCGCGCTTGGCGTCGATTTCCGAGAGCCAGACAATCGGTCCGCCACGGCTCAAGGTGAGCATCAGCAGGTTGTCGCTGTAGGTGCTGTGGATGCCCCACTTCTGGTGCGGGGTGATCCAGTTCAGGACAATCTCGGTCTCGCCATTGCTGCGCTTGCCCTTCACGCCTTCGATGGTGCGGGTGTTGACCGGTGGCCGGTAACTCATCAGTTGCTCGCCGAACGCCTGCATCCACGGGTGATCCTGGTAGAACTGCTGGCGACCGGTGATGGTGCGCCATGGAATCGCCTCGTGAACGTTGGTGTAGCCGGCGTTGTAGCTCACGTGATCGTCTTCCAGGCCGGACCAGGTCGGGCTGGAAATGATCTTGCGTGGCTGGGCCTGGATGTCGCGGAAACGAATGGCCTCGTGCTCTTTGGAGATGGCCAGGTGGCTGTGGTCGATGCCGGTGAATTCCGACAGCGCCGCCCAGGCTTTCACCGCGACATGGCCGTTGGTTTCCGGCGCCAGTGACAGGATCACTTCGGCCGCGTCGATGGCGCTGTCGATTTTTGGCCGCCCTTGGCTGATGCCGGCCTCGACTTCCTTGTGGTTCAGTTCGCCGAGGAATTTCACTTCAGTCTCGGTGTTCCAGTTGATGCCCTTGCCGCCATTGCCGAGCTTCTCGAGCATCGGACCCAGGGACGTGAACTGCTTGTAGATGTTCGGGTAATCGCGCTCCACCACCTGCAGGTTCGGCGCGTTCTTGCCCGGGACCGGCGCCACACCGGCGCTTTTCCAGTCGGTGCCGCCAAAGGGTTGGGCCAGCTCGCCGACGCTGTCATGCATCAACGGCACGGTGACCAGGTCTTTTTCCACGCCCAGGTGGCCGACCGACATGGCGGAAAACGCCTTGGCAATGCCCTTGTAGATCTCCCAGTCCGAACGCGACTCCCAGGCCGGATCGATGGCCGCCGACAGCGGGTGGATGAACGGGTGCATGTCCGAGGTGTTCATGTCGTCTTTTTCGTACCAGGTCGCGGTCGGCAAGACGATGTCGGAATACACGCAGGTCGAGGACATGCGGAAGTCCAGGGTGGTCACCAGGTCGAGCTTGCCAATGGCGCCCTCGTCGACCCATTCGGCTTCGGTGGGCTTGCACTCGGTGCTATGACCGATGTCTTCGTTCATCACGCCGTTCTTGGTGCCCAGCAGGTACTTGAGCATGTATTCGTGGCCCTTGCCCGAGGAGCCCAGCAGGTTGGAACGCCAGATGAACATGTTGCGCGGGAAGTTCACCGGGCTGTCAGGCTGTTCGCAGGCAAAGCGCAGGGAACCGTCCTGCAGCGACTTGACCACATAGTCCTTGGGCTCCAGGCCCGCGGCGGCGGCATCGCGGCAGATGTGCAGCGGGTTGGTGTTGAGTTGCGGCGCGCTGGGCAACCAGCCGGCCCGTTCGGCGCGGATGTTGTAGTCCAGGGCGTGCTCGGGGAACTGCGACTTGTCGGCCAGGGGCGAGAGCACGTCGTGCATGCTCATCTTCTCGTGACGCCATTGCGAGCTGTGGCCATAGAAGAAGCTGGTGCCGTTCATCTGCCGTGGCGGGCGACTCCAGTCCAGGCCGAAGGCCAGGGGCAGCCAGCCGCATTGCGGACGGAGTTTTTCCTGGCCCACATAGTGGGCCCAGCCGCCGCCGGTCTGGCCGACGCAACCGCAGAGCATGAGCATGTTGATCAGCCCACGGTAGTTCATGTCCATGTGGTACCAGTGGTTCATCGCCGCACCGACGATGATCATCGAGCGTCCACGGGTCTTGTCGGCGTTGTCGGCGAACTCGCGGGCGATCTGGATCGCCTTCTCGCGGCTCACACCGGTGATCTGCTCCTGCCAGGCCGGGGTGCCGGGCACCGAAGCGTCGTCATAGTCCTTGGCAACGTTGGCGCCGCCCAGGCCACGGTCGATGGCCAGGTTGGCCGCCGACAGGTCGAACACGGTGGCGACTTTCGCCACGCTGCCGTCGGCCAGCATCACGCTGTGCACCGGCACCCGCCGGAACTGCACTGCGTCACCGGCCACATGCTGGAAGTACTCCTGGGCTTCGCCGGCGAAGTACGGGAACGCCACCTCGGCGACGTCGCCGCCGATCAGGCTCAGCTTGAGGTCGATCTCACGGCCCTCGCCGCCTTCACGGGGAAGGATGTTCCACTTGCCCTTCTCGCCCCAGCGATAGCCGATGGAGCCTTGGGGTGAAACCAGTTCGCCGCTGGCATCCAGGGCGATGGTTTTCCATTCCGGGTTGTTCTCTTGGCCGAGGTTGTCAGTCAAGTCACTGGCCCGCAGGAAACGGTCCGGCTGGTAACCTGCGCCCGGCGCTGCGCCAAGCATCGGCTTGAGCATCACCAGCACCGGCAGGTCGGTGTAGCGCTTGGCGTACTCGGTGAAATAGACGCTGGGCTTGTCCAGGTGAAATTCTTTGAAGATCACATGGTTGAAGGCCTGGGCCAGGGCAGCGTCGGTGCCCTGCTTGGGGTTGAGCCACAGGTCGGTGAGCTTGGCGACTTCCGAGTAGTCCGGGGTGATCGCCACGGTCTTGGTGCCCTTATAGCGCACCTCGGTGAAGAAGTGGGCATCAGGGGTACGGGTTTGCGGGACGTTGGAGCCCCAGGCGATGATGTAGTTGGAGTTGTACCAGTCGGCCGACTCCGGCACGTCGGTCTGCTCGCCCCACACCATTGGCGAAGCGGGCGGCAAGTCGCAGTACCAGTCATAGAAGCTCAGGCACACACCACCGATCAGCGACAGGTAACGCGAGCCGGCGGCATAACTGACCATCGACATGGCCGGGATCGGCGAGAAACCCACCACCCGGTCCGGGCCGTGCGTCTTGACGGTGTAGACGTTGGCGGCGGCAATGATCTCGTTGACTTCTTCCCAGTTGGAGCGGATGAAGCCGCCCATGCCGCGCTTGCTCTTGTACGAGTCGGCCTTGGCCTTGTTCTCGACGATGCTGGCCCAGGCTTCGACAGGCGGCAGGGTCTGCCGGGCTTCGCGCCACAGCTTGAGCAACGGCTTGCGGATCTTCGGGTACTTGAGCCGGTTGGCGCTGTAGATGTACCAGCTGTAGCTCGCGCCACGCGGGCAGCCCCGTGGTTCGTGGTTGGGCAGGTCATTGCGGGTGCGCGGGTAGTCGGTCTGCTGGGTTTCCCAGGTAATCAGGCCGTTCTTGACGTAGATTTTCCACGAGCACGAACCGGTGCAGTTCACCCCATGGGTGGAACGTACGATCTTGTCGTACTGCCAGCGCGAACGGTAGACGTTTTCCCAGTCGCGGGACTCCTTGCGGGTCTCGCCATGGCCGTCTGAAAACTCGCCTTGCTTGCGGTTGAAGAACCGCAGTTGATCCAGTAAATGACTCACAGTGTCTTCCTCTCAGGCTTGCTCCGCGGGGTCTGCGCCCCGCCCACGCAATAGTTGAATTCGTCTTAGCAGGGTGTCGCCGCGCCTTTGCGGGCGTACCACCACCAGGTCACCACGATGCAGCTCAGGTAGAAGCCGACGAACATGTAGAAGGCCATCTCCGGGCCGCCGGTCAGGGCCATCGAAGAGCCGAATGATTTAGGAATGAAGAACGCACCGAAGGCGCCCATGGCCGAGCTGAAACCCAGCACCGCCGCCGACTCCTTGCCGGCGTTCTTGAGCGCTTGCTCGCGCACCTCGGGCTTTTTCCCCAGGGCGGCTTTTTCATGCAGGGTGCGGAAAATCACCGGGATCATGCGGAATGTGGAACCGTTGCCCACGCCGGTGGTGATGAACAGCAACATGAACATGCCCAGGAAGCCGTAGAAGCTGCCGCCCTGGCCGCCTTGTGGCAGGAAGTGCAAGACACCGAACACCATCACGATCATCAGCACGAAGTTCCACAACGTGACCTTCGCGCCACCAAGCTTGTCCGCCAGCCAACCACCCAACGGCCGCACAAGCGCACCGACCAGCGGGCCGAGGAAGGCGAATTTAAGCGCAATGACTTCCGGGAACGAGGTCTTGATCAGCAGCGGGAACGCGGCGGAGAAACCAATGAACGAGCCGAAGGTCGCCAGGTACAACCAGCACATCAGCCAGTTGTGCTTGCGCTTGAAGATCACCGCCTGCTCGCTGAACGATGCGCGGGCGCTGGACAAATCGTTCATGCCGAACCAGGCAATCAAGGTTACGGCGAGGATGAACGGCACCCAGATGAAACCGGCGTTCTGCAGCCACAGCGAGCTGCCATCGGCCAGCACCTGAGGCTGGCCGCCCATGAAGCCGAACACACCGAAGGAGATCACCAGCGGCACGCTGAACTGCATCACCGACACGCCCAGGTTACCCAGCCCGGCGTTCAGGCCCAGGGCGGTGCCCTGTTGGGACTTGGGGTAGAAGAAGCTGATGTTGGACATGCTCGAGGCGAAGTTGCCGCCGCCAAAACCGCAGAGCAGCGCGATCAGCACGAACACGCTGTAGGGCGTGGCCGGATTCTGCACCGCGAAGCCCATCCATAGCGCCGGCAGCAGCAGCGACGCGGTGCTCAGGGCCGTCCAGCGACGGCCACCGAAGATCGGCACCATGAACGAATAGAAGATGCGCAAGGTCGCGCCGGACAACCCCGGCAACGCCGCCAGCCAGAACAATTGGTCAGTGGTGAAGCTGAAGCCAATGGCGTTGAGGCGCACGATCACCGTGCTCCAGACCATCCAGACCGCGAAGGCCAAGAGCAGCGCTGGAATGGAGATCCACAGGTTGCGCCGGGCGGTCAGTTTGCCGCTCTTGCCCCAGAAAGCAGGGTCTTCCGGACGCCAGTCATGAATGACCGGGCCTTTTTCAGGCGTTTGCAGAACGGACATGTTCTTCTCCTTGGGCAATGCTGGAAAACGGGGATTGGCTAGCCGGCGACTGTTTACCCAGCAGCGGGCGCTTGCGCATTTCGCTGAAGTACATCCAGGTCAGGGAGACCCAGACCACGCCGTACATCAACATGAAGCAGGACGAGCGCACGCCGGTGAGGTCCACCAGGGCGCCGAACATGATCGGCAGCACGAACCCGCCCAGGCCGCCGGCGAGGCCGACGATGCCGGACACCGCGCCCATGTTTTTCGGATAGTCGTTGGCGATGTACTTGAAGACCGAGGCCTTGCCGAACGCGAAGGCGATGCCCATCACGAACAGCAGCACGGTGAACAGCGTGGCGTTGAGGCCGATATGGAAGTCGACGATGCCGTTGACGGTTTGCACTTGCAGTTGGGTCTGGGGGTAGGACAGCAGGAACAGGCAGATCCAGCTCACCCACAACACCCACCAGGTCACGCTCTGGGCGCCCCAGCGGTCGGACATCCAGCCACCGACGGCCCGCAGCACACCGCCAGGCAGGGAGAAACACGCCGCCAACAGCGCTGCGCTTTGCAGGCTGAAGCCGTATTCCTGCACGTAGTATTTGGTCATCCACAAGGCCAGGGCCACGTAGCCGCCGAACACGATGGAGTAGTACTGGCAGTAGCGCCACACGGCCGGCTCTTTCAGGGTTTTCAACTGCTCGCGCAACGTGGCGCCGCCGGTGCCGCTATGTTCCTTTTTCTCGGTGGTGAGAAACCAGAACAGCAGCGCGGTGATGAACAGGATGGCGCTGAACACCTTGGGCACCAGGTGCCAGGAGCCAAACGCGATCAGCGCCGGGGCGAGGAACTTGGTCACCGCCGCACCAGCGTTGCCGGCACCGAAGACGCCCATGGCGAAGCCCTGGTTCTGCTTGTCGAACCACTTGGCGACGTAGGCGATGCCCACCGAGAACGAGCCGCCGGCCAGGCCGACGAACAGGCCCAGCACCAGGAATTGCCAGAAGGCCGTGGCGAGGGTGATCAGGTACAGCGGCAACACGCAGGCCAGCATCAGCAGGAAGAACACGATCCGTCCGCCAAAGCGGTCGGTCAGAAGTCCCAAGGGCAAGCGCACCAACGAACCGGTCAGCACCGGCGTGGCCGCCAACAGGCCGAACTGGGTCTCATTGAGAGCCAGCAGCTCCTTGATCGGAACGCCGAGCACGGCAAACATCATCCAGACCATGAAGCACACGGTGAAGGCCAGGGTACTCATCCCTAGTACCAGCCCTTGTTGCACTTGCGCTCGCATCACGATGCACTCCGTCAGTTCGATTGAGCGCAGCCTAGTGACAGGAACCCCGCGAAAACTTGACCTGGGTCAACGTGCCTCGGGGCGGTACAGGCCTATGCTTGGCCCGTCTACCTCCAAGGAGGTAGACCTGGATATTGATGAAACCCTTTGTTTATCAATATTTTGATCCAGTTGGCCGAGGCTTTTATGGAAACGGAACGGCCAGCAACTCTTTAGAGGTAGTGCGCCCAGGATCGGCTGCTACACCCCCAGGTCCAGGGCGCCCCCCTATGTGCGGTTCACCGTTTTGCCTTCCCGGCCTACGTCGATGATGGGTTGGCTGCGCAGTTCCCTGCCCGCTCGCGCCGGGCTGGCGGTGATCCTGATCGCCATCCTGGCCCTGGCCAGTTCCTTGAGCGCCGGGCTGATCGCCTGGTTCAGCCAGGGCGACGCCGCGGCCATCAATACCGCCGGTTCCGTGCGCATGGAGACCTACCACCTGAGCTGGAAACTGGCGGCAGGGGCCAACGAGGACATCCCGGCGATCATCGACAGCCTGCAACAACGCCTCGACAGCCCGGCCCTGCGCGCCGTGCTGGAAGATGGGCCGGAAACCTCCCTGCACAAGAGCTATCGCGACCTCATCCAGCGCTGGAGCCAGACCTTGCGCCCGTCCATTGAGCGAGGCGATTCGGCGTTTTTCCAAAACAGCGCCCCTTCTTTCGTTGAGCAACTGGACCAGTTCGTCACCCTGCTGCAACGCCAGAGCGAACACAAACAAGGCTGGCAACAGACGATCCAGGGCATGGCGCTGTTCAGCACTATGATCATCCTGCTGATCGGCCTGTATGAATTGCAGTACGGCGTGGTCACGCCCTTGCAGGAACTGGTGGACGCCACCCAGCGCTTTCGCCGTGGCGAATTCCAGGTGCGGGTCAACCATCAGTCCGAGGACGAACTGGGGCAGTTGGCGACCAGTTTCAACACCATGGCCGAGACCATCGAGCAATCCCACCGCACCCTGGAAAACCAGGTCCAGCAAAAGACCTTGAACCTGCAACAGGCCAACGCCGCCCTCGAACTGCTGTACCAGAGCAGTCGCAGCCTGGCGACGCGACAGGCCAATGCCGAAGGCCTGGATGAGCTGATCCGCCGATTCCAGCAGCGCTTGCCGGGGTTGCGCCTGACGCTGTGCCTGCAGGGGCAATTGCAGGCCCCGGCCAGGCACCTGCTGGCCCTGCATGGCGCCGCCAGCCGCCAGGTCTGCGCCAGCAGCGATTGCGCCAGTTGCCACCGGCATAACGCCGCTCGCCCGCAGGCCTTCAGCATCAGTAACCAGGGCACCGAACTGGGTGAGCTCAAAGCGCATTTCGTCGACGGTCACGCGGCACAACCCTGGGAAACCGCATTGATCCAGGCCCTGGCCAACCTGATCGGCACGTCGCTGTCCCTCAAGCGTCAGCGCGAACAGGACCATCGCCTGCTGCTGCTCGACGAACGCACGATCATTGCCCGCGAGCTGCACGACTCCCTGGCCCAGGCCTTGTCGTACATGAAGCTGCAAGTCAGCCGCATGCAGACCCTGATGCGCCGGGGCGAACCGGTGCACACCCTGGAGACCGTCACCGGCGAGCTGCGCGAGGGGCTGAACAATGCCTATCGGCAACTGCGTGAACTGCTCACCACCTTCCGCCTGCAAATCCACGACGACGGCCTGGTCGAGGAACTCAAGGACACCGCCGAAGAGTTCTCCAACCGCGGGGACTTCCAGGTGCACCTGTTCGTCGACACCCTGGCCTTCGAGCTGTCGGCCAGCGAGCAAATCCACATCCTGCAGATCACCCGCGAAGCCCTGTCCAACTGCCTGCGCCATGCCCATGCACAAAACGCCTGGCTCGAACTGCGCCAGGAAGGCGAGACCGTACACCTGTCGATCGAAGACGATGGCCGGGGCTTCAGTGGCGAGGTCGACCAGCGCGAACACCATGGCCTGAACATCATGAACGAGCGGGCCCGCAGCCTGCACGGCCAACTGCAGATTCACTCCCGTACACCCCAGGGCACCCGTATCCAGGTGCATTTCCAGCCGGAGTTCCTGGGCCAACCCACCGAAGGCATCGCAACATGAACGCCCCCCTGCGTCACACCCTGCTACTGGTCGACGATCACCCGATGATGCGTCGCGGGATCCGCCAGATGCTCGAGCTCGAAGACGATTTGCAGATCGTTGGCGAAGCCAGCCACGGCGAAGAAGCCCTGACCCTGATCGAACCGCTCCAACCCGACCTGGTGTTGCTGGACAACAACATGCCACAGATGAACGGCATCGAGACCCTGCGCCGGCTGCGCGCCATGCACTACACCGGTAAGGTGCTGTTGTTCACTGTCTCCGATGCCGAGGACGACATTCGCGATGCCCTGCGCCTGGACGCCAATGGTTACCTGCTCAAGGACATGGAGCCGGAACTGCTGATCCAGTACATCCGCGACGCCCTCAACGGTGCCTTGGTGATCAGCCCCGGCCTGACCCGCGTCATGGCCCAGGCCCTGCGCTCGCCGCCGCGCCAGGCCGATGTGGAACTGACCGAACGCGAACGCCAGGTGCTCAAGACCATCGCCGGCGGCTACAGCAACAAGGTCATCGGCCACAAGCTGGGCATCACCGAAGGCACGGTCAAGGTCCATGTGAAGAACCTGCTGCACAAGCTCGGCCTGCGTTCGCGGGTGGAGGCGGCTGTGTGGGCGATGGAACATTTGCGCGGGGCCGGTTGACCCAGGCGAGTAGATTCCATGAGCAACACAGAACCTGTGGCGAGGGAGCTTGCTCCCGCTGGGGCGCGCAGCGGCCCCTCCCTCTTCCGAGGTAGGCCTGCGGAGGCATAGGCCGGCGGCGACTTGGGCACTACCATGACGGCACGCGGAGGTACGCCATGCTGACCCACCCTTCCATCGTTTTACTGTTGCGTCGTCATCACCTGTTCAGCCAGTTGCCCGAGCGGGTCTTTGAAGATGTCTGCAACCTCGCCGTGCTCAAGCGCCTGGCCTGCAACAGCACGCTCATGCACCAAGGCGACCCGGCCAAGCGGTTTTTCTTGCTGGTCAGCGGCCAGATCAAGCTGTTCCGGGTCACTGGCGAGGGCCAGGAGAACCTGGTGGAAATCATCCAGCCCGGGCAGACCTTCGCCGAGGCCCTGCTGTTCAGCCAGGCCCGTTGCTACCCGGTCAGCGCATCGGCGATCAAGGACAGTGTGCTGGTGAGTATCGAAGGCACCCACTACCGCAAGGCCCTGGAGGACCAGCCCAAGGTCTGCCTGGCGATCCTGGCGAGCATGAGCATCCACCTGCACCAGCGCCTCAAGGACATCGATAACCTGACCCTGGCCAGCGCCAGCCGGCGGGTCATCAATTTCCTGCTGCAGGAACGCGATCCTCGCGACGGTCAGTTGGTGTTGCAGGTTTCCAAACGCCTGGTGGCCTCCAAGCTGGGGATCCAGCCGGAAACCTTTTCGCGGATTCTTCATCGTCTGGTGGACGGCGGCCTGATCGCCATGGAGCGGCGCAACATTCGCATCCTGGCCGAAGAGGAGCTGGAGGCTTACCAGCAATAGCCCGAGCAAGTGCCCCTCTGTGGCGAGGGAGCTTGCTCCCGCTGGGCTGCGCAGCAGCCCCAAAAAGGCCAGACGCAATCAACCTGACGCATCGCTGTGGCAAACCTGGGGGTGCTTCGCCCCCCAGCGGGAGCAAGCTCCCTCGCCACGGGATCAGTGTTTGGCTCAGGGGCTTTGATCACCCCCTATCATCGCTATCAACCGCTCGAACAATGCATCGCCCTCCTCTTGCGAGCAATCGACCCCAAAACGCTTGCGCCAGCCCAACTGACTCAGAATCACATGCACATTCGCCTCCAGGTCATGCTGCTGCAAACACGCCTGCACGCACTGCAACGGGCAACCGTCCAGGGCAATGATCCGCCGCCCCGAGCGCGCCTTATTCACCAACGCCGCCACATGCCCGCCCACGCCAACAATGCAGGACATCTCGGCCAACCCGGCGCGGTCCAGGCGCAGGGCGACGGTGTTGGCCAGTTGCGCCACGTTGGAACAACCGGAGCAGGAATATACCAGGGGCAATACGCTTGGGGCTTTCATCACACTGCTGCCAACCCCTTGCCCGCCCGTTCCAGATTGCGCCATAACCACGGCGGCAATACGTCCGGGTCGAGGCTGTCGATCAGGTTCTTCAAAGCCAGCCCCAGCTCGGTGTCGCCCTCGATCACCAGCCGCCGGCGGAAAAACAGCGTGTCGGGATCCTCCTGACGGCTGGCCAGCAACAGAAATTCGCGCCAGTTGCCGCTGATGGTGACCTGGGCTTCGGCCCGTTCGGCGATGCGCAATCCATCCCGTGCCAGGGTCAGGTACCAGCACAACTTCAAATCAGGCACCCGCAGGCACAACCAGCGCCCCTGCAGCACATCGAAACCGCCGTCGCGCAGCGGCTCGGCCAGGCAACGATTGAGCGCCTGTTGCAACGCCAGGCGCTGTACCACAAACGGCACCTTGGCCACGAGCGGCAGCACCCGGTCAGCGCCTTTGAGCAACCATTTTTTTGGACTCAGCACAGGCCCGCCTCCTCTACCTTCAACATGCCGGCATGGCCGTGCCAATAACCGTTGCAGCCGTCCACGAACAACGGCGGCGCCTCGCCGTGGCGTACCTTGTCGAAGGCCGTGACTACTTCGACCATGCCCTGGGCACGCGGACTCAGGCGCAGCAGGTCGGCGCCACTGGCCGTCAGCGCAGTGTAATCGGCCAGAAGATTCGTCACCTCCCCAGACATCGTCTGGATGCCGTTGAGGGTGAACAGTTGTTGGCCTTCCTGGCTGCTCAACACCAAGCCATCGGGGTAATTTATGCAACAGAACTGACAGTCGTCCTTGGGTCGGTTTTCGGCCCGGGCGGTAAAGCAGCGTGCCGAGTACGCCAACGGCAGATGGCCGTAGGCGAATATCTCCACCTCGGGCACCTCACGGTCCAGCTCCCGCACTTGCTCCAGCACATCGCCGATCAGCGCCGCCGAACACTCCACGGGGGGCACCCAACGGATCATCCCGCTGTCGAGCAATTGGCCCAGGGCATGACCGTTGTACAAGTTCAACGCCGGACCGCCGACAAAGGGCAACTTGCGTTCGGCCAGGAACTGCACCGCGCCCATGTCATTGGCTTCCACCAACAATTGGCCGTTGTCACACAGGCGTCGCAGCGAAGACAGCTCCGAAGCCGCCTCGATCAACGTCAGGCTCGACAACACGATCTGCGCCTGGCTACACGTTTGCAGCTCGCGCCCCAGGCCCAGCCATTGATCCAGGGAAAACGCCCGGCGCTTCGAACATACGGTTTCCCCCAGGTAAATCACATCCAGCGGCAAGGCCGACATCTCGGCGTAAAAATTCCCCAGTTGCGCTTTGTCCCAGTAAAACAGGACCGGTCCCAAGCTGAGTTTCATCTGGCCTCCTTCATTGCCATGATCGATGGTAGGCACCCAGGGTGGTCTGGCTGCCTTCGGACAGACCGGCCAGCGCCTGGCGCCATTCTTCCCGCACCCGGAACCGCTGCGGTGCGGCCTGGTGGGCATCCAGCGCGGCGCGCCAGACCCGGGTCACTTGTTCAACGTAGGCCGGGCTGCGTTGACGACCTTCGATCTTCACCGCCTCAACGCCGATGGCGATCAGTTCCGGCAGCAGGTCGAGGGTGTCAAGGCTGGTGGGTTCTTCCAGTGCATGGAAGCGCTTGCCACTCACCAGGAAGCGGCCTTTGCACAGGGTCGGGTAACCGGCCGGTTCTTCGGGGGTGTAGCGGTCGATCAGCACCTCGCTCAAGCGTGCGCTGAGGCCTTGGGCGTCCTCGCTCCAGCGCACCGCCTTGGCGGGCGAGCAGACGCCGCACAGGTTCGGCGATTCGCCGGTGATGTAGGAAGACAAGTGGCAACGGCCCTCGGCCATGATGCACAGGCTGCCGAAACCGAAGACTTCGATAGGCACCGGGCTGCCCGCCGCCACCTGCCGCACCTGGGCCAGAGACAGTACCCGCGGCAGCACCGCGCGGCGGATGTCATAGCGCTGGGCGTAAAAAGCCAGGGCCGCGGCATGGGTCGCCGAGCCTTGTACCGACAGGTGCAGCGCCAGTTTCGGATGGCGCTGGCTGGCGTAGCCGAGCACGCCGGGGTCGGCGGCGATCAGGGCGTCCACGCCGAAATCGGCGGCACGGTCCACGGCCCGTTGCCAGCGCTCCCAACCCTTGGGTTGCGGGTAAGTATTGACCGCCACGTACAGTTTGCGTTGGTGCTGACGGATGTGCGCGACCGCGGCGTCGAACTGTTTGTCGTCCATGTTCAGCCCGGCGAAGTGCCGGGCATTGGTGTCATCGCGAAAGCCGACATAGACGGCATCGGCGCCTTGGCGCACCGCCGCTTTGAGGGCAGGCAGATTCCCTGCCGGGCAAACCAGTTGCATGGGGCATCCTCGTGAGAAAACTAAGGGCGCCGCCAGTCTAGCCAGCCCTCGGCCGGCGACCTTGACGGCAATCAATTGCCATCAATGCATCAGGTCAGTGAATGGCAGGTACAGCACCTTGTCGTGCTTGTGCAACTGCGCCTCACACTCCACCACCGCCAGCCCATCGGCCCAGCACGCGGCCGTCAGCATCGCCGAACTTTGCTGCGGGTGCAGCGCCACGCACAGGTGGCCGTTGGCATCCGCCACCAACCTGGCGCGCAAATACTGTCGGCGCCGGTTGCGCTTGAGCCAGTCGAACCCCGCCGGCAGTTGCAACGGCACCGGCAGGACATCGCCCATGCCCTGGGCCCGAAACAGGAACGGCCGCACGACGATCAGCGCGGTAATCAACGCCGCCGACGGATTGCCCGGCAGCCCGAGCCAAGGCTTGCCTTCCACATCGCCAAAGGCCAGGGGCTTGCCCGGCTGGATCGCCAAACGCCAGAGGTCGATACTGCCCAAGGTTTCGATGGCTTGCTTGAGATGGTCCTCTTCCCCTACCGAAACACCGCCCGATGTGATCAGCACATCGCATTCGGCCACGGCCAGGCGCAACGCTTGCCGACTGGCCAGTAACTGGTCGGGCATGACCCCGAAGTCATGCACCTCGAGGCCCCAGCCGCGCAACAGCGCGGCGAGACTATGGCGATTGCTGTTGTAGATCTGCCCCGGCGCCAGTGGCTCGCCCGGTTCGCGCAGCTCATCGCCGCTGCTGAGCAAGCCCACTTGCAAGGGGCGATAGACGTCCACCTGAGGGACTCCGGCACCGGCGAGCAAACCCAACTCCTGGGCGCGCAGGCGCGTGCCGGCTTCAAGCAGCCGGTCTCCTCGACGCAGTTCCTCACCTTCCTTGCGCACATGGTCACCGCTATTGACCGACGGCAACCAGACCCGCTCGCCATCGACCTGGCAACTTTCCTGTGGCACCACCGTGTCGGCCCCCGGTGGCAGCGGCGCACCGGTAAAAATCCGCACGACCTGCCCGGCCTGCAACGGTTTGCCCGGCTCGTCACCGGCGGCGATGCGCCCGGCCAACGCCAGGTAGCCGCCGTCAACCGGCAGGTCAGCGGCCCGCAGGGCATAGCCGTCCATCGCGCTGTTGTCCCAGGCCGGCAGGTTCATCGGGCACAGGATATCGGCGGCCAACACACGCGCCAGGGCCTGGTCCAGGCCGACCCGTTGCACGGGCGGTGGTGGCGGTGCCTGGTCGAGCAAATGCCGGATCGCCTCATCCACCGGCATCAACACGCCGCTGTCGCACACCCGACCGCTCACGAGCGCGTCTCGCATGCGACAGGGGCGATGTCGGCCTGGGGCTTGAGGTGCGGAGTGAAATTGCACGGGCCGGTGCGGCTATCCAGTTGCCCGGCCAGGATCTGCTCCCAACCGGTCCGACAAGCCCCCGGCGAGCCTGGCAAGCAACACACCAGCACGCCATTGCTCATGCCCGCCAATGCCCGCGATTGCAGAGTGGACATGCCAATCTGCGCCAGCGACACCTGGCGGAACAGCTCGCCGAAACCGTCCACCTGCCTGTCCAGCAACGGCGCCACCGCTTGGGGGGTGTTGTCGCGCGGGGTGAAACCGGTGCCTCCGGTCATCAACACCACCTGCACCTTGGGCTCGGCGATCCATTGGGAGACCTGGGCGCGGATCTGGTAGATATCGTCCTTCACCAGCCCACGGTCGATGAGCACGTGCCCAGCTGTCTGCAGCAGGTCCGCCAGGGTCTGGCCCGAGGCGTCGGTGTCGAAGGTTCGAGTATCGCTGATGGTGAGGACCGCGATGTTCAGCGGTTGAAAGAGGCGTTGCATCAGATGGGCCATGATCAGCCGTCCTGTCAGAAAAGATAGCCCAGCCTGAACCGCAAACGTTGCCGGGCCTATTCCTCCTTGGAGGTACCTCCCTTGGCGTCAGGGTGCCAGGCGGCTGCGCTGCCAGGCGCCATCGCGCAGGCGATAGTCGAGGCGATCGTGCAAACGGTCGGCGCGGCCCTGCCAGAACTCCAACCGCTCGGGCCGCAGGCAATAACCGCCCCAATGGTCGGGGCGCGGCATGGGGTGATCGGCGAAGCGTTGTTCCGTCTGCGCCAGCAAGGTTTCCAGCGCGGCCCGATCTGCCAGTGGGCGACTTTGTGGCGATGCCCAGGCACCCAGGCGACTGCCTGCGGAGCGGGACTCGAAATAGGCATCCGACAGCGCCGGATCGAGTTTGTGGACAGCCCCTTCGATGCGTACTTGCCGCTCCAGCCCCGGCCAGAAAAACGTCATGGCCGCCCGGGGATTCGTCGCCAGGTCCTGTCCCTTGGCGCTTTCATAGTTGCCGAAAAACGAAAAACCCTGGGCGTCGAACCCCTTGAGCAACAGCACCCGACAATGGGGCCGGCCCTGCTCGTCCACCGTCGCCAGGGCCATGCTGTTGGCTTCCACCGGTGGACTTTCGGTCTCGCGGGCTTGTTGCATCCAGAGCCCGAACAGGGCCATGGGGTCGTCCGGTGCCTGGGTTTCATCCAGGCCGTCGAGGGTGTACTGGCGGCGCATGTTGGCCAGCGAAAGGGGCATGGTGGTGATCTCCACTGTGGGTTTTGGCCAGTGTGGAGTCGACTGCGTTGGCGGGCCTTGATCGTTGTCAATGCCGGTTCTTGTGGTGAGTTGAAGGGCGCTATCGCGAGCAAGCTCGCTCCCACAGGTGATTTACTGTGTTCGCAAGATCCCTGTGGGAGCGAGCTTGCTCGCGATGAAGGCAACGCGGTCTAGCAGAGCAACGGCTACTTGAGCCCCAACCGCCGCGCCAGCTTATGCAAGTTGCTCGGATCCACTTCCAACAGCCGCGCCGCCCCCGCCCAGTTCTGTCCGCAACGCTCCAGGGCGTTGAGGATCGCCTGTCGCTGGCAACCATCGACCGCTTCGCTCAGCGGCTGGATCGGTGCATCGAGCGCCTCCAGGGGTGCCTCCAGCAGTGCATGGACCGTGGCGGTGTTGGCGTTGACATCCAAGTCCAGCACCTGCGGCTCCAGGGTCATGATCAGGCTGCGACTGGCGCCACGACTCAGTTGTTTCAACGCGGCGCGACTGATCACGTGTTCCAGTTCCCGCACATTACCCGGCCAGCTGTACGCCAATAGCGCCTGTTCGGCCGCCGGTGACAGGCGCAAGCCGCGCAGGCCCAGTCGCGTGCGGTTCAGTTCGAGAAAGTGCCCGGCCAACATCAATACATCGTGGCCGCGCTCGCGCAACGGCGGGATCGGCACCGGGTAGACCGAAAGCCGGTGGTACAGGTCGGCACGAAACAGACCGTCACGAATGCTGTCGGGCAAGTGCCGGTTGGTGGCCGCGATGATCCGCACATCGACGTGCAGGGGCTTGTCCGCCCCCAGGCGCTGGATCTCGCCGTTCTGCAGGGTGCGCAACAACTTGGCCTGTACGCTCAACGGCAATTCACCGACCTCATCGAGAAACAGCGTGCCACCGTTGGCCGCATCGAAACGCCCGGCGCGGTCGGTGGTCGCCCCGGAGAACGCCCCTTTGACGTGGCCGAACAATTCGCTTTCGGCCAGGGACTCGGGCAAGGCCGCGCAGTTGACCTGGACCAGCGGCTTGTGACCACGCCGGGACAGGCGATGCAGGCGGCGGGCGAACAGCTCCTTGCCCACACCGGTTTCCCCCAGCAACAGCACCGGCAGTTCGGAGTCGGCCAGCACATCCAGCTCGTTGAGCAGTTGCTGCAAACCTTCACTGCGGCCAAGGATCTCGCCCTCCTCGGCTGGCAAGCGCAGGTCCGTCTGGTCGCTGCGCGATGCCCGCAGGCTACGGTTTTCCTGTTCAAGTCGAGTGACCCGCACCGCCGCCTCGATCTGCAAGGTACAGCGCTTGAGTTCCTCCCGGGCGCGGCTGTCGAAGGTGCCGGCGTGCAACGCATCCAGGGTGATCGCGCCCCACAGCCGGCCTTCCACGTACAGGCTTACGCCCATGCAGTCATGCACCGGCAGCGGTTCACCAACGTGGTTGTCGAGCAAGCCGTCATAAGGATCGGGCAAGCGACTGTCCGGTTCGAACCAGGTGGGTTCGCGCGAGGCCATGATCGCCGCCAGGCGCGGGTGCTGGGCAATCACGAAGCGCCGCCCCAGCGCCTCGTGGACCAGGCCCACGGTGGCCACGGGCCTGAGGCTGTCGTCATCCAGGCGCAGCAACCCCACGGCGCCACTGTTGAAGTATTCGCGCAGGGTCTGCACCAGGCGCTGCAATCGCACCGCATTGGGCAGCTCGACGATCAGGTCGGCGGCCAGGCTTTCACGCAGCATGGTTGTGATGACCCTCCAGGGTTCGTTTGACCCTTCGCTGTCAGGGTGACAATCACCCTGACAAAAAATTATTCGTTTATTTTCAGACAGTTAAATCTGGCACGCCGGCTGCAAAATCCACTCGTCTGTCCCTCCCGGAATTCAACCCAAGGAAACATGATGAGCCTCGAATTGCTTGACCAAAGCCTCGGCCAACTGGCCTGCGACATTCCCGGTGCCACCCGTACCTTCCATCATTACAACCTCGATTTCTGTTGCGGCGGGCAAAAATCCCTGCGCGAAGCCGCCCTGGTTAAAGGCCTGAACCCGCTGCTGATCGCCGATGCCCTGCGCACCCTGCAAGCCGCCGGCGAACTGGGCCATGACTGGCGCGACGAGCCCCAGGCGCTTTTGATCGCCCACATCCTGGAACGCTACCACGCGCGCCATCGCGAACAGCTGCCGGAACTGGTCCGCCTGGCCCGGCGCGTCGAGCAGGTCCATGGTGCGCGGTCCAGTTGCCCCAACGGCCTGGCCGATCACTTGCAGGACATGTATCAGGAACTCGAAGGCCACATGCTCAAGGAAGAACAGGTGCTGTTCCCGATGCTGCAACAGGGCCTGGGCGAACGGGCCTCGGCGCCGATCCAAGTGCTGCGCTACGAACACGATCAGCACGGTGAAGCCCTGGAAACCATGCTCGCCCTGACCGACCAGATCACCCCGCCCGCCGACGCCTGCAACACCTGGCGCGCCCTGTATCGCGGGCTGGTGGAGTTTCGCGACGACCTGATGCAGCACATCCACCTGGAAAACAATGTGTTGTTCGTCAATGCGATGAAGCCCACCCGCTAACCCTCAAACACTGCCCGCTCTCCCAGGGGTGGGTAGTGTTCTCATTTTTTGTATCACCTCGGTTCAGTGTGGGAGCGGGCTTGCTCGCGAATGCGGTGGTTCAGCCGGCATTGATGCTCCTGACACGACGCCTTCGCGAGCAAGCCCGCTCCCCCAGGATTGGCGAGGTCTGCCCATACTCAAAACTGCCAATAGAACATCGCCTTGGCCAGCACCACGATCAACACCATGTGCCCCAGGATACTGCGGCGCAACCAGCAGGCTCGGTTCGGCGTCAGGCGGCCGCTCTTGAGCCAGTACGCCAGCCACAAATAGTGACCGATGATGCTCAGCGCCAGCAGGATCTTCAGGCTCAGCAGCAGGCCGAAGCTGTTGCTCAGCGGCTGGCTCAATGCGCCGCGATGCTGCCAGGCCAGGGCCATGCCGGCGCCGTACAGCAACAGCACCACGCCGTGCAGGACGTGTCGCGAGCGCTTGGCGATGGCCTGGTCGGCGGCGTCCTTGACACCTTGGGCCAGGGGCCGGCGGGCGGCATGCCAGATAAAAACCTCGAAAAACAACGTGCCAATGAAGGCGATGGCCGCCAGCAGATGCGTGACCAGCAAGACCCCGTACATCATCGTTCCCCTACGCCCCAACGACTCATCCCGGATGCCCATCCACCCGGGCCTTCAGCAGCATCGGCCCGTAGCGCCAGGCGTATAGACCGAACGCCAACGTCCAGCACAACCCCGCGAGCCACAGCCCGGCCAGCGGCAACAGCAGCACCAACAGCACGCGGCTCAGGCATGCCAGGTTCAGCAGGATGAACGCCAGGGTCATGCCCGCCGGTGGCTCCAGCGCTCGCCCGGTATGGCCCAGGCTGACGCGGGCAATCATCGCCAGGATCAACCCGGCCATGGCGCCGATGGTCAGGCTGTGCACCGCCAGGCTCGGGTTCACCGGCACGCCGAAGTGCCACAGCGCCATCCCCAGACAGGCCACCGCCAGCCAAGCGTAGGCCAGGTGCAACGACCACAGCAGCGGCACCCGCCACAAGTGCCGGTCATGCCACCGCACCAGTCGAATCCCGTGTCCCACCGCCAATGCGGCGAACAACAGGCCGACCCAGGCGCTGGCCGCCAGTGCCTGGCCGAAGGCATACAACAACGCCACCAGCGCCGACCCGGCCAGCAACAGGCGATCGAGCCACGGCCAAGGGGCCACGCCCTCGACCCGACCGAGGCCTCGCTGGGTAAAGAATGGAATCACGCGCCCGCCGATCAACCCCATCATCGCCGCTACCAGCCACAGACCGGTGAGCACGCTCTGGCGCTGCAAGCCCTCGTTGTGCTGCACCAGGCCGTACACGGATAACCCATCGGCGGCAGCCAACAGCAGCAATACCAGGACAATCGGGTAATTGCGTTTCTGCCGCACACGCCACAACGTCAGCCCCATCAACGCGGCGACCGCCAGGGCAAACCCCAGCTCCAGCAGCGTCAACACCGGCCAGGGTGCATTGACCAGCCAGGCCAGCCGCGCGCCCAGCCACAGCAGCGCCAGCGTGGCCAAGCGCTTGCCGCTGAGCCCCGGGGTGCCGGTCCAGGTCTGCACCGCCGTCAACAGGAACCCGGCGATGATCGCCAGGCCGAAACCGAACAACAGTTCATGGCGGTGCCAGGCCAACCAACCGCCGGCTGGCTGCCAGGCCGACAAGCGCCCGGTAAACGCGGCGAGCCAAAAGGGAATGGCCAGCAGCGCCAGCACGCAACCGGCCAGAAAAAACGGCCGAAACGCCAGGCGCCACAGCGGCGCGATGGCCATGGCCTTGCGACGGTCAAGCACTTGCATACACCACTCCTTTGCCTCGCTGAACCGTCAGCGAGGTACGACGAACCAGGGTTCGAATGATCGGCTATCGACGCTGGCAGGCCTTGTCTCAGATCAAGCCAGCGCATCGGCAACCTCCCGCCTCGAACAGGCACTTGCAAGGGGCTTGCCGTTGTGGGAGCCGAGCTTGCTCGCGATGCGCGCTATCGCGGTCCTGCTGTAGACCGTGGCGCCTTCATCGCGAGCAAGCTCGGCTCCCACAAAAGATCGCTCCCACAAGGACTGTAGCTGAAAGGGGTATTTATGACCCTTTAATGGTTGTTTTTACCCTATCGCGCCAGGGTCATTTCTACCCTCACCAGCCCCAACGCCCCACCAATCAAAGCCCCCGGGCCTGGCCCGGCTCTTGCTCAGCCACGGCATCACCTTTCTTGTCGGGGCCATCCATGAAATCCGTCGTTCTGCCGCTTACCTGGTTCGTCATGCTCTCCTGCGTCGTGGCGCTTGCCAGCGGCCTGTCCCTGAGCCTGGTCTGACCCCGCCTTCTCTTTAGCCATTACAAGGATCCATGCCATGGTGCTCCACCGTGTCCATCACCAGATTCTGCGCAGCCATCATCTGTTCGAACCCTTGAACGAAGAACAGCTCGACGAATTGATGAGCAACAGCCAACTTCTGAGCATCGACAAGGGCGACCCGTTGTTCCGTCAGGGAGAGCCGGCGCAGGCGTTTTACTTCGTGATTTCCGGGGCGGTGAAAATCTACCGGCTGACCCCGGACGGCCAGGAAAAAGTCTTCGAGGTCATCGGCGAGCGCCAGACCTTCGCCGAAGCCATGATGCTGATGGATACGCCCAACTACGTCGCGTCCGCCGAAGCCGTGGGCCCGACCCAGCTGTATCGACTGTCCAACATCACCTATATGCGCCTGTTGCAAAGCAATAGCCGGCTGACCTTCGCCCTGCTCGGCAAGCTCTGCGTGCGCCTGCACCAGCGGGTCAACGAGATTGAAACCCTGTCGCTGAAAAACGCCACTCACCGCGTGGTGCGCTACCTGCTGACGCAACTGGTGCGCCTGCAAACCGTGGACAGCCAGTTCGAATTGCCGATGGCCAAGCAACTGATCGCCGGGCACTTGTCGATCCAGCCGGAAACCTTTTCGCGGATCATCCGGCGCCTGATCGACGAAAAAATCATCACCCAGGACGGTCGCCAGATCGCCATTCTCGATCGTCTGCGCCTGGAACAATTCGAATGAGCGCGCAGCCCACTTGCCTGTATTGCCAACAGGCCAACCCTGTCGATGCCACCGAATGCCATCTGTGCGGCATGCCCTTGCCGGCCGAGGTGGCAAGGGCCGGCGAACGCCGGCTACGGCGCTTCGGTTGGTTCTGTGGCGGGCTGACGATCTTCTGCATCGTCATGTTCTTCTGGCTGCCTCGCAGCATCGTCTGAACCCTCAATCCTGAGTCAATTGCCGGTACAACTGCGGTAGACGCAGCGGCAATTGCTCGGGCTGGCGAATCAAGGTGTAGCCATTGGCCCCGAACATGTACGGCAGGTAATCCCCCGCTTCGCGGTCGATGGTGATACAGAACGGCGTCAACCCTTGACGCCGCGCCTCGAGCACCGCCTGGCGGGTGTCTTCCACGCCGTAGCGTCCCTCGTAGAGGTCCAGGTCATTGGGCTTGCCGTCACTGAGCAGCAACAACAATTTGCGCCGGCGTTTGCAGCCCGCCAACCGTTGCGTGGCCTGGCGAATCGCTGCGCCCATGCGCGTGTAGTAACCAGGCTTGAGGCCCTGGATGCGCCCGCGGGTGTGATCGTCGTAATGCTGGTTGAAAGCCTTGAGTTCATGCATGCGCACCTGCTGGCGGCGCAGAGAGGAGAACCCGTACAAAGCGAAATCATCCCCCAGCACCGACAGGGTTTCGCCGAACAGCAACAGGCTGTCGCGGATCACATCGATCACCCGGTGCTCGTCATTGAGGTGGGCATCGGTGGACATCGACAGGTCGGCCAGCAGCAGGCAGGCCAGGTCGCGACGGGTCTGGCGCTGGTCCATGAACAGTCCGCGTTCGCTGCACGGGCCATGCTGGCGCTCGACATGAAAATCCAGCCAGGCTTGCAGGTCCAGCTCCGAACCTTGGGTTTGCTGGCGCAACCACTGGCGATCGTTGCGCAAGTGTTCGAACTGGCGACGCAGGCGCTGGGCCGAGCTTCGCAGGCGTACGGGCAACGGCTGGGGCTGGCAATCGCGGGGGGTGAAGGTTTGCAGGCTGACGAAGTCGTCCTGCAGGCGTTGCTTGCGATAATCCCATTCCGGCAACAGGATGCCCGCGCCCAACGGGATGTCGTCCACATCGGCCGGAGGCAGGTCCAGGTGCAGTTTCAAGCCACCGCCCTTGCGTATGCGGGTGCGTGACAAGGTCAACTGGTCCAGGTCCTCGGCGACGCGAGCGGCGTCCGGGTCTTCGCTGTCATCGGCCCAGCGATCCAGGTCCACGTGTTCGGTCCAACTGAACAGGTTTTCCAGGCGCACGATCAGCAACCCACCGTCACGGGTGGTGTCATCGATTCGCTCGGCGCGCTTGCGCCCACCTTGCTGTTCACCGGGTGGCGTCGCCAGGTATTGCTCGGACTCTTCGAGATTGGCGGCCTGGGGATTGGCCAGGTGTTGGGGTGGGTAGAGCCACAGCGGCAACGGCCAGGCGGCCCGCTCGCTGCGGGGAAAATGTTCGACACTGCCCGGTTCGCGCAAGGCTTGGCACAACGCCCGCTCCAGGGCGGCTTCGACCGGTTTGAGCGTGGCGGGATCGGGGCGCAGGGACAGGTGCGCGTCCACCAGCCGTCGGTAGCGAGGGCGCAGCGCCGGGTAGCGCTTCAACACCGCTTGGGTCCAGCGCTGATTGTCCCGTCCCCAATGCTTCATCGGCCCCGACTGCGCGGCCAGCAACGCCAGCCAGCGATACAGCTCTTCGTTCAGGCCGACATCGGGGAACGCCGCCAGGCTCGCCGGCAAACGCAGTTTATTGCCATCGCAGCAAGCCAGGGGCACTTGCTTGCAGGTGCCGGCGATCTGCTGCAACAGGTTGCGACGTAGTAACAGATCACGGTCGCTGACCGCCTCCACACCCAACTGGCGAGAGCCGCCCGTCGCGTGAAACAGCACTTGAAGGGAGCGTTGCCGCGCAATCAGTTCCACCCGTGCTTCGGGAAAATCCACGCTGGCGCGGCGGGTGATGAAACGGTGCCAGACACTGCCGACCCACTCTTCCAGCTCGAGGGTGAATGCCATGGTTGTTCTCCTATCGACCCGTTGCGGTGAAAGAACTGGTTCGCACTGCTCTTTGTGGCGAGGGAGCTTGCTCCCGCTTGGGTGCGAAGCGCCCATCAACAAGGGTCTGCTGCGCAGCCCAGCGGGAGCAAGCTCCCTCGCCACAAAAGCGTCCTCGCCACGGACTCAGTAGCGTCCTCTCAAGAAGGCACCACCGCCGCCGGTGCGCGAAGGGCCGCACGACCACGTTGACGGAAGCTGAACAGGTAGCAGAGCAACCCGGCCAGGAACCCGACGCCGCTGACCAGTCGCGCCCAGAACAGCGGCTTCAAATGGTCCATCGTCGCCATGAACGGCAAGGCACTGCCATCCGTCATCCACCGCTGCAACCACACCTGGACCACACCGGCGGCGGTGAGGAACAAGGTGATCATCACCATCGACAGGGTCATCAACCAGAAGCCCCAGATCTCCAGGCGCTGGGAGCGTTCGTCCGCCGCTTCACCCAAGCCCCGCAAGCGCGGCATGGCGTAGCTGATCAGCGTCATCACGATCATCGCGTAGGCACCGTAGAAAGCCAGGTGCCCGTGGGCCGCGGTCAGTTGCGAACCGTGGGTGTAGTAGTTGACCGGTGCCAGGGTGTGCAGGAAACCCCAGACACCCGCGCCGAAGAACGCGGTGACCGTGGTGCCCTTGGCCCACAACGTGGCGGCACGGTTCGGATGCTGCCGACGGCGGTTTTTCACCATGCTGAAGGCGAAGACCACCATCGCCAGGAACGGCAGCGGTTCCATCGCCGAGAAGATCGAGCCGACCCACAACCAGACCTCGGGCGCGCCGATCCAGAAGAAGTGGTGACCGGTGCCGATGATCCCGGTGATCAACGCCATGGCGATAATCACGTAGAGCCATTTTTCCACCACTTCCCGGTCCACGCCGGTGATCTTGATCAGGACGAAGGCGAGCATCGAACCCATGATCAGTTCCCAGACGCCTTCCACCCAAAGATGCACCACCCACCACCAGTAGAACTTGTCGCGTGCGAGATTTTCCGGGTTGTAGAAGGAGAACAGGAAGAACACCGCCAGGCCGATCAGCCCGGTCATCATCACCATGCTGACCGTGGTCTTGCGCCCCTTGAGCAGGGTCATGCCGATGTTGTAGAGGAACCCCAGGCATACCACGACGATGCCCATCTTGGTGATGGTCGGCTGTTCCAGGAACTCGCGGCCCATGGTCGGTAGCAGGTCGTTGCCGGTGAATTTCGCCAGCGTGGCATAAGGCACCGAGAGGTAACCCAGGATCGTCGCCACGCCTGCGGCGGCGAATACCCAGAACAACACCAGCGCCAGTTTCGGGCTGTGCAGTTCGCGGTCGGCCTCCTCCGGTATCAGGTAATACGCCGCGCCCATGAAGCCGAACAGCAGCCAGACGATCAGCAGGTTGGTGTGGACCATGCGGGCCACGTTGAAGGGGATCAGCGGGAACAGGAAGTCGCCGACCACGTATTGCAGGCCCATGATCAAACCGAACAGCACCTGCCCGAGGAACAGCATCAGGGCAAACACGAAATAGGGTTTGGCGACGGCCTGCGAGGCGAATTTCAGATGCGGATTAGCCATGCTCATCTCTCAGCCCTCCTTGTTTGGCGGCCAGCCATTGGTATTGATTTTCGAACTCCACTTGAGGAACTCGGCGATGTCGTCGACCTCCTGCTCGCTGAGGTTGAACTGGGGCATGGCCCGACGACCCGGAACGTTCAGCGGCTGCATTTTCATCCACGCCTGCAGGAACGGCTTGAAGGCCTCGTCGCCACCACGCCGGTTCACGACGTTGCCCAGCTCCGGCGCAAAATATGCGCCCTCGCCCAACAGCGTATGGCAGCCGATGCAGTTGTTGCGCTCCCAGACGCCCTTGCCGCGTATCACCGACTCCGTCAATTGCGCCTGGTTGCTGCGTTCGGGAAAGGTCTGTTCCGTGTGGTAGGTCAGGGCCAGGAATATCAGGAAGAAGAAGATGCTTCCCCCGAAGTAAATATTCCTGGCCATGCCTTTGGTGAAGGTATCTGACATGGTCACTTCCTCATTGCTTGGCGTGACCATTTTAGGAACCGAGGGGGCTGAAACCGCTTGATGGCGATCAAGAATCTCCGATGGTTTTGGTAGGTTGTTCCAACACAGCCCAAAAGGCAGATGAGCTTTTGTGGCGAGGGAGCTTGCTCCCGCCGGGGCGCGAAGCGGCCCCAGGCAAGTTGATCGCGGTCAGCCTGATACACCGGGATGCCTGGCCTTGGGGCTGCTGCGCAGCCCAGCGGGAGCAAGCTCCCTCGCCACGGTTATGTGCCAGACATGAGTGTCGAGGCAATCAGCACGGCCAATAGTGCGGCCCAACTCAATATCAACCGCCGCCACAGGCGCGGCGCATGGCGCAGTTCCATGAAGCCGTCGGCGATCAGCCAGGCCTTGGTCACCGCGACCGCCAGGATGGCGATGGACACCAGCCCGCTGGCGGCGACCTGGCCCAGGGCGACGGTGCCGGTGCTGAGCACGGCCAGGGTCATCCAGCAGGCGATCAAGACACGGGAAGCCGACATGAGCACCTCCGCTCAACCGAGAATGTAGACAACCGGGAACAGCAAGACCCAAACCAGATCGACCATGTGCCAATACAGCACGCCGGACTCCAACCCGCTGTGTTCCTGCGCACCGTAGCGCCGACGCCGGCAACCCTCGGCCAGCCAGGCGAGGATCACCATGCCCAGCAGCACATGGAGAAAATGGAACACGGTGAGGATCCAGTACAAGGTGAAGAACGTGTCGCGCTCCATCCCCAAGCCGTTCGCCAGCAGATGGGCATACTCAGTGAGCTTGATCGCCACATAACCGCAGGCGAGCAACAACGCCCCACACAACAACAGCGCGGCGCGACGCGGCCGGTCCCGCCTGACTTGCTCCTGGGCCAGGGCGGCAAACAGGCCGGCGGTGAGCAGACTGAGGGTCATCGCCAGGCCCGTGGAGCGGTCCAGCAGTTGCCGGCCCTCGCTGAACATCTGCGGGTGCAACGCCTGGGCGACGGTGAATGCCAGGATCAACAGCGCGAACACCGACAGCTCGGCGAGGATGAAAAACCACATCGCCAGATCCCCGGGCAACCGCCGGGGCACGCCAGCGGTTTCAGCCGAAATGGACATCGACCACATCCATCAAGGCTGCAACGGTTTGCGGATCGTCACTCAACGGCTCGGCCAGGCAGGCCAGGCAGGCTTGGCGCGGTTCCATGCCGGAGCCGATCATGCGCGCGGCGAAAATCAACAGGCGCGTTGAAGCGACTTCCTCCAGGTCATGTTGGTCGAGCCGGCGCAGCGCCTGTCCCAGCCGCACCACCTGGGCCGCCAGGGCCAGGTCCACGCCCGCCTCGCGGGCGACGATGCGCTCTTCATCGGCCACCGCCGGATAGCCAAAGCGCATCGCCACGAAACGCTGGCGCGTGCTGGGCTTCATACCCTTGAGCAGGTTCTGGTAACCGGGGTTATACGACACCACCAGCATGAAGGACGGCGGTGCCTGCAGCACTTCGCCGGTGCGTTCCAGGTACAGCTGCCGGCGATCATCGGCCAGCGGGTGCAGCACCACCGCCGTGTCCTGGCGCGCTTCGACCACCTCATCCAAATAGCAGATGCCGCCCTCACGCACCGCCCGGGTCAAGGGACCGTCCTGCCACCAGGTGCCCTGGGCGCCGATCAGGTGACGGCCCACCAGGTCAGCCGCGCTCAAGTCATCGTGGCAAGCGACGGTGTACAGCGGCAGTTTCAGGCGGTGAGCCATGTGCTGGACGAAGCGGGTCTTACCGCAGCCAGTGGGGCCTTTGATCAGCACCGGCATGCCGTGATGCCAGGCCTGCTCGAACATCGCCTGCTCGTTGTCCTGGGGTTGATAAAAGGGTTCGTCGGGGTGCTGCAGAGTGTGGATAGCGTTCATGGCGAGGGCCTGATCAAACAACACGATTGCCGGCCACGCTACGGCGCACTGCGACAACCTGGCAAGGGCGGCGGCCAGCAAACTTGATCGCCGTCAAGCGGCTCACCACCGACCTGGGCATAGCCTTGCATCGCACCAAGAACCTGCGCGCCGAACGTCAATTACAGCGCAGCGCGGGTCATGCCTGAGGAGAAATGGAATGCTGATCAGCCACAAAAAAACGTGGGCCCTGAGGGTGACGGCGCTGTGTACAGCGCTGGTTGCTCCCTACGCCTTCGCCGACCAACCCACCACGCCGGAACCGTCCCGCGTGGTCAAGACCGAAGGCGCGCCGGACCTGAGCCAGGCCGACTTCGACTCGGCCAAGGAAATCTATTTCCAGCGCTGCGCCGGCTGCCACGGAGTCTTGCGCAAAGGCGCCACCGGCAAACCGCTGACGCCCGACATCACCCAGTCCCGCGGCCAGGCCTACCTGGAGGCGCTGATCACCTATGGCTCCGCCGCCGGCATGCCGAACTGGGGCACCTCCAATGCCCTGACCAAAGACCAGATCACGGTGATGGCCAAGTTCATCCAGCACACACCGCCGACACCGCCGGAATGGGGCATGGCCGAAACCCTCAAGACCTGGAAGGTCCTGGTCAAACCCGAGGACCGTCCGACCCGGCAGCTCAACAACCTCAATCTGCAAAACCTGTTTTCAGTCACTCTGCGCGACGATGGCAAGATCGCCTTGATCGACGGCGATACCAAGAAGATCGTCAAGCTGATCGATACCGGTTATGCGGTGCACATCTCGCGTATCTCCGCATCGGGGCGCTACCTGCTGGTGATCGGCCGCGATGCCAAGATCGACATGATCGACCTATGGCCGAAAGAGCCGACAAAGGTGGCGGAAATCAAGGTGGGCATCGAAGCCCGCTCGGTGGAGACCTCCAAGTTCAAGGGCTACGAGGACAAATACACCATCGCCGGTTCCTACTGGCCGCCGCAGTTCACCATCATGGACGGCGAGACCCTGGAGCCCAAGCAGATCGTCTCGACCCGGGGCATGACCGTCGACACCCAGCAATACCATCCCGAGCCGCGGGTCGCGGCCATCATCGCCTCCCACGAATGGCCGGAGTTCATCGTCAACGTCAAGGAAACCGGCAAGGTGATGCTGGTCAACTACCAGGACATCAAGAACCTCACCATCACCAGCATCGACGCCGCGCCGTTCCTGCATGACGGCGGTTGGGACAGCAGCCATCGCTACTTCATGACGGCCGCCAACAACTCCAACAAGGTCGCTGTGATCGACTCCAAGGAACGCAAGCTCACCGCCCTGGTGGATGTCGGCAAGACCCCGCACCCAGGGCGCGGCGCCAACTTCAACCATCCACTCTACGGACCGGTCTGGGCCACCAGCCACTTGGGCGACGCCGGGGTTTCCATGATCGGCACCGACCCGATCAAGCATCCGCAATACGCCTGGAAGCAGGTCGGTTCGCTCCAGGGCCAGGGTGGCGGCTCGCTGTTCATCAAGACCCACCCCGCCTCGCGCCACCTGTATGTCGACACCACCCTCAGCCCGGACGCCAAGCTCAGCCAGTCCGTGGCGGTGTTCAACATCGACAAGCTCGACGCCGGCTACACCGTGCTGCCGATCGCCGAATACGCGGGCATCGAGAAAGGCGCGCTGCGCGTGGTGCAACCGGAATACAACAAGGCCGGCGACGAGGTCTGGTTCTCGGTCTGGAGTGGTCAGGAAGACGAGTCAGCGCTGGTGGTGATCGACGACAAGACCCTCAAGGTCAAGAACGTGATCAAGGACAAGCGCCTGATCACCCCGACCGGGAAATTCAACGTCTACAACACCCAACACGACATCTATTGAGCCCCATCAATAAGAGGAAAAACCATGAAGCCTATTCTGATTGCCCTGGCCTTGACTGCCGCCTACAGCCTGCCGGCGTTGGCGCAAGACGGCCCGACGCTGTTCAAGAGCAAACCCTGCGCCGCCTGCCATTCCATCGACACCAAGGTGGTGGGCCCGGCGCTCAAGGAGGTCGCGGCGAAAAACGCTGGCGTCGCCGGGGCCCAGGACGTGCTCGCCAAGCACATCAAGGAAGGCACGCAAGGCAACTGGGGACCAATGCCAATGCCGGCCAACCCCGTGACGGAAGAGGAAGCCAAGATCCTCGCTGCGTGGGTCTTGACCCTTAAATAAACCCAGGCAGGACCTGCCTGATACGACCCCGTGGCGAGGGAGCTTGCTCCCGCTGGGCTGCGCAGCAGCCCCAAAAGCCACCTGACGACTCAATGTGTCAGGCAAGACCAGGGGGCTGCTTCGCAGCCCTGCGGGAGCAAGCTCCCTCGCCACAAAAGCGGTGCAATTTTATTCAGGAGAGCGTCATGGAACGACATAGCCATATCACTTCGATGATCGCCCTCCTCCTGCTTTCCACGCCCTGCGTGCTGGCCGCTCCCGACAGCCAGCGCCAGGTCCAATTGCAACACCTGCTGGACCAGGACTGTGGCGCCTGCCACGGCCTGTATCTGACCGGCGGCCTCGGTCCGCCCCTGACCCACGAAGCCCTGGCCGGAAAATCCCGCGACAGCCTCATCGCCACCGTCACCCTCGGACGGCCCGGCAGCGCCATGCCCGGTTGGGCAGCGTTGCTTGCGCCCGACGACATTCGCTGGCTGGTGGACCGGCTCCTTCAAGGAAAACCCGCCCCATGATCCGTTCCTTCCTGTCCTCCATGGCCATCGCCCTGCTGCTCAGCGGTTGCGCCCAGACACCGTTGCGCGGCACCGGCGACTTGGGCGTGGTGGTGGAGCGCGCCAGCGGCAGCTTGCAAATCATCGAAAGCGACACCCGCACCGCCCTGGGCCGCGTCGAAGGCCTGGGCGACCTGTCCCATGCCTCGGTGGTGTTTTCCCGCGACCAGCGCTACGCCTATGTCTTCGGCCGTGATGGCGGCCTGAGCAAGGTCGACCTGCTGAGTGCGCGCGTCGAACGCCGGATCATCCAGGGCGGCAACAGCATCGGTGGCGCGATCAGCCAGGACGGCAAGCTGATCGCCGTTTCCAACTACGAGCCCGGCGGCGTCAAGGTATTCGATGCCCTGACCCTGGAACAGGTCGCGGACATCCCGGCCACGCCGTTGCCCGGTGGCGAGAAGCACTCACGGGTGGTTGGCTTGGTGGATGCGCCGGGACAACGCTTCGTGTTCAGCCTGTTCGACACCGGCGAAATCTGGACCGCCGATTTCAGCCTGGGCCTCACCCCGCGCATCGAACGTTTCACCGCCATTGGCCAACAACCCTACGACGCCCTGATCACCCCGGACGGGCGTTACTACATGGCCGGACTGTTCGGTGAAGACGGCATGGCCCAACTCGATCTCTGGCACCCGGAGCGCGGGGTGAAACGGGTACTGGGGCATTACGGGCGCGGCCAGGAGCGGCTCCCGGTGTACAAGATGCCGCACCTGGAAGGCTGGGCCATCGCCGATCAGCAAGCCTTCGTGCCCGCCGTCGGGCATCACCAAGTGTTGGTGATGCACGCCCAGGACTGGCAACAGACCGACGCTATCGCCGTGGCCGGTCAACCGGTGTTCGTCACGGCGCGACCGGATGGCCGGCAGTTGTGGGTCAACTTCGCCTACCCGGACAACGACCGCGTCCAGGTCATCGACACCCAGACCCACGCCATCGTCGCCGACCTGCGACCCGGCCCGGCGGTGCTGCACATGGAGTTCACCGCCCGGGGCGACCAGCTGTGGCTGTCCGCCCGGGATGGCGGTCAGGTGCAGGTCTGGGACCCTTATCGCCTCGAACGCCTGGGCAGCTTGCCGGCCCTGAGCCCCAGCGGCATTTTCTTCAGCAGCCGCGCGCACAAGCCGGGGTACTGACCATGACACTCAACTCACTGGCCCGGCGCCTGATCGATCGATTCCAGCATGGCCTGCCGTTGTGCGCCGAGCCCTATCAAGCCATGGCCGAGACCTTGGGCTGCAGCGAAGCCCAGGTCATCGACTGCCTGCACCACCTGCAAGTGGCCGGGACCTTATCGCGCGTCGGCCCGGTGTTCGAACACACCCGGGCCGGGGCCAGCACCCTCGCCGCCCTCGCCGTGCCCGAAGACCGCTTGCACCAGGTGGCGGCACGCGTCAGCCAATACCCGGAAGTCAATCACAACTATGCCCGGGAGCATCGCTACAACCTCTGGTTCGTACTGACCGGCCCCAACCGGGCCCACCTGGACAACATCCTCCAGGAACTGGAACACGACACCGGTCTCACGCCACTGGACCTGCCCATGCTCACCGCCTACCGCATCGACCTGGGCTTCGCCCTGGAGGCCACCCCATGAAAAACGCCCTGAGCGAGCAACAGTCACTGGCGCTGCGCCGTCTACTGGAAACCGGCCTGCCCCTGACATCGCGGCCCTTCCAGGCCCTGGCCGAGCAGATCGAGGCCAGCGAGCCCCAGGTGCTCGAGCAGGTGCAGTGCTGGCATGAACAGGGCCTGTTCCGGCGCGTCGGCCTGGTGGTCAACCATCGCGCCCTGGGGTTTGCCGCCAACGCCATGCTGGTGCTGGACGTGCCGGACGCCCTGGTCGATGAAGTCGGTCGGCGCCTCGGCCAGGCCCCCGGCATCAGCCTTTGCTACCAACGCCCGCGGCGCCTGCCCCAGTGGCAATACAACCTGTTCTGCATGATCCATGGTCGCCAGCGCGACCGCGTCGAAGCCCAGGTCCAGGCGCTGCTGGAAGAACACTTGCTGGATGACCTGCCCCATCAATTGCTGTTCAGCACGCACCTGTTCAAACAATGCGGCGCACGTTACGCCGCACCGGTCGGAGCCCGTACCGATGGATGACCTCGACCGCCGCCTGATCAATCGCCTGCAACTGGGCCTGCCGCTGGTCCGCCATCCTTGGCAAGCCCTGGCCCAGGAACTGGACAGCAGTTGCACTGAATTGCTCGACCGCCTGCACGAACTGCTCAACGACGGCGTACTCACCCGCTTCGGCCCGATGTTCGACATCGACCGCCTGGGCGGCGCGTTCACCCTGGCGGCGCTGGCAGTGCCCGAACCACGCTTCGAAGCCATCGCCGAGCTGCTCGCCGACATGCCCGAAGTGGCCCACAACTACCGCCGCGAGCACACCTGGAACATGTGGTTCGTGCTCGCCTGCCCCAGCGAACAGGCAATCGACGACACCCTGCTGCGCATCGAACACCTGACCGGCCTGGTGCCGCTGAACCTGCCCAAAGAGGAGACCTACCATGTCGGCCTGTACTTCCCCGTCTGAGGCTTCGTGGCAAGCGCCGCCACGGCTGGATGAAACGCCCTTGGCGTTGCGCCTGGTGGAACTGACCCAGGCTGGCCTGCCCTTGCTCGAAGACCCCTGGGCCTGGCTGGCCGAGCAACTGGGCTTGAGCGTGGAATCCACCCTCGATCTGCTCAAGCGCCTGCAGGTCGAAGGAGCAATCCGGCGGATCGCCGCCGTGCCCAATCACTACCGCCTGGGTTATCGCCACAACGGCATGACGGTCTGGGACGTGACCGACGCCGACATGTCGCGCCTCGGCGCGCTGCTGGGGGCGCAGCCCTTCGTCAGCCACTGCTACCGGCGGCCACGCCGGCCCGGCTGGCGCTACAACCTGTTCGCCATGGTCCACGGCCGCAGCCGCGAAGAAATCGACAGCTACCGCGAACACCTGCGCTACCTGCTGGGGGACGCCTGCGCCGCCGACGACATGCTGGTGAGCAGCCGCATCCTGAAAAAAACCGGCCTGCGCCTGACGCCTGTGGGAGCAAAGCTTGCTCGCGAAACAGGGGCGCAGGTTTTATGAAGGACCGCATCGACTTCATCGCGGGCAAGCCTTGCTCCCACCAACCCTTGCTCCCACAACGCGGGAACAAGCCGCGCTGAACCCGAACGTCGATCGAAATCGAAGGAGCGCTTTATGTTGAGGATCAGCCACTACCTGCGAGCCCTGGCCGGGCAATGCCCCGCCCCACGCGTCGTGCCACCGGGCAAACACCGCCCGCCGGTGGTGATCTGGAACCTGCTCAGGCGTTGCAACCTGACCTGCAAGCACTGCTATGCCACGTCGGCCGACAGCGTGTTTCGCGACGAACTGGACACCGCGGCGGCGCTCAAGGTCATCGATGACTTGCATGACGCCGGGGTGCGCGTGCTGATCTTGTCCGGCGGCGAACCGCTGCTGCGCGACGACCTGTTCCAACTCAGTGCCTATGCCCGCAGCAAGGGTTTTTTCCTGGCCCTGTCCACCAACGGCACACTGATCGATAGGTCCAATATCCAACAGATTGCCGCGGCGAACTTCGATTACGTCGGCATCAGCATCGACGGCCTGGAAGCGACCCACGATGAGTTCCGCCAGCTCAAAGGCAGCTTCGCCAGCTCCATGGCGGCCATCCGGCTCTGCCGCGAGCAAGGCATCCGAGTCGGATTGCGCACCACCCTCACCCAGCACAACCACGCCCAGTTGCCGCGCTTGCTGGACTTGATGGATGAGTACGACGTGCAGAAATTCTATCTGTCGCATCTGAACTACAGCGGCCGGGGCAAGCGCAGTCGCAAGCTCGATGCCCACCAGCAAATGAGTCGCGAGGCCATGACCCTGATCTTCGAGCGGGCCTGGCACGACATCGAACAGGGCCGCGACAGTGACTTCGTCAGCGGCAACAACGACGCCGATGCGATCCTGTTGCTGCAATGGGTATCCCGGCGCATGCCCCGGCACTACGCCGCACTGGAGCAGATGCTGCGGGCCTGGGGCGGCAATGCGTCGGGCAGCGGCATCGCCAACATCGACAATACCGGCGAGGTCCATCCCGACACGTACTGGTGGCAGCACTCGGTGGGCAACGTGCGCCAGACGCCGTTCAAGACCCTCTGGTCAGAGCGTCCCGATGCCCTGCTGCTGAAGCTGCGCGAACATCCACGGGCCGTGGGCGGCCGTTGTGGACAATGCCGCTGGCTGGACATCTGCAACGGCAATACCCGCACCCGCGCCTGGGCCGACGGCGACCTGTGGGGCCAGGACCCCGGCTGCCACCTCAGCGATGACGAAATCGGCCTGCACGCGATTCCCAGCGTTGCGATGCCCTGCGCCTGATAAACCGACGGCGAACCTGATGACGAACCAAGGAAGTCCCATGCCTGCCTCCATCGTTTTGCCCGCTGTCCTGCAATCGCCCTTCAGACCGGGTGAAGTCGCCCTGGTCGGCGCCGGCCCCGGTGACCCGGGCCTGCTGACGTTGCGCGCCTGGAGCCTGTTGATGCAGGCCGACGCGGTGGTCTACGACCGCTTGATCAGCCCGCAACTGCTCAACCTGATCCCCCTGCCCTGCGCCCGGCACTACGTCGGCAAGGCCGCCGGTTGCCACAGCCTGCCTCAGCCACAAATCAACGAACTGCTGGCCGACCTGGCCGACCAGGGTCAGCGGGTGGTGCGACTCAAGGGCGGGGATCCGTTCATCTTCGGTCGCGGTGCCGAGGAGCTGGAGTATCTGCTGGCGCGGGGTATCGATTGCCAGATCGTGCCCGGCATCACCGCCGCGGCCGGTTGCAGCACCTATGCCGGCATTCCCCTGACCCATCGCGACCTGGTCAATTCCTGTCGTTTCATCACCGGTCATCTGCAACGCGAAGGCGACTTGAACCTGCCCTGGCAAAGCCTGGCGGATGACAGTCAGACCCTGGTGTTCTACATGGGCTTGTCGAACCTCGGCACCATCGCTACGCGACTGATCGCGGCGGGTCTGGCGGCCGACACGCCGGCAGCCTTGATCAGCAACGGCACGCGCCCCGACCAACAGGTCCTGCGGGGCACCCTTCAGCAATTGCCGGAGATGGCGCTGACGTGCGCCGAAGGCCTGCCGACCTTGACGGTGATCGGCAAGGTGGTCGGCTTGTTTGCCCATCAACTGCTGGAGCATCCGGCGCGTCTGCACCCGGCCATACCGCTCCAGCCCGGTATCTCAAGGGTGGCATCATGAGAATCGGCTGGCTTGCCTCGTTGCTGTGGATCGGTGCCGTCCACGCTGCCACGGCGCCCGAACCGGACCTGGCATTGGCCGAACACAACTACCAGCAACACTGCCAGCAGTGCCACGGGGTCAATCGCATCGGCGCTGCCGGGCCGGCGCTGTTGCCCCAGAGCCTGAGCCGGATCAAGCCCGACGAGATTCGCCAGGTGATCGAGCATGGGCGCCCGGCCAGCCAGATGGCGGCATTCGGTGCGGTGCTGGAGCCCGCACAGATCGATGGCCTGACCCACTATCTCCAACGTTCGCCTGCCGTCGAACCGACCTGGAGCGAGGACGACACTCGCCGCAGCCATCGCTTGCTGGCGGATGTCGCGACCCTGCCCGACAAACCCCAGCACCACGCCGATCCGCTGAACCTGTTCGTGGTGGTGGAGGCTGGCGACCATCACGTCGATATCGTCGACGGAGATCGCTTCGAGGTCCTGGCGCGCTTCGCCTCACACTTTGCGCTACATGGCGGACCGAAATTTTCGCCGGACGGACGCTTCGTCTATTTCGCCTCCCGGGACGGCTGGATCAGTCTGTATGACTTGCACAACCTCACGCTCATCGCCGAGGTGCGGGCCGGGCTCAATACCCGCAACCTGGCGGTGAGCAAGGACGGGCGCTGGGTGCTGGTGGGCAACACCCTGCCGGGTAACGTGGTGGTGCTGGATGCCCGCGACCTGTCACTGGTCAAGACGGTTGCAACGGTGGGGCTGGACGGCCAGGCCTCGCGGGTCAGTGCGGTCTATACCGCGCCGCCGCGCAACAGCTTCATCGTCGCCTTGAAGGACGTGAAAGAGGTCTGGGAGCTGTCCACCGGGCCGAAGCCGGACTTCGTGCCCAGGCGGATCGAGGCCGAGGATTACCTCGACGACTTTTCCTTCTCGCCCGATTACCGACAGTTGCTCGCCACCTCACGCAAGGCCCAGGGCGGCCAGGTGATCGACCTCGACACAGGGCGGATCGTCACCGACATCGCGCTGCCGGGCATGCCGCACCTGGGCTCGGGGACCTATTGGAAACGCGATGGGCACTGGGTGTTCGCCACGCCCAACATCAGCAAGGGGCTGATCTCGGTGATCGACTTCGACACCTGGAAAGTCATCAAGCAAATCCCCACCCTAGGGCCGGGTTTCTTCCTGCGCAGCCATGCCAACTCTCGCTACGCCTGGACCGATGTGTTCTTCGGCCCCGACAACGACGCCATCCACCTGATCGACAAACAGACCCTGGAAATCGCTCACACCCTGCGGCCCATGCCCGGCAAGACCGCTGCCCACGTCGAGTTCACCCGCGACGGGCGCTACTTGCTGCTGAGTATCTGGGACACCGATGGCGCGCTGATCGTCTACGACAGCAACACCCTTCAGGAAATCAAGCGCCTGCCCATGAACAAGCCTTCGGGCAAGTACAACGTCGGCAACAAGATCGAGTTCGCCGAGGGGACATCCCACTGAAAAAAGGGGGCTGATGCGCAGCCCCCAAGATCAATCGACGCGAGATATCAGGATGTCAGGCCTCAGGGCTGCTGCGCAGCCCAGCGGGAGCAAGCTCCCTCGCCACAAAAGCGATCGGAGGGGTACATCAGTGAAACATCCTGTGGGAGCGAGCTTGCTCGCGATAGCGGCGGGTCAGTCAACATCCATGCCGACTGACTTGAGCCCATCGCGAGCAAGCTCGCTCCCACAGGGTAATGTGCGCAGTCAGGGGGTCACCCTTACCAGGTGAGCACCGCGCCCACAGCAAAGGTGTCGGTGTCTTCGTTCTGGGCACTGGTGTCGTGGCCGTTGATTTCGAACTGGTTGTACTCGGCCACGAGCTTGAGGTTGTCGTTGATGTCGTGGAACAGCGCGATGCCCCGGGTTTCGTAATCGGCGCCACTGCCTACCACGCCGTTGCCGTCGTCATCGGTCTTGCCGTAGGACAGCGCCAGGCGGTTCTTGCCCAGCTTGTACGAGCCCTGCAACAGGTAACCCTTGCTGTCGACATTGCGCAGGGTGGCTTCACCGGCGTTGTTGGTGAAGAACGGGTTGATGCCCTTGGCCTGGAACCCCGAGCCGGTGAGCGACAACCCACCCATCTTCGCCTGTACGCCATACCCCAGGCCTTTGGAAGTCACCGATTCGACGGTGGAGTCGGTATTGTCCGAGGTCTGGTAGCTGCCGTTGAGCCAGCTGTAGATCTTCGCCCCGCCCAGGTCGAACTGGTAGGTAATTTCGCTCTCGGTGCGCGGGTTTTCCTGATAGGCCTTGCCGGTAGCACTGTTGTCGTTGGTGTCCACCGGATCCATGATCCCCACCGCCACCCGCAGCCCGTCCATCACCGGCGTGCGATAAGTAATCTGCGAAGTCGGGAACGGGTACGGGTAACCGCTGCCGATGTTGCCGAATGACACGCCACCGCCGTCCACCAGCCCCAGGGTGTCGCTGACCTGACCATAACCGGCGAGCAGTTCGTCCAGCAGGATGTTGGAGCGGGCAAACAGGCCGAAGTCCTTGCCGATCAGCACTTCGCCCCACTCTGGATTGGCCACGGTGCCGTAGAACTGCCGTACGTCGATGGCGGTGTCGGTGCCGTTGGTTTCACTATCGTTGATAGTCACCCAGAACGAAGCCCGGGCGCCGAGCTTGAGGTCATCGACCTGCTTGCCCATGTTGAACCCCAGGTAGTTGGGCAAAAAGCCCATCTTGACCCGCGCCTGCCGACGGTCGTACTGCTCACCCGCGCGGTCCACGTCGCTGTTGACGTAGAAGGCGTTGATGTAGCCGTCGGTGGAAAAGGTGGTCTGGTCCTTGTCGTACAGCATGATTTCAGCGTTGGCCCAAGACGTCAGGCCCAGACTGGAAAGACCGGCGATGACCGCAGGCAAAAAACGCAGGCAGGTATTTTTATTGTTGTGCATGGCGCGCTCCGCAACAGGGGACGGGATGTCGGAGGCGATTATCGAAAGGTGCCAGGGCGCGTCATACGCTGCCTTGGAGGCAATTGACGAATGCTTTGGAAGCGCCGGCCCGGCGCGGCAGTTTGGGTGTAAGACGGCGAGGACGAGGGGCGCGACAGCTTGGGTGTAAGACTGCCTTGCCGACGGCTGCGATACTTTGGGTGTGGGCCGGTTGTCCTGCTTATTGTGGGAGCGAGCTTGCTCGCGATGGCGGCAGGTCATTCAACAATACGGTTGGCTGACACAGCGCTATCGCGAGCAAGCTCGCTCCCACAGGTTTGCACCGTGTTGCTTTTGTGGTGAGGGCGCTTGCTCCCGCTGGGCGGCGCAGCAGGCCCCCTCGCTATCAGCTCAGAACCTCGGCTTGACGGTCTTCCACTCCGGCCGGTAGCGCTGCATCTGCCGCACATCGTCGCGCTGACGGATGCCGCAACTTAGGAACTGGTCATGCAGCTTGCCCAATTGATCCCGGTCCAGCTCCAAGCCAAGGCCCGGCGCCCGGGTGATCTTCACGCAGCCGTCGACAATCGGCAGTTTGCCGCCCTTGATCACTTCTTCATCCGGCTCCTGCCACGGGTAATGGGTGTCGCAGGCGTAGTCCAGGTTCGGCACCGCGGCCGCCACGTGGGCCATGGCCATGAGGCTGATGCCCAGGTGCGAGTTGGAATGCATCGACACGCCCAGGCCGAAGGTGCTGCACATTTTCGCCAGAGCCTGGGTGTCCCGCAGCCCACCCCAGTAGTGGTGGTCGGCCAAGACGATCTGCACGCTGTCCAGGGCCACGCTGCGGCGGAACTCATCGAAATCGGTGACCACCATGTTGGTCGCCAGGGGCAGCCCGGTGCGTTTGTGCAGTTCGGCCATGCCTTCCAGCCCTGGCGTTGGGTCTTCGTAATACTGCAAGTCATCCCCCAGCAGCTCGGCCATGCGAATCGAGGTCTCCAGGGACCAGTTGGCATTGGGATCGATGCGCAGCGGGTAGCCGGGAAAGGCCTGTTTCAACGCCTTGATGCAGGCGACTTCATGTTCCGGATCGAGGGCGCCGGCCTTGAGCTTGATGCTCTTGAAGCCATAGTCCTGGATCATCCGCCGGGCCTGGGCAACGATCTGCTGTTCGCTCAGCGCCTCGCCCCAACCGTCTGGCGGGTATGGCGAATCGATGTGCTCGGCGTACTTGAAAAACAGGTAGGCGCTGAACGGGATCTCGTCGCGAATCGCGCCGCCCAGCAGGTCCACCAGTGGCACGTTCAAGTAATGGGCCTGCAAATCCAGGCAGGCCACTTCGAACGCCGAGTAGGCATTGCTCACCGCCTTGCTCGCATGGGAACCCGGTGCCAGTTCGGCACCGGCAGCGCTGGCCGGTTTCTGCGCGGCGACGGTCGCCTGGACGATGGCTCGCAACTGATTGAGGTTGAACGGGTCCAGGCCGATCAACTGGCTTTGCAACTGCTGCTGGATCGCCAGGGCCGGGGCATCGCCGTAGCTCTCCCCCAGGCCGATGTAACCGTTGTCGCTCTCGATCTCGATGATCGAGCGCAGCGCGAACGGCTCATGGATACCGCTGGCGTTGAGCAAAGGTGGATCGCGAAAAGCGATGGGTGTCACGGTGACGCGTTTGATCTTCATACAGCGGCTCCCGATGGGCCAGGGTTCAAGGCTTGGTTTTTTTCCGGCTGATTGGCTTCGGCAACGGTTTCGGGCCGGCCGGACAGTGAGTTCGGGGTATCGCGCTTCGGCGTGGTGCGGGCGAAAAAGATCACCACGGCGGCGACAAGCGAGGTGGCGGCCAGCCCATACAGGCCGCCCTCAATGGAGCCCGTGGTCTGTTCCAGGAAACCGAAAGCCGTGGGCGCCACGAAACCGCCGAGGTTGCCGATGGAGTTGATCAGGGCGATCACCGCCGCCGCGATGCGCGCATCCAGGTAGCCTTGAGGAATCGGCCAGAACAGCGCCGAGGCCGCCTTGAAACCAATCGCCGCAAAACAGATCGCCACGAAGGCGAAGATCGGCCCGCCGGTGGTGGACATGAACATGCCGAACGCGGCGATCACCAGCGTCACCGCGACCCACGCCTGCTGGAATTTCCATTTGCCGGCCAGGGCGGCAAACCCGTACATCGCGACGATGGAAATGATCCACGGAATGGAATTGAGCAAACCGACCTGGAAGTCCCCCAGGCTCCCCATTTTCTTGATCATGCTCGGTAGCCAGAACGTGGCGCCGTAGATGGTCAGGGCGATGGAAAAGTAGATGAAACAGAACAGCGCGATCTGTCGGTCGGCCAGCAACTTGAACATCGATGGTTTGATCACTTGCGCGGCTTCTCGGGCCCGCTGCTCTTCGGCGATGGCAGCGATCAGCACGGTCTTCTCTTCGGCGGTCAACCATTTGGCCTGGCTCGGGTGCGATTGCAGCCAGAACCAGACAAACCCGCACAGCACGATGGAGGCGAAACCTTCGATCAGGAACATCCATTGCCAGCCATGCAGCCCCATCCCGCTGATGTGCAGCAAGGCGCCAGACACCGGGCCGGAAATCACCGAGGCGATGGCCGAGCCGCTGAGGAAGATCGCCATCGCCTTACCGCGCTCATTGGCAGGCAGCCATTGGGTGAAGTAGTAGATGATGCCGGGAAAGAAGCCCGCCTCCGCCGCGCCGAGAATGAAGCGCAGCACATAGAAGCTGGTTTCACCTTGCACAAAGGCCATGGCCATGGCCGCCGCGCCCCAAGTGAACATGATGCGCGTCAACCAGGCCCGTGCGCCGTAGCGTTGCAACAGCATGTTGGACGGGACTTCGAACAGCGCGTAGCCGACGAAGAACAACCCAGCGCCGAGCCCGTAGGCCGCGGCACCGATGCCCAGATCGGTTTCCAGATGGCTGCGCACGAAGCCGATGTTGACCCGGTCGATGTAGTTGACGATGAACATCACCACCACCAACGGCAGTACATGACGTTTGACCTTGGCCGCCGCGAGCGCCAGGGTGCTGTCATGGGTGGAGTCCGTTACGTTATTCAAGGGTGCCTCCCGATTCATTGTTTTTGTGGGGAACGGGATGATGATGGACGCGGTGGATTGTTCCCGTCTAATCTAACTTGGCACTTGATTGATACCTGGATTGAATCAATGTTTGAACTGGCCCAGTTGCGCTGCTTCACCACCGTGGCGACCGAACTCAACTTCCGTCGCGCCGCCGAACGCCTGAACATGACCCAGCCACCACTGAGCCGGCAGATTCAATTGCTGGAACATCACCTGGGCGTCGAACTGTTCACCCGCAGCACCCGCAGCGTGGCGCTCACCGCCGCCGGCCGGGCGTTTTTCATCGAAGCGCAGAACCTGTTGGAACAGGCGCAACAAGCCGCCGTGGCGGCCCGGCGTTTCGCCCAGGGCGACATCGGTTCGGTGACCATCAGCTTCGTCGGCAGCGCGGTGTACGAGTTCTTGCCCAAGGTGATTGCCGAGGCGCGGTTGAAGCAGCCGCAGGTCAAGATCGTCCTGGCGGAAATGAACACCTACCAGCAGCACGAAGCCCTGCGCGCCCGGCGCATCGACCTGGGGATCGTCCGCTCGCCGCTGCTGGAAACCGGCTACGCCACTGAATGCCTGGTGCGCGAACCCTTCGTGCTGGCGGTACCCGCCGGGCATCCCCTGGCGACTGCCGACACGGTGAGCGTCCAGGACCTGGATGCCCAGCCGTTCCTCATGTACTCCCACTCCGCCTACCCGCCCTTCAACGAACTGCTCACCGGCATGCTCCGCTCGGCCCGGGTCGCGCCGCAATTCGTGCAATGGTTGGGGTCGTCGCTGACGATCCTGGCGCTGGTCAACGCCGGCATGGGCCTGGCCCTGGTACCGCGTTGCGCCACCAGCGTGGTGTTCAAGCAAGTGGTGTTCCGTGAGATCGACCTGGGCGAAGGGGTGCAGAGCGAGTTGCACCTGGTGTGGCGCGAGGACAACGACAATCCAGCGTTCACCATGTTGCTGGAAGGGATTAGGGGGGCGGTTCGCGAGGGGTTGTGAATGCGCCACCATGGCTAAAGCGTCTCCTGTGGCGAGGGAGCTTGCTCCCGCTGGGCTGCGAAGCAGCCCCCGGTATTTGCCTGACACACCGAGTCGCCAAGGCGTTGTTGGGGCTGCTGTGCAGCCCCGCGGGAGCAAGCTCCCTCGCCACAGGGGGGCGCCCCACTAATTTGGCTCCTTCAGAAATTAACCGGCGCATTGGCTATTCCCGGCTTTCCCTTGAGGTTGTACGATGACCGACGAGAATGTAATGCTCGTCCTTCTCCAATACAACAAAAACAAGGAACCCCCATGAAGAAGACCACACTCGCCATCAGCTTCCTGTGCCTGTTCAGCGGTTACGCAGCGGCGGCCAATTCATCCGCCGAGCAGGAAGTGGCCCAGGCCGTCGACCACCTGACCCAGGCCATGCTGCACAAAGACATCCCGCAACTCCAGGCCCTGGCCGCCGAGAACCTCACCTACGGGCATTCCAGCGGCAATATCCAGGATAAGAAAGCCTTCATCGCCGACATCGAAACGGGCAAGAGCGCGTTCAAGACCCTGGAAATGCAGAACCAGAAAATCACCTTGTCCGGGGACACTGCGCTGGTGCGCAATCACTTCTCGGCACAGGCGCTCAAAGGCACGGAAGTGGTGCCGACGGAAATCGAGAACTTCCAGATCTGGCAGAAGCAGAAGAATGGCAAGTGGCTGCTGATTGGCCGTCAGGCGTTTCGGTTCTGATAGAGAAACTTTCTGCGCAAAGCGTCCTGTCAACTTGAAGGCGCTGTGATCTGTGTCGAGGGGATTTATCCCCTCGACACAGATCACAATCACCTCAATCCGCGGCCCACTGCTTCCGGTACTGCAGTAGAAAATCCACGAAGGCACGTACCCGTTGCGGCACATACCGGCCATGGGGATACAGCAAGGTAAACGGACGCGAGCGCCCCGCAAAAGGCGCAAGTACTTCCACCAATTGCCCGTTGGCCAGCTCCTGCTCCACGATGAATTTGTAGGTCTGGAACAAGCCGGCGCCATGTTTGGCCAGCGTCACGCCGCCGAGCACGTCGTCCGAACAGCAATACCCCCCTTCGCCGAACACCTCCTTTTCCTTGCCCTCGACATTGAACAACCAGGAAATCCGTCGCCCGCTGCTGGGCAATTCGAACTGGATGCACTCATGGTCGTCCAGGTCCTCAAGAACCTGTGGCGTGCCGGCCTTGCGCAGGTAATCCGGGGACGCGACCACCACCAGTTTCGCGTCTTCCAGCAGACGGGCGATCATCGACGAGTCCGGCTGGGCTCGCACCCGGATGGCGAGGTCATAGCCTTCGGCAACGAAATCGATGTTTCGGTTGCTCAGGTGCAGGTCCACGCTGACTTGCGGGTACAGTGCACGAAACGCCGGCAGCAACGGCAGGATCCGGTGATGACCATAGGTGGTGGGCAAGCTGATGCGCAGTTGCCCGGACGGCACCGATTGGGCGCCCATCATTTCCTGTTGCGCCTCGACCAGTTGCGTCAACGCTTGCCGGCATTGTTCGAAATAGGTCTTGCCGGCTTCGGTCAGGCGGATGCTGCGGGTGGTGCGCACGAAAAGCCGTGAGCCCAGGCGCTCTTCCAGGCGAAAGATCGAGCGACTCACCGCCGCCGGGGTAACCCCCGCCAACTGCGCCGCGGCCGTGAAACTGCCCGCCTCCGCCGCGAGGCAGAACAGTTCTATGCTGCCCAACTGCAGGTCTTCGAAATGCCGCTTCATGATTCGTTACACCGCGTATCAACTGAAGTTTCCAAAGGCCTGTTTATCAGCCTGCGGCGTATAAATACAGTGGTCCTGCAACACGCGGGCGTTGTCCTGCGTCCATTTCCCATCAGTTGGAGTGCAACATGCCTTTCGTCAACGTACGAATTACCCGAGATGGCGTCACCCGAGAACAGAAAGCCCAGGTGATTGCCGAAATCACCGAAACCCTCCAGCGCGTGCTGGGCAAGGATCCTCACTTGACCCATATCGTGATCGAGGAAGTCGACACCGATAACTGGGGATACGCGGGGATGATGACGACGGCGTATCGAAGTCTTCCCAAGGAGTAACGCTTCACCCTTGCGAGCCCGGTCCGATTGACCGGGTTTTTTTCTGCCTGCCGACCCAACAACCCTGTGAGAGTTATCGGCGAACGTGGGTTTGGCGATCAACTGAGAACACTGTGGGAGCGAGCTTGCTCGCGATGGCGGTGTATCAGTCAACATCACTCCCGACTGACCTGACGCTATCGCGAGCAAGCTCGCTCCCACAGGGGTGACGTGTTGCTCTTGTCATTGATTACATGACGTATCAACTCAAGTACCAGAAGCCTTATTTATCAAACCCTGATGCATCAATACCCTGAATTCAACCAGCGCCATACAGGCGCATCGGTTCCATTCAATGTGATCAGGAGTCAATCATGAGCCTCAACAAAACCGTCATCATCACCGGCGCTTCCAGCGGGATCGGCCTGGGTTTGGTCAAGGCGTTCCTGGCCCGGGGATACAACGTGGTGGGCAATGCCCGCTCTCCGTCCGGACTGGACGCTGCCGCCGCCCAGCTCGGCCACCCGGCCGGTTTCATGGGTGTGGCCGGCGACATCGCTGACCCGGCCACTTCAACCGCCCTCGTCGCCCAAGCTGTCGAGGCGTTTGGCGCCGTTGACGGGCTGGTGAACAACGCCGGTTTCTTCCTGCCAAAACCCTTTGTCGAATACAGCCCCCAGGACCTGGACGCGCTGCTGGACACCAACCTCAAGGGCCTCGTCTACGCCAGCCAGGCCGCTGCGGCGCACATGATCGGCCGCCAGCGCGGCTTCATCATCAACATTTCAGCCGCCGTGGCGCTGCAACCGAACATCCAGGTGCCGGCGGCTTTGCCAGTGTTGATCAAGGGCGGCGTCAACCAGATGACCCGCGCCCTGGCCCTGGAACTGTCGCCCCACAACATCAAGGTCAACGCGGTCGCCCCCGGCATCATCGACACACCCATGCACGACCCGGCGCACCGCGACTTCCTCGACAACCTGGCCCCGGCCGGTCGCGTGGGCACCATCGAGGAAATTGCCGATGCCGTGTTGTATCTGGCGGGCGCTGATTTCACGACGGGCGCGATACTGCCGGTGGACGGGGGGATGAGCACCGGTAAGTGGTAGGAAAAACTGTGGGAGCGAGCTTGCTCGCGATGGGGTCCAGTCAGTCAGCCTCTTATTGACTGGCCCGACGCCATCGCGAGCAAGCTCGCTCCCACCTGGACTGCGACTGCGCGCGACTTCAAAGGGTGTAGGAAATCCCGGCCTGTACCGTCCGCGGTGCACCTGGGTAGGCGTAGACGTTACCGAAAGCGCCTTCTTCGTAGTCGGCGTCAAACAGGTTCTTCAAGTCCAGGTTGAGGCGGATCCGTTCGTTGACCTTGTAGTAGCCGAGCAGGTCCACCACCGTGTAGCTGTCCATGGAGAATGCATTCGCCGCGGTCTGGCCGGCCCGTTCATCCACGTACTTGGCGCCTAGCCCCAGGCCCAGCCCTTTGAGGCCGCCATCCTGGAACTCATAGACGTTCAACAGGCTGAAAGTGTTCTTGGGCACATTGAGCAAGCGGGTGCCGGACGGGATATTGATGTCCTTGGTCACTTCGGCATCCACATAGGCGTAACCACCGATCACGCGCCATTGCGGCGTCAGGTTGCCCGCCACGTTCAGGTCAAAGCCACGGCTGCGCACTTCGCCGGCGGCCACGCTGAAGGTGGAATCCACCGGGTCAGTGGTGAGCACGTTACGTTTTTCGATCTGGTACACCGCCGCATCGACGCTCAACTGACGATCCAGCGCTTCCCACTTGATCCCCATCTCATAGGACTTGCCCTCTTCCGGCTTGAACCCGCCACCTACGCGACTGGCACCGTTGTTGGGCTTGAACGAGCGTGCGGTATTGGCATAGACCGCCACGGTGTCGGTCAGATCGTAGATCACACCCAGGCGCGGGGTGACGGCGCTGTCGGTGACGTCCCAGTTCCGACTACCAGGCGGGTTCTGGGGGACGAAACTCTCATACTGATGCTCGAATCGCTCAAACCTTGCCCCCGCCAGCAACTTCAAACGCTCAGTCAGCGCCACCTGATCCTGGACGAACACGCCAAACGTCTTGAGGTTTTCCTGGTCATCGGTGGGCTTGCGCGTCAATGCCGGGCGTGGCTGGCCATGCACCGGGTCGAAGATATCGATCGGGTAGGCACCGACGGCGCCGGAGGAGCGCTGGATGATGGACTGGTAGTCGTAGTCTTCATACTCGATACCCGTCAACAACGTGTGCTCGAACCCGCCCGTGGAAAAATGCCCGGTGAGGTTGAGTTGGGTGTCCCGGTCGGTCCATTCCAGCTTACGGTAGTTGAAATTACGCCCCAGGGTGCGGCCATCGGCGGCGATGCCGTTGCCTTCGACGGCATTGCCCTGCAAGGTGCCGTCGAGCCACTGGGTACCGCCAGCCAGGGTCCAGTCGTCGTTGAGCATGTGCTCGAAACGCACCTGCAGCATGTTGTTGTCGTTGTGCAGCTTGCCGGCGTCTTTCTCGCCGAAGAATGTATCGCGCGAAGCGGTGCCGCGTTGGCCGGCGTAATGGGTCAGGCCACGGTCCAGCGGCGCATTGTTGCGCATGAAGTCGCCTTCGAAAGTCAGGCGCGTGGTGTCGTTGACCTGCCAAGTCACCACCGGCGCGACGCCATATCGTTCGGTCTCGACGTGGTCGCGGAACGTATCGCCGCCCTCGCCGATCACGTTCAGGCGATAAGCCAGGCGCCCTTCTTCGTCCAATGGGCCGGACGCATCCAGCGTACCGCGACGCATCCCTTGGTCGCTGACCTGGCTGCCCAGGGTCACCGTGCGCTCGGCCAACGGTTGCTTGGACACCACGTTGAACGTGCCACCCGGGTCGCCACGGCCATAGAGCATGGTCGCCGGGCCGCGCAGGACTTCCAGCCGCTCGATGGTGTTGGCGTCGGGCATGTTCGGGTAGCCACGGTTGATCGGAAAACCGTTGCGGTAGAACTCCCCAGTGGTGAAACCGCGGACGGTGAAGGTGGTCAGGCCCTGGCCGCCGAAGTTGTTGGCCCGGCCCACACCGCCGGCGTAATCGAGGGCATCCTGCAAGCGTGTGGCGCTCAGGTCTTCGACCACATCGCGGGACACGACGGAAATGGACTGCGGGGTTTCATGGATCGCCGTGTCGGTACGGGTGGCACTGGCCGAACGGGTGGCGTGATAGCCCTTCACCGGTCCCTGGGCTGATTCATACTCGGCGCTGCCCAGGATATCCGTGGCTTGCAGCTCAAGGGAGGCCGGCTTGGCAGGGATGGGTTCTTCAGCCCAGGTGGGAACGGAATAAGCCTGGAGCACACACAGTGAAACGAGTATCCGACGCATCGATGCACAATCCTAATGGAAAAAAGCCTCCACATCGGGAGGCTGACAGAATGTGTCGCGAAAGATACAGTAACTCATTGCTGTTTGATATCTATTCCCATTAACACTGATATTTTTTGTGACCGCTCAGTCCGTCATCGCGAGCAAGCTCGCTCCCACAAGGGTTACGCGATCAACTGTGGGAGCTAGCTTGCTCGCGATGGCGCCAGAAGCAATCTCCCCCACCTTATTGACCCGCCGCAATCGACTCCTGCTCCACCCGCTGGAAAAACGTCTGCGCACGATGGTCCTGGGCGTAAGCCACGTTCAACCGCAACCAATCGCACGCCTCCCCCTGGGGCAGGAACGTCGAACCCTGGGACAGTTGGATCTGCAACTGCCGGGCGATCTGCTGCACCCGTTGCGCCGCCAGGCACCGAGGCCTGGCCCAGACGAACATCCCCCCCATTGGTTCGGCAAACACTTCCCAATGGGCCGGGTCCAGTAGGCGCAGCGTACTTGCCATCTGCTTGTTCAGGCGCTGGCGCAAGCGCTGGATCAGCTTGCGATAAGCACCGTTGGCCAGCAACGTCGCTACCACGTTCTCCGCCAGCAGCGAACAACCGATGCCGGTAATCATCTTGACTTCGGCCAGGCGCCTGATGATGTCGGGCTGGGCGACCACATAACCGATGCGCAGGGAACTGGACAAGGTCTTGGAAAAACTCGCCAGGTAGATCACCCGGTTCAGGGCATCCAGGGAGGCCAGGCGGGAGGTCGGGCCATTCTGGAAATCGGCGTAGATGTCGTCCTCGATGAGGCGAAAGTCATGGGCCGTCGCCAGTTGCAGCAGACGATAGGCCACGCTCGGCGCCAGGCTGGTGCCGGTGGGGTTCTGGTACATGCTGTTGATGAAGAAATACGAGGGTTTGTGCTCGCCGAGAAGCTGTTCCAGGCAGGCGATGTCCGGGCCTTGGGCGGTTCTTGGCACCGCCACGGTCTTGACCCCCTGCAGCTTCAGCAGATTGAACAGGTTGTAGTAGCCGGGGCTTTCCACCAGCACCAGGTCGCCGGGCTTGAGCAGGGTTCGCACCAGCAGGTCGAGGCCCTGGCTGGCGCCTTGGGTGGTGATGATCTGTGCCGAGTCGACGTGAATGTCGATCAGGCCCAGGCGTTTTTGAAGGTGCAGGCGCAGATGAGGCGAGCCCAACGGGGTGCTGTAGTTGAACAACGCGTGGTTGTCGCTGCGCACCACCTGGCGGATCGCCTGGCCCAGGTCGGCGTCGTCGCGCCAGGCGTCGGGCAGCCAGCCGCAACCGAGCTTGAGCTGCGTCGATTCATTGTCGAACAACCGCCACGACGGGTTATCCGTTTCAGGTATCGGCTCCACCGGCCGAGCCACCTGTTGCGCGACAAAAAAGCCCGCGCCATGCCGAGACTCCAGCACCCCGCTGGCAACCAGTTGGTCATAGGCCTTGATCACGCTCGACAGGCTCAGGCCATTTTCCCGGGCCAGTTGGCGAATGGACGGCATTCGCGCGCCGGGCCGAATGCCATGGGCGCTGATCCAGCCCGTGAGGTGCGTCACGAGCTGGCGGATCATGGGCTCGGTAGTGTTGCGATCAATCTTCAGGTCCACGGCGGGCACTCTTGGCTAAGTGTTCTCGATTTTCTGGAAAACAGTTAAACACAAATGACCGGCGGCTGTTCCTTGTTTGCGTTGTGCCCGGCGGTGATAGTCCCCGGGACTTCATGCACACCCGTTAAGGAACACTCTTGAACCCACAGCATCGACATTCCTGGGGGCTGGCTTTCGGCCTCTGCCTGATCACCCTCGCGGTCAACCTGCAGGCGCCGCTGTACACCACCTACGCGCAGTTGTCCGGCTCCGGGGCTGGGGCCACGGCGGTGGCGTTTTCCGGTTATGTGCTAGGGGTTTTGCCGGTTCTGCTGGCGTTCGGTGGGTTGGCCGACCGGGTGGGCCGCAAGCCGTTGATCCTGGTCGCACTCGGGCTGTCGATGTTGGCGACGCTGGTGACGTTGCTCTGGCCGAGCCTGGTGGCGCTGGGCGTGGCGCGCTTGATGATGGGGGTCGGCACGGGACTGGCCTCGGCCACGTCGACTGCCTATATGACAGAGCTCATGGCAACCCACGATACCCGCTCGCCGGCCAACCGGGTCACCGCCAGCACCTCACTGGGTTTTGGCCTGGGCGCGGCGTTGACCAGTCTGTTCCTGTTCGTCCATCCCAGCGCCACGCCCGGCAGCTTCTGGTTGCAGCTGCTGTTGGCCGCCCTGGCGATTGTCGTGGTCTGGCGGCTACCGGACCCGGCGCTGAAAATCAAAGACGCGCCGCTGCTGCGCCTGCCTTTGTTTCCCGCCGGTAGCCTGCCCTACAGCTTTTCCATGCTGTTGGCCTGGGCGACTTCGGGCCTGGTCATCGCCATATTGCCGTCGGTGCTGGCAACCCACGATTTGCAGCGGTGGTCGGGCCTGTCGACCTTCACGGTCATCAGTTGCGGCTTGCTCTTCCAGCCTTGGGTGCGGCGCATGTCGCCGGCCAGGGCCACGGGTCTGGGGCTGTTGATCCTGCCGGTGAGCTATGCCTTGCTGGCCTGGGGCGCGAGCGCCGGCTCCCTGCTCGCCGTGTTGCTGGGAGCGCTGGGCGCCAGCAGCGCTTGCTACGGTTTCCTGTACCTGGGTGGGTTGTCGGCCGTCACGGCCATGGCTGGCGCGGAAAAGGCCCGGGTCAGTGCCGGTTTTTTCCTGTTCGCCTATGTCGGGTTCAGCATCCCGGTGGTGGTGACCGGGTTGCTGGCCGATCATTTCGGCGCTGACGTGGCGTTGATCGTGTTCGGCCTGGCGTTGTTGGCTGGGGTGTCTGTTACAGGATGGCGCATCGTCCGGACCGAGGCTTATGTGAGCCACCTGTCCCACGGCTGAACACACCAACCTGTGGCGAGGGAGCTTGCTAAAGGATTGGGGGAAGCCTTGGACAGCTCGACACTGCGCTCGGCAAAGTCGTATACCATATCCCCACCTAAGCCGAACGACCCGCCGCCGTGACTTTATCCAAGTTCAACCTGCCTGACCTGGGCAACACCCCTTCCACCTCGGAAATCATCACCCGCCATCTGCGCGATGCCATCGTGGCTGGTCATTTTGCCGAGGACGAGCCGATTCGCCAGGATGACATCGCCCGTCAGTTCAATGTCAGCAAGATTCCCGTGCGCGAGGCCCTCAAGCGTCTGGAGGCCGAGGGCCTGGTGATGTTCCAGCGCAATCGCGGAGCGATGGTGACGCGCATTTCCGAGGCGGAGCTGGCGCAGATGTTCGAAGTGCGCATGTTGCTGGAAGATAAAGTGCTGCGCCTGGCGATTCCCAACATGACCGAAGACACCTTCGCCCGCGCCGAAAGCATCTGCCGGGAATTCGTCGGTGAAGACGACGTCGGGCGTTGGGCCGAACTGAACTGGCAACTGCACGCCTGTCTCTACGAACCGGCGCAACGGCCGTTCATGGTGAGTCTGATTCGCTCGGTCCACGACAAGCTGGAGCGTTACTTGCGTATGCAGATGAGTCTTTCGGCCGGTAAGGACCGTGCCGATCACGAGCACCGGGAAATCATCAAGGCCTGCCGCGCCGGTGATGTCGAGCGGGCCGTGGCGCTGCTGGACGAGCACATTGCCGGGGTCTGCGAGACCCTGTTCAAGTTCCTGCCTTCCAGCCATTGATAGGCCAACGCTGTGCCGATTTCGTCATCCACAACAGATAAAACCATCAAGCCGTCCGCCCTGGGCGCGGGCCACGCTTGCCGTCACTCATCTGAACGGACGTGGCCCTCCCATGAAACGCATCACCGTGATCGATTCCCATACCGGCGGCGAACCGACCCGACTGGTCACCGACGGTTTTCCTGACCTGGGCCAGGGCACCATGGCCGAGCGCAAGCAACGCCTGGCCACTGAGCATGACGCGTGGCGCACCGCCTGCGTGCTGGAGCCACGGGGCAGCGATGTGCTGGTGGGGGCGCTGCTCTGCGAGCCGGTGGACCCGAGCGCCTGTGCCGGCGTGATCTTTTTCAACAACAGCGGCTACTTGGGCATGTGCGGCCACGGCACCATCGGCCTGGTGGCGTCACTGGCCCACCTGGGCAGGATCGGCCCCGGCGTGCACAGCATCGAAACCCCGGTGGGCACGGTACAGGCAACCTTGCACGAAGACCGCTCGGTCAGCGTGCGCAACGTGCCGGCCTACCGTTACCGCAAGGCACTGGCCCTGGAAGTGCCCGGCATCGGCCAAGTGGTCGGCGACGTGGCCTGGGGCGGCAACTGGTTTTTCCTGATCGCCGAACATGGCCAGCGTGTGGCCGGCGATAACCTCGACGCATTGACCGCCTACACTTACGCCGTACAGCAAGCCTTGGAGCAGCAGGGTTTTCGCGGCGAGGACGGCGGCCTGATCGACCATATCGAACTGTTTGCCGATGACCCGCAAGCCGACAGCCGCAACTTCGTACTTTGCCCGGGCAAGGCTTATGACCGCTCCCCTTGCGGCACCGGTACCAGCGCCAAACTGGCGTGCCTGGCGGCCGATGGAAAACTGCAACCTGGGCAGATCTGGCGCCAGGCCAGTGTCATCGGCAGCGAGTTCGAAGGCTCCTACGAACACTCGGGCGAGCACATCGTGCCAATCATTCGCGGTCGCGCCTACATCAGTGCCGAAACCAGCCTGATCATCGAAGGGGACGACCCGTTCGCCTGGGGCATTCGTCCGTGAGCAAGGGCCATGTCGCCGATGTGATCGTCATCGGCGCGGGCATTATTGGCGCGGCCTGTGCACAGGCATTGGCCCGGCGCAACGTCAACGTGTTGGTGCTGGATGCCGGTTGGCACGGCGCCACGGCGGCCGGTATGGGGCATCTGCTGGTGCTGGATGACAACCCGGCGGAACTGGCCCTCAGTCAATATTCCCTGCAACGCTGGCGCGAACTGGCCCCGGCCATGCCCGAGGGTTGCGCCTGGCGCAACAATGGCACCTTGTGGCTGGCGGCCAATGCCGAAGAAATGGCGGTGGCCCACACCAAATACCTGAACCTGCTGGCCCATGGCGAAGCCTGTGAATTGATCGGCCAAGCCGCTCTGCATCAACGTGAGCCCGAGCTACGCCCAGGGCTGGAAGGCGGGCTGCTGATCAAGGGCGACGGCATCCTCTACGCTCCGGCAGCCGCCCGCTGGATGCTGGACGCGCCCAACATTCGCCAGCAGCGAGCCCAGGTCAGCGATGTCGACGGTCACCGCGTGCGCCTCGGCGACGGTCGTTGGCTGAGCGCCGACGCGGTGGTCCTCGCCAATGGCATCCAGGCCACCGAGTTACGCCCGGAACTGCCGATCGAGCCGAAGAAGGGCCACCTGTTGATCACCGACCGCTACCCCGCCACCGTCACTCACACCCTGGTGGAACTGGGCTACGTCACCAGCGCCCATAACGCCAGCGGGCCGTCGGTGGCCTGCAATATCCAACCACGTCCGACCGGACAATTGTTCATCGGCGCCTCACGGCAATTCGGCACTGTCGATCCGCAGGTGGAAGGCTGGATGCTGGCGAAAATGCTCAAGCGCGCCGTCGAATACATGCCTGGGTTGGCGCATCTTAACGGCATCAGGGCTTGGACCGGTTTCCGCGCGGCGAGCCCCGACGGCTTGCCGCTGGTGGGTCAACATCCACAGTGCAAGGGACTGTGGCTGGCGGTCGGTCACGAAGGCCTGGGCGTCACCACGGCGCCCGCGACGGCCGACCTGCTGGTGGCGCAGTTGTTCGACGAAACCTCGCCACTGCCCGCGCAGCCTTACCTGCCGCAGCGTTTCCTTGGAGAGCCGGCCCATGCCTGAAGCCCGACACAAGTCCTCGTGGCGAGGGAGCTTGCTCCCGCTGGACTGCGCAGCAGTCCCCTGGATTGGCCTGACACACCGAGTTGTCAGATCGTTGTCGGGGCCGCTGCGCGCCCCAGCGGGAGCAAGCTCCCTCGCCACGGGATGGGCGTTTGACGCTGATGTCCATTTACCCCTGGGGGATTGTTCCTATGCCTGATCTATTCCTCGACGGCCGCCCGCTCTCGGTTGCCAACGGCACCAGCGTCGCGGCGGCCTTGGCCTTGGGCGCGGACGGTTGCAGCCGCACGTCCGCCAGCGGCCAGCGTCGCGCCCCTTTGTGCGGCATGGGCATCTGCCAGGAGTGCCGGGTGTTGATCGATGGCCGTCGCCGCCTGGCCTGCCAGACCTTGTGCCTCGATGGCATGCATGTGCAGACCCGACCATGAACGAAACCACCGACTTGCTGATCATCGGCGCCGGCCCCGCAGGCATGGCCGCTGCCCTCGCCGCGGCAAGCAGCGGTGCACGCATCGTGCTGCTGGATGACAACCCGATGCCCGGCGGGCAGATCTGGCGCGACGGCCCCCAGGCCAACCTGCCCAGCGCCGCCCGACGCCTGCGCGATCAACTGCACACCTGCGCCAACGTACGCTGCCATGCCGGTACTCGCGTGATCGCCTGCGCGGCGGATAAAACCTTGCTGGTGGAAGACGCCGAGCGTGGCTGGCAGATCAGCTACGAGCGCTTGATCCTCTGCACGGGTGCCCGTGAGCTGCTGCTGCCGTTTCCCGGTTGGACACTGCCTGGCGTGACTGGTGCCGGCGGGGTGCAGGCCTTGATCAAGGGCGGCTTGCCGGTGCGCGGCGAACGGCTGGTGATCGCCGGTAGCGGCCCCTTGCTGCTGGCCAGCGCCGCCACGGCAAAACATCAGGGCGCACAGGTGGTACGCATCGCCGAGCAGGCCCGTCGCGGCGCCGTCGCCGGTTTCGCCGCGCAATTGCCCCGCTGGCCGGGAAAGTTTTTCCAATCGTTCAGTCTGCTCGACCGGCACTACCGCACCGACACCCATGTGTTGGAGGCGCTCGGCCGGGACCGGCTGGAGGGCGTGCGCCTGCAACAGCAAGGCAAGACGATTGAACTGGCCTGCGATCGGCTCGCCTGCGGTTTCGGGCTCATTCCCAATACCCAGTTGGGCCTGGCCCTGGGCTGCGCGGTCGAAGAACAGGCGCTGGCAGTGGACGCCTGGCAAGCGACCTCTCGCCGCGAACATTACGCCGCCGGTGAGTGCACCGGTTTCGGCGGCAGCGAACTGGCGCTGGTGGAAGGCGCCATCGCCGGCCATGCCGCCGTCGGCAACAGCGGCGCCGCCCAACAGCTGTGGCCGCGTCGCGCACGTTGGCAGGGGTTCGCCCGGGCCCTGAACACGGCCTTCGCCCTCGATCCACGACTCAAGACCCTGGCCACGGCGGATACCCTGGTCTGCCGCTGCGAGGACGTGCCGTATGGGGAACTGGCCGGCCATGACAACTGGCGTGAAGCGAAACTGGCCAGCCGCTGCGGCATGGGCGCATGCCAGGGCCGAGTGTGCGGCGCCGCTCTGGAACACCTGTTCGGCTGGCCTGCGCCCCTGCCGCGCCCGCCCTTCAGCCCGGCACGGATCGAGACCTTGTTGAACCTGGCAGAAACCCCACCCACCTGAGCCGGACTGAGATTCTATTGTGGGAGCGGGCTTGCTCGCGAAAGCGGTGGCTCAGCTTGCAACGATTTTGAATGTGCCAACGCCTTCGCGAGCAAGCCCGCTCCCACAGTAGACCGAGTCGGTTTCAGACCTTCCTGCCTCAATGGCTTTGGCTCTATGATCTCTGCGTCCTCTCAGAATCCAGACCATGTACCCTTCGCTCACCTCCCTAGCCCCTTGCGACCTCGACACCCTGTTGCGCAGCCTGCAACCCATCGCCCCGCTGCTGGACACCCTCGCGGACGTGGTGTTTTTCATCAAGGACCCGCAGGCCCGCTACGCCTTCGTCAACCAGACCCTGGCCCGGCGCTGCGGTTTCAAACACCGCGGCGACCTGCTCGGCCTCACCGCCGACCAGGTGTTCCCCGAACGCTTCGGCCCGCTGTACACCGAACAGGATCGCCGAGTGCTGGCCAGCGGGCGGGAGTTGGCCGACCAGCTCGAACTGCATTTGTATTACGGCAACCAGCCCGTATGGTGCCTGACCCACAAGCTCGCCCTGCACGATCCGGATGGCCGGATCGTCGGCCTGGCCGGCATTTCCCGCGACCTGCAACTGCCGCAATCGAGCCATCCGGCGTTTCATAAACTGGCGGCGGTGGACGCCCATATCAAACAGCACTTCGCCCGCCCCATCAGCCTTGCCGAGCTGACCGCCATCGCCGAATTGTCGGTGGCGCAACTGGAACGCCACTGCAAGCGCATCTTCCAACTCACACCGCGGCAGATGATTCACAAGGCCAGGCTGGAGGAAGCCTCGCGGTTGTTGCTCGACCAGGACCTGCCGATCACCGAGATCGCCCTGCGCTGCGGTTACACGGATCACAGCGCCTTCAGTCGTCAGTTCCGCGCCCTGACCAGCCTGTCGCCCAGCCAATATCGCGAGAATCAGCGCTAATCCTTGTTCCCCGATGGGGCGTCGGATCCGGTGGTTGCTCCCATCTGTAACACCACCGACCAACGTAGCACCTTGCCTTTATGTGCCATCACCCGCCGGAAAGCCTCTAGGTCAGCCCTCCAACACAATTACTGCGATTCAACCAGAAACAGGCATGCCGATTGCTTATCTAATATCGTATACGAAATCCTCAATACGATATTTCACCGCATTTATTCGACAGCGAGGCATTTATGAAAAACCCTGCATTGGCCGTAGCCCTCAGCGTTGTCCTTACCCCGCTTTTCATCGCCCCGGCCCACGCCGATAAACTCGACGACATCATCGGTTCCGGCAAACTGCGCTGCGCCGTGACCCTGGACTTCCCGCCCATGGGCTTTCGCGACGAAAGCAACAAACCGGCGGGATTCGACGTGGACTATTGCCAAGACTTGGCGAAGGTCCTCGGCGTAGACGCCGAAGTGGTGGAAACGCCGTTCTCCGACCGAATCCCCGCGCTGCTGTCCGGCCGAGCCGACGTCATCGTCGCTTCCACTTCGGACACCTTGGAGCGAGCCAAGACCGTCGGCCTGACCGTGCCCTATTTCGCCTTCCAGATGGTGGTGCTGACCCGCGACAACACCGGCATCAACAGCTACGCCGACCTCAAGGGCAAGGCCTTGGGCAACACCAGTAGCACCTACGAAGCCATCGCCCTGGAGAAGGACCAGAAGAGCTGGGGCAGCGGCAGCTTCCGCGCCTACCAGTCGCAGAACGACACCCTGCTGGCCGTCGCCCAGGGGCACATCGATGCCACCGTAGTGACCAACACCGTGGCCGCCGCGACTATCAAGTCGGGCAAGTACAAGGGCCTGAAGATCGCCGGTGACGCGCCCTACGTCATCGACTACGTGTCCCTTGGCGCCAAGCGCAGCGAGTATGGCCTGCTCAACTACCTCAACCTGTTCGTCAACCAGCAGGTGCGCACGGGCCGCTACAAGGAGCTGTTCGTCAAATGGGTCGGCACCGACATCCCGCCGGCCAACCTGACCGTTCCCCAGGTTTACTACTGAGGATCGGCGCATGCCAAGCACGCCTGTCCGTGTGAAAGGCCGCAGCCTGGTGGAGGGTGCCGCCCAGGGCGCCCTGCTGTTCGCCGAGGTGGGGCTGAGTTTCTGGGGTGGAGTCGATCCAGCCAGTGGCGAGGTCATCGACCGGCACCACCCCTTGAGTGGTCAGCGCCTGGCCGGGCGCGTCTTGGCGATTCCCAGCGGACGTGGTTCCTGCACCGGCAGCAGCGTCTTGATGGAACTGATCAGCAACGGCCACGCCCCTGCGGCCCTGGTGCTGGCCGAAGCCGATGAAATCCTGACCTTGGGCGTGCTGGTAGCGCAGGTGATTTTCCAGCGTTCGCTGCCGGTGTTGTGCGTGGGACACGAGGCCTTCAATGGGCTGCGCGGCCAGGGGTTTGTCCGTCTGGAAGGCGATGTCCTGACATTGTCTGGCCGGCCCCTCGACGACGGCTGGCAAGGTTCGTACACGGCGTCGCAGCCGCCCACGTTCTCAACCCTGGAGCTGACCGAACAAGACCGGGCATTGCTCGACGGCAGCCATGGCAAGGCCGCCCAAGTGGCGATGCATATCGTGCTGCGCATGGCCGAGATCCAGGGCGCTACGCAATTGCTGGACGTGACCCAGGCCCACATCGACGGCTGTATCTACACAGGTCCAGCCAGCCTGCGCTTTGCTGAACAACTGGTGCAGTGGGGCGCGAAAGTCCGTGTACCCACCACCCTCAATTCCATCTCCGTGGATCAGCGTCGCTGGCGCGAACTGGGCGTCGATCCTGCCCTGGGCGAGCTGGCCAGTGCCCTGGGCGATGCCTACATGGCGATGGGCGCCCAGCTGAGTTTCACCTGCGCCCCCTATCTGCTGGACACCGCGCCAAAGGCTGGCGAGCAAATCGTCTGGGCCGAATCCAACGCGGTGGTCTATGCCAACAGCGTGTTGGGCGCGCGCACGCAAAAGTACCCGGACTTCCTCGACATCTGCATCGCCCTGTGCGGCCGGGCGCCGTTGACCGGCTGCCATCTCGACGATCCGCGCAAGGCCCGGCTGATCGTCGACGTGCCGGCGCTGGGCAAGGTCGACGACAGTTTCTATCCGCTGCTGGGCTACCACATTGGTGGTCTGGCCGGCCGGCGTATTCCGCTGATACGGGGCCTGGAGCACGCCGCACCGAGCCTGGACGACCTCAAGGCCTTCGGCGCCGCGTTTGCCACCACCAGCGCCGCGCCGCTGTTCCACATCGCCGGGGTGACACCGGAAGCCCTCGACCCGGCCGATGTCCTGGAGCGCGACGTCGCGTTGCCACAGGAACGCGTCGATGCTGCGGGCCTGCTTGCCAGTTGGCGCGAACTCAACAGCGCCCGAGATAACTGGGTGGACGTGGTGTCCCTGGGCAATCCGCATTTTTCCCTCAGCGAATTCGCCGCCCTCGCGACCTTGTGCGCGGGTCGGGTCAAGCATCCCTACGTGGTGCTGGCAATCACCTGCGGCCGGGCGGTGCTGGAGCAGGCCCGCAAAGCCGGGTATCTGACGGCCATCGAGGCCTTCGGCGCGGTGCTGGTGACCGACACCTGTTGGTGCATGTTGGGTGAGCCGGTGATTCCGCCCCACGCCACCACGCTGATGACCAACTCCGGTAAGTACGCCCACTACGCACCCGGCCTGGTCGGTCGTGGCGTGCACTTTGCCGCCCTTGCCGATTGCGTCGAGGCCGCGTGCACCGCCGCGACTCGCGGCCAGCCGCCGACGTGGCTGCAACCCACCCGCACCGGGAGCCAGCCCCATGTTTGACTACAGCTTCCAATGGCGCCCGGCCTTGCGCGCCCTGCCCGACATGCTCGCCGGGGCCTGGGTGACTTTCGAGACCGCCGCGCTGTCGATGATTTTCGGCGTGCTGATCGCCCTGGTGCTGACGGTGATGCGCCAGGCCCCGAATCGCTTGCTGCGAGGCGTGGGCAATGGCTGGGTATCCATCGCCCGCAACACGCCCTCGCTATTCCAGATCTACATCCTCTACTTCGGTCTCGGCTCCCTCGGGCTGCACGTCAGTTCCTGGCTGGCGTTGCTGGCCGGGATCACCTTCAACAACGCCGGCTACCTGGCGGAAAACTTTCGCGGCGGCCTCAAGGCCGTGCCCGGTACGCAAATGCGCGCCGCCCGTTCGTTGGGGATGAGTGCCTTCCAGGCCTACCGGATGATCATCGTCCCGCAACTGTTGCGCATCGTCTTCTACCCGTTGACCAACCAGATGGTCTGGGCGGTGCTGATGACGTCCCTGGGGGTGGTGGTCGGCCTGAACAACGACCTCACCGGTGTCACCCAGGAATACAACGTCAAGACCTTCCGCACCTTCGAATACTTCGCCCTCGCGGCGGTGCTGTATTACCTGATCGCCAAGCTGATCGTCGGGTTGGCCCGGCTGTTGTCCTGGCGGCTGTTTCGTTACTGAGGAGGGTGAGTCATGTTTTCTACAAGCCTCAGCGTTAACGACCTGCTGTATTTGCTTGAGGGAGCCTGGGTCACGCTGCAACTGACCGCGTGGTCGATCCTGCTGGGCACCTTCGCCGGGTTGCTGTTCGGCCTGTTGCGGGCGCTGCTGCCGCGGGCCAGCCTGCCGTTGGCCTGGCTGCTGGACGTGTTTCGCAGTGTGCCGCTGCTGATCCAGTTCGTGCTATTCAACTCCCTCAAGAGCATCGCCGGCCTGAACCTCAGCGCCTTTGCCGTCGGCTGCATCGTGCTCGGGGTCTACGCCGCGGCGTACTTCACCGAGATCGTCCGCGGTGGCGTGCTGGCGGTGCCGTTGAGCACCCGCCGGGCCAGCCGGTCGCTAGGCCTGAGCTATGTGCAGGACCTGCGTTTCATCGTCCTGCCGATTGCCACGCGGGTGGCCTTTCCCGGCTGGCTGAACCTGGTGCTGGGCGTCATGAAAGACACCGCATTGGTGATGTGGATCGGCATCGTCGAATTGCTGCGGGCGTCGCAAACCATCGTCACGCGCATTCAGGAACCCCTGCTGGTGCTGTGCATCGCGGGCCTCATTTACTACGTCATGAGCCTGGTGGTCGCCCGCCTCGGCGCACGCCTGGAAAGAAGGTGGCAGGAAAATGATTGAGATCGAAAACGTACACAAATCCTTCGGCGACCTGGAGGTGGTCAAGGGTGTGAGCCTGACGGTGGACAAGGGCGAAGTGGTGTCGATCATCGGCGGTTCCGGCTCTGGCAAGTCGACCCTGCTGATGTGCATCAACGGCCTGGAACCGATCCAGAAAGGCAGCATCCGCGTGGACGGCGTCGAGGTTCACGACCGGGCTACTGACCTCAATCGCTTGCGGCAGAAGATCGGCATCGTCTTCCAGCAATGGAACGCCTTCCCTCACCTGACCGTGCTGGAGAACGTGATGCTGGCGCCGCGCAAGGTGCTGGGCAAGAGTCGGCAGGACGCCGAGGCGCTGGCGGTGAAGCAGCTTGAACATGTGGGCCTGGGGGACAAGCTCAAGGCCTTCCCCGGCAAGCTTTCCGGCGGCCAGCAGCAACGCATGGCGATCGCCCGGGCCCTGGCGATGTCGCCGGACTACATGCTCTTCGACGAAGCCACCTCGGCCCTGGACCCGCAACTGGTGGGCGAAGTGCTGGACACCATGCGCATGCTCGCCGAAGACGGCATGACCATGGTGCTGGTGACCCACGAGATCCGCTTCGCCCGGGACGTGTCCGACCGCGTGGCGTTCTTTTGCAACGGTCGGGTCCACGAAATCGGCCCGCCGGACCAAGTGATCGGCAACCCGGTGCAGCCGGAGACGGCGGCGTTTCTCAAGTCGGTGAAATAGCGGATGGCCCTATCGCGAGCAATCTCGCTCCCACAGGGGAACGCATTTCAATGTGGGAGCGAGCTTGCTCGCGACGAGGCCCGACCAGACAACCCAAGGATTTGATCCATGCGCTCATCAAAAATCATCCATGTAGTCAGTTGTCACGCCGAGGGCGAAGTCGGCGATGTGATCGTCGGCGGTGTCGCGCCCCCCCCCGGTGCCACGGTGTGGGAGCAGTCACGCTGGATCGCCCAGGACCAGACCCTGCGCAACTTCGTCCTCAACGAGCCCCGTGGCGGTGTGTTCCGCCACGTCAACCTGCTGGTGCCGGCCAAGGACCCACGGGCGCAGATGGCCTGGATCATCATGGAACCGGCCGATACCCCGCCGATGTCCGGCTCCAACTCGCTGTGCGTCGCCACCGTGTTGCTGGACAGCGGCCTCCTGCCGATGACCGAGCCCCAGACCCGCCTGGTGCTGGAAGCGCCCGGCGGCCTGATCGAAGCGGTGGCCGACTGCCGCGACGGCAAGGTGCAACGGGTCGAGATCAAGAACGTGCCCTCCTTCGCCGACCGCCTCGATGCCTGGATCGAAGTCGAAGGCCTGGGCTCCCTGCAGGTGGACACCGCTTATGGCGGCGACAGCTTTGTCATCGTCGACGCCCAACGCCTGGGCTTTGCCATTCGCCCCGATGAAGCCGCCGAGCTGGTGGCCGTGGGCTTGAAGATCACCCGCGCCGCCAACGAACAACTGGGCTTCGTGCACCCGTTGAATCCTGATTGGTCGCACATCTCGTTCTGCCAGATCGCCGCGCCCATCGTCCAGGAGAACGGCATCGCCACCGGCGCCAACGCCGTGGTGATCCAGCCCGGCAAGATCGACCGCTCCCCCACCGGCACCGGCTGCTCGGCACGCATGGCGGTGCTGCACGCCAAGGGTTTGATGCAGGTGGGCGAGCGGTTTATCGGCCGCTCGATCATCGGCTCCGAATTCCACTGCCGCATCGACTCACTGACCGATGTGGCCGGACGCCCGGCGATTTACCCATGCATCGCCGGGCGGGCGTGGATCACCGGGACCCATCAGCTGTTGCTCGACCCGGCCGATCCGTGGCCGCAGGGCTATCGGCTTTCCGACACTTGGCCTGGCGCATGAATTTTGAATTTTGCACATCCCCTGTGGCGAGGGAGCTTGCTCCCGCTGGGTCGCGAAGCGACCCTCTGGATTTGCCTGACACCCCGAGTTGCCAGGTCGTTATTGGGGCCGCTTCGCAGCCCAGCGGGAGCAAGCTCCCTCGCCACAAAAGCTCTGTATTCGACTCAACTTTACTTACGTATACGAAATACCATTAACCACCGGAGACAACCATGAGCAAACGCATCAACTGGAGCGGCGTGTTCCCTGCCGTCACCACGCAATTCAACGATGACTTTTCCATCAACCTGGAAAAAACCCACCAAGTGATTTCCAACGTCATTCGCGACGGCGTTTCCGGCCTGGTGGTCTGTGGCTCGGTGGGGGAAAACACGTCCCTGAGCGCCGAGGAAAAAATCGCCGTGACCGAAGTCGCGGTGGACGCCTCCCGTGGCCGCGTGCCAGTGATTTGTGGCGTGGCCGAGTTCACCAGCGTGCAGGCCGCCAAGGTCGCCAACGCGGTGCGCAAAGTGGGTGTCGACGGGGTGATGCTGATGCCGGCGCTGGTCTATGGCTCCAAGCCCTTCGAGACCGCCGAGCACTTCCGCTACGTGGCCCGTCACGCCGATGTGCCGCTGATGGTCTATAACAACCCGCCGATCTACAAGAATGACGTAACGCCGGATATCCTGATTTCCCTGGCCGATTGCGACAACGTGGTGTGTTTCAAAGATTCCTCCGGCGACACCCGGCGCTTCATCGATGTGCGCAATGAAGTCGGCGATCGCTTTGTGCTGTTCGCAGGCCTCGATGACGTGGTGCTGGAAAGCCTTGCCGTGGGCGCCGAGGGCTGGGTCTCGGGCATGTCCAACGTGTTCCCGAAGGAAGGCGAGACCATTTTTCGCCTGGCCCGCGCCGGACGGTTCGCCGAAGCGATGCCAATCTACGAATGGTTGATGCCGATCCTGCACCTGGACGCCCGCGCCGATCTGGTGCAATGCATCAAGCTCTGCGAAGCCATCGCCGGCCGCGGCAGCGCCCTCACCCGCCCACCGCGCCTAGCCTTGCCAGAGGAAGACCGAGTGTATGTGGAGCAGATCATGGCCAAGGCCATGGCCAATCGGCCGGCGTTGCCGGATGTGGGGCTTTAAGACCTCCCCCAAGAAAGTAAGGAGGCCTGTGTGGGAGCGAGCTTGCTCGCGAAAGCGGTCTGTCTGGTAGGACTATGCTGTATGTGCCGCCGTCTTCGCGAGCAAGCCCGCTCCCACAGGATTTGTGGCGGCCATGACAGGGAGGCTTCCCATGAACTATTTCCTGGCCCAGGCCCTGAACAACCAATGGGCCAATCACAGGCTGCTCAACACCTGCGCGCAACTGAGCGAGGCCGAATATGTGGCCCAACGCACGGGGTTCTTCCCGTCCATCCAAGCCACGCTTTGCCACATTCTGGAAGTGGACCGTTACTACCTCACCGCCCTTGAAGGTGATCGTGACGGCCAGATAAAGGATTTCTCCGAGATCCTGCCCTTTGCCCAGCTCATGCAGAGCCAGACTCAAACCGACCAGCGGCTTGTGGCCTTCTGCGAATCACTGCGGGAAAAAGACCTCGCCCGCTGCGTCGACCTGGTGCGGGCCGACGGTGTCGTGCGCGAACGAATCGACCGGCTGATGTTGCACCTATTCGAACATCAGATCCATCATCGTGGGCAGGTCCACACCATGCTCAGCGCCACCCACGTCGCGCCGCCACAACTGGATGAGTTCTTTCTCGACTGCGACCGACCGTTGCGCAAGGACGAGGAACAGCGGCTTCAACTCGATGAACGGCGGGTCTGGCGCGATTACTTGCCCGGTTGAACCGCCCCCAAAAGGAGACCTTGCCATGAACGTTACCCTTCGTTGCATCGGTTTGGCGTCGATGCTGATGGCCACGGCAGCACTCGCTCACCACGGCTGGAGCGAATACGACGCCAGCACCCCCTTGGAACTCGACGGCACCATCAAGGAAGCCGGTTACTCCCATCCCCATGGCTACGTGCGCCTGCAAACCACCGACAAAACCTGGACCGTCGTGCTGGCCCCGCCGTCACGCATGGAGAATCGGGGCCTGACCAAAGACATGCTCAAAGCGGGTAACCGGGCCACCGTAGTCGGCTATGCAAACCGCAACAAACCCGACGAATTGCGTGCCGAACGCATCACCATCGACGACAAGACCACCGAGTTGCGCTGATGCAGGCCTCCCCGGCTGGTGCGACCCAAGGCTGGATGGACCAACTGGCGGATTCATCCATGGCGCTGGCCATGCGCAGCGAGCTGTGGCTCTACCCGCTGGTGGAAGTCGTGCACATCATCGGCTTTTCGGTGCTGGTGGGCGCGGTGCTGATGTTCGACCTGCGTATCCTGGGGCTGTCCAAGGGCATCGCCGTGACCGCCCTGGCCCGTCATCTGCTGACCTGGGCCATTGCGGCCCTACTGCTGATCGTGCCTGCCGGGCTGATGATGTTCAGCGCGCACCCCCATGACTTTGCCGGCAACGACGTCTTCGTCCTCAAGCTCTGCCTGATCGCGACGGCGGGCCTCAACGCCCTGGTGTTCCACGTTGGAACCTACCGCGGCGTCCAGCAATGGAATATCGGCCACAAGGCACCCGGCCTGGCCAGAATCCAGGCGCTGGTGTCCATGGCGCTATGGATAGCGGTGATCTGCTGCGGCCGCCTGCTGGCTTATACCTGAAAAAAAGCGATGGCCGCTGCCGGCCATCGCCAAATCGCCCACCCGGGCGCTCTCAGATCCGTGCCGGAGACACGATGATCTTCACGTTGTGTTCCTTGTTGTTCACCAGTTCCTCGAAGCCCTGCCCGACGATCTCCTCCAACTGGATGCGCCCGGTCACCAGCGGCGAGATGTCCAGGCGGCCGTCGGCGATGAAGGCGATCACATCGGCGAACTCACCGTTGTAAGCCAGCGCGCCAAGCACTTGCTTCTCGGTGGAGACCAGTTCAAAGAAGTTGAACTCGCTCGGTTCCTCGAAAATGCCCACCAACACGCATTTGCCGGCCTTGCGGATCAGGTCGATGGCGAACTTGGCGGTGTGCTTGTTGCCAATGCATTCGAAACTGACATCGGCCCCCAGCCCAGCGGTCAGGCGGCGGACTTCGGCCAGGGCGTCGCATTCGTTCGGATCGATCACGTGGCTGGCGCCGACTTCCAGGGCCTTGGCCTTGCGGGCACCGGACATTTCCAGGGCGATCACCTGGGCCGCGCCGGCCGCCTTGGCGCACATGATGGTGCACAGGCCGATGGTCCCGGCACCGACCACCACCACGTTCTGACCCAGCAGGCTGCCGGCCTTTTTCACCGCATGCATGCCCACCGCCAACGGCTCGATCAACGCACCGGCCTCGGTCGGAAAGTCGGCAGGCAGTTTGTAGAGCAGGTTCGCCGGCACGTTGACCAGCTCCGCGAACGCGCCGTTGTTCATCAGCCCGGTGAAGGCCAGGTTCTCGCAGATGTTGTAGAGCCCGTGGGTGCAGTAATAGCAAGTGCCGCAGTGCTGGCAAGCATCGGCCGCCACCGGTTCGCCGACACTGAAGCCCTCGACGCCGGCACCCAGTTCGACGATTTCGCCGCAGAACTCATGGCCGAGGATGCATTGGCCCTTGATCCCGGTCAGCGGGTGCGGCGCGTCCACCGGGATGAACACCGGCCCGGCCACGTATTCATGCAGGTCCGAGCCGCAGATGCCGCACCATTGCACGCGGATCTGCACCCAACCGGCGGGCGGCGAAACCGGCAGTGGCACGTCTTCGACGCGAATGTCGTTGCGGCCATGCCAGACGGCGGCGCGCATGCTGCGGGTCGGCTTGATTGAAACGTTCATAGTTGCCTCCAGAGGATTTTATGGGGCGGCGATTCATCGCCGCCCACTTGGTCAGTGCTGTGCGATGAACTCGAGAATCGATCGATTGACCTGCTCGGCCGCTTCCATCTGCACCATGTGGCCCTGGCCGGAGAGCACTTCGACCTGGGCATCCAGCCCTTCGCTGTGGGCCGCCGGGATGATTGCGTCGTCGCTGCCCCAGATCACCAGGGTCGGTACGTGACCGGCCTGCACCACATCGCGCAGGTCCACCTGCTGGCGGCCGTCGGCGAACAGCGTCGCCGACAGTTGCCGCAGGGCGGCGTCCACGCCTTCCAGGCGCTTGTACTTGAGCATGTCGTCGAGCATCTGCCGCGTGACCAGCTCGGCATTGGAGAACAGTTGCACCAGTGGCGGCTTGAGGGCGTTGCGGTTGGCCGCTTCGACGAAACCTTGCAGGTAGCCGCCGTTGATCTGCGCGCCCAGCCCGGCGCTGCCGATCAAGGTCAAGGACCGTATCCGCTGGGGCATCAGACGCGCGGCATTCAGCGACACCGCCCCACCCATGGAATGCCCCACCAGATGCACAGCGTGGATGTCCAGGTGATCGAGCAAGGCCAGCATCACGCCGCTCAGCTCATCCAGGTCGCCGCGTTGCAGGGTTTTCGACGATTCGCCATGGCCCGGCAGGTCCAGGGCAATGACCCGACGTCCGACAGCCAGTGCTTCATGGTTGAACAGCCAATTGTTCAGGTCGCCGCCGAAACCGTGCACCAGCACCAACGGCACGCCGCCCTCGCCACGTTCGAAATAGCGAATCACCCGGCCGTCCAACTCGACTTTCTGCGGTGTCGGACCGCTGTCTTCATCGGCTGCGTCACCGGGTACGAAGTTGGATTGGAACTGCTCGATGACCGCGTCGATCTCGGCGTCGCTGGCCTCGCCGTCGACGACGATGCCGAGCAAGGCGCCGACTGCCAGGGTTTCGTCCTGGCGGGCAACCTGCCGGCGCAGGATTCCGGAGAACGGCGCCTCGACGCTGCTGGAGATCTTGTCCGTCTCGACATCCATCACTTCCTCGCCCTTGGCGATGGCCTGACCCTCCTCCTTGAGCCAGGCATCGACCCGGCCCTCGGTCATCGACAGGCCCCACTTAGGCATGGTCAAGGTATGAATCTGGCTCATCAGCGCTTGCTCCACTCGATCACGTTGAGCACGGCTTGCTCGATTTTCGCCGCGTCAGGGATGTACAGGTCTTCCAGGGCATCGGAGAAGGGCACCGGCGTGTGCGGCGCGGTGACCATTTCGATCGGCGCCTTGAGCGCGCCAAAGGCCTTTTGCGCCACCAGCGCGGAAATATCGGTGGCCATGGAACAGCGCGGGTTGGCCTCGTCGATCACCACCAGGCGCCCGGTCTTCTCCACGCTTTCGAGGATGCTGTCCTCGTCCATCGGGCTGGTGGTGCGCAGGTCGATGACTTCGCAGTCGATACCGCGCCCGGCCAGGCTGCGCGCGGCGTCCATCGCGGTGTTGACCATGCGTCCGTACGACACCAGGGTCACGTCCTTGCCGTCGCGCAGGAAGTTGGCCTCGCCAAAGGGGATGGTGTAGAGCTCTTCCGGCACTTCGCCCTGCATGCTGTAGAGCAACTTGTGCTCGCAGAAGATCACCGGGTCGTTGTCGCGGATCGCCTGGATCAGCAGGCCCTTGGCGTCGTAAGGCGATGACGGGCAGACCACTTTCAGCCCCGGAATGTGCGTCCACAAGGACGTGAGCATCTGCGAATGCTGGGCCGCGGCGCGCAGGCCGGCGCCGACCATGGTGCGGATCACCAGGGGCGTGGAGGCCTTGCCGCCGAACATGTAGCGAAACTTCGCTGCCTGGTTGAGGATCTGGTCCAGGCAGCACCCGGCGAAATCGACGAACATCAGTTCGCACACCGGACGTACGCCGCAGGTGGCAGCCCCGACCGCCGCGCCGACGTAACCGATTTCCGAGAGTGGCGTGTCCAGCACGCGCCCAGGGAACTGGTCGTAAAGGCCCTTGGTCACCCCAAGTACACCGCCCCAGGCGTCGTTTTCACCGGGTGCGCCAGCGCCACCGGCCACGTCCTCACCCATGATGAACACGCTTGAGTCCCGGCGCATCTCCTGGGCCAGCGCTTCGTTGATTGCCTGCTGATAGCTGATTTTTCTCGCCATGATGGGATTCTCTATTCTTGTTGTTCAGGAGGGCGTTCAGGGATAGCTGACGTAGACGTCGGTCAGCAGGTCCGCCGAGGAAGGCTTGGGATCGGACTTGGCTTTGTACACGGCGTTTTCAATCAGCATGTCCACTTCCTTGTCGATCTGATCCAACTGCTCGACGGCGAGCAAGCCGGCCCGGGTGGTGCGCTCGCGGAACTGCATCAGGCAGTCCTGGTTTTCGCGGAAATGCTTGACCTCGTCCGGCGCCCGATAGGTCTGGGCGTCGCCCTCGAAGTGACCGTAGTAGCGGGTCAGCTTGACCTCGATCAGCGACGGCCCCTCCCCGGCACGGGCGCGTTCGACGGCGGCGCCGGCGGCTTCATGCACCGCAAAGAAGTCGAAGCCGTCGACAGTCACGCCGGGCATGCCGAACCCGGCCGCGCGGTCGGCGATGTGATCGCAGGCCACCGACCAATTGGAAGCGGTGGCTTCGGCGTAGCCGTTGTTTTCCGCGACGAACAGGCACGGCAGGTTCCACACCGAGGCCATGTTCATGGCTTCGAACACCGCGCCCTCGTTGGAGCCGCCGTCGCCGAAAAACACCACGGCGACGCTGTCAGTCCCCTTGAGCCGGGCCGCCAAAGCCGCGCCGACCACCAGGGGCGCGCCGGCGCCGACAATGCCATTGGCGCCGAGCATGCCTTTCTCGAAGTCGGCGATGTGCATCGAGCCGCCCTTGCCTTGGCAAACGCCGGTTTTCTTGCCGTAGATCTCGGCCATCATCCCGTAGACGTCCACGCCCTTGGCGATGCAATGGCCATGGCCACGGTGGTTGGAAGCGATACAGTCGTTATCGCCCAAATGGGCCATGACCCCGGCGGCCGAGGCTTCTTCGCCGGCATACAGGTGGACGAACCCGGGGATTTCACCCGTGGCGAACTCCACGTGCAGGCGCTCTTCAAAGGCGCGGATGGTGCGCATCACCTGATAGGCGTGCAACAGTTGGTCGTGGGTGAGCGGTGTCGACATTTTTATTCTCCTGGGGTGTCTTCTTGAAGATTCAGAGGGTGTTGCGGGTGTTCGCGGCCGATGGCCAGCAAACGTTGTTGCGCGGCGTAGGCCAGCACCGCGTTGACGTCGATGCTCAGTGGACCGCCGGCATCGAGGGTGACCGTGGGCCGGTCATGAACGTTGAATTCGATTTCCCGCTCGCCGTCCAAGGCCAGGGTGCCGCTGGAAAGCGACAAGCCATGGGCGACACCTGGCTCCAGGGGGCCGGCGGCGAGCACGCCACAGCCCTGCAACAGGCCCGGCGCGAGCGGCACTAGCAGCGCTTCGGGGGATTGCGCGTCCAGGCGCATCCAGGCACCACCCGGTGCCTGGCGTGACACCGGAAACCACAGGCCGCACAGCGCCGACAGGCCGATGGACTGCGGTTCGGCGAAGGTCACGAACACTTCGGCCAAGTCCTGTGCCCGACTGATGGCCCGGGCACCGACAAACCGCAGGGGCGACACCGCGACGTCCACCAAGGCGATTTCGCGCAGGCCGCGTCCGGCGTCGCAAACCAGCAAACGCTTGTTGCGGCGCAAACCGATCTGCGCCGGGACCCGGCCACTGGCGTACAAGCCACCGGCCAGCCCGGCACTGGTGGCCTCGCGCAGTTCGGGAAAGGCGTTGTTGGTGCCGGTGGATAGCGTCAGCAATGGGATGTCCCCCACTTCGGCGGCCACCGCCTTGTGGGTCCCGTCGCCACCGAGCACGGCGATCAGCGCCACCTCGCGCTCGGCCATCAGGCGCGCGGCCCGGCGGGTGTCTTCGACGGTCTGGCGCAGGGTCAGGTCGAGGAACTCCAGGGCCGGCCAGTGGCTGCTGCGGGCCTGGCGGCTGTGGCTGTTCTTCAGCACAGCGGCGGCCATGCCAATCATGTCGGTGGGCATCAACACCTGCTCGATGCCGGTGGCACCGAAAGCGGCCAGCAGGCGCTGGATCACCGAGACCTTGTCGGTGCTGGAAAACAGCCCGGCATTGGCGGTCAGGCGCCGCACGTCGCGGCCCGATGCGGGGTTGGCAATGATGCCCACGGTCAGTGGCCGGCGACTCATGGCGCCACCGCGGGAGGAACAGGCGAACGGCCTGGGCAGGAGAACATAGGCACCTCGTTGTTATTATTGGATGACCCGGCGGGCGGGCTCCAGGGGTAGAGCAAGGGCGGTGCCAGTTACGGGAAAAGTCCAGGAGACAGCCGGACCAGAGCGGTCCAGGCGTGATGTCCGATGAGGCCAAGCGAGCCCCGCTGAGACGCTCCATGTCAGCCTGCACGAGGTGGCGGCGAGACGCTGAGACGTGGCGTCTCACACCTGCCGAACAACCCGTCGTGCTTGTCTGCACCCGGCGAACGGCGCTTAATGTGCGCACAACGACAAGAAGCTGAATCGGAGGCCCCTATGCTTTCCGCTCACTCCCGGGCGCACGTGGATTGCGTCAGCCGCGTGGTGAAAAACGCGGCGCAATTGCCTCAACTGCCTGTCCCGGACCTGATCCTCGACTCCTGGCGTCGCTCCCTGGAGCAACATCACCTGGACCCTGGTTCGCTACAGGGCCCGCGCATCCTGTCCCAGGACGTGCTCAAGCAATGCCGCGAGCGCTCCGAGCTGTTCCTCAATATCGCCAGTGAAGAAGTGGCCCGTCTCCATGGCCGGGTACGCGATGCCGACTACTGCGTGCTCTTGACCGATGCTCAGGGCCAGACCATCGACTATCGGGTGGAAACCACGATCCGCAATGACTGCCGCAAGGCCGGGCTGTACCTGGGCACGTGTTGGTCGGAGGGTGAAGAAGGCACCTGTGGCGTGGCGGCGGTGCTCACGGGCAAAGCCCCGGTGACGGTGCACAAGCGCGACCATTTCCGCGCGGCGTTCATTGGCCTGACCTGCTCCGCCGCACCGGTCTTCGACCCCCAGGGCGAATTGCTCGGGGTGCTGGACGTTTCGGCAGTGCGCTCGCCGGATGATCGGCGCTCGCAGCACCTGATCCGGCAAATGGTGGTGCAGAGCGCCCGGGAGATCGAGCAGGCGTTTTTCATGAGCAGTGCCCAGGGCTACTGGGTGCTGCGGGCCCATCGCAACGCCGGCTACGTCGACAGCCAGCCTGACTTCCTCTTCGCCTGGGATGACGACGGTTGCCTGCAAGCCTTGAACCCGGCCGCCCGCCAATACCTGCTGCAACATTACGGACAGTTGCCGCAACACATTGGCCAGGTGTTCGATCAGCAGCGGCTGCACCGTGCCCGGGACGAAAGCCTCTGCCTCCTCGATCACGCTTTGCATGGCCGCTTGAGCGCGCCCCGCCAGCGGGCCAATCCGCGTCCACGGGTGGCGATGACGCCGGCCGAGATCGATCCGCGCCTGGCCGATAGCCTGCGTCTGGCGGTACGGGTCAAGGATCGCAACCTGCCGGTGCTGATCCAGGGCGAAACCGGTTCCGGCAAGGAAGTGTTCGCCCGGCAGTTGCACCAGGCCAGCCAGCGCCGTGATCGCCCTTTCGTGGCGTTGAATTGCGCCGCCATTCCCGAAAGCCTGATCGAAAGCGAATTGTTCGGCTACGTCGCCGGTGCCTTCACCGGCGCCTCGGCCAAAGGCATGCAAGGCCTGCTGCAACAGGCCGACGGCGGCACCTTGTTCCTGGATGAGATCGGTGACATGCCGCTGGCCTTGCAGACCCGCCTGCTGCGAGTGCTGGCCGAGGGTGAAGTGGCGCCGCTGGGGGCATCCCGCCGCAAGGCCGTGGACATCCAAGTGATCTGCGCCACCCACCGCGACCTGGAGACCTTGGTGGCCGCTGGCGAGTTTCGTGAGGACTTGTATTTCCGCCTCGGTGGCGCGCGTTTCCAGCTACCACCGTTGCGTGAGCGCAGCGACCGGCTGGCGCTGATCAATCGAATTCTTGCCGAGGAGTCGGCGCTCTGCGGGGGAACGGTGCAATTGAGCGGCGCGGCGCTGGAATGCCTGCTCGGTTATCCCTGGCCGGGCAATGTCCGCCAGTTGCGCCATGTGCTGCGCTACGCCTGCGCGGTGTGCGAAGCCAGTGTGGTCCAACTCAGCCACCTGCCCGAGTCATTGCACCGTGCAGACGCCGCCGAACATGGACCGGAGCCGAGCGCCAGCCCGGAACGCCAGGCGCTGCTCGATGCCCTGGTGCGCCACCGCTGGAAACCCACCGCCGCCGCCCGGGCTCTGGGAATCTCCCGGGCGACCCTGTATCGACGGGTGCACCAGCACGGTATCGAGATGCCAGGTCGGAGCCCGGCCTGAGGCCTATCGGCGTGCCAACTCGTGACGGACACATTGTTCGTAGTAGGTCTGCTTGACCGCAGCAGGCTTCAGACGCGAAGCGCTGTTGTAAGTCTGCTCGGTAATGCCCAAGGCGGTCATGCGCATCCAGGGCCGGGGAAACTTGCGCACTTGCAGCTTCTTGCGCGCGCCGTACAGGCTGACGCCAGAGAGCTTCGACGCCTGCGCGCCCGCCGCAATGTCCGAACCCCAGCGGCACACCGATTGCTGGTTCTGCGTCAGCGCCTTGGCCTGGGCCCCAAGCGAGACGGCGGCCAGGAGAAACGTCGCTACGACCCACATAGAAATACGCATAGGTTTGTCGCCCAACTTCCTGAAAGGAAAGAAGTTTGACTGTATAAAAGTGAGCAAGGGGCCAGCATTTGCATACGCCCCCTGTGGCGGCACGGCAAACTAGAAACAAATAGAGAATATGTTCATAAGCCAATGAAATTAAACAAATTTTAATTATTAACCTGGCTTGCCTTCGCCTCCTGCAACAACTGCTGAATCACCTGCTCCTGCTCGCCGTAGCGTCCTTCGCCAAAGTGGCTGTAGCGCACTTGCCCCTTGGCATCGATGAAGTAATGGGCCGGCCAGTACTGATTGTTGAAGGCGCGCCAGATCGCATACTGGTTGTCGATCGCCACCGGGTAGTGGATGTCCAGTTTGCGTACCTGCTCGCGTACGTTGTCAATGATCTTCTCGTAGCCGTATTCCGGGGTGTGGACACCGATCACCACCAGCCCGTCCTTTTCATACTTCTTCGCCCAAGCGTTCACATAGGGCAAGGTGTGCTGGCAGTTGATGCAGTCGTAGGTCCAGAAGTCCACCAGCACCACCTTGCCCCGCAGTGACTCGCTGTTCAGTGGTGGCGAGTTCAGCCATTGCACCGCGCCGTCCAGTGCAGGCATGGCGCCCTGGGATTCGAGGGCCGGCATGGCGCTGGCGCCGGCCTTGCTCACCACATAGTCGATGGCCTTGGGCACGTTCTGCAGCAGGCTTTTCTCCAAGGTGGCTGATGGCTGGGAGGAAGTCCCCGCCAACAAGCGATCGTCCGCCCCGGTGCCTATCGCCACGGCCGCCAGCAACACCACCGCCCCCGTTCCCCGGCGCAACCAAGTGGTGATCGGCAGCGAGAGTTTGAGGCGCCCGACCAGACCACGCCCGGCCAGGATCAATGTGCCCAGGGACAAGGCGCTGCCCAGGCCGTAGGCGAGCAACAGCAGGCTGGTTTGTGTGCTGGCGCCTTGCAGCATGGCACCGGTCAGGATCACCCCGAGTATCGGTCCGGCGCACGGTGCCCAGAGCAGCCCGGTAGCGACCCCGATCAGCACCGAAGCCACCGGCCCTGCCATCCGCCCGGCCCCGGCGTCCAGGCGATTGCCCAGGCTGACCAGCGGCCGCGCCAGCCAGATGCCGACCCGGCTGAAAATCAATGACAAGGCGAACACCACCATGACCACCAAGGCGACTTGCCGCCCGAGGCTGCTGGCGCGCACCACCCATTCGCTACTGACCACCGCCAGGCTGGAGACCAGGGTGAACGTCAGCACCATGCCGCCGAGAGTCAGCAGCACCGAGCCGCGGGAGCGGTCGGCCCGGGCGAACAGAAACGGCACCACAGGAAGAATACAGGGGCTGAGGATCGTCAGGATCCCGCCGAGAAAAGCGATCAGAAGCATGGCAACACCTCAATCTAAAAGGCTGACATAGACCCTGTGGCGAGGGAGCTTGCTCCCGCTGGGCTGCGCAGCAGCCCCAGAAATCGACCTGACAACTGGGTACGTCAGGAAAATAAAGGGGCCGCTTCGCGCCCCAGCGGGAGCGAGCTCCCTCGCCACAAAAGCAGGTCAGTTCTGGTTGCTGCAGTTATCGGAGAACTTGCGATAGTCCAGCGCTTGCTCGTGGCCTGCCGAGTCCAGGTAGGTCATGTGGGCGTTGACCACGCCGCAGGTCGGCTCGGCGTCTTCGGTAAGGGAAAGCACTTTCTGGATGTCCAGGTGGGTACCGTAGGTGTAGCTGTGGGCCTGCACGTTGCTTTCGGCCCGGGCCGACAGGGTGCAGATGTTCAGCGCGGCGAAAAGGCAGGCGGCGTAGAGGGCTTTGGTGTTCATGGCGATTCCTCGATTCAATGGGGTTTATCTGCCGAGGCCCGTTGTGTTGCCTCGATGGGTGCCATTGAATGCCGCGCAGGTATCGCGTCTGTATCGAGCCACGTGGCTTTTTGCATCGCTGTGTATCCTTCACGCGCCAGATACACTGCAATACAAACCGCCGCGAGCCGGGCCGGCCGCCGCCTGTAGACTGCTCACAACGAAACGCCGAGGAGCTGGACACCATGGATCATGTCGATCACGTGTTGATAGTGGATGACGATCGCGAGATCAGAGAGCTGGTTGGCAACTACCTGAAGAAGAATGGACTGCGCACCACCGTCGTCGCCGACGGTCGGCAGATGCGCGCCTTCCTGGAAACCACTCCGGTGGACCTGATCGTGCTGGACATCATGATGCCCGGCGACGACGGCCTGGTGCTGTGTCGGGAACTGCGTGCCGGCAAGCACAAGGCCACGCCGGTGCTGATGCTCACCGCGCGCAACGACGAAACCGACCGCATCATCGGCCTGGAAATGGGCGCCGATGATTACCTGGTCAAGCCGTTCGCCGCCCGTGAACTGCTGGCGCGGATCAACGCCGTGCTGCGCCGCACCCGCATGCTGCCGCCCAACCTGGTGGTCACCGAAAGCGGTCGCCTGCTGGCATTCGGGCGCTGGCGCCTGGACACCACCGCTCGCCACCTGCTGGACACCGACGGCACCATGGTTGCCTTGAGCGGCGCCGAATATCGTTTGTTGCGGGTCTTCCTCGACCATCCGCAACGGGTGCTCAACCGCGACCAGTTGCTTAACCTCACCCAGGGCCGGGACGCCGACCTGTTCGATCGTTCCATCGATCTGCTGGTCAGTCGCCTGCGCCAGCGCCTGCTGGACGATGCCCGGGAGCCGGCCTATATCAAGACCGTGCGCAGCGAAGGCTACGTGTTCTCGCTGCCGGTGGAGATCCTCGAGGCCTCGGTATGAGTCTGTCGCTGCGCTGGCCACGAACCTTGGCCTCGAGGTTGTCGCTGATCTTCCTGATCGGCCTGATCCTGGCCCAGGGCCTGTCCTTCGGCGTCCAATACTACGAGCGCTATCAGAGTGCCAAGTCGACCATGCTCGGCAATCTGGAAACCGATGTCTCGACCTCCGTCGCCATTCTCGACCGCCTGCCTGCCGCCGAACGCCCGGCCTGGTTGCCGAAACTCGCCCGGCGCAACTATGGCTACCAGCTCGACGAAGGCCAGCCCGGGCAACCGATGGATCTTGCCGATGCACCCATCTCGGTCAGTTCGATCCAGGAAGCCATCGGCCAGGCCTATGGCCTGACCTTCAAGCAGATTCCCGGGCCGAAAATGCACTATCAGGCGCTCCTGCGCTTGGGGGACGGCAGCCCGCTGACCATCGACGTACGCCCGGCGATGGCGCCCCTCTCCCCCTGGCTGCCGATGGTGCTGCTGGGGCAGTTGGCGCTGTTGATCGGCTGCACCTGGCTGGCCGTGCGCATCGCCGTCGGCCCCCTGACCCGGCTGGCCCAGGCGGTGGAAACCCTCGACCCGAACGCCCACAGCGTCCGCCTGGACGAAAAGGGTCCGACCGAAGTGGTACATGCGGCCAAGGCCTTCAATACCATGCAGGACCGCATCGCCACCTACCTCAAGGAGCGCATGCAGTTGCTGGCGGCGATTTCCCATGACTTGCAGACGCCCATCACACGCATGAAGCTGCGCGCCGAGTTCATGGACGAAGGGATCGAACGGGACAAATTGTGGAGCGACTTGAGCGAAATGGAACACTTGGTGCGTGAAGGCGTGGCCTATGCCCGCAGCATCCACGGCGCCACCGAGGCCAGTTGCCGGATCAGCCTGGATGCATTTCTCGACAGCCTGGTATTCGACTATCAGGACACCGGCAAAGACGTGCAACTGTGTGGGAAAAACGCCGCCGTCATCGACACCCGCCCCCATGCCCTACGGCGGGTGCTGGTCAATCTGGTGGACAACGCCTTGAAATTCGGCGGCGCGGCGCAGATCCAGGTGCAACCGGCCGATAACGGGCAACTGGCGATCCAGGTGCTGGACCGTGGCCCCGGCATCAGCGAGCAGGAACTGGCCGAGGTGCTCAAACCGTTCTACCGGGTGGAAAGCTCGCGCAACCGGGAAACCGGTGGCACCGGACTGGGCCTGGCCATCGCCCAGCAACTGGCGATCGCCATGGGCGGCTCACTGACCCTGAGCAACCGCGACGGCGGCGGCCTATGCGCCGAGCTGCGCCTGGCATTCGCAAGCTGACACAACCAACAACCTCTGTGGGAGCGAGCTTGCTCGCGATAGCAGTGGGTCAGTCGACCTCACAGAGACTGACATACCGCCATCGCGAACAAGCTCGCTCCCACACTGCTCCGAGGCGCTATACAGATTGATGCCTTACCAATTCCCCTGTGGGTATTGGATTTGGAGGCGGGTTTGTATATCAGTGTGTCTGCGGATGATCGGCATACACAAACTTGCACAATCCTGCGTTGCGGACACACCCCGCCTACACCGGCTTGAAAGACTCCTCGTACCCCGGCGGCTAATACGACCGGGCCTCGACATCCAAGGAGCCTTTACATGCCTACCGCAACTGCATCTCCCCTTCGTTTCCAGGGCTGGTCGCTGTTCAGCCTGCTTGCCGCCCTGGTGCTGTTGATGACCGGGTTGATCCTGGTGCTCAACCCGGACCTCACCGAAGGCGTGCGCAGCGCCATTCGTGCCACGGCTCGCTCGTCCTTCCTCCTCTTCTTGCTGGCCTTCACCGCCTCGGCATTCGCGGTGCTGGTGCCCTCGCCCCTGAGCCGCTCGCTGGTGCGTGAACGACGCTTCATCGGGCTGGCGTTTGCCTTCTCCCATCTGGTCCACGCGGTGCTGATCTACAGCTACGGCCAGCTCAATACCGATTTCTGGCCCGGCCGCACCACCCTCGGCAACGTGCCCGGCACCGTGGGCTACGTGTTCATCCTGCTGCTGGCCCTGACTTCGTTCAAAAGCACCACGCGCCTGATCGGTTTCAAGGCCTGGAAGCGCCTGCATGTCACCGGTATGTGGGTGCTGGCAGCGATCTTTGCCTACTCCAATTTCAAGCGCATTCCCATGAGCGACTGGTACGTACTGCCGTTCGGCCTGATCTGCGCCGCCACCGCCATCCGCCTGGTGGGCAAGCTGGCCCAAGCCACTCAGCGCCGCCAACGGCCGCAACACGCTTGAGCCCAGGGAGGCCGATCATGTATTCAAACGTGCTGAAAACACTGCATCTGCATCTCGATCAGGCAGGCGCCTGGCTCGCGCCGCTGGGCCTGCGCCTGTTCCTGGCTTGGGAGTTTTTCGAATCCGGCCTGGAAAAATGGAATGGCGAGAACTGGTTCGCCGAAATCCAGTCCGCCTTCCCGTTCCCCTTCGACCATGTGCCGGCCCAGTGGAACTGGGAACTGGCGATGTGGGCCGAACTGATCGGCGCCATCGCCCTGTTGATCGGCTTGGGCACGCGCCTGTCGGCGCTGGTACTGATCGTCGTCACCGTGGTGGCGACCGCGGCTGTACACTGGCCGGCGGACTGGTCGAGCTTGAGCGAACTGGCCCAGGGTTATGCGATTACCAACAAGGGGCATGGCAACTTCAAGCTGCCGTTGATCTACCTGGTGGCGTTGCTGCCGTTGGTGCTGCAAGGGGCTGGGAAGCTAAGCGTGGATGCGCTGGTGAAAAGCGGCGTGCACCGCCGATAGTGCAATTAATGCATAACCTTGTGGGAGCGGGCTTGCTCGCGAAAGCGGAGTGTCAGCCAACTTGACTTTGACTGATACACCGCCTTCGCGAGCAAGCCCGCTCCCACAGGGGTTAGCATTTCAAATGGGCAGATTACTGCTCTACGCCAACAACCCCTTGCTCCTGCATCCGCCGCAACAGCGCCACGGCGCCGTCCATGAACTCGAACGAAGCCACACCCGCCTCCCGCGCCAACGCCAGCAACTGCCCTCGCCCCGCCAACCCGGGATATTCCTCGATGCGCTGCAAAAGGCGCCAGGCCAACGGGCTGAGTTCGGCAAAGCGCACCTCAAATCCAGGCGTGCGCCGCACCAGCAACAGCGTCGGCTGGACCGGTGGCGTCGAGGGCTGGTAGCTCGGGGCCAGGCGATGCACCGGCCACTGGTACGCCAGCGGCCAGGCCAGAGGCGAGACACGCAGCGGCAGATCGAGCAAGGCGGACTCATCATGAATCAGCAACGGCTCGGCCTCGGATTGCAGCAGCGCCATCTCGACCCACTCATAGTGCGCCAGCTCCGCCGCGAACGGCGGCCAGTCCAGCGATGAGTGGGCCGCGAGATAGGTCACAAACTCCTTGGCGATTTCACCGAACATGGGCGTGACGCAGCGGTGTTCGCGCAGGAACCGGCGTACACACGCACGCCAGTGCTCCTGCCCCAGCACGCTCACCAGCACCGGGAAAGTACCGCTGAGCAGCGAACGCATGTTTTCGAAGATCAGGTCGCGGTACACCTGTGCCCGCGCCGCGTCCATGCCGGCCGGAACCGGGCGGTGTTCCGGGTCGCGCAGGTAACGGGTCAGCGCCTGTTGCTGCTGATGCAGCGTCTGCCGGGCCTCAGCCATGGGTCACCGCCTGGCGGGGGACGGCCGGGTGTTGCAACTGGCGAATCGTCTGCAATTCGACCACCAGCGCGGCATAGGGCGGGAAGTTGAAGTCCCGTTCGAGCAAGGTCGGCCGCACGCCGAAACGCGCGTAGGCCTGGGCCAGCAGCGCCCAGACCACCGGTTTGACCGGTGCGCCATGGCTGTCGATTTTCAACGTATCGGACTCATCGAAATGCCCGGCCACATGCATCGCGACCACCCGCCCCGGCTCAAGGCCCGCCAGGAATGCCTGCGGATCGAAACCGTGATTGATCGAGTTGACGTAGACGTTGTTGACGTCCAGCAACAGGTCGCAATCGGCTTCGCGCAACACCGCCCGGGTGAACTCCAGCTCGCTCATGTCTTGTTGGGGGGCGGCGTAATAGGAGACGTTTTCCACCGCCAGGCGCCGCCCCAGCACATCCTGGGCCTGACGGATCCGCGCCGCCACGTGATGCACCGCTTCTTCGGTAAAGGGCAGCGGCAACAGGTCATACAAATGCCCGTCATCGCCGCAGTAGCTCAAATGCTCGCTGTAAAGCGGCACGTCGAAACGTTCGAGAAACGCGCGCACCTGGCCGAGAAATGCCAGGTCCAGCGGCGCCGGCCCGCCCAGGGACAACGACAGGCCATGGCACGTCAACGGATAACGTTCGGCCAGCGAATGCAAGGCGGCCCCATGGGGGCCGCCGATTCCGATCCAGTTTTCCGGGGCAACTTCGAGAAAATCGAAATCCCCGGCCGGTGCCTGGCGCAACTCATCGAGCAAGGCCCGGCGCAGGCCGAGGCCTGCCGAGGGTTGAGGTAAATTCAACATGACACATCTCCTGGGGAAAACGAGATGTGGAGAGCCTCATGGTGCGACACCCGTGGCCCGCTGGGTCTGTAGGTGCCGTGTAGGAGCTGTCGAGCGAAGCGAGGCTGCGAGCTTTTGATCTGTCACTCCAGACTCAATTGCCAGGGGAAAGATCGCAGCCTCGTTGCACTCGACAGCGCCTACACAGCGCCTACACAGACCTGACGGGCCCTCATCAACTCATCAGGCTCACCACTTGGGCGAATCAGGACTCGATAGCCGCCCCGCACTTGCCTTCGCCGCATTTGCCTTCGGCGGTCTTCGCCTGGGCCGACAGGTATTGCTTGGCTTCCGGCAACGAGATGCCGCCGTCGTGGTTGGCGTCGATCTTGTCGAACTCCGCCGCGCGCTCCGGTGCAGCGGCGATGAACTCGTCCCGCGAAACCTGGCCATCGTGGTTTTTATCGGTCTTGGCGAACTTGTCTTCGCCGCACTTGCCTTCGGCGGGTTTCTTCACGGTATCGGCTGCCGCCAGGGTGTAGCCCTGGGCCAGGTCGTTCATGGTCAAGGCCGAAGCCGCCGTGGAAAGACCCAGGCCGCCAACCAGGGCCAGGCCGAGTGCAAGGGACGAATGACGGGAAAAGTTGAGCATGGGGTATTCCTCTGACGATTGACAATTAAGGCGCCAGTCACCCGCACCGAGGCTCGGTGCCGGCTGGCTGGCGTAGTTAATCGCCGGTGTGTATCCAGCCTGTGTCGTCGGCCTGGGCCTTCTTCAAGCAGGTGTATCCGGGCCTGAGCGGTACACACTGCGATACATGCCCGCCTGGCCTCAGGCCCCTGGGTTGAAAAAATCGAAACCTTGGAAGCCCTGCGCCGGTCAAGTCCTGTATGAACGTCAACCGCTGCAGGTCGCGCCGAGCGACCGCAGCCCGAAACGAGGGACAGACATGAGCATGACCGTCGGTGATTTTCTGGTGGAACGTCTTTATGAATGGGGGGTTCGCCGCATCTATGGCTATCCGGGCGATGGCATCAACGGCGTGTTTGGCGCCTTGAACCGCGCCCAGGGAAAAATCCGCTTCATCCAGGCCCGCCACGAGGAAATGGCCGCGTTCATGGCCTGTGCCCACGCCAAGTTCACCGGCGAGCTGGGGGTCTGCATCGCCACCTCCGGGCCCGGTGCATCCCACTTGGTGACCGGCCTCTACGACGCCCGGATGGACCACATGCCAGTGCTCGCCATCAGCGGCCAACAGGCGCGCGCGGCGCTGGGCGGGCATTACCAGCAGGAACTGGACCTGGTCAGCCTGTTCAAGGACGTGGCCGGGGCGTTCGTGCAACAAGCCAGCGTGCCCGCCCAGGTGCGTCACCTGCTAGACCGTGCCGTACGCACGGCGGTGGGCGAGCGCCGGGTGACGGCGCTGATCCTGCCCAACGACCTCCAAGACATGGAATACACCGCACCACGTCACAAGCACGGTACGGTTCACTCCGGTGTCGGCTACCGCAAGCCCAGCATCGTCCCCTACGAAGAGGACCTGCGCAAAGCCGCCGACGTCCTCAATGCTGGCAAGAAAGTCGCCATCCTGGTGGGTGCCGGAGCACTGCACGCCACTGACGAGGTGATCGCCATCGCCGAGAAGCTCGGCGCCGGCGTGGCCAAGGCGCTGCTGGGCAAGGCCGCCGTGCCGGATGACCTGCCCTGGGTCACGGGCACCATCGGTCTGCTCGGCACCGAGCCCAGCGATAACCTGATGGCCGGCTGCGACACGTTGCTGATGATCGGCTCCGGCTTTCCCTACGCCGAGTTCCTGCCCCCTGAAGGCCAGGCCCGGGGCGTGCAGATCGACATTCAGGCAGACATGCTCAGCCTGCGCTATCCCATGGAAGTCAGCCTGCACGGCGACAGTGCCGACACCTTGCGCGCCCTGCTGCCGCTGATCGAAGAAAAAACCGACCGAGCCTGGCGCAAGAAAATCGAGCATTGGCGGGAACGCTGGGACCGGACCCTGGAAAAACGCGCGCGGGTGTCCGCCAAGCCGATCAATCCGCAGCGGGTCACCTTCGAATTGTCGCCGCGGCTGCCGGAGCGCGCCATCATCACCTGCGATTCCGGCTCCTGCGCCAACTGGTTCGCCCGGGACATCCAGATCCGTCGTGGCATGATGTGTTCGCTGTCCGGTGGCCTGGCGTCGATGGGTGCGGCCGTGCCCTATGCCATCGCGGCGAAGTTCTGCCATCCGGAGCGGCCGGTGGTCGCCCTGGTGGGCGATGGCGCCATGCAGATGAACAACATGGCCGAACTGATCACCGTCGCCAAATACTGGCGTACCTGGGCCAACGCCACCTGGATCTGCGCGGTGTTCAACAATCGAGATTTGAACCAGGTGACCTGGGAACAGCGGGTCATGGAGGGCGATCCGAAATTCGCCGCCTCCCAGGACATCCCCGACGTGCCCTACCACCTGTTCGCCGAATCCATTGGCCTGAAGGGCATCCTGGTGCTGCATGAGGACGACGTGGCCACGGCCTGGGAAACCGCGCTGGCGGCGGATCGTCCGGTGCTGATCGAGTTTCGCACCGACCCTGACGTGCCACCGCTGCCGCCGCACATCAAGCTGGAGCAGGCGAAAAAGTTTGCCTCGACCCTGCTCCAGGGCGACCCGAACGAGCGAGGCATCGTGGTCGAGACCGCCAAGCAGGTACTGAGCACCCTGCTGCCGGGCCATCGCACGGATAAAGAGTGAGGCTGACGCGATGCCAACCGTTGAACTGCATCGTCGCTATGAACGGTCCCTGCTGCTGGCGTTCTGCGTGCTGTGGGGATGGTTGGCCATCGCGCCGCTGAAACGCAGTGACTGGCTGGCGGAAAACCTGCTGGTCATTGCGTTATTGGTCGTCCTGGTGACCGTTCATCGGCGGTTTCACTTTTCACGGCTGTCGGCCACGCTGCTCTTCGTGTTCCTCTGCATCCATGAAATCGGCGCCCACTACACCTATGCCAAGGTGCCATACAACTCGTGGTGGCAGGCCCTGACCGGGGGCCCGTCGCTGGATCAGCTCATGGGCTTCCAGCGCAACCAGTTCGATCGACTGGTGCACTTCAGCTATGGCCTGCTGCTGGCGTATCCGTTGCGCGAGGTTTTGCTGCGGGTTGCGCCAACAACGGGGTTCAGGGGCTATTTCCTGGCCTGGAGCCTGATCCTCGCGTCGTCGGCCATTTACGAGATCATCGAATGGTTGGGCGGTGCCTATATTGGAGGCGATACCGCCAAGGCCTTTGTCGGCGCCCAACAAGACCCATGGGACTCCCAAAAGGACATGGCCTTGGCCACGCTTGCCGCGTTCATCGCCCTGCTGGCCGCCGCCGGGGTCAACGCCCTGCGCCAACGGGATGTCGCCCTGGAGTGGGCATCACGCTTCAAGGCCCGTACGTGACGAAGACAACGCAGCCCGTCGGCCCCTTCGTTAACACAACTAAGTAAATCAGCCCCCCAGCCGATACAAGACAGGTGCGGGTGAAATCGCTTTTTGGCTGATGACTTATCTTTATGACTGAAAATGCTGGCAACGACTCGATTGTCCCTTCCCCGGGCTCGCCAACCCGTAGCTTCACCCGTCGCACTTTTCCGGCCATCATGCTCCTGCTCTTTGTCATGTCCGCACTGGCGATCGCCGTGCTGCTCAACATCACCGGCGCCCAGGACCGACGCGCCCGGGAGCAGAGCCTGTTTTTCGCCCAGCGAGCCATCGAGGGGATTCGCACCGGCATCGGTCGGGACCTGAGCGACTATTCCAAGTGGAGCGACGCCTACCGGCACCTGCATGTCCAAGTCGACAAGGAATGGGCCTATGACCAGGAAAACGTCGGCAGCAGCGTGTATTCGCTCTACGGTTACCAGGCGGTGTTTGTCATTTCCCCGACCGGCAAGACCGTCTATTCGGTGATCGATGGCCAAATGAGCGACGTCGATGCCGACACCTGGCTGACCGGCGACCTGCGCGCCCTGTGGAACAAAGCCAGCACCGAGGAAAATCACGACGAAGTGGTCGTCGAAATGCTGCATCACGAAGATGCCCCGGCGTTCGTCGCCGTGTCCGCCATCACCACCGGCACGGACAACAGCGTGGCGCAAATTCCCGGCCCGCCGAGCCTGATGCTCTTCGTCAAGGTCCTGGACCCCGGCGCCCTGGAAAACCTGGCACGGGACTTCGCCCTGCCCGATGCCCATATCGCCAGGACACCCGGCCCAGCCGATACCGCCCAACTGCTGCTCGACAACCTGACCCTGGAGGCCCTGGCCTGGCGACCACAAACGCCAGGCCAGGATCTGCGCAAGGTGCTGTTGCCTTTGCTGGCCCTGGCGCTGCTGATACTGGGAATCCTGGCGCTGGCCGTTCTGCGCCATGCCTTGGTGATGCTTCGCGCCCAGGAAAGTCAATACGCCAGCCTGCTGGCCCACCGCAAGGCGCTGGAACGCAGTGAAGAACGTTTCCGCGACATTGCCGAAGTCTCATCCGACTGGTTGTGGGAGGTCGATTCGACCGGGACGCTGACCTACCTGTCGGAACGCTTCGAACAAGTGACCGGGTTCAACCCCGCGGAGTGGCTGGGCAAACCTCTGCACCGGCTGCTTCATCCCCATGGCGGCTCGATCTCGATTGCCCAATGGCTGCTCGGCGGCGCTAACAGCCTCTCTTCGGCACCGCTGCTGTGCGAGTACACCGCGCGCAACCAGCGCATCCGCACCTGCAAACTGTCGGTACGGGCCATCGAGGCCGGCACCCTGGGTTTTCGCGGCACCGCCACCGACATCACCGATGAATTGCGGGCGCTGGCCCAGATCAAACACCTTTCCTTGCATGATCCGCTGACCGGGCTGGCCAACCGCAACCGCTTGTTCGATTGCCTGCGCGAACACCTGGACCGCCCTGATCGCCCGCCTCTGGCGCTGCTGAACCTGGACATGGACCGGTTCAAGCCGGTCAACGACTCCCTGGGGCATGCCGTGGGCGATAAAGTGCTCAGGGAAGTGGCGCATATCCTCCAGCAAAACGTCCGTGACACCGATCTGGTGGCGCGCCTGGGCGGTGATGAATTTGTCATTGTCATGCCAGACCCCGGCGACGCCGACGATCTCGATCAACTGTGTGAACGGCTGATCGATTGCATGCAACGGCCCATGCACCTGGACGGCAATACGCTGTACCTGGGGGTGAGCATCGGCGTTGCCTGGGCGCAGCCCGGTGACGAACGCGCCGATGAACTGTTGCGCCACGCCGATATCGCCTTGTATGCGGCCAAGGCAGCAGGCCGCAACACCTGGCGCGTGTATGTGGAAGCCATGGGCAACCTGGCCCGCGACCGGCGGCGATACGAGCAGCAACTGCGCGACGCCATGCAGCGGGACCAACTGGAACTGCGCTACTTGCCTCGCTTCGATGTGAGCGCCGAGCAACTGCACGGTTTCGAAGCCCAGACCTTTTGGCACCATCCCGAGAAAGGTGAGCTGGGCGGGGCCGACTTCATACCGGTGGCCGAAACTTCGGGCCAACTGGAAGAGCTGGGTACCTGGATGTTGATCAATGTCTGTGAAGAGGCCGCGACCTGGCCGAGCGCCGTCAATGTCTCCATCGCGGTTTCACCTCGGTGGTTCAACAGCAACTTCCTGCTCAACCAGGTGCAAGAAGCCCTCGAAGCGAGTGGCCTGGCGCCTCACCGGCTGACCCTGGAAGTGGCCGAAGGGGTCCTGCTGGCCGACCACAAGACCGTCGCCAGCACCCTCCATGCGCTCAAGGACCTCGGCGTGCGGATCAACATCGACAAATTCGGCACCAGCATCGCCTCCCTGCGCGAGGTACTGGACCAGCCGTTCGATGGCATCCGCTTCGATCGCAACATCCTTTCGCAGCTGGGCCTGGAGGACGACAAGGAAGGCGTCCTGGCGATGATCCGGTTGAGCCGCAGCGTAGGGCTCATGGTCACCGCCGAAGGCATCGAAAACGCTCTGCAATTCAGCCAACTGCGCAACGTGGCCTGCGACCATGTCCAGGGCCCGTACTTCGGCGCGGCACTGGCCCGCTCGGAAATGGCCTCGTTCTTCACCACGCCGCGGTGGCTGTAACCCACTTCCCCCGTTATCGCGAGCGAGCTTGCTCGCGATAAGGCCAGCACAGCCCACCTCACTGCAAGCTCAATCCCTACAAACTCAACCGCCCCCGCTCCTCCTCGGTCAGCCGCTGGCGGTTCTGCTCGTCCAAAGGACCCGCGCCCAGTACTTGCACCGGGCTGGCCGGGTCATAGGCCCGAGGCGCGTCGCGGTTGGCGCCATCGCGTGACGGGGCCAGTTGCTCGGAGCCAAAACTCACCACCTGCACCGTGAACACCGACGCCTGGTTCTGCCGCGCCGCGTTCTGTTGCTGACGGGCCACGTCTTCAGCCGCTTGTGTGGCCGAAGACGCCGCCGAACTGGCCGAGGTGATCGCCCCAGTGTTCACCGAAGCCGTCAGCGGCACGCCGGTGGATTTGCCCTGGGTCTGGATGTTGGCAGCATTCACCACGGTCAACGCCGCGATGTTGACGTTGCCCGACACCCGGATTCCCGCCTCGCCCGCATCGATGGTACCCAGCGGCGCGATCAGGTCGATATCCCCCGGTGCCACTTCGGCAATGGGGTTGAGGGTGGCGATACCGGCCCCGGTGCTCGGCACCGAAGGCGACAGCGTCACGTTGCCCCAGGTGTCGTACAAGCGCTTGGGCGGCGTGTACACCACGGTGGTCTTCGAACCCCGGCCGGCGTTGATGTCGCCCTGAGACGACCAGCCGAGGATCGAACCGCCAAAGGTGGTCATGATCCGGCTCTGCCCCAGCAGGATGCTGTTCTGCGCATACAACTGGATATCGCCCTCACCCTGGGTGATCACCCCGGCGGTGGACGGCGGCGCGTTGCCTTCGATGCCGAACGTCTGTCCGCCACCCGGGGTGAGCATCTGGATACTGCCACCAAAATCGGTGTGCACCCCCGCTCCGCCGAACATTGTGATGTCGCCCTTGTAGGTGATCGGATTGCCCGCCACATCCTTGGCCGGGAACAACAAGTCGATAGCCTCCCGGCCCCGCAGGTAGCTGCCCTGGCGCACGCCGCCGACTTCGTTGTACTCACGACCACCGGCCTTGAGCTCGGCGAAGTACACGTCACGGGCAAATACCCGCTGCTGCTCGGCCGGCAGCGCCGCGAAGTAGCTGCGGGCCTGTTCGCTGTCGCCACTGAAGCCGAAGCGCTTCTCCAGCCAATCCACCAATTCGGTTTCATAGGTCTTGGCGACCTTGCCGTCCTGGTTCGCCAGGGGCACACCGGCCAGGGCCTGGTTCGCCGGGTCCAGGTAGGCCTTGACGAAGCGTTCGTAATCCGCGCCGTTGAGGCCCGCGCCGGCCTGCAACACCAGGCTCGCGCCAGGGCGCGAATCCCCCGGCACCACGGCGCCGAGGCTGGTGATGCTGACCTTGTCGTTCATCAGGATATTGCGCCCGGCGGTGATTTCCAGCAGGCCGGGGCCGGCGACGTTGAAATTGCTGTAGAGGATGTCGCGCCCGGCGGAGACGATGGAGATGTCGGTGGGGTTGTTGTGGATGAAGAGGTTGCCGGCGACGGTGTAGTTCCCACCGTTATTCGCGTCCCCGCCTCGGCCGCCGCTCAGAGGGATACCGCTGCTGACAATGTCACGTCCGGCCATCATCCATACCGGGCCGGCACCCTCGTAGGCAGTTTGTCCCAAGCGGCTGTCGGTCGTGCTGGCGTAGGTCATGGCCCGGCCAGTATTGATCGACAACAAGTCGCCCCGCAGCGCATAGAAGCGGGCAGGATCGGTATGGGCGCCCCACTCGCTTGAGGCGGTGCTGCTGTCGAAAGCCAACAGCGGCAGGTTCGTCGTGGAGGTCACACGGTTACCGTCGGCCGAGAGATTGCTGACCACCACGCTGCCATTGACCAGCCCTATAAAGGCCGGTCGCAACGGCATGGCCAAGGCCGCTGACGAAGCACCGGAACGACTGACCGTCAGGTCACCGCCATAGATGGAATCGCCAGCCAGGAACTGCAGCTCGCTGTTACCACCAGGCGCCAGCAGCAAGGCCGAGCGAAAGCTGCCATCGTAGCCTCCCATGCCAAGGGTCTTGGCCTCACCGTAGTAAAGACTGCCACTGGCCGCCACGGCGCGCAGGATCGATGGATAGACCACCGCCAGGTCCGTTTCCAAACCCACCGTCAACGGCGTCAGGTTGCCCCCGGAAGACCATAGGTCGATGGCCGTGTTGGCTGTCCACAACGAAAACCAACTTATCCCCGAACCGTTGGCCGACCCGTTTCTAAACGGCGAGACGCTCATCATCGGCGCTCGGCCCGGGTCGGCGACGTCCTGCACAACGAGGTCGCCCTGAGTCGAAAGATTGAAGGTCGCATCCCCCGGCATCAGGGTCAGCCCACCCGACGCCACCCCACGGGTGGACCGGAAAGGATCGTAGGCTCGCGTCTCGCCAGGGGATTGGTCTGAGACCTGGTTGCCATAGCGCAGGTCAATCCGGCCGATGGCACCGCTGTCGATTTGCGCATGCCCCCGCAGGTTAGTGACCACACCGTTGAGATGCCCATCCAGATAAAGGCTCTCAGGGTTCAAGGCGCCGCCCACTCGCAGGTTGAGATCGCCGCCACCGGTCAACTGCAGGCTGCCATCGGCGGCGACCCTTCCAGTGCTGCCAACCGCGAGCACCAGCCCCTGACTGCGCGGGTTGATGTTGGTGTTGAAGCTGTTACCAGCGAGTCGGCGCAACACGCCTGCATCGCCACCGACCTGCACATCCAGATCACCGCCGCCCAAGGTCCCGAACCCGGTGAAACCGGCCATCTGATCAGCGCCTCCTGACTCTGTCGACGCGGTATAGCTGCCAAAATTGATCCACCAGGCCGTCGGCTGGCCGCTCACCGAATCACCGTTGCCCTGGCGCCAGATCCAATTGCCAACATTGGCCGAATCCTGGCCCTTATCGGTAGGGTTCGGTCGCCCGATAGGGGTGGCGGCAGGCGCGGTCAAGTTGCCGCTGAGATCGCCGCCAACCTTGAGCAACAGGTTCCCGCCCGCATCCGGATACCAGGCGCGGTAGATGCTCTCTGTGCCACCATCCACGAGTTTTTCGTAGCTGCCATTCTCGTCGTTGAGCACCTTGCCGTTGGCGCCCAGGGCTTTGGGTTGGTTGTAGGGATCGCCCGGGAACGTCGGCGTTGACGAGGTGCCGGCAGTGTAGATGCCGAACAACGAGTCCATGCGCAGGCTGCCGCCGCTGAGCAGTTCCAGGTCGCCGGTGCCGGTGCGGATAACACTCGGGCGGGTACTGCCGGCGACCAGCTTGTAGTCCACGCCGAGGGCCGCACACATCTCTGGCGCATATTCGCAAAGCGCCTGGACCGAATCGAACCCGAAAAACTGGGCAGCCGACGCATCTATCGGTGCCCCTGCCTTGACGTCATAACCGGACCCCGCCAGCGCCTCCACTGCTGCCTCAGTCCACTTGTAGGAAGATTGCAGCGCACACATGAATGGAAGGTCGGCACAAAAGGCATCGACCGAAGCGTAACCAAAGGCGCCAACGATCTCTTGGTCGATGGGCGCGCCAAGCTCGACAGTGACCCCGGCGTTCAGAAGCTCTGCGACCCCTGCCTCAGTCCAGAGGAAAACGCCCTTGGCCGGCACGGGTTTGCCGAACATGCCGTAGTGGCTATCGGCAAGGCGCAAATCGCCATGTAGCGGTTCGGGCTGGACGATCCGGCTGTCCGCCGCCGTCGTATCGGCCCCAGCCACCAACCGCAGCGACCAGGATTGCGAACCCTCGGCAAGCATCGGCGCAATGGCCCACATCCGCCCCTGGCTGCCGGCAATTTCCGGACGCAGTTGGATCGACTCGACGCCATCGGGTAACTTCACATCGGTACCGGACGGGATCAACGAACCACGGCTCAGTGCCAGGCTGCGGTCCAGCTTGAGGATGTTGCTCTGGGCATTGCCCGCGTTGGCCACGTTGGGCAACGCAACGCCCTTCGGCCAAGTGAAACCGAGCAACGCGGTAGGTGCGCTCAACACGCTGCCGGCCCCCAGTTGCGAGCCGGCTTGCAGGGTCTGGGCCTGCTTCAGCAAGGTGCCCGCGGCAAACAGCAGATTGCCGGAGGCATCATGCACGGCGGCCGCCAATACGGTGCCAGCGGGCAGCTCCAGTGGCTGTTCGAGAATCGCCGCCACCGGCAATCGGGTCCCCGCCGCCAATGTCACGCCTTTGATCGGCAAGTCGTAGTTCAACGTGGTCCCCGCCGGGAAGGCCGTGCCTTCGGCCAAAGTCACGCCGGCACCGGGTACGACGATGTCGCCACCCGTGAAGTCGATGCCGGGCAGCAACACCCAGCCCTTGTCATCCTGCGTGGCCGGTGGAGGTGCGAAACCGTCGTTGATGCTGCCGTAGATGCTCAGGTCGCCCCCGGCGCGCAGGGTCAACGCACCGGCCTCGCCGGAGCCGTACACGGCGGTTTTCTGCGTGTGCGGATTGACGCTCGCATAGCGATAGCCGGACAGGTCCAGGTCACCCTGCACCACCAGGTCACCGTCGGCGGTCGCACTGACGATCTCGACGCCAGGCCGCAAGTGGAACGCATCGGCATAACGGGCGTTGTTCAGGCCGGCGAGTTTGCGTTGCATTAAATCGTCGTTGTCCAGCGCTGCGTTGATGAAGGCTGTACTGTCCTGATGCTTGCGGTCCAGGTACGCCTGGTCGATGACCTGATAAGGACGACCGCTGGCCGCCGGATCGCTGCCATACTCCGCGTCGTTGTACTGCCACATGCCATTGACGGCGATCGACCGCGCCCCCTGGATATCCAGGTTCCTACTGGCGTCGATGGCAATGTCACCGAGGGTGGCATTAGGGCCGGCGCGCCGGGCATTGAGTTCCAGGGTGCCACGGGCGCGGCCGTCATGCTGCCCGGCAGGCGCCGCAGTGCCATGGCGCAGATCGATACGAGCGCCGTCGGACAAGGTCAGCACACCGGCGCGGGAAGTCAGGTCGACGGTGGCACGGTTCGGCGAGTCGATGATCTTGCCGTAGCTGTCCACCCGAAGGCGGTTGCCGTGGGCGTCGAGTACCGCGCTGCTACCCAGGGTCAGGGAGTGCCCGGCCGAGAGTCGGATGCTGCCAACCCGCTCGCCGCTGGCGTCTACCTTGCCGTTGAGCAACAGGTTGCCGTTATCCAGCGATACGCTGATGGTCGACGCCTTGAGCCCGTTGCCGATCACCAGGTCGCCCTGTTTGAGCTGGAAGCCACGGGAACCGTAGACCTGCCCATCGTTCAAGCGCTGGTTCAACGCCGCAAACTGCTCGCTGAGACTGCCGCTGCCGCCCAGGCGCTGGGCCTGGATTTCCACGCTGCCGGCCAGGTAAGGCATGGCGGTGCCGCCGGCGTCGTATTCGCCACTGCTGCTGCCGAGGATTCGTCCTTGCAAGTCGACCAGCCCGGCCGCCTCGCCCAACGCCACCGCACTGAGCCGGCCAGCCTGGTTGTTGCGAGCCGAAAGGTCGATGCTTGAACCATCCGCCTGGCGGATGTTGCCGTTGCGGCTTTGCAGGATCACCTCGCCACCGGCACTGTAGCGCGTGACATCGTTGAAGGTGATCGCCCGACCGGCTACATCGATCAACGCCTCATCGGCCAGGGTCAGATCATCCGTCGCGCTGAGAGTGAGCTTGCCGCTGGGCAACACCACGGCACTGGCCAGGTTGAGACTCTGGCCCTTGAGGGACAACTCGCCCCCAAGCCCGGAGACGGTGCCCGGCTTAGCGGCGGTACCGGCCACATTGACCGCCCCGCCCGCCGTGATACGGTTGACCGACCCGGCTTCACCGGTGAGTAACGGGGTGAGAATGTTCAGGTTGCCACCACTGTAGGCGTAGCCCGTTTTCGCGTCATAGACGCCCTGGCTTTGATACACCGCCAGGCTGCCCTTGTGATTGGCGGTCAGACGCTCGCTGGCGCTGAAATTGACGTTGGCAAAGCCCAGGGCCAGACGGTCCAGGGTAGTGACCGAGCTCGGCTGGGCGAATTCACCGTAGCCAAACTCGATGCGCTGGGCCTGGATGTCCAGGCGACCGGCGCCGGTGCCGGCCCCGCCGGCGATGACCGAACCCGGCGCGCCGACGGCACCGTTCCAGATCAGGTTGGCGGTGCGGATGGTCGCTACGTCATTGGCGTCGCCGGCGCCATAAATCGCCGGGGTGCTGAGCATCAGGTTGGCCAACCGCGACTTGCCCGTCGCCGAGTCATAGGTGTCGAGACTGACTGTGCCGTAGAAGTTCAACGCCTCACGAGCCGACAGTTCAAGAGTTTCCAGGGCCGGGGCACCGTATTCGGTGTCCCCGCGCAACAGGCGATCGAGTGCCGTCTGGCTCAGGGTCAGACCGGCCGGCAAGACATTACGCGCCGCTGCGTCGCTCAATGCCGGGGAGGTACCGACGTTGATATTGCTCAGGGCCAGCGTCAGGTGGCGGGTGCCATAGCGCACTCGATCGTCCAGTTCCAGGCTGTCCCCGGTAGCGGCGGCGATGCTGCCTTCGGAATGAATCCGGGTGACGCCACTGCAGGGCGTCAGGCTGCATCCACCAATGTTGATCGTGCCGTTGCTGCCCGATGAGGGTGCCAGCACGTTGAGCAAGCCGTTGGAGGCGGCCAGCAAGCTCAAATTCTGGCCATTCACATTGAGGTCATAGACAAAACCATCACGGGCATCGTAGGCCGCCGTGCCACGGCCGATGGTGTTGATGGCCGCGCCTTGTTCCATCGACAACTCGCCGTTGGCCACCAGGAAAACTTCCGGTGCCGCTAGCGTCGCGCCTTCACGCAAGATCACCCTGGACGACGCTGCAAATGTCGGCGTGATGTAATTTCCGCTCTGACCATAGAGCGTATAGAACTGGCCGCCAATCACCTGACGCGATGCGTTCAACGCATTGAGGCTTTCGGCATTGAGTGTCACACCCTCGAAGCCAGCCGTAGCTCCGCGTCCATCAGCCACTACCTCCAGCGCGCCCCCCGCATTACCCACTACCGTGACAGTGCCGCCGTAGCCACCTTTCTGAGGCGCGAACTTACCAATTCCCTTGAAGGAGAACGCTTGGTCTCCCGCCCCTGGGGCCAGCTTCAACTTCAACGTCTTGGCGTCCACCGGCAATAGGGCCCGAGGCACGCCCAGGCGTGCGGCGTCGGCTACAGCGAACTGGGCATAGCTAGTTTCGTTGTACTGCGAATAGCGACGCAGCACATCGCCTGAGGTCAGGATGATTTGGCTGGCCAAACTGTTGCGCTGCTCGGTATTGGCCACCGACAGCACCCCGGCAGTGGTCCAGGAGCCGTTGCGCATCTGCAACGCACCCGTCGTGGAACCCTGACCCGCGAGGCCGTTGACCTCCACCCGGAACGCCCCAGGCAACAAGGCATAGGTGGACGGCATCAGTGTATAGGTACCCGCGGCCAGCCCCGGCACACCGGCACCGATGGTGATTTGCTGGCCGACCCTCGGGTCGACGGCGCCGCCCTCGGGCGCCACTGGCGCGTATGCACTCTGATTACCCGGCACAATGGCATAGACCGGGTTGCTGGACAGGCCAGGCAACGTAAAGCCGCCGTTGGCACCGATTTGCACCAGCGGGTTGAAGCGCGCATCGGTGGAACCACCACGGCCGGAGATGAAACCGGCGCCGAGCAGATCACCGCCACCGGAAAGATCGAGCATCGAGCCTTCCTGAGCCATTACAGACTTTCCGCCCAGAATTACGCCGATGTTCAGATCACCGTTGGCAGACGGCATGGCCCCTTGCCCCAGGAACACCACCTTCTTGCCCGCGTACTCATAACTCTGACCATCGACGGTACCGCCATAAGGCAGCACCAGACCGAGGCCACTGACTGAAGTGAGACTATTGGGCAGCAAATCCACCCGGGCAGTGACGCCAGTGATGTCATTGGTGCCGATTTCAATTAATCCCAACGGCGCCCGAACGACCCCACCCTGCTCGATCTGCGCACTGCCCAGTTGCAAGTGACCGAATGCCGAATAAGGCACTTGTGGTATGGCCTGGGTGGTTCGTCCGATAACCAGGCTGCGCCTCGGATCGTAAAGAGAGGTGCCGTTAGATGTGCCCCATCCATACCCCGCCAATACCCGAGCCCCAACCCCGGTCGCCGGATACAGTTGCGCCGCTTGCAGGATCATGTCCGAAGGGGTCACCAATTGTGTGGTAAAGCCCGTAGGCAATCCGTCGCTGGAGATCCCTGCCAGGAATCGCATATCACCGCTGCTGCTTAACTGGACCCGGTCGAACCCGGCGCGCTCAAGCCCAACCATGGTGCCATCGGCCTGTCTCAGCATGCCTTTGCTGCTGAACATCACATTGCCTTGCACATCCAACAGGTCCGCGTTGACGGAAAATAGCGCTTTGTTCGCCAATAGAGACACCCCGCCACCATCGACCACTGGCCGGGTGTAAGGATCAAAACTCGGTCGAGTGGTCGCCAGCCCTGTCGCAGTAGACAGCAACACATGGGGTGCATTGAACTCGACCCGGGTATTGGCTGGCGCGGTTGCACTTAATCCAAAGCTGCGGGCGTACAGGCTCAGGCTTTGTCCGAGGGACATCGACAGGTTGCCATCGACGCTCATCAGTCCGTTGCTCAACAAGGACAAATTGTCGAAACCACCGGCCTGGACTTGATCGACGCCTAGCCGACCGTGACCGTAGACCAGCGAATCCGCCGATGTTTCAGCCGTGTCGCCAAGCCGATGTGCCTGAGCCACCTGTTCCAACACCAGTTCACGCACGTTCAACACCCGACCATCGACTGCGCTTCTCAGGTAGTAGGGAGTTTCCAGCGCCACCGACAGGCTGCCCCCCGCCGCTCCGGCACCTCCCGAGCGGGCGCTTAGTGCGCCGTCCAGATACAGGCCATTGGCCGACGCCAGGGAAATGTTGCCGCCGTTGCTCGCCACTAACGAGCGCCCCTGACCAGCGACATCCAGCACGGCCTGGCTGCCATCCGCTTGCAGACGGGCACCGTCGCGCACCACTACGAACAGTTCGGAGGCCGAAGTCGATCCTTTCGCGGCATCGATCTGGCCGCCAATGACAATCTGCCCGCCGTCACGCACCAGGCCATAGGTCTGGCCGCGCATATCCTGAGCTGTCATCGCCCGGCTCGATACATCGATCAGCGCCTGCTCGCCCAGCCAGATGGAACGACCGTGGCCCTGGGCATTGACTTGATCGCGAACCGCATCATCGACGCTCAACTCGGCAAGGCTGACCCGCCCGCCCCAGGCGTTAAGCGTGCCGTTGGCGGTCAATTGCCCGCTGCTCCGGACATCGATGCCCTGGCCTGGATCAACGGTAATCACACTGCCCTTGCCCAAGCTCAATACCGTACTGGCCATGTCGGCCGCGCTGGAGTTTGGCGTGCCTGCGGTGAGATTCAGGCTCGCGCCGCGACGCTGGGTCAGGACACCTTTGACCGCGTCTTCCTGATACAGCTCCGGCGTCCAGCGCTGCAAGGCAGCGGCCGGCTCCGCGTCGCTGCCGGTGACCAACGCCTGTTCACCAACACGGTACACCGGCATCGTCACATCGACCCGAGTCCCGTCGGCCACAGTCAGACCTTCGTTGCCGGTGATGTCATAGGCCGAGAAACCCTTGTCGAAGAAATCGCCGTCCAGCTGCAGAGTGCCGGCTTCGAGGGGGGTGCCGCTGTTGCCAATCAGCACTTTGCTGGCCGCCAGCTTCAAGGTCCCGCCGCCACTCACGCCAGTACCGCGCAGTTCACCTTCGAGGTTCAAGTCGCCGTTACCGGACGATGCGCCAGTACTTGCGGTCAAGGTCAAGTCCCCGCCCTTGCCGCCGCGAGTCTTGCCATCGGCCATCACGGCAGCGCCGGAGCTGACGTCGATCAGGCTGCCCTGCCGCACATCAATATCGCCACTGCTACGCACGGACACGCTGCCGCCGTTAATGAACGGCAGACCTTGGCGGTCGTTGCCGTCGAGCAGCAGATTGCTCCAGCGTCCGGCGGTGTTCAGCTTGACGCCTTCGCCCAATGTGACCGTCGCCCGCTGTCCCGCAACGGGTGAAAGCGTGACGTCTCCCATCTGGAAATTATCGGTCCTGACCTGCTTGAGGATGTTACCCAATACAATGCGACCACTGCGGGCCGTCAGGTCGGCGTTCAATTCCACCTGCGGCGCATAAAGTGTGATATCCCCGCCGTCGGCTACCTTGAGTGCGCCGTCGATCTTGACGCCTTCAGCAGCCGCTACCTTGACTGCGCCGAGCTGGAAGCCATTGAGCAGCGCGTTATCCAGCACCAACTTGCCTTGCCGGTCGCTGCCGACCGCCGAGGTCAGGTCCAGGCCCGCGGCAATCTTATCGGTCACCTTGCCGACGGTGACCTGATCGAAGGTGGGGTTCAGGCCACTGTTGATCACGCCGCTGGTCTTGTCATAGATCGGTGTGTAGCTGCCCACCCACAACTGGGCCCGACGGGCCACGGCGTTTTGCGATTGCTGGTAGCCGTCGAGGTTGAGGTTCGGCGCCTGGGTCTGGCGTTCGCCCTGGTAGACCTCGCCGATAATCTGGCCTTCCAGCACGGCGTTGCGGGTCGACACCACCAGCTTGCCGGCATCGCGGCCGACGGTGTAGCCGGCCTCGAAACGCTCGCGAGGGGCGATCAGCGGGTTGTAGTAGTAATCGGTCTGGCCCCAGCGCTGGCTGTGGTCTTCGTAACCCTTGTAGATGCCGGTGTAAAGGATGTCACCCGGGGCCTTGGACAGCTCATACAGACGACCATTGGCACCCTTGAGCCAGGATTGGCGCAGGTACCCGCTCTGCACATCCAGGGTGCCACCGGACAGGTTCAGTTGCGCCGCCTGCTGGGTCACCACGTCGTTACCGGTAAACGTCAGGGTGCCGCCCTGGGCCGCCCATTCGCCGACGCTGTGCCCCTGGGTGCCCAGGTAGCCGCCGACTTCCAACAGACCACCCGCTGTGTACCAGCGGTCAGTGGCGTAACCGTTGGTGCCCGCCGGGACATAGACCAGGTCACGCACGTCGACCCACACATCGTTATTGGTCAGCTTGCCGCCTTCGCGGTTGATCGGCGCATCCCGTTGTTCGTTGCCTTGGACGTTGACCTTGATGGAATTGGACTCCATCGCCACTTTGACGCCGATGGCGCCGGACACGTCGATCACCGCGCCATCGCGCACCAGGCTGCGTCCCGCGGCGCTGACCGCAACCTGCCCGCCGGTGGCCAGGGTGATAGAGCCGTTCTGGAAGTCGACGCTGCCACCGCTGACGATCTCGACCCGCGACTGGTCGCTACGGTCGACCACGCTGCTGAGGTTGTTGAATTGACCGGTGATCAGGTTGTTCGGCGTGCCATCCAGGCCGGCGGGCCCGGCATTGCGTTGGCTGTCCAGCGCGCTGCCGCCCGCGGCGTCGAGCAGCACGGCGGTGGCGCTGCCCTGCCCCAGGGTCACGCTGCCGCCGGTGTCGCTGATGGCGTTGAGCAAATGCACGGTGCCGCGGGTGTCCACCGAACTGCTGGCCACCGCCACGCCGTTCTGCTGCACAGTGTGCCCGGTGAGGGTGATGTCGCCGGTGCTGGCCTGGATCAGACCATTGTTGATCACCGTGCCGGCGCTGCTGCCCGGTTTGAGCGACGTCGCCACCTCATTACCACGAGTGGTGGAGCGCGAGTTGCCGCTGGTGCCCTGGCCGCGACGGATATAAAAACTGTCGCCAGCCGCGAGGGTGGTCTGGCCCTTGGCGGTGATGATGGAACCGGCGTTCTCCACTTCCGAGCCCAACAGCAAGGCATAGCCACCGCCTGCGGTGGAAGTGGCGGCGCGGTGGGTTTCAATTTGCGCACCGCGTTGCACTTCGACCTTGCCGGCGGCATCGGTGAAGGTCGGCTGGGTGCCGGTGGCATCGACATACAAGCCGCGCTGGCTGAACTGCTCATCGCTGATATTCGCCGCCACCGCCGCCAGGTTGCGCACGTTGACCCGGCTGCTGCCGCTGAAAATGATGCCGTTGCGGTTGACCAGCATCACCGTGCCGTTGCCCTTGACCTGACCCTGGATCTGGCTCGGTCGCGCCTGCGGGTCGTTGACCCGGTTGAGCACGGCCCAGTCCGACTGCTGCTGGAAATCCACCGTGGTGTTGCGCCCGACGTTGAAGGTTTCCCAGTTGAGGATCGCCTTGTCGGCGGTCTGCTCGATCTTCACCGTGGTCTTGCCGCCGGCCTGGGTCTGCTGCGGTCCCTTGGCGTTGAGCCAACCCTGGGTCAGGCTGTTGTCGACCTTGAGCCCGCCCTCGCCCAGCCCGTCGGGCACGACCTGCACCTGCCCGAACGCCGCTTGCCGCCCGGCGGCCTGCGCCGCCTGCTGGGCCGCGATGGCGGCCACGGTGTTGTTGAGGTTGGTCAGCGAACGCTGCAACTGCGCATTGGCCCGTTGCTGTTGCGCCAAGGGCGGCGGCATGCCTGGCAACGCCGTCGTGGGCCGTGCCGCGCCACCGGCCGGGGACGCGCCCTTGGCGGCAAACCAGGCCGAACTGAACGCCGTCGCCGCCTGGGTATTGCCGGCCATCAGCAGCAGGGCAATGGCCTGGGCCAACGGCTTGAGCCGCAATATCGACAATTCGCCATCGCGACGGGAAGCATTCAGGGTCGTCTGGGGTTTGCAGCGCAGCATCCTACTTATCCTTTCGGGTTCGCTCTAAGGGGCGCAACGCAGTGCCATCAAGCTGCCAGCGTTGGTTATAGGGGTTAGGCGGTTACAGGGGGGCGGGACCGAACGGTTGTCATGAAAATTTCATGTGGCTGTGTCGGTTCAGTCATTACGCAAAAATCAGCAACGGCTCACGCCGTTGCTGATCAGGTATTGCAGGTCGTTCAAGCGTGGGCTTACAGCGGACGACCGATGGCGTTGCAGACGCTGGTGTTGCCGATGCTCAGGCCGCTCGAAGCAGTGACGAAGGAGTCACGAATAGCGGTTTTCCAGGCCGAAGGCAGCGGCACGAAACGGTTGGAAGTGATGGCCGAATCGTTGTTGGTCAACGCACCGTAGTGGCGGCTGAAGAAGTTGCGCACCTGGGTGGTCTGGGTTGCGTCGGCGTAGCACTGGCTGAAGATCACGTTGGTGAAACCCAGGATCGGGTAGCCGGTGGTTGGGTAGGCCACGACGCTTGGGTCGTTAGGGTTGGTGGTAGCGGCGAAAACCGGCACCCAGGCGTTCGGGTTGGCACGGTTGCCGACAGCAGGTACCGCGACAGCAGCGATGGCGGCCGACACGTTGGCTGGTGCTGGGGAAACACCGGCAACGCGGGCTACTTTGGTAGCGTCACCCAGACCGGCCAGAGTCGTTGCGGCGTAATCCGGGCTCATGTAGGTGATGCGACCCTGGGCAGCGTTCACGGCAGTCATGACGGCCTGGCTACCAGTAGCGGCCACAGCACCGGCTGGCAAGCCACCGCTGTAGCTGGAGGCAAAGTTGGTGGTAATGGCGAAGGTGCCGGTTTCAGCGCACTTGGCGTTCAGGAAGCGGGTGAACAGCTCGGTGGTGCCGCTGCTCTCAGCACGGTAAACCACGGTGATCGCGCCGGTACGGCCGGAACCCGTGATCTGGCTCCAGTCGGTCAGACGGCCGGAGAACACGCCGCAGAGTTGATTGACGCTCAGGTCAACGTTGGCAGTGCCGGTCTTGTTGAACGGAATGGCAACCGAAGTGGCGACCGAAGGCACCTGGATCAGTGGGCCCCAGGCTGCACCGTGAGCAGTGACGTAGTTGTTCAGTTCAGTGGTGCTGAGTTTCGAATCGCTGCCAGCCCAGTGCACGTTCTTGCTGGTGTTGCCAGCCACGAACTTGGTGTAGTCGTTGGTCAGGAAAGCCGACTTGCCGGCACCACTGCCCACGCCGATGTAAGGGGCGAAACCGGCAGTCAGGACGCCGGAAGTCTGGTACAGCGGCTGAGGCAAGGTAGCACCACCGCCATTGACATCAGCCATGGCGGCCTGAGCGGCGCAGAGGCCGGCGAGGGTCAGGGATACCGCGAGAACGTTGCGCTTAAACATGAAGAATCTCCTTTCATCGTGTTCGTACGTAGGTTGGGTGACGCGTGCTTGCCGTCATGGCGCTCGGTCCTGTGCCGGTGGCGATGGGGTGAGGCCATGGGTTAGAAATTCGCAGTTTCCGGTGACAGATAAAGGAAAAAACCTCGGGAGCTGAGGGCTGTTTTTCGGGTTTTTTCCTCGGGTGTTCGAGGGCTCTGCGCCGTGGGTTCAGACGGTTTTTTCGGGAGGGCGGCAAAGGCTGGTCGCGAAGATGACGGCGGATGGTTGCCGGGCGACGGAAGATGACAGAACAAGGAACCCGAGTTTGGCGATGGTGAGGCTCGGGAGGTGTTGACGGCGTCAACATCTATTTTGCTCGGTGTGCTTTTGTGGCGAGGGGATTTATCCCCGCTGGGGTGCGAAGCGCCCTTCACAACTGCCGCCTCGGTGTATCAGATGAATTGACTGGGCTGGCATGGGGCTGCTGCGCAGCCCAGCGGGGATAAATCCCCTCGCCACAGGACCGGTGTTTGCCACAAGATTTGTGTCAACCAGTAGAGGGCGGTTTATTGCACCAACTGATTGATCTCGATGATCGGCAACAGCACCGCCATGACAATCACCAGCACCACACCGCCCATGACCACGATCATCAAAGGCTCCAGCAACGCAGTCATGCCCATGGCGCGGCGTTCAATGTCGCGGGACAGGGTTTGCGCGGCGCGTTCGAGCATCGGTGGCAGGCAGCCGGTTTTCTCGCCGCTGGCGATCAGGTGGATCAGCACCGGCGGGAAGACTTTTTCCACCCGCAGCGCCGCCGCCAGGTTGACCCCTTCGCGGACCTTGGCCGTGGCCTCGCTGACGCTCTGGCTCAGGCGGTCGTTGGACAGGGTCTGGCGTGCGGCCTCGAGCGCTCGCAGCAACGGCACCCCGGCTCCGCCGAGAATCGCCAGGGTGGAGGCAAAACGCGCGGTGTTGAGGCCTAGTACGAATCGCCCGATCAGCGGCAGGCGCAACACCCGCGCGTGCCAGTTCAAGCGCGCCGCCGGTTTGCGCAAGTACATGCGCCAGGTCCAGAACCCACCGGCCAGCACGCCAAAACACAACCAGCCCCAGGCACGAATGAAATCACTGGCGGTGAGCATCGCCACGGTCAGCGCGGGCAAGTCCTGGCGGGCCTGGGAAAATGCACTGACCACCTGGGGCACCACGTAGCTGAGCAGGAAAATCACGATGGCGACCGACACCAGACCCACCACCCCGGGGTAGATGAACGCCGTGAGGATCTTGCCCCGCAGGTTGTTGCGCTCTTCGATGTAGTCCGCCAATCGCTCCATCACCTGGGCCAGGTCGCCGGACTCTTCACCGGCGGCAATCAACGCCCGATAGATTTCCGGAAAATCCCGGGGGCGTGCCGCCAGGGCTTCCGCCAGGCGCATGCCGCTGCGCACATCGGCGCGCACCGCGCTTAAGGTCTGGGCGATGTGCTTGCGCTCGGCCTGCTCCACCGTGGCACTCAACGCGGCTTCCAACGGCAGGCTCGCGCCCAGCAGGCTTGCCAGTTGCCGGGTAGCCCAAGCCAAGTCGTTGTCCGAGAGTTTGGCGCTGAACAAGCCACCGCCATTGGCCGGCGTCGTGTTGCGCTCGACCTGCACCTGTAATGCCGTCAGCCCGCGACTGCGCAACAGGTTGAAGGCCGCCCCCTGGCTGTCGGCTTCCAAGTGCCCGGATTCGATCTTGCCCTGGGCGTCGGCGGCCTCGAAACGATAGCGATTCATCAGGCGTCCCGTGTCACACGCAGGATTTCTTCAGGGGCCGTGGTGCCACTGCGCACCCAGCGCTCGCCATCCTCGCGCATGCTGAACATGCCGGCCTGGCGAGCGGCGGCGCGCAGTGCCTGCTCCCCTGCCCCCTGGTGAATCAGCGAGCGGATGTCATCGTCGATGCAGAACAGTTCATGGATCCCGGTGCGCCCGCTGTAGCCGGTCTGGTTACAGCTCGGGCAACCCACCGGACGCCAGGTGCCGGGCGTGGCGGGATCCGGCTGCTTGCACTGCGGGCAGAGCCTGCGCACCAGTCGCTGGGCCAGCACGCCGAGCATCGACGAGGCCAGCAGGAACGGCTCGACCCCCATGTCGATCAGACGGTTGATGGCCGACACCGCGTCGTTGGTGTGCAGCGTCGCCAACACCAGGTGCCCGGTGAGGGATGCCTGCACGGCGATTTGCGCGGTTTCCAGGTCGCGGATTTCGCCAATCATGATGATGTCCGGGTCCTGGCGCAGGATCGCCCGCAACGCCAGGGCGAAGGTCATGTCGATCTTGGCGTTGACCTGGATCTGGCTGATGCCCGGCAGGTCGTACTCCACCGGGTCCTCCACCGTGAGGATGTTGTGGACGCTGGCGTCCAGCCGGGCCAGGGCGGCGTAGAGGCTAGTGGTCTTGCCGCTGCCCGTGGGGCCGGTGACCAGCACGATGCCGTGGGGCTGGCGGATCAGGTGATCGAGTTTGCCCAGTACGTCCGGATCCATGCCCAGGGTTTCCAGCTGCAGGCGCCCGGCCTGCTTGTCCAGCAACCGCATCACCACCCGTTCGCCGTGGCCGGTGGGCACTGTCGAGACGCGGATATCGATTGGTCGCCCAGCCACCCGCAAGGCGATGCGCCCGTCCTGGGGCAGGCGTTTTTCGGCGATGTCGAGCTGGGCCATGATCTTGATCCGCGACACCAGCGCACCGTGCAGGGCCTTGCGCGGCGAAACCACATCGCGCAGGGTGCCATCGACGCGGTAGCGCACCACCGAATGGCTCTCGTAGGGTTCGATGTGGATGTCGCTGGCCTCATCCCGTGCGGCCTGGGTCAGCAAGGCATTGATCATGCGAATCACCGGCGCGCCGTCCTGGGTGTCCAGCAGGTCGGTGATCTCGGGGATGTCCTGCATCAGCCGGTCGAGGTCGACTTCGTTCTCCGCCGCGCCCACCACCGCGGCAGCACTGCCGGTGTCGGCATAGGCACTGTTGAGCAGCCCGTCGAGCTCCTCGTCGCGCACTCGCTCCAGCCGCACTTCGCCAAACTGACGACGTACTTCACTGATGGACCAGCCCGGCGTGGACGGGCACACCATCAGCACCGCCCCCTCTTCGGACTGGCGCAACACCAGGCGCTGGGCCTTGGCCCAGGCGTATGGGAGGGTGTTCATGGGCACACTTCCTCTACGACTGACCCACCCACTGTGGCGAGGGAGCTTGCTCCCGCTGGGCTGCGCAGCAGCCCCAAAGCCAGGCACCTCGGTGTGCCAGGCAGATGGCATGCAATCTTTTTGGGGTCGCTTCGCAACCCAGCGGGAGCAAGCTCCCTCGCCACGGAATTCATTGTCCAATCGGCTCCATTACAGGCACCGCCTTGATCACCGCCCTGGGCATCTGCGGCCCGGCAGGCGGCGACCCCGGGATCGCCCTCGCCGAGGCCGGCAGTTGCGGCGCCTGCATGTCCGGCATTGCCCAACTGCGATCCGGTTGCAGCAAGCCCTGGGCGCGGCGCATGAAGTCGTAGCGGTTGAGGGTGATGCCGCGTCCCGCCGCCGTGTCGCGGATGATATAGGGTCGCAGGAACACCATCAGGTTGGTCTTGGTGATCTGCCGCCGTTCGTTGCGAAACAGCGCGCCGATCCCGGGAAGGGTCGACAGCCACGGTACCGCGTCGTTGCTCTGGCTGTAGCCATCCTGCAACAAGCCGCCGAGCACCATGATCTGTCCGTCGTCGAGCAGGATGCTGGTGTCGATGGCGCGCTTGTTGGTGACGATACCCGTGGTGCTCGAGGCGCGATTGTCGACGCTGCTGACCTCCTGATAGATGTCGAGCTTGACCGTCCCGCCTTCGGAAATCTGCGGTCGGACATTGAGCTTCAAACCCACCTCCTCGCGGGTCACGGTCTGGAACGGGTTGTTGCTGGTGCCGCCTCCGCCCGTGACGTAACTGCCGCTGACGAAGGGAATGGTCTGGCCGACGAAAATGCTCGCCGCTTCGTTGTCCAGGGTCAGCAGGTTCGGCGTCGACAGCACATTGGTGCCGCCTTTGCTCTTCAAGGCCCGGGCCAGGACCTTGAGGTCGAGGATCTTGCCGATGCCGGGAATGTCCACGGTGCCGTTGACCACGCCGAGGTTCAGGCCCTGGGGCAAGACATCGATGCTGGTCTTGCCATTGAGGTTGAGCCCCGTACCGCCGAGATTGACCCCGCCGATCACCCCGCTGCCACCGAGGTTGCCGGTCTGCCATTGCACGCCGAATTCGCTGGCGTCGTCCTCGCCGACTTCGACGATCAGGCTCTCGATCACCACTTGGGCACGACGCTGGTCCAGCAGGTCGATGACTTCCCGCAGGTTGCGGTACAGCGGGTCCGGCGCGGAGATCAGCAAGGTATTGGTGGTGGCGTCGGCCTGGATGGTGACGCCGCCGGCGCTGAAAGCGGTGCTCTGTTCGTTTTTCGTCGAAGCGGAGGTTGCCCCGTTGCTGCCCTGGGCGTAGCCGTTGGCGCTGGTCGACGCACTGCCGCTGGTGGTGCCACTGGCGCCATCGCCACTGCTGCCCTGCCCACTCTGTCCGTTGGTATTGGCGCCCATGCCACTGAGCACCGAGCGCGAGTTGTCGTTGCTCTCGCCTTCGCTTTCCCCGGTGAGCAAGCCGCGCAGGGCCTGGGCCAGTTTGCCGGCCTGGGCGTTGCGCAGGTACACCACATGCAGGTTGCTCGGGTTGTTCTGAGCGTTGTCGAGCTTGTAGATCAGGTTGCGCGCCAGCTCCGTGCGCTCGGGGCTGCCGGCGCGGATGATGATGGAATTGGAGCGCGGATCGCCGATCACGTTGATCTTCTGGGTCTGGTCGCCGCCCTGGGTTTCCAGCAGGTCAGAGACCATTTGCGCGATGTCGACGGCGATGCCGTTGTGGATCGGCACCACATCGGTGTCGATGGCACTCGGGGTGTCGATGCCTTCGATGAGCTGCGCCACCCGCGACAGGTTTTCGGCGTAATCGGTGACGACAATGGTGTTGTTGCCCGGGTAGGCATTGATCGGATTGTTCGGCGACACGATCGGGCGCAGCACCGGGATCAGGTTCACCGCGTTTTCGTATTGCAGGCGGAAGGTGCGCGTCAGCATGCCGTTGCCGGCCGGTTTGTCGGCGCTGTAGATCGGCCCACCCAACAGCTTCGCATCGGCCTCCGGCACCACCTGGGCCACGCCGCCCACGTCTACCACGCTGAAGCCTTGCATGCGCAGCGCGGCCAGCAGCATGTCGTAGGCCTGATGGGCCGGGACCTGGCCTTCGGAAACCAGCGTCAGGTTGCCCTTGACCCGCGGGTCCACCAGGAACTGTTGGCCGGTGGAACGGGACAAGGCCCGCACCACCGCCTGGATATCCGCCTCGACGAAATTCAGCGTCACCGGTTGATCCCCCAGGGGCGTGCGCGTCGGCGCATTGCTGCGCGGCTCTCGGGCACGGGCGGTGAGATCGACCTGATGCCGCACTGCGGGCTTGCGTTCACCCAGGTCCTGGGCCCGCTGGCGATCGAGCAATGCATCGCCGCTGCGCTGGGTACTCCCCAATGGAATACCCAGCTCGCTGTCCACCAGCAACGGTGGCTGCGACGCGGGTGGCGTGTTGTTGCACGCACTCAACACCAGCAACAACAGCGGCGCGGCCTTGCGCCAATGACGTGGGTATCGGGCCCCTTTCATGAAGCTTCCTTAGCGCTTTGCGCCTGATCCATGCGAACGGTTCCGGACAATGTGCCGGCGCTGTTGTCGAGGTTGTCGTGGTTATCGGGATTGGCAAGGGCGGTGCGCTGCAAACGGGCCTCGATCACTTCCAGGGAGAATTGCCGCGGGTTGCCCAGCAGCCAGCTGATGACCGCCTCCGCCGGGGCCTGGTCGAACGTGAGCTGCCAGGCGCTAGGGTGCTCGGTGCCGGGCACTTGCAATTGGTAGTGCTGGCTCAAGCCGCTGGCGTCCAGGCTCTGGCGCAACGCGGCTTCGAGGGGCTGGTCTTGTACCGGCCCCGCGACGTCACGCAACAGCACTTCGAGAGCCTCGGTCTGCGATCGCAGCTTCGGGGTTTCGGCTTGCCAGTAGGCGATGGTCTTGAGCGGTGGCTGGATCAGCGCGAGCCAGACCAGACAACCGCCCAACACCAGCGCGGCCAGGGCCACGGCGGCTTGTTCGCGCACGGCAAGCCCCTGCCAGAACGTGCGCAAACGCGTGCTAAAGGTTTGCCAACGGACCCGCGCCAGTGCCAGGGTGTGCTTATTCATCGTCGGCGTCCTGCGTACCCTGGTCGGTGGGGGCCACCCGCAGACGCCAGCCCTGGTCGATGGCGGCGACGTCGATGCCGGCCTGGGCCAGGGGGATTTTCCAATCCTCTTCGGCGGCGGTTTTCTGCGCCTCGGCCACGACAGTCAGGCGCAATTCACCGTTCTCGAACACCAACGCCTGGACATTGCCGCTCATGAACGGAATGGCGCTGCCCGCTTGCTGCACCAGGCTGGCAAAGCGTTGGGCCGGATCGGTCGCCGCACCGCTCTGGCGCGCAGCGATTTGCTGGCGTGCCTGTTGCAATGGGTTGAGGATCACCGGCAACTCGGGAAACGCCTGTTTCACCCGCTGGCTCATCTGCGCCTTGAGCCGTTGGCCCTGGGCCGCTTCGCGGGCGGCGTAGAGGTTCAACCCGACCACCCACACCACCAGCGCAGTCGCGCAGATCGCCGCCGCCCGGCCCCAACCACCGCGCTTGACGGCGTTGCGTGCAAGACCGGCATGCAAGCCCCAGCCCGGTGCAGGGCCAGTCCAGCGTTGGCTTTCAGCCAAGGTGTCGAGGGAAGATTGGGGCGGCGCGTCGCCGATCCAGTGCAGCCCGGCCCCCGTTTCCAGCAGCCACTCGTCCAGCGCCTCCTTCTGCAACGGTTGCACCACGGCGTGCTGCAGGTCATGGCGCACCAGCAGATGGTCGTCGTCGATACAGGCCACCGGCCCCGACAGCACCGGCAAGGCGTAGGCCGCCGGGTAGAGGCCGCGCAGTTTCATGCCGGCCTGGTGCACAAGCCACCCCAGATTGGCGAGGGATTCACGGTCCATCCAGGCGATCTGCACCTGCCCGTCCATGCCTCGTGGGCTATGGGCCACCTGCATGTGTTCGCTGGTTCCGAGCATCAGGGCCTGGGCCGCGCAGGTCACCGCAGCAGTGATCTTGGCCGTCGGCAACAGCGGCAACTCCAGGCGGGTCAACACGCTGTCACGGGGATGAAGGAAACACTCCACCGAAAGGTTTTTAGCGCCCTGGCCCAACGCCCGAAGGCTGCTGCGGCCTTGCTCGAGGACCTGGCCCTGGCGATCCAGCCAGGCAAACGCCACCGGGCTGTCGAGGTCCAGGCTGCCCAGCGGCGCCAGGGCGATGCGCAAGCGCGTCATACGCCCACCCTTGACCAGATCACCTGGGGCAAGCGGTCCTCGGTGCGTTGCAGCAAAGCCTCCAGTTCGACCCGCCGTTGACCACTGCGCGCCTGCCCCCGCAGGCGGAACCAGTCGCTGGTGATGCCGACCTTGACGCTGGCGGTCTCCAGCTCTGGCATGCGCAGGCGATTGACGAAATCCCCGCGGTTGATAAACCAATGGCCGCCGTCACGCTCCCTGACCAGTGCCTCGGCCCGTTGCAGCGACAGCCCCGGCACGTAGGCGGCCAGCACCGGGGCACTGGCGGTGTTGCCATTGAGCCAGGTGTTGGTGGGCAGGATCGTGACGTAAGGCGCCAGTGTGTCCAGTAACCCCGTGGTGACGCCTTTGACGCTGCGCAAGTCTTGCAAGGTGCGCAGCATCGGGCGCGTCGGCGCCACCGGCGTGTTGTCGGCCTGGGGCGACGTTTCGCGGCCACTATTGAAGGTAGTGGCCTTTGGCGCCTGGTCCACCCGCTGCGGATTCAGCAGGCGCGGATAAGCCTCGACCACCCTGTCGACGATACGCGTGCGAACCGTCGCGGCCACGCCCAATTGCTGGCACAGGCGTTCGAAGGCGCGCACTTGTTCCTCATCCATGCGTTCATTGGCGACGAGGTTGCGCAGGTTGAACTTGCCTTGCTCATCTTCCAACTGACCTTCGAACGGTGTGTCGATCTGGCCTGAACCCGGTATCACGATGGGTTTGGCCCAAGGTTGGCCGAAGCGCGTCAGTGGATCGCGCTGCCGGGCATCCCAGAGCAACTGGCGACTCAGTTGCAGGCCACCCTGCAACCGCGCCGAGCCCTGGACACGCAACTGCTCGGCCTCCAGGCTGCGAGTGAACAGGGTCTGGCGAGTCAGCATGCCGCCGGCGATGACCGCCACCACGGCGGCGATCAGCAAGGCACTGATCACCGCCATGCCGCGCTGCTTCGCCGCGAGGGGCGAATCCGTTCGCATCACGGCCCTTACAACTGCCAAGAGCCAATGTCGGCATTCACACCGTCGCCATCGGGCTGGCCGTCGGCCCCCAGGGAAAAGATATCGACTTCGCCGTTGGCACCAGGGTTGAGGTAGTTGTAGGGGCGGCCCCACGGGTCGTTGGGCAGGCGTTCGAGGTAGGAACGCCAGGTGCCGTTTTTCGCATCGGCCGGTTTCTCCACCAGCACCTTGAGGCCCTGGTTCATGCTCGGGTAACTGCCGTGGTCCAGGCGATACAGCTTCAAGGCTTGCATCAGGCCGCCAATGTCCTGTTTCGCCGCCGTTGCCCGTGCCTGGTCGGGACGGTCGAGGACCTTGGGCACCACCATCGCAGCCAGGATGCCGAGGATCACCACCACGACCATGATTTCGATCAGGGTGAAACCCCGCTGCCCGCGAGGTCCTTGGGAACGGGCGTTGTAACGGGCAATCTGCATCTCGACGGTCCTTCGCTGGATTCGATTCGAGGCGCAGTGTTGCAAGAAAATATGTCAGTGATATTGAAATTGCTCAGGAGCTTGCGTCGTCAATCGGTCACGAACGCCGGCTACCCTTCAAGGCTGCCCTCGCACCCGAGCCCGCGCCATGTCACGCCCTGCTCCGCAAGCCGGCTTCACCCTGATCGAAGTGCTGGTGGCCCTGGCGATCATCGCCGTGGCCATGTCGGCCGCCGTGCGCGTGGCGGCGGTGATGACCCAGAGCAACGGCCTGCTGCGGGACAAGTCCATCGCCCTGCTGGCCGCTCGCAGCCAACTGGCGCAGTTGCGCCTGGAAGGCCGTTTTGCCCAGGGTTCCAAAGTGTTCGAGTGCGACCAGGGGCGCTTGCTGCTGCGCTGCGAACAGACCCTGCGCCCGGCGGAAAACGGCCGGCTGCTGCGGGTTGAACTGAGCGTGTCGGACCGCAGTCGCGAAGCACCGCCGTTGGCGCGGCTGGAGACGTTGGTCAGCCGGGAAAAATAAAGGCAGATCCCCCTGTGGCGAGGGAGCTGCTCCCGCTGGGTCGCGAAGCGGCCCCAAAATCTTGCGGTTGCTGCGCAACCGAGCGGGAGCAAGCTCCCTCGCCACAGAGGTTCAGCGCTGATTTGCGGGGCGTGTCAGGGACGGCAAACTCACCGAATCCGGCAACCGGGCCAGGACCAGTCGGGTCTGTTCGCTGCCACGTTCGATGACCACCGCCTGCGCCTCGATCGCCACCAGCCGTACTCCCTGGGCCACGCGTTCCCCCACCAGGAAACTGCGCGGCGGCCCGTCGTTGAGGCTGAGGATCGCCACGGCGGCGTGGGTGCCGGCCATCACGCCGCTGACCTTGATGTCCACCGGTGCCGGCTGGTTGGAGAACCATTGCAACGCCGGGTTATCGGAGCGCTCGGCCATGCGCTGCGGGGCGACGTCCGGCGTGCGCGACTCGGCCGACGTGAGCAGCAGCGAAGACCAGGTCGCCACCCCGGCCAAGGCCGCCAACAAGCCCACGACTTGGACGATTTGTGCCGGGGACACACGCTCGATGAACGCCATGGCCTGAATCTCCTTTTTTTGATTCCAACTTGCAGCGTACGCGTCAATTCTCTCCGTTTTATTTCACATCCCTATCATCTTCACCGTGCAGGATGACGCTCACGCAAAGGAGCGCACATGAACCTCGGCAAGCAACGCGGTTTTACCCTGATCGAATTGATGGTGGTGCTGGTGATCATCGGCATCGCCAGTGCCGCCGTGAGCCTGAGCATCAAGCCGGACCCGTTGAAGTTGCTGCGCCAGGATGGCGAACGGCTGGTGCAGCTGTTGCAACTGGCCCAGACCGAAGCACGCACCGACGGACGGCCGATTACCTGGCGCTGGGATGCCAAGGGCTTTGGCTTCAGTCGCCGCGCGGACCGGGGCACCGGGATCGATCGCTTCGAGGACGACCCGCAACTGCGCCGACGTCGCTGGCAGAGTCCGTCGATGGAGGTTCGCGTGGAGCCCAGGCAGCGGGTCGTGTTGAATGCCGAATGGATCGGCGAACCCTTGCAGATCCGTTTGTCGGACGGCCAGAACAGTCTCACTGTGCAACGCAGCGCCGCCGGGCGGGTGCAACTCCAATGAGCGCCCGGGAGAAAGGCTTCACCTTGCTGGAGGTGATGGTGGCGATCCTGCTGATGGCGGTGGTCAGCCTGATCGCCTGGCGCGGGCTGGACAGCGTGACCCGTGCCGACAGCCATTTGCAGGCCAGTACCGAACAGACCGAAGCGCTGCTGCGGGCGTTGAACCAACTGGAGCGCGACGTGGCCCTGCGCGCCAGCATCGAGCTGAGTGAACCGGTCAAACCCGGCATCGACGACCAGCCCTCGACCGCCCCTCCCGCCCTCACCGTGCGCAGCACCGAAGGTCGGGGCTTTCGCCTGGATGTGATCCGCGTGGCGGCGGCCCAGGAAGGCGAGCTGCAACGGGTGCGCTGGTGGCTCAAGGGCGACACGCTTTACCGCGCCCAGGGCCAGGCCCGCAATCGCTACCCTCTGTCCGCACCCGGCGCGGGCGTGGCCGTGCTCAGTGACGTCAGCGACGCCGGCCTGCGGTACTGGGACACGGAAAAAGGCTGGCGCAAACTCAGCGGCAACCGCCAGGAAAACCCGACGGGTATCGAAGTCAGCCTGACTCGCCAGACACCTCAGGGAGCCGAAACCTATCGACAGGTGCTGGGGCCCCTGGATTAGCTCGCGATAGCGGTGGGTCTTTCAAGGATGATGTCGAATGTACCGGCCCCATCGCGAGCAAGCTCGCTCCCACAGGGTTACCGGGTGACCTCAAGTTTTGGGCCCTTGCGGGAGCGAGCTTGCTCGCGATGAGGCCCGCCAGGCACCGCCGGCCTCAGCTCAGCACCACCACCCCACCCGGCAATTCGGTGCATTTGGCGCCATAGGCATCGCGGATCAACAGCGCGACGCCCGCCAACTGGTCGAGGCGAAACCGTGCCTGGACCTTGCGCTGGCCCAGTTCTTGGTTGAACAGCAGCAACATACCGGGACGGTAGCGGTTGATTTCATCGATGACGCTGGCCAGGGTCGCGTCGTTGAACACCAGGACCTGTTCACGCCAGGCAATGGCGGCCGACACATCGGCACGCTTGGGCGCGCCCACCTGGTGAGGCTCGTAAGTCAGTTGCATGCCCGACTCCAGGCGAAACCGCTGGCCTTGCACCTCGACCTGCACCACGCCCTCCAGACAGGTCGCACAGACGCTCTGGTCGGTGTAGCGAATGTTGAAGCGTGCCCGGGCGGCGCTGATCCAGCCAGCGCCGGCCTGGACGCTGACCACCTGGGCACTGCGCCCCTGCACTTCAATTTCGCCACTGAGCAATTCCAACCCTTGTCCGCCATCGGCCAGCGCGCGGCGGCTGAGACGGGTCTGAGTGTTGAGCTCCAGGCTGACGCCCTCGACCCATTCCACTCGGCGCTGTTCGCCGACGTCGGTGATGTAGTCGGCCCCCAGCCCGGAAACACCGCCGGGCACCGTGGCGCGGATCAGCAGGAAGGCCGCCGATGCCGCGATGGCGCCCCCCAACAACGCCCGACGGCCAAAATGCCGAGGCGCCTGCAACGCTGCGGCGGCGGGTTGCAGCCCATGCCACAGCGCCTTGGCCTGTTCAAAGGCTTGCGCATGTTCGGGACTTTGCCCGCACCACAGGCGCAAGGCCCGGGCATCGGCCACGGTGGCGCGCCCCGAGGTCAGCAGGATCAGCCAATCTCGGGCCTCGCTGGCCAATCGGGCCTGGGGCGTGGCATCAGGGGAAGCGATGCTGAAGATGTTCAAGCGCACACACACTCATGAAAGGGTCGGGTCTCTACTCTCAAGACGGTTTTCCCGCGCCGGGACCGAACCGCTGAATGACTTTTCTTTCCAGGCGCAGTGCACAATGCCCCAGCGCCGCCTTGATTTCCTTCTCCACCATGCGCGTGGAAATACCGAAGCGCTGGGAAATTTCCAGGTGCGGCGCTTCTTCCAGGCGGGCGGCGATGAAAATCCTGCGACGGCGCGCCGGCAGTTCGTACAAGGCCTTGAGCAAGGTCTGCAACTCCATCTGCCCACCGACCACCCGCGCCGGGTCCAGCGCCTCATCCGAGACCTGCAGCAATTCCTCGATTTCATCCCCTGTGAGCAAGCGCGCATCGGCCTGCCGACGGTCGGCGGCGATGTTCAGGGCCATGCGATACAGATAGGCATTGGGCTGGGCGATGTCCGGTGTGCCGACCATGCGATCGACCCGCAGGTAGGTTTCATGCAGCACGTCGTTGGCCAGTTCCTCGGAGCCCAGACGCCTGAGCAAGCGCACCCTGAAATCCTCATAGGAGGTGAGGAACAACTTCACCAACGGACTGCGACCGATGTCTTTCATCGCCCGGACACCCCTTCCCCTGTCATGCATTCCATGCTTTTTCCTGATGAGTCGGGTAACAAAAGCAGGGTCACCGGCTGGCGCAACGAACTGGGCGCCGGACGGTCGATCCTGAGGTTCTGCAAACTGTTGACCAGGGCCTTGTCCCGCATCAGGTCGCCCGTGGAACTGACCAGGCGGCTGTGCTGGACCACGCCGTCCCGGCCGATCCACACTTGCAGCACCGCCCGAAAACTGCCCGGGCGGGTCAACGGTGAACGACATAAATTGCGCTGGATGACCGTCTGGATGGCTGCCGCGTAGTTGCTGTCACTCAAGCCCGGGGTGACACCGGCAGGCAGCGGCACCTCGCGGACCCGCACCGGCTGCAACGTGAACGCATCCGCCCGGGCATAATGCGCCGCCAGCCCGGTGCCGCCGAGCAACACCCGCAACCCTTCGGAGGGGGTGAACCGCCCCTGAACGCCCAGCGTCTGGCGTCGGCTCGATAGCTGGTGGTCCACCAGCACCGCCATGCCCGTCGCACGACTGAACTGCTCCAGCGCCGTGGTCAGTTCCTGGGGCGCGATGTCCAGGTCCACCAGGCCAACCGCCTGGATCGGCCCGGCCAGCAGACACAGCAACACCATCAGCCACCCCAAGGGCGCCCAGGTCAATCCATGTCCGCGTCCGCCCCCGGCTCTGCCCTGCTGCACGACTGACGTATCCGTTGAAAATCGTCATCCTGAGGGGTGTTTATGAATGTCGTATGACAACTGATACAAATCCTCCAGGCCGCACTAGACTGATGCCCTGACAACGCACCGTCCGTTGCGGCGGGCCAGGAGGTCGGAGATGAAACAGTGGATGAACATGATGGCTGGCCTTGGGCTGTTCATGGCCCTGCCCTGGGCCCAGGGTGAGGAAGCCCCGGCCTGTATCGAGGTGACCGTGGGCGGTTACAAGACTCCCGACTACAACTGCCTGAGTCGGCAGATGGGCAACGACCCCCAGGCCGCGAAAACGGCGCAACAGGCCCAGGACGCCATGAATGTGCCGGTCAACGAACGCGCACCGAACAGCATCGGCCTGGCCACCCCGGCGGCCACGGGGGTGCGCATGGGCAATACATTCGGCACTTCGGTCAAGCCCCAACGGCCGCCGACGCCCGGCAACAATTAGCCTTGCCCAACATCAAAGCGCGATAGCGGCCTGCCAGGCGCTAAACGACTAAAAACTCAGCCACCCGGACTCTGGCGAAAACTCACCGCCAGCCGGTTCCAGCTATTGATGGTGCTGATCGCCAGGGTCAGGTCCACCAGTTCTTCCTCGCTGAAGCAGGCCCGGGCCTGGGCATAGACGTCATCGGGCACCTGGCTTTCAGCCAACAGCGTCACCGCCTCGGTCCAGGCCAGGGCGGCGCGTTCGCGAGCCGTGAAGAAACCGCTGTCGCGCCATACCGCCACCGCGTAGAGCCGCCGCTCGGTCTCGCCCTGGCGTCGCGCCTCCACCGAATGCATGTCGGTGCAGAAGGCACAGCCATTGAGTTGCGAAGCGCGGATCTTGATCAGGTGCAGCAGCGCTGGTTCGATACTCAGGCGACTGGTCAGGGCTTCCAGGCCGATCATGGCTCGCATGGCCCCGGGGGATGCGGTGTAGTAATCCAGACGCGGGCTCATGGCGGGCTCCGTGGCATTCGAGACCTTCACGGTAGGCCCTGGTGACGGGCAATGACAGGTCCAATTCGGCGAAAAAACCGGGGACAAGTCCAATGGACGGGATTTTCCCCACGCAACTTCTATGCAGTCGCACAATGCGGGTAATCTTGCGCCTTTGACGCTGGCCGCCGAACAATCGCCCAGGAGCTTACGGGTATGGAACTTCATGTTGTCATCAACGGCCGCAAGGACCTGTCGGGCCAGCTGTATCAACAATTGCGCAGCGCCATCGAGAGCGGCCGCCTGGCCGCCGGCACCCAACTGCCGCCCAGTCGCCTGCTGGCCGAGCAACTGGGTGTCTCGCGCAAGACCGTCTCCGACACCTACGCCCAACTGACCTACGAGAACTTCCTCACCGGCATCATCGGCAAAGGCACCTACGTCAATGCACGTCCGGCCAAAGTCGTGCGCAAGCAAAGCCACCGCGAACTGGCCGGGGCCGATGTCGTCGAGGCCTGGCGCACCATGCCGGACCTCATGCGCCACCCCACCCTCGAAGGTGCGTTGCGCTACGACTTCATCGGCGGCGCCACCGGCAAGGGCCAGTTTCCGCTGGACGACTGGCGGCGCTGCACTGCCTACGCGCTACGCCAGATCGCCAGTGCCAAGGGTTTCTACAGCCAGCCCGAAGGCCTGCCGTCGCTGCGCAATGCCATTGCCCGGCACATCGCGTTTTCCCGCGGGGTCAATTGCCAGGACGAAGACGTCGTGGTGTGCAACGGTGCGCAACAGGCCCTGGACCTGATCTCACGGGTGTTGACCCGTCCCGGCAGCCTGGTGGCCATGGAAGATCCGGGGTATCCGCCGGCGCGCTTGTTGTTCGGCTCCCAGGGCGCCACGGTGGCCGGGGTGCCAGTGGACGAGCAAGGCATGCGGGTAGACCTGATCCCCGACGGCACGCGGTTGATTTATGTGACGCCCTCCCACCAGTTTCCCCTGGGCATGCCCATGAGCCAGGCCCGCCGCGCGGCCTTGCTGGCCCGGGCCTATGAGTTGGGGGCGATCATCATCGAAGACGACTACGACAGCGAATTCCGCTACGAAGGCCGGCCCGCCGATTCATTGCAGAGCCTGGATGAGCGCGGGATCGTCGCGTACGTCGGTACCTTCTCCAAAACCCTGCTGCCGGAGCTGCGGCTTGGCTACGCGATCCTGCCGCCGGCGATCCTTGAAGCGGTGATCCTGGCCAAGCGTCTCACCGACCAGCACACCTCCACCCTGCCCCAATGGGCACTGGCCAAGTTCATCGCCGAGGGCTGCCTGCTCAAGCACATCCGCCGCTGCCACACCCTGTACGCCGGGCGTCGCGAACGGATCCTGGCGCGCATGGCCGGGGACCTGTCGCCCTGGTTCGAGGCCGTGCCCACCACCGCGGGCTTTCATATGGCGGTGTTGTGCAAGGTCCCGGTGGACCTGGCGCTGGTGATCGAGCTGGCGAAAAAAGCCGAGGTCGGGCTCTACAGCCTCGACGGTTTTTTCAATGATGTGCCCGTGCGGCCGGGCCTGTTTTTCGGTTTCGGTGCTATCGAAACCCTGGACATCGACATCGCCCTCGACCGTTTGCGCGACATTCTGCAGCAGGTGGCCTGAGGATTGGACTGGGCATTTATCCGCCCATTGGCTGTTTGAGCCTCGCGTCGCCAGGCCTATCCTGCAAGGGTGTCATTGCGAGTGAACACCCCCGTCCGACTTGATTCAGGAGCCTGAAACAATGTCTCGCCAAGTGATCAATACCGTACAGGTGCAAGCCGCCGCCGGTCGCTCGGAAGAACTGGGCCGGCAATTGCAGCAGATCGTCGAAACCCTGCGCGCCCTGCCAGGCTGTGATGCCTACTTGGTCGACCGTTGCCCGGACGATGGCGACCGCTGGAATGTCAGCGCCCGCTGGCAATCGGAAGCGGCCATGCAAGCCCACTTCAACTGTCCGGAAGTGCAAGGTTTCATCAGCCTGATCGATAACCGCCTGGCCCGAAGCGTGGATTTCAATAGCTTTCCGGTTGTCTGAGCGCTCGTACCCCTGTGGCGAGGGAGCTTGCTCCCGCTCGGCTGCGCAGCAGTCGTAAACCGGCTGATGCGGTCTGCCTGGACAGTGGCGGCGTTCCGGTTGGGGCGGCTTCGCCACCCAGCGGGAGCAAGCTCCCTCGCCACGGGTACGAGCCAGCCTGATGGAAATGCTCCGCCCGCCCATTGGTCTACCCACCTTCCGAAAGATTGGACGTTTGTTTGCTCCACCTGGGGGCTTAGGGTGAGCCCATCGCCGCGACAGCGCGAAATCACTCGAAACCACCAAGGTCCATGCCCCATGAAAAACCTCTATCTGATCGCCGCCCTCAGCCTGCTGCCCGTTACCCAAACCTACGCCCACGAAGCCACGCCTTCGGAGAAGGTCACGGTGTTGCAGGAACAACTGCTGAAAAACGTTCCAGGCAAAAAAGCCATGATGCTGACCGTCAACTATGCCCCGGGCCAGTCGTCCATCGCCCATAAGCATGAAGGCACAGCCATGGCCTATGTGCTGGAAGGCGCTATCACCTCCCAGGTCAAGGGCGAGCTGGCCAAGACCTACAAGGCCGGGGAGTTCTGGTATGAAGCGGCGGGTTCCGAGCACCTGGTGTCGAAAAACGCCAGCACGAGCCAACCGGCGAAATTGCTGGTGTTCATGGTGATGGGAGAGGATGAAGCGGTGTTGATACCGCTGAAGAACTAACGGATCAACGCAATCCCCTGTGGGAGCGGGCTTGCTCGCGAAGACGGCGGCACATCCAACACTTGTGCAAGCTGACCCTACGCATTCGCGAGCAAGCCCGCTCCCACAAAGGTCCACAGTGAATCTTTAAAGCCAAAAAAAAGCCCCGCATCTCTCAATGCGGGGCTTTTTCATTCAACGCCGGATCAGTTGGCCGTCACGACCGCCTGACCGCTCAACGCCAGGTCCAGCAGTTCGCGGTTGGCAACCGCATACATGGCGTAGTCGGTACCGCTGGCGGCACGGATGTCCACCAGCATGGCGCGCCAGCGCTCGACCATTTCGTGATGCTGCTCAAGCCACAGCGCCAGGCGGGTTTCCACGTCCTGGGTACCGTCACCCTGCTGCAGGACCGAGATGGTGATCGCCCGTTGCTGCCAGTCGATGTCGTCGCGGAACGCTTCACGGGCCAGTGCCTGCCAGTTGTTTTCCACCGGCAGCGCGCTGATCTGTTGCAGGTACCAGGTGATGTCCAGGGCGCTGCCCACGGCGAAGTAAGCCTTGGCCACATCGGCGGCGTTCTGACCGGTGACGTCGGACGCCTCGATGATCGGCAGCAAGGTGTACAGGTGCGTAGTGCCGGCAACCATGCGCGCCAGCAACTCCGGCACGCCAGCGGCCACGTAGGCCTGGTAACGGGTCTGCCAGCCTTCGCGGGTCGGACCTTCCAGCAGTTCGTCGAGCTTGAGGCCCAACGCGGCCAGGTGCGGACCGAAGTGAGCGACGTCACGAGCCGCGTTCTGCTCGTTGCGACGGCTGCGCAGGAACCAGCGCGTGGCGCGACGCCCCAGGCGCATCAGCTCGTCCATCAGCTCCAGTTGCACGTCGGCCGAGACCTGGTGATCCAGGGCTTCGATCTGCCGGAACCAGTGCGGGAGGTGGAAGATATCGCGCACGATCACATAGGCACCGGCCACGTTCGCCGGGCTCATGCCCGTCGACTCCTTGAGCCGTTGAACGAAGGTGATACCCATGTGGTTGACCAGGTCGTTGGCGATCTGGGTGCTGACGATCTCGCGCTTCAGGCGATGGCGACGCATGGCCTCGGAGAACTTGCTCACCAGCGTCGGCGGGAACGCGGTTTCCATGTCACGGGTCAGGTAATCGTCGTCCGGTACCAGGGAGTTGAGCAGCGCTTCCTTGAGGTCGATCTTGCTGTAGGAGATCAGTACCGACAGTTCGGCACGGGTCAGGCCGTGGCCCGCCGCGACACGTTCGGCCAGTTGCTCTTCAGTCGGCAGGAACTCGATAGCGCGGTCCAGCTTGCCCCGGGCTTCCAGATCGTTCATCAGGCGCTTGTATTCGGCGATCCGCACGAAGGCGCGGCGTGCCGCCAGGGACAGGGCCTGGGTCTGCTTGTAGTTGTTGCCCAACACCAGGCCACCGACTTCGTCGGTCATGCTCGCCAGTAACTGGTTGCGTTGCTTGTCGGTCATGTCGCCGGCCTGCACCACTTCGTTGAGCAGGATCTTGATGTTCACTTCGTGGTCGGAGCAGTCCACGCCGCCCGCGTTGTCAATAAAGTCGGTGTTGGAACCGCCACCATTGAGGCCGAACTCGACGCGACCCAATTGGGTCATGCCCAGGTTACCGCCCTCGCCCACGACCTTGCAGCGCAGTTCGTTGCCGTTCACACGCAGCGCATCGTTGGCCTTGTCGCCGACATCGGCGTGGCTTTCGGTGCTGGCCTTGACGTAGGTGCCGATACCGCCGTTCCACAACAGGTCCACCGGCGCCTTGAGCAAGGCGTTGAGCAACTCGGTCGGGGTCAGTTTGTCGGCCTTGATGTCGAAGCGTTCTTTCATTTGCGGCGAGATGGCGATGCTCTTCGCGCTGCGCGAGAAGATACCGCCGCCTTCGGACATGATGCTGGTGTCGTAGTCGGTCCAGGCCGAACGCGGCAGATCGAACAGGCGCTTGCGCTCGGCAAAGCTGCTGGCTGGCTCCGGGTTCGGGTCGATGAAGATGTGCAGGTGGTTGAAGGCCGCGACCAGTTGCAGCTTGTCCGACATCAACAAGCCGTTGCCGAACACGTCGCCAGCCATGTCGCCGACGCCCACCACGGTGATGCTGTCTTCTTGGACATTGATGCCGCGCTCGCGGAAGTGGCGCTGCACGCCGACCCACGCACCCTTGGCGGTGATGCCCATTTTCTTGTGGTCGTAGCCGGCCGAACCGCCGGAGGCGAACGCATCGCCCAGCCAGAAGCCGTAGTCGATGGCAATGCCGTTGGCGATGTCGGAGAAGGTCGCCGTGCCTTTGTCCGCCGCGACCACCAGATACGGGTCATCGTCGTCATGGCGCACGACGTTGGCCGGCGGTACCAGCGCGCCGTCCTTCAGGTTGTCGGTGATGTCCAACAGGCCCGAGATGAAGATGCGGTAGCAGGCGATGCCTTCGGCCGCGATCTCGTCCCGGCTGCCGCCCAACGGCAGGCGACGTGGCAGGAAACCGCCCTTGGCGCCCACGGGCACGATCACCGAGTTCTTCACTTGCTGGGCTTTTACCAGGCCAAGCACTTCGGTGCGGTAGTCTTCTTCACGGTCGGACCAGCGCAGGCCACCGCGGGCAACGTTGCCGAAGCGCAGGTGTACGCCTTCGACCCGTGGCGAGTAGACGAAGATCTCGAACTTCGGTACGGGCTTGGGCAGTTCCGGGATCAGGTGCGGGTTGAACTTGAAGCTGAAGTAGGACTTGTTCTGGCCGTTGGCGTCGGTCTGGTAGAAGTTGGTCCGCAGGGTGGCCTTGATCAGGTCCAGGTAGCGGCGCAGGATGCGGTCTTCGTTGAGCACCTGGACGTCGTCCAGGGCCGAGAGGATCGCCTGCTCCAAGCGCAGTTGCTTGTCTTCCAGGTCATCGCCGCTGAGCTTGCGCGCCAGGTAGAAGCGGGTCTTGAACAACCGGGTCAGTTCGCGAGCGATGTCGGTGTGGTTGTTCAGGGTGCTGGCGATGTAACCCAGGTCGAAGCCCAGGCGGATCTGCTTCAGGTAACGGGCGTAGGCACGCAGCAGCGCCACGTCGCGCCATGGCAGGCCGGCGGTCAACACCAGGCGGTTGAACGCATCGTTCTCGGCATCGCCACGCACGATGTGGACGAAGGCGTCCTGCAAGGTGTCGTTGAGTTGCTGGATGTCCAGGTCCAGCCCTTCGGCGGCGGTGAACGCGAAATCATGAATCCAGAACTCGCGACCGTTGGTGTGGCGCAGGCGGTACGGGAATTCACCCAGCACGCGCAGGCCGAGGTTTTCCAGGATCGGCAGCACGTCGGACAGCGCCAGCGGCGTGTCGGCGTGATACAACTTGCAATGCAGTTCGCGCTGGCCGGAAACCTGGCCCAGCGGCTGGTAGAAGCTCATGACCAGCGGGTTCTTTTCGTTCAGGTTCAGCAGGTGCTGCATGTCGACCACGGCCGAGTGCGCGGCAAAGCGCTCGCGGTAGCCGGCCGGAAAGCCTTTCGGGAAATCCGACAGCACATTGGTGCCCTGGGCTTCGCCGAAGCTTTCGATGACCAGGCTGGCGTAGTCGTCCTTCCAACTGCGGCAAGCCTGCACGACTTCTTTTTCCAGCAGCAGCGGGTCGATGTCCAGGCGATTCTTCGGGTCCACCCGCAGGATCAACTGCACACGGGCCAGTACGGATTCGGAGAAGAAGGTCCAGAACTCGCAGTCCGAGGCCTTCAGGCGATCCATCAGCACTTGCTGGATCTTCTGGCGCACTTCCGTGGAATAGATGTCACGTGGCACGTAGGCCAGGCAGTAGCAGAAACGGCCATACGGGTCTTTGCGCAGGAACACACGGATCTTGTTGCGTTCCTGGATCTGCACGATGGACATCACAGTGCTGAACAGCTCGTCCACCGGGGTCTGGAACAGGTCGTCACGGGGCAGCACTTCGACCACCTGGGCCAGTTCCTTGCCCAAGTGCGCCTTGGCCTGGAAGCCCGAGCGGCGTTCGATTTCCGCGACCTTGCGACGGATGTACGGGATGACCCGCACGCTCTCGCCATACACCGAAGAGGTGTACAGGCCCATGAAACGGCATTCCTTGATGACCTTGCCACTGGCGTCGATTTCGCGGATCGAGACGTAGTCCGGGTAGGCCGGACGGTGTACGCGGCTCGGGTGCGCGGCCTTGGCGAACGACAACAGCGTCGGCTCGCGCAGGTAGGCGACGGCGTAGTCTTCGATGCGCAGGTCTTCGGCGGTCAGGCCGGCGCGCAGCAATTTGGTCAGGCCGAGGAACGACTCGGGGTCGTACTCGATGTGACCGCCGTCGGCCTCATCGCGCACCACGAACTCTTCGTAGCCCAGGAAGGTGAAGTGGTTACCCACCAGCCATTCCAGGAAGCTCTTGATCTCGCTCTTTTCATCAGCGTCGATGGCGTAGGCGCTGCTGTCCAGGCTGTCGAGGATTTCCTGGACCTTGGCTTTCATCGGTTCGAAATCAGCCACGGCCACGCGCACTTCGCCCAGCACTTGCTCAAGTTCCTTGCTCAGGACGTTGAGTTCGGCGGCGTTGGCGCAGCGGTCGATTTCCAGGTACATCAACGACTCTTGCAGAATATCGTCGCCCTGGGTGCCTTTTGGCAGGATTTCCAGCAACTCGCCCTTGCTGCCGCGACGCACGCTCAGCACAGTGGTTTGCAGGGTGTGGATGCTGTAGCCGCGACGGTTCAGCTCGGTGCGGACCGAGTCCACCAGGAACGGCAGGTCGTGGTGCAACACTTCCACGGCCGTGTGGGTCGACTGCCAGCCGTGGCGTTCGTAATCGGGGTTGTAGACGCGCACCTGCGGTTGCGTGTGATCGAAGCGCTCAAGCAGGCGCCAGGCAGACAGGGTGCAGCCGGCGAGGTCGGACAACCGGCGCTGGGTAAGTTCATCGAGGGAAATGATGCCGAAGAATTGTTCAGCGAACAGCGCCACTTGTGGCAGTGCCTGTTCACTGATGTGCTGCGCCAGAGCCGCTTGCAGTTGGTGCTGGAAGTCGGCTTTGCTGGCTGCGGTGAAGAACGCCATCTGTGGTACTCCGCTTGGGCTTGTTATTGATTGAAGCGTCGCGTGCAACCCCTGCGGGGCTGTCGGCCATCCCGTTCCTGATTCTCGGGCAGAGGAAACAGGATGACAGGTGGGTGAAGCTGGACGGGACCCGCAGGTCACATCCTTTTCCATGTAATTTCATGCCATGGACACCTGCAAAAACCGCCCTGGGGTGGCCTTGGCAGGTGCACATCCGTTGCGCAGCTTAACGAGTGCGACAACCTGCCTGCTTGCAGCGCTGCGACATATTCGGTCATCGGCTAGCTAAACGCCCCTTACGCACCGAACAACCCTAGCAGGCTGGGGACCAAACGGCACCCCGAGGCGGTAAACCAGCAGAAAATCCTTTGGGCTGGCAGAATCCACTTTTTGCACCCGCAGGTGCACTCGATCCTGGAGCCATCACCATGCAAATGACCACCGCCCTTCTGATCGCCAACCCGTGTGATGAAGAAGAAGACAACATGGCCATGCTCTGCTGCCACAGTGCCCAGGGCGAAATGTTCCTGATGACGCGCTACCCCGACGAAGACGAACTGGAAATCGCCCTAGATGGAGAGCCTTCGACACTGGACGGCGTCAAGGTCACCCTCAGCCCGACCCGCTTGCTGATTGAAATTGCCCCGGCGGATGCCGATGCGCTCAACGGCGATGATGTGCTGGAGATCACCCACGACACCGATGCGGCGGACCTGGCGGAAGTGGAACTGACGCTGCAGAACATCCTCAAGGGGACGGGGACCTATATAAGCCAGCTCTGAGATCCGGACACGAACACGCTCCTGTGGCGAGGAATCAGTGCATCCGCCTTTATCCGTCTTTCTTCACGAGATTGCCATCGGCGTCATAAACCAGGTACTCGTCACTGTTATTCGGATCTCTCACGTAATAACGAGCCTCATTGCCGTTATCCGGCACGTCCAGGCTGGTGTAGGACCCCAGTTCCTTGATCACCTTGTTGTCCCGACTGATCAAGACCAGGCCGGAACCACCATCGGCCCGGATGGCCGCGGCGTAGTGGGTCTGGAACGCGCTGATCTGGTTGTAATCCAGCGGGACCTGCAACCTGCCCGCCAGGTCGATGGCACCGTAGCTGCCATCGCGTCCGACCACCGCCATGCCGTTGGAAAACGGCGTCACTTCGTCATATGGCAACTTGATGGGTAGCCGCGCGCCCTGGCGATCGATAAACGCGAATTTCCGGCTTTTAGTGTCCTTCACCAGCAGCGGTTGTTGCCCGAAAAACCGGCCTATCACGTTGTCACCCTGAAGGTTGATCCGTTTACCTTGCAGGTCGAACACGTCTTGACGACTCCGATCGGCGGAGCTGGCGTAGAGCAACCCCTCGCGGTACTCGATGCCCGAGAACTGCGTCGGCAGGATCTCTTTGCCGTCCAGGGTATAGGCGCCGTACAGGCCTTCCATGACATCGGTTCGCTTGCCGAGACGGGCGATGAACACGTTATCGGTCACAGTAGGGTTGACGAATTTCATCGGCAACACGAAACGATGACGCTTGGCATCATAGAGCCCGTAAGGGCCGTTGGTTTCGCGCTCGACCAACAGCAGGCCATTGCTCAACGCCTCGGTGATGTATTCGAACGGCAGGTCTACGAGTTTGTTGCTACCGGCGGGGAAGTAGGCGAGCTGGCTGCGCAACGCCTGCCACTCCGACTCCGGGTCGCTGGACTTCTCCGGGGAAAACAACGTGTAGGTATCGGCCATCTGGCTATCTTGCACCTGCACCCAACGGGGCTTGATCAACCACTGGCCAGTCTGATCGATAAAGCCGTAGCGCTCGGCGTTCCGGTCCAGGGCGATGTAACGCGCTTGTGCTGCAAGGACGTTGTCGACCTGGGCGAACTCAACGGTGTTGTCTTCCATCGGATCGAGCACATGGATGACGATACGTTGCGGGGTGGCCTCGAATCGATAGTCGACCTCGGTGTTTTTCAACGGCCCCACCTGAGCGGCCAGCGCCTCGGTCAAGCGCTGCAATTGCTGTTGCACCGCCTGGCCGGTCTTGAGCTGCTTGAGATCGTCCTTGGTCTGCAACAACGCGTTGTAGTACTCATGCAACGCCGCGATATCGCCATCGGAGGGGAACGCCCGGGAGTTGTTACCGTTGCTGTAGAGCGCCCTGCCCGCGTCATCCAGCCCCTGCACCACGAAGGTCGACAATTTCGGTGTACTCAACCGCACGGACGCGCTGTCATCACCCAGGGCAGTGAGCTGGAAGGACTGACCGCCGTCCAGGGTCACTTTCGGGTGATCCTTGTCCAGTACCACTTGCTTGAACGCCGGGTAGCTGCGGTAAGCGACCGTCAGGCCGAGACTCGCCAGGGATTTGTTCACCGACAGGGCGAAGGCGTCATGGGACGAGATAGTGTCGTCGGACTCGACCTGGGGCGACACCTTGAGCTCGGCGAAGGTTGTTTCGCTGCCATCGCGAAAACGCAGGCGCTGCGGCAGGTACTGCTCGGCCGCCGGCTCCTCCGGCGTGGCGGCGCGCTTCCAGAGCGGATCGAGGCGGCTGGTATCGAGCCGCACCTCGGAACCCTCGGCAAACAGCCGCTGGGTAAAACGCAAGCCTTGAATCGACGCCAACTCAGCTTTCAGTTGCGCGCTGGTGAACGGGACAAACAGCGGCTCGTATTGCAATGGCTGCTCGTCGTCGGACTCGCTCGTCGAAAGGGTCAGGCTCAATTGCGCGTCGCTGATCAGCTCCAGGGACCTGAGGGTTTCACCGGTGTCCTGAATCAAGTAATTGAGGCGTTTTTCCACCTCGGGCGCTGCCAGCGTACCGATGTCTTCCATGCCCCCTTCGTTCAGTTGCTCGGCGGCGAAACCTTCATCTACCGGCGCGCCGCTGTGGCGAAACAGGTAATAGGACGCACAGCACACCACCAACAAGGTCACACTCAGTATCGACAGCAATCTCAAACGAGGCTGGGTAAAATTCATGGTGGTTTTCGGCAGTCAAAGGGCTGGGGAGACAGGCAGCTAACCACACGGCCTTGCGCGCTGCAAATCGCCTGGGTGGCCCGGTTCTGATGAAGACCTGCCTGGATCGTCGCCCCTGTGCGACGCAAACGAACCACCGCCGGTCGTGCCTGCGACACGTCGCCCTTGACGACCGATTGGGTTCTGGTGTTTCCTGAAACCGGTTTCAGAGCCACTAATAAATCCAATAAGCAGGTTTCAATCCGTGACTTCTTTCTCCGCCGCCCAGCGCAACCGCGTGACCATGCTCGATGTCGCCGAACGCGCCGGGGTCTCCAAGGCCAGCGTCTCGCGTTTCATTGGCGAAGACCGTGCCCTGCTCTCCGAGGCCATCGCCCGGCGCATCGAGCAGGCCATCAGCGAGTTGGGCTACCGGCCGAACCAGATGGCCCGCGGCCTCAAGCGCGGGCGCACGCGCTTGATCGGCATGCTGGTGGCCGATATCCGCAACCCTTATTCGATTGCCGTGATGCATGGCGTGGAAACCGCCTGCCGTCGCCATGGCTACAGCCTGGTGGTATGCAACACCGACCGCGACGACGAGCAGGAACGCCAGCACCTGGCCTTGTTGCGCGCCTACAACATCGAAGGGCTGATCGTGAACACCTTGGGTCACCACCGTGACGAACTGTTCGAACTGCGCAGCGAAATGCCCCTGGTGCTGGTGGATCGCAAGGTCGATCGGCTCGACAGCGACCTGGTTGGGTTGAACAACCCGGCGGCCATCGAAATGGCCCTCGATCACCTCGAACAACGGGGCTACCGCGATCTGTTGCTGGTAACCGAACCGTTCGACGGCACCAGTTCGCGAATCGAGCGGGTCGAGAGTTTCAAGGCCGGCATCCAACAACGGCCTGCCCTGGCCGGCACCGTGGTGGAAACCTGCGATCAGTTGACCACCCGTATCAAGACCTTTCTTGCCCAGCCTGGCCATGGCCCCAAGGCGTTGTTCTGCGCCAATGGCATTGCCGCCCTGGCCGCCACAACGGTGTTGCGCGAGCTGGGTTGTCACTTGTTCGACGACGTGGGCCTGATCGCCCTCGATGACTTGGATTGGTACCCCTTGGTGGGCAGCGGCATCACGGCCCTGGCCCAACCGACAGCACAGATCGGCGCCAGCGCGTTCGAATGCCTGCTCAAGCGCTTGCGCGGTGACAACGGGCCGGTGCGGACCCTGGATTTTGCGGCGCGGTTGATTGAGCGTGGGTCGACGCTTGGGAATGGTCGGTGATGGTGAGGGCCCCATCGCGAGCAAGCTCGCTCCCACAGGGATCTTCAGTGCGCCACAGATCCAGTGTGAGAGCGAGCTTGCTCGCGATGAGGCCCTGAAGCACACCCCCTTTTTTTGAACCCTTTTTTTGAACAGAACTGAAACCGGTTTCAGAGGTATAACAACAAATGCACAAGCCACCCGTCTCCATCAGTCTTTCCAGCTACGGCGCCGACCTGGTGCGGCAGCATGGCCAAGGCCGTTTCATCGATCTGTTGGCCGCCGCCGGTGCCTCGCGCATCGAGTGGCGCGAGGAATTGCTCACCACCGAACAGCCCGCTGAACTGGCCGCCGCTGCCCGGGACCAGGGACTGCAGAGTATTTTTTCGTCACCGCTGGAACTGTGGCTCGCCGGCCAGTCCAGGCCCAATCCCGCCCTGGCGCTGGCCCTGCAACGCGGCGAGGCGTTCGGTTCGACCTGGCTGAAAGTCTCCCTCGGTCATTTCACCGACTCCAATGACCTCTCGGCGCTGGCCCAGGTGCTCGCCGCCAGCCCGGTGCAGTTGCTGGTGGAAAACGACCAGACCTTGCAGGGCGGACGGATCGAACCGTTGCAACGGTTCTTCACCGCGGTGGAACACCAAGCGCTGCCCGTCGCCATGACCTTCGACATTGGCAACTGGCAATGGCAGGACCAATCGGCCGCCGTGGCCGCCCGACAGCTCGGACGGTATGTGGCGTATGTGCACTGCAAGGCCGTGGCCCGGCGCGCCGACGGCAAACTTGTCGCCGTGCCTCCGGCCATGACCGACCTGCACGTGTGGGAACAACTGCTCAAGCACATGCCCGCCGGGGTGATGCGCGCCGCCGAATACCCGCTGCAGGACGATGACCTGCTGCAATTGACCGCCAGCCATGTCGCCACCCTGTCCCGCCTCGGGCAATCGCGCCAGGAGCCTGCCCATGTCTGAGTTCGATGTGTTGTCGTTCGGCGAAACCATGGCAATGCTGGTGGCGGATCAGCGCGGTGACCTGGCCAGCGTCGACCAGTTTCACAAGCGCATTGCGGGGGCCGACAGCAACGTGGCCATCGGTCTGTCGCGGCTGGGCTTCAAGGTGGCATGGCTAAGTCGGGTCGGCGCCGATTCCCTGGGGCGCTTCGTGACGCAGACCCTGGAAAACGAGGGCCTGGATTGTCGCCACGTGGCGGTCGACCCGCAGCACCCCACCGGCTTCCAGTTCAAGTCCCTCACCGTCGATGGCAGCGACCCGCAAGTCGAGTATTTCCGCCGCAGCTCGGCGGCCAGTCATCTGTCGATCGGTTCCATCGCGCCGGCGCTGCTTGACGCCCGTCATTTGCACGCTACCGGTATCGTCCCGGCGCTGTCGGGCACGGCCCGCGAGATGTCCTTTGACTTGATGAGCCGTATGCGCGCGGCCGGCCGCAGCCTGTCGTTCGACCCTAACCTGAGGCCAAGCCTATGGGGCAGCGAGTCGACGATGATCACTGAAATCAATCGCCTCGCCGCCCTCGCCCACTGGGTCTTGCCGGGGCTCGGCGAAGGCCGGCTGCTGACTGGCTTCGACGACCCGGCCGACATCGCCGCGTTCTACCTGGACCAAGGCGCCGAAATCGTCGTGATCAAGCTCGGCGCGGACGGCGCCTATTACCGCACGGCGCTGGACCAGGGCGTCATCCCCGGCGTGCCGGTGGCCCAAGTGGTGGACACCGTGGGCGCCGGTGATGGCTTCGCCGTGGGCCTGATCAGCGCATTGCTCGAAGGCCAGGCCATCACCGAGGCCGTGCAGCGCGCCAATTGGATTGGCAGCCGTGCGGTGCAGAGCCGTGGGGATATGGAAGGGTTGCCGACGCGCCTTGAATTATTGGCTGAATTTGAAACCGCCGATCGCGAGCAAGCTAGCTCCCACATGGGGTCGAGTTAACCCCCTGTGGGAGCGAGCTTGCTCGCGATAGAGCCACCCCAAAACGCACCTGCTGCAACAAAAACAACAAGCTCAGGAGTCAACGACATGCAAACGCTCAACCTCGCCACCCGCCGCTGGTGGTACATCATGCCCATCGTCTTCATCACCTACAGCCTGGCCTACCTCGACCGGGCCAATTATGGATTTGCCGCCGCCTCGGGCATGGCCGAGGACCTGATGATCACCCCAGGGCTTTCGTCGCTGCTGGGCGCCCTGTTTTTCCTCGGCTACTTTTTCTTCCAGGTCCCGGGGGCGATCTACGCGCAAAAACACAGCGTGAAGAAGCTGATCTTCGTCAGCCTGATCCTCTGGGGTTCGCTGGCCACCCTGACGGGCGTGGTCGCCAACGCCTACTGGCTGATCGTGATCCGCTTCATGCTCGGGGTGGTCGAGGCCGCGGTGATGCCGGCGATGCTGGTGTACCTGTGCCACTGGTTCACCCGGGCCGAACGCTCGCGCGCCAATACCTTCCTGATCCTCGGCAACCCGGTGACCATGCTGTGGATGTCCGTGGTCTCGGGTTACCTGGTGCAGCAATTCGACTGGCGTTGGATGTTCATCATCGAGGGCCTGCCGGCGGTGCTCTGGGCCTTTGTCTGGTGGCGCCTGGCCGATGATCGCCCGGCCCAGGCCAAGTGGCTCAGCGACCAGGAAAAACATGATCTGGAAAGTGCCTTGGCGGCCGAACAGGTCGGCATCAAGGCGGTGAAGAACTACGCCGAAGCCTTCCGCTCTCCCAAGGTGATCATCCTGGCGTTGCAGTTTTTCTGCTGGAGCATCGGCGTCTACGGATTTGTGTTGTGGTTGCCGTCGATCCTCAAGGCTGGCCTGCAGATGAACATGGTCGAGGCCGGGTGGCTGTCGTCCTTGCCGTACCTGGCCGCGGTGATCGGCATGCTGGTGGTGTCCTGGGCGTCGGACAAGGCGCAGAAGCGCAAGCGTTTCGTCTGGCCGCCGCTGCTGATCGCCTCCATCGCGTTCTACGCCTCCTACCTGCTGGGGGCCGAGCACTTCTGGTGGTCCTATGGCTTGCTGGTGGTCGCCGGCGCTTGCATGTACGCGCCCTACGGTCCGTTCTTCGCCATCGTTCCGGAAATCCTCCCGGCCAATGTCGCCGGCGGCGCCATGGCCTTAATCAACAGCATGGGCGCGCTGGGTTCGTTCGGCGGCTCGTACCTGGTGGGCTACCTCAACGGCACCACAGGCTCTCCTGGCATGTCCTTCCTGCTGATGAGCGGCGCCTTGCTGCTGTCGGTCGTACTGACCCTCGCCCTCAAGCCCGGCGCCAGCGACCGGACCGTCTCCCACCCCGCGACGCCAGACCCGGCGCCCGCCCGTTCCTGAATCGAGACTCATCCATGAAAAAGCACGTGGTGTTGTACAAAACGCTGTCACCTCAATTGATGGCTCGCCTGCAAGCCCAGGCCCAAGTCACGTTCATCGAACGCCTCGATGCCCAGGGCCTGGCACAACTGCGCGACGCCCTGCCCACGGCCCACGGCCTGTTGGGCGCCAGCCTCAAGCTGGATGCGGCGCTGCTGGACCTGGCGCCGAACCTGCAAGCCATCGCCAGCGTCTCGGTGGGGGTCGATAACTACGACATCGACTACCTGACCGAACGTCGGATCCTGCTCAGCAACACCCCGGATGTGCTGACCGAGACCACCGCGGATACCGGTTTCGCCCTGATCCTGGCAACCGCTCGCCGCGTAGTAGAACTGGCCACCCTGGTCCGCGAAGGCGGCTGGCAACAGAGCATCGGCCCCAAGCATTTCGGCAGCGATGTCCATGGCAAGACCCTGGGCATCATCGGCATGGGGCGCATCGGCGAAGCCTTGGCCCAGCGCGGGCACTTCGGCTTCGGCATGCCGGTGCTCTACCACAGCCACTCGCCCAAGCCCGCGGTCGAGCAGCGTTTCGGTGCGCGTTACTGCAGTCTCGAAACATTGTTGCAAGAGGCGGACTTCGTTTGCCTGACCTTGCCTTTGACGGCTGAAACCCAAGGGCTGATCGATGCGCAGGCGTTTGCCCGAATGCGTCCCGAGACCCTCTTCATCAATATCTCCCGAGGCAAAGTGGTGGACGAAGCGGCACTGATCGACGCCCTGCGCAACGGCCAGATCCGTGGTGCGGGGCTGGATGTGTTCGAGCACGAACCCTTGAATGCCGATTCGCCGCTGTTGCAGATGGACAACGTGGTAGCGACACCGCACATGGGCTCGGCCACCCACGAGACCCGGGAAGCGATGGCGCGCTGTGCCGTGGACAACCTGCTGGCGGCATTGGCGGGGGAGCGACCGGAGAACCTGGTGAATTTGGGGGTGTGGAAAGGCTGAGCAATCATCCGAGCACAGCAGCGCTTCTGTGGCGAGGGAGCTTGCTCCCGCTGGGTTGCGAAGCGCCCCTTAAAGGGCTGGATGCGGCCTGCCTGATACACCGAGGTGGCGGGCTTCGGGTCTGCTGCGCAGCCCAGCGGGAGCAAGCTCCCTCGCCACAATGGGTTTTGATCGTTCCCACGCTCCCGCATGGGAACGCCGCCAGGGACGCTCCGCGTTCCGCTTCTGCAAGGTGACGCAGAGCGTCACAGGATGCATTCCCACGCAGAGCGTGGGAACGATCAAACCTGTGGGAGCCGAGCTTGCTCGCGATAGCGGTGGGTCAGGCTCCATCTATGTTGGATATACCGCCGCCATCGCGAGCAAGCTCGGCTCCCACAGGTTTTTGCGGTTTGCCCAGGATTTAAGGAATGCCACAAGGGCTATGTCGGCTGGCGGGTTTCGATGTTGTCCAGTGCACGGTTCGCCAGCAGGCTGCCCAGTTCGATCAGTTGCTGAATGCCCAGGAGGAAATGCCGGCGTGAACCGTCCAGGTCGAAAGCCAGGTCATTGACCATGGCATTGGCCGAAGCCAGGGTTTCGCTGAGGTTGGCAAGCAGGCTTTCGGTGTCGATGTCTTTGTTGACGGTGAAGAGTTGGCCGGGGGGCAGGTTCTGCTTCGGGTTTGTCCGGCTTGGGGTTCAGGTAATGGTCGAGGACTCGGTCGGTGACTTCGTCGTGTTTTTGGGACTTGTTTTTTGGACGCGGTGAGGTCGGTTCGGTGTCCGGGGGATTGGGGGTAGCTTTGAACATAAATAGAGTCTCATGTGGGATAGGAGGAACCACCACCTCGCTACCAAACGAGGGTGGCGGCCATACGAAGGTTGGTAGACCGGCCCACATGAACTCCGGCGCGCTCGAGAGCGCCCTACGCATGGCCACCATCAAATACAAATGCCGAGATGCACTTGTAAAAGTGACGCTTGCGTCATGTAGAGAGCCGGGCTACCAAACCCGATCGCTGATTCATCGGCGACCCGGAAACGATAGAACCTGCCTCCCAAGCGCACAAGCCGGCGGATTCTGGCGCAATTGTAGGCAATGGCGCAAGACAACGTAGCCTGTTCCAGAGCACTCCTACATCCCGATAAACACCCCTTCACTTTGTGAGTGCTTCGCACTGGAGCGCCAGCCCGGTCAAGGGGGAGCAAGCTCCCTCGCCACCGGGGGCTGTGCGCCTGTCCGGGTGGGATTCATGGCAAGCAAACCCACCCCACAATCTTTCCAAGCCGATCACAATTCACACGGCCAATCAAAATCCCGTTAGTCGCCACCCCCTGCCATGCATTAAAGTAACGCCCCCAGCCCCGGCGTTATCCGAACGCCTGGGGCCACCCTTTCCAGGAACAGTCACCGATGGAACATCGTGAAGCGCTGCTTGCGCTGCGAACCTTTCTTTCAACGCAGATTCTCGGCCAGGAAAAACTCATCGAGCGCCTGCTCATCGCCTTGCTCGCCGACGGTCATATGCTGGTGGAAGGCGCGCCTGGGCTGGCGAAGACCAAGGCCATCAAAGAGCTGGCCGAGGGTATCGAAGCGCAGTTCCATCGTATCCAGTTCACCCCTGACCTGCTGCCCGCCGACATTACCGGCACGGAAATCTACCGGCCGGAAACCGGCAGTTTCGTGTTCCAGCAAGGGCCGATCTTCCATAACCTGGTGCTGGCGGACGAAATCAACCGTGCCCCGGCCAAAGTCCAGTCGGCCCTGCTCGAAGCCATGGCCGAACGCCAGGTCAGTGTCGGACGCAGCACGTATGAACTGTCGCCGCTGTTCCTGGTGATGGCCACGCAGAATCCGATCGAGCAGGAAGGCACCTACCCGCTGCCCGAAGCCCAACTCGACCGATTCCTGATGCACGTCAAGATCGGTTTTCCAGATGCTGCCGTGGAACGCCGCATCCTGCAGCAGGCCCGGGGTGAAGCGCTGAACGGCGAGACCAAGCCCGAGCGCCGCGTGAGCCAGCAGGCGATCTTCTCCGCACGCAAGGAAATCCTCGGACTGTACATGGCCGACGCCGTGGAGGAATACCTGGTGCAACTGATCATGGCCACCCGCAACCCGGCCAAGTTCGATCCGGAAATGGCCGAGTGGATCGCCTACGGCGCCAGTCCGCGGGGTTCCATCGCCCTTGACCGCTGCGCCCGTGCCCATGCCTGGCTGGCCGGGCGCGACTTTGTCAGCCCGGAAGATATCCAGGCCGTGCTCTTCGACGTGCTGCGCCATCGCATCATCCTGTCGTTCGAAGCCGAGGCCGCCGGCATCGACCAGGATCGGGTCGTGCAGCGGATTCTCGACGTCGTCGCTGTCGCTTGAGCATGAGTCATGAATAACCCCCTGGCGCCCGCACCGGGCATCCGCGTCAGCCTTTCGGAGCTGATCGAGATGCGCCATCGCGTGCGCGAGGTGCAACTGTTCTCGACACCGGGCCAGCGCAGCCCGCTGATCGGCCTGCACCACTCCAAGCTGCGCGGGCGTGGGGTGGATTTCGACCAGGTGCGGGTCTACCAGGCCGGCGACGACGTACGCACCATTGACTGGCGCGTCACCGCCCGGACCCAGGAGCCTCACACCAAGCTGTTCCACGAAGAGCGGGAGCGGCCGATCTTCATCATGATCGAGCAGAGCCACCGGCTGTTCTTCGGCTCGGGGCTGATGTTCAAGTCGGTGCTCGCTGCCCAGGCCGCCAGTCTGATCGGCTGGGCCGCGCTGGGGCACAACGACCGGGTGGGTGGCCTGGTGTTCGGTAACAACACCCATTACGAGGTCAAGCCGCGGCGCAGCAAACAGAGCCTGTTGCAATTGCTCAACCGGCTGGTGCGGGTCAATCAGTCACTGCACACCGAGGGCGAGCCGGACCGCGACTCGTTCGGCATTGCCCTGCGTCGGGCCCGGGAAGTGCTGCGGCCCGGCAGCCTGGTGATCGTGATTTGCGACGAACGTGCGTTGTCCGACAGCGCCGAACAGCAACTGAGCCTGCTGTCGCGTCATTGCGACCTGTTGCTACTGCCGTTGTCGGACCCACTGGATCACGCCTTGCCCGCCGCCGGCTTGCTGCGCTTCGCCCAGCGTGGCGCGCAGTTGGAGCTCGACACCCTGAATTTCGAACTGCGCCAGGCCTATCGCGCCCAGGCCGAGGCACGCCAGACGCGTTGGGAATTGCTGGCGCAAAAGCTGCGAATCCTGATGATGCCTCTGAGTACCCAGGGCGACATGGTCGAACAGTTGCGCGAATACCTGAACCCCAAGCGGGCTGGGAAAAACCGATGAGCAGCCTCGATCAATTGCAGCCGCTGATGGCGCCACCGCCCATTGGCTTCTGGCCGCCCGCGCCGGGCTGGTGGTTGCTACTGCTGATGCTACCGTTGCTGGGCCTGGGGCTGTGGCAATTGCGCCGATTCATTCCCGCCAAGCGCACCGCCGAACGCAGCGAGCAGCCCCTGGACCCGGTGCGCCTGGCCGCCCTGGCCGAACTCGCCCGGCTGCCCAAGCCCTACGACGGCGCGCCGGCCGGTGCCTGGTTGCAGCAGCTCAACGGGCTGCTCAAGCGCCTGTGTCGCAACCACTACCCCTACAGCCAGAGCCACACCCTCAACGGGCGCAAATGGCTGGCCTTCCTGGACAACCGTTGCCCGGCCGCTGGCTTGACGCGCTGGATGATACTGGTGGAAGGCGCCTACAAGCCCGAATGCAAGCTCGATGACAAAGCCATCGCCGGCCTGACCCAGGCGGTCGAAATCTGGATTCGCAAACATGTTTGAATTCGCCTGGCCGTGGGTGTTCGCCCTCTTGCCGCTGCCCTGGCTGATGCGCCTGGTGCTGCCGGCGGCCGACAGCGGCGAGCCGGCGCTCAAGGTCAGCTTCCTCGGCGACCTGGAAGGCCTGGTGGGCCGTCGGGCCCGGGCCAATCTGCCGACCTGGCGGCAACAAGCGCCCTTTATCCTGCTCTGGCTGCTGTTGCTGATCGCCGCTGCACGACCGCAGTGGCTGGGGGAACCGCTGCCCATTGCCGCCAGCGGTCGCGACCTGCTGGTGGCGGTGGACGTCTCGGGCTCCATGGACTTTCCCGACATGCAGTGGAAGGACGAAGAAGTCAGCCGCCTCGCGCTGGTCCAGCACATGCTCGGGGATTTTCTCGAAGGCCGCGAAGGTGACCGGGTCGGCCTGATCCTGTTCGGCAGCCAGGCCTACTTGCAGGCACCGCTGACCTTCGACCGCCGCACCGTGCGTCGTTGGCTCGACGAGGCGCGCATCGGCATCGCCGGCAAGAATACCGCCATCGGCGACGCCATCGGCCTGGCCCTCAAGCGCCTGCGCCAGCGTCCGGCCCACAGTCGCGTACTGATCCTGGTCACCGACGGCGCCAACAACGGCGGCGAAATCGACCCGCTGACCGCCGCGCGGCTGGCCGCCGACGAAGGCGTGAAAATCTACCCGATCGGCATTGGTGCCGACCCGGAACAAAGTGGCACGGCGGGCTTCCTCGGCGTCAACCCGAGCCTGGACCTCGACGAACCGTCCCTCAAGGACATTGCCCAGGTCACGGGCGGTCGCTATTTTCGTGCCCAGGATGGTGAGCAATTGCTGGCGATCAAAAGCACCCTCGACCAGCTCGAACCGGTGACCCAGCAACCGACCCAGGCGCGCCCTGCCCTGGCGCTGTATCACTGGCCCCTGGTCGTTGCACTGCTGTTGAGCATATTGCTGGTGGCCCGGGCGCGCTGGCCGGACAATCCACTGCAACGCCTGTTCAACCAGCCGCTGTTCCAGCCGTCCCAACACACCGAGTGGCGCCAGCGACTCAAGCGCCTGCGCTTGCGGAGGCGTCGATGATCGCCCTCTGGCCGCACTGGCTGCGCCCCTGGTTCGTGTTGCTGCTGCCGTTGCTGGGCTGGTTGCTCTGGCAACTGTGGCATCGACAGAAACGGGTGGGCCGCTGGCAGATGATCCTGCCGCCGGCCTTCCACGCCGTACTGCTCAGTGGCGGCAGTGGCCGGGAAAGCCGGCTGCCATGGATTGCCCTGGGCCTGGGTTGGCTGTTGATCGTGCTGGCGTTGCTGGGGCCAAGCTGGGCGCGGGTCGAACAGACCAGCCAGAAACCCGCCGATCCGCTGGTAGTGATACTGGAACTGACCCCGGAAATGCTCGCCACCGATGTCCCGCCCACGCGCCTGGAACAGGGCCGGCGCAAGGTGCTGGACCTGTTGCAGAACCGCAGCGATGCCCAGACCGCGATCATCGTCTATGCCGGCAGCGCCCACACGTTGGTGCCGCTGTCCGACGACCTGGCCACCAGCACCAACCTGCTCGAAGCCCTCGCGCCGTCGATCATGCCCCAAAGCGGCCATCGCGCCGACCTGGCCGTTCATAAAGCCATGGCCCTGCTGGACCAGGGTGAACTCGGCCACGGTCGGATCCTGCTGATCGGCTCGTCGTTGAACGAGCAGGAGCGTGAAGGCATCCGCCAGGTCCTGGACGGTTCCGCCACACAATGGCTGATGCTGGGCATCGGTACCCGCGAAGGCGCACCGGTGGCCCAGGAAGATGGCAGTTACCTCAAGGATGCCCAGGGTTCGATCCTGGTACCGCGCCTGGACAGCCCGGGCCTCAAGGCCTTCGCCAACGAGCTGGACGGCCGCTACCGACCGGCGCGGCTGGACGACAGCGACCTGCGCGGCCTGGGTCTGCTGGACGGTCCTCGCCATCTGCGCAGCGACGGCCAGACGTTGCGCCTGGACACCTGGGCCGACCAGGGTTATTGGCTGCTCCTGCCCTTGTTGCTGTTGGCCGCTTGCGCCGGGCGTCGAGGCTGGCTGTTCTGCCTGCCGCTGCTGTTCGTCTTGCCGCAAACCGGCCACGCTTTCGAATTCCAGGACCTGTGGCTGCGCCCCGACCAACAGGGCCAGCACTTGCTCAAGCAAAAGCGCCCCGCCGAAGCCGCCGTCCACTTCGAAGACAGCCAATGGCAAGGCGTCGCCCTGTACGAAGCCGGCCAATACAGCGAAGCCGCCCGGCGCTTCGCCGAAGGCAACGACGCCCGTGCCCACTACAATCGTGGCAACGCCCTGGCTCGCAGCGGCGAGCTGGAAGCCGCACTGGATGCCTATGAACAAGCCCTGGAATTGCAACCCGACCTGCGCCCCGCCCAGACCAACAAGGCCCTCGTGCAGAGCCTGTTGAACGAACAGGCACCACCGACGCCAGAGCCCAAGCCCGCCGAACGCGAGGAGCCGGGCCAGGGCGAACAAACGCCGGATAGCGCTTCGACGAGCCAATCTTCCGAGACGGGGCACCCCTCCGCCGAGGCCACCGCGACGCCGGACGAATCCCAGCCTCCACGGACCGCACAAGCGCCCACCGCCCAGGATGTGCCGGGCAGCGAGCTGCCTGACGAGCAGACCACCACACCGCCGCTGCGTCCCGCCGCCGGCCAGCGCAATGAAGAAGAACAACGCCAGGCCATGGAACAATGGCTGCGCCAGATCCCGGACAATCCCGGCGAGCTGCTCAGGCGTAAATTCTGGTACGAACAGCAAAGCCATCAGGCCCAGGGAAAAACCCCATGACCCGCTTCACCGCCTACCTCCTCTTCTTGCTGCTCTGGGCCTCTGGAACCCAGGCTGCACAGCTGACGGCCAGTGTGGACCGCAGCCGCCTGAACTCCGGGGAAACGGTGGAACTGACCCTGGAATCCAACGACGCCACATTGTTCGGCAAACCCGACCTCGGCCCGCTCCAGGCCTTGTTCGATGTGCGCGGCACCCGTCAGGTCAACCAGTTGACGACCCTCGACGGCGAGAACCGCGCCACCACCCGCTGGATCGTCACCCTGCTGCCGCGCCAAAGCGGTACCGTGATCATTCCCCCGCTGCAACTGGGCGAAGTGACCAGCCAGCCGATCACCTTGCAAGTCATCGAAAGCGAAACCCGCAATGCGTCCGGGACCCTGGCACCGGTGTTCATCGAAGCCAGCCTCGACCAGACCCAAGTGTATGTACAAGCCCAGGCGATCCTGACGCTGCGCATCTACCATTCGGTGTCGCTTTACGACGACAGCAGCCTGACGCCGCTGCATATCCCCGATGCCCGCACCGAACAACTGGGCGAATCGCGCACCTATGAAAAGGTCATCAACGATGTGCGCCACGGCGTGATCGAACTGCGTTATGGCATCTACCCCCAGCGCAGCGGCGAACTGACAATCCCGGCCCAGACCTTCAGCGCCACCCTGGTCGAACCGGTGGCCCAGGACGCAGCCCCTTCGGGCCCCAAGCCCGGCCAATTGATGCGGGTAAGCTCCGAGTTACTGCAACTGAGCGTCAAGCCCAAGCCCGCGAGCTACCCGGCCGACGTGCCTTGGTTGCCGGCACGCAGCCTGTCCTTGAGCGAAAGCTGGAGCCCGGAACCGACCCACAGCCAGGTGGGCGACTCCCTGACCCGCAGCCTGACCCTGGAAGCCGAAGGCCTGGCCAGCGCCCAATTACCACCGCTGCCGGCCACTGAGATCAATGGCCTGCGACGTTATCCGGACCAGCCGGTACTCAGCAGCCGCAGCAGTGAACGCGGGCTGGTGGGCAGCCGCGAAGACCGCGAGGCGCTGGTGCCCAACCGTAGCGGCACCATCGAGCTGCCACCGGTGGAAGTGGTCTGGTGGAACACCCTGGAAGATCACCTGGACCGCACCAGCCTCCCGGCGCGGACCCTGCAGGTGGCGAACAATCCGAGCCTGATGGTGGATACGCCCGCCGGCACAGCGCAGATCGTGACAACAGTCGACAGCGAGACGCTGTGGTATTGGCAACTGAGCAGCCTGATCCTGGCCTGCACGACGCTGCTCGGCTTTGGCTTGTGGTGGCGTGCCCGTTGGCAGCCGGCCATCTTGCGCTCGGCCCAGGCCGGACCGAGCCCGCGCACGCTGCTGGACGACCTCAAGCGCGCCTGCCTGGCCAATGACCCCCACGCCACCCGCCAGGCCCTGGACGCCTGGGCCCGCCAGCAGCCGGAAACCCTGGCCGACATGGCGGCGCGCTTCGTGCCGCTGTCCGACGCCCTGGACGGCCTCAACGGCGCGCTCTACAGCGAGACCGGCCAGCATTGGCAAGGCGAAGACCTGTGGCGCGCCATCCGCACCATCCCGCCTACCGAAGGGGCGCTGGATTCGGCCGGTGATTCCGGGTTGCCGCCGTTGTATCCCAAATAAACCCGGTTTCCTGGGGAGTTGTGGCTTTTGTGGCGAGGGAGCTTGTTCCCGCTCGATTGCGCAGCAATCGCAAAAAGGGGCCGCTACGCAGCCCAGCGGGAGCAAGCTCCCTCGCCACAAGGTCGTGTTCAAATAGATCCCATGAAGTTGAACAAGTCCTCCCCCCCGTTTCCCAGTAAACTCTCCTTCTTTTAGCCGCCCTTCTCTTCGCCGCGGCCATCATCTGTTTTCTGGAGTTTGCCTTGCGTCTGTTTCACACCTCCGACTGGCACCTGGGGCAAAACCTGCACGGTCAGGAACGCGATTTCGAACACGCCTGTTTCCTCGACTGGCTGCTGCGTCAGCTGACCCACGAAAAACCCGACGCGCTGCTGATCGCCGGCGACATCTTCGACACCGTCAACCCGCCGGTCAAAGCCCAGGAGCGGCTCTACGACTTCATCGTCAGCGCCCATGAGCAAAACGCCAACCTGACCATCGTGATGATCGCCGGCAACCATGACTCCGGCTCGCGAATCGAGCTGCCTGCGCCGCTGATGCGACGCTTGCGCACCCACGCCCTGGGCCGGGTGTTATGGCTGGACGACGGCCAACTGGACGTCGAGCGCCTGCTGTTGCCATTGCCCGATGCCAAGGGCAAGGTCAAGGCGTGGTGCCTGGCCCTGCCGTTCCTGCGCCCCGCCGAAGTCACCGGCGCGCAACTGGGCGACGACTACCTGCGAGGTATCGGTCAGGTGCATGAGTGGCTGATCGCCGCGGCCAACAGCAAGCGCAAGAAAGGCCAGGCGCTGATTGCCATCAGTCATGCGCACATGGCCGGCGGTTCGGTGTCCGAAGATTCCGAACGCAGCCTGATCATCGGCAACGCCGAGGCCCTGCCCGCCAGCCTGTTCGGCCCGAGCATCAGCTACGTCGCCCTCGGCCACTTGCACAAACCGCAGAAGGTCAACGGCGAAGAGCGTATCCGCTACAGCGGCTCGCCGATCCCGCTGTCATTCTCGGAAATTGGCTACCAGCATCAGATTCTCGACATCACCCTGGACGGCGAAACCCTGGTCAAGGTCGAGCCGCGCCTGATTCCCCGAGCCGTCAACCTGCAACGCCTGGGCCCGGCACCGCTGGCCGAGATCCTGGTACAACTCAAGGACCTGCCCGACATCGACCTGTTGGCCGATGTCCAGCGCCAGCCCTGGCTGGAAGTGCGGGTGCGCCTCGACGAACCGCAGCCGGACCTGCGCCACCAGGTCGAAACCGCACTGCAAGGCAAGGCCGTGCGCCTGGTACGGATCGCCGCCGAGTACGCCGGCAACGGTGGCGCCGGCAGTGCCGATGACGACAACACGCTGGTGGAACTGGATCAACTCAGCCCGCAGGAACTGTTCAGCCGCGCCTGGCAGGACACCTATGGCAACGAAGTGGATGAACAGACCCTCAAGGATTTTGCCGTGCTGTTGCAAGACGTGCAGATGGAGAGCGAGCAACCATGAAGATTCTCGCGATCCGCCTGAAGAACCTGGCGTCCCTGGCCGGGCCGTTTGAAATCGATTTCACCGCAGAACCCTTGGCCAGCGCCGGCCTGTTCGCCATTACCGGCCCCACCGGCGCCGGCAAGAGCACGCTGCTCGACGCTTTGTGCCTGGCGCTGTTCGGCGCCGTGCCGCGCCTGAACAATACCGGTCGCGATGCCAAGGTGCCGGACGTCGATGGCGAGATTGCCACGGGCGATCCGCGCACGCTATTGCGCCGTGGCACCGGTGATGGCTTTGCCGAAGTGGATTTTCGCGGCATCGACGGACGCCGCTACCGGGCTCGATGGGAAGCCAATCGCGCCCGGGAAAAGGCCGGCGGCAAGTTGCAAGCCAGCCGCCAAAGCCTGCGGGACCTGGACAACGACCAACTGCTGGCGAGCCAGAAAGGCGAATACAAGACCCAGCTCGAAGCCGCCCTGGGCCTGAACTTCGAGCAGTTCACCCGTGCCGTGTTGCTGGCCCAGAGCGAGTTCAGCGCGTTCCTCAAGGCCGATGACAACGATCGCAGCGAACTGCTGGAAAAACTCACTGACACCGCCCTGTATACCCGCCTCGGCCGCCGCGCCTTCGACAAGGCCAAGCAAGCCAAGGAAACCCACAAACAGCTGCAGGACCAGGCCACCGGTGTCACCCCGCTGGCCCCCGAAGCCCGGGCCGAACTCGACCAGCGCTTCAACGACGCCCAGCAACAACTCAAGGCCCAACAGGCGCAACTCAAGCAGTTGGAGCAGCAACACACCTGGCTGCGCGACCTGCGCCAATTGCAGGATGAACACGCCAGCGCCGCCGAACAGTTGCAACAGGCCCAGGCCGATTGGAACGCCCTGGCCGACGAACGCCTGAAACTGACCCGCCTGGAACAACTGGCGCCCCAGCGCCATCAGTTCATCCGCCAGGCGGAACTGAGCCGACAGCTCGACCCCTTGGCCGCGCAGATCCAGCAGCTCACCCAGCAGCAAATCGACCTGCACCAACAGCAAGCCGAACTGGAAAAAGGCCTGGGCGTCACGCAACTGGCATTGGCCGCGGCCCGGCAACAAAGCAGCGACAACGCGCCGTTATTGCGCCAGGCTTTCGAGGCGCAAAGCACCCTCGCCCGCCTCGTCAAGGACGCCAGCCAGGCCGCCGAGCACCAGGACAAGACGCAACAAGCCTGCACCGAAGGCCAGCGCGCCATCGACACCTTGCTCGAACAGCAAAAACAGGTGGCCGAGCGCTTGCAGCGCATCGCCGGCGAGCTTGAACAAAGTACGCACCTGGCACCACTGAGCGACGCCTGGAACGCCTATCGCGATCGCCTCCAACAACTGATGCTGATCGGCAATCGCCTGAACCAGGGCCAGGCCGAACTCTCCATGCTGGAGCAAGGCGCCGCCCGTGCCGCCGAGGAACTGGCCAGTCGCCGACAAGACCTTGAGGTGCTGTACAAGGAAGCCGGCGCCGAGCCGGAGGCCGTGGCCGAACAGATCCAATTGCTCGGCACCCTGCTGCAAGACAACCGCAAGCAACTGCGCGCCTTCGAAGACCTGACCCGGCTGTGGGCCAGTCAGCAAGAGCTGGACAAACGAGGAGCCGAGCTTGAGCGACGCCAACAACAGGCGTTGCAGGAACGTGACCGCCTGGTGCGTGAGGGTGGCGAAGCCAAGGCCGAACTGACCATCGCCGAACAGACCCTGACCGTGACCCGCGAACTGCTGGAGCGCCAGCGCCTGGCCCGCAGCGAAAGCGTCGAACAATTGCGCGCACAGCTGCAAGACCAGCAGCCCTGCCCGGTGTGTGGCAGCGTCGAGCATCCTTATCATCAGCCCGAAGCCCTGCTGGAAAACCTCGGACGCTTCGATGAAGCCGAAGAGGCCAACGCTCGCAAAGCCGTCGAGCGGCTCAATGAAAAAGTCATCGACCTGCGGGCGCAATACAGCGGGGTCATTGCCCAGCTCAAGGAACTCAAACAGCAGCAGGACCAGCTCACCAGCCAGCAACAGAGCCTGGCCCCCAGCCTGGAGGCCCACCCGTTGTCGGCGCAACTGCTGGCCCAGGATTCGGGCAAGCGCGATGCCTGGCTGGCCCAACAGAACAGCCAATTGCACCTGCGCATCAGCCAGGACGAACAACGCCAAGCCGCCCTGCTGACCCTGCAACAGGACGCCGCACGCCTGGGCCAGCGCCTGCGCGACGCCGAAGCGGCCAACCAGCAGGCATCACACCAACTGGGCAACCAGCAGCAAGAACTGACCCGCGACCGCCAGCGCCTGGACGAGGAACTGAACCACTTCAGCACCCTGCTGCCGGCGGACACCTTGCAGGCCCTGCGCAACGAGCCCGCCGCGACCTTCCTGCAGCTCGACCAGCAGATTGCCCAGCGTCTGGAGCAACTGGAACAGCAGCGCGACGAACTGGGCGAACAACGCCAGCGCCAGCAGATTCTGGAGAAAGAGCAGGACCGTCAGCAAACCCGCGCCCAGCAACTGGAAGCGGCCCGCCTGCAATTCAGCGCCCTGAGCGAGCAACAGCAGGCCTGCCAGGAGAAACTCGCGCAACTGCTCGGCGAACACGTCAGCGCCGAACAATGGCAACAAAAACTCGACCAGCGCCTGGAACAGACCCGGGAGGCCGAGGCGACGGCCAATCAGCAGTTGCAGCAAGTGCGCAACAGCCTTGTGCAACTGGCCGCCGAACTCAAGGCCCGCCAGGAACAGGCGCAATCCCTGGACCACGAACTTCAGGCGTTGACCACGGGTATCGCGCAGTGGCGCACCGGCCATCCGGAACTGGACGATGCCGCCCTTGAAGCCCTGCTCAGCCTGGAGGAGCAACACGTCGGCCAGTTGCGCCAGCGCTTGCTCAACAGCGAAAAAGCCATCGAGCAGGCTAGCGTATTGCTCACCGAACGCGAGCAGCGTCTGCACAACCACCAGGCCCAGCACAACGGCAACCTGGCGCCCGAGCAACTCGCCGAAGCCCTCGCCGAACTGCAAACTCAATTCGCCATTAGCGAACAGCGTTGCGCCGAACTGCGCGCCGAACAGGCCGAAGACCAGCGCCGGCAGAACGCCAACCAGGCCCTGGCCCAGCAGATCGAACAGGCCTACGCCGAATACCAGCGCTGGGCACGTCTCGATGCCCTGATCGGTTCGGCCACCGGCGACCGCTTCCGCAAACTGGCCCAGGCCTACAACCTCGACTTGCTGGTGCATCACGCCAATGCCCAATTGCGGCAACTGGTGCGCCGCTACCGGCTCAAGCGTGGCGGCAGCATGCTCGGTCTGTTGGTGATGGACACGGAAATGGGGGATGAACTGCGCTCGGTGCATTCGTTGTCCGGCGGCGAAACCTTCCTGGTCTCCCTCGCCCTCGCCTTGGGCCTGGCCTCGATGGCGTCCAGCACATTGAAGATCGAATCGCTGTTCATCGACGAAGGCTTCGGCAGCCTCGACCCCGAATCGCTGCAACTGGCGATGGATGCCCTCGACGGCTTGCAGGCCCAAGGCCGCAAGGTCGCGGTGATCTCTCACGTGCAGGAAATGCACGAGCGGATCCCAGTGCAGATCCAGGTCCGTCGTCAGGGCAATGGGTTGAGCACCGTGGAGGTGAAATGAGCCGCGCCACGCTCTATTCCTTCCGCCGCTGCCCCTACGCGATGCGGGCGCGCATGGCCTTGCGCTACAGCGCGGTCGACGTGGCGATTGTCGAAGTCAGCCTGAAGGCCAAGCCCGCCGAGATGCTCGCCCTCTCCAGCAAAGGCACGGTGCCGGTGCTGCAGGTCAATGGCCGGGTGATCGATGAAAGCCTGGAGATCATGAACTGGGCCTTGGCCCAGCACGACCCGCAAGACTGGAGACTACGGGACAACGCCGACGGCCAGGCGTTGACGGCGGCGTTGATCGAGGAAAACGACCAGGTGTTCAAGCTGCACTTGAATCGCTACAAGTACCCCGAGCGCTACCCCGAGTACCTGAAGGAGCATTACCGCAGCGAGGGTGAAGACTTTCTGCGCCGCCTGGAGGCGCTGCTTGCAACCCGGCCGTTTCTGGCAGCGGCGCACCAGAGCCTGGCGGACGTGGCAGTGATGCCCTTCATACGACAATTCGCCCACGTCGACCGCGACTGGTTTGCCCAGGCGCCCTATCCGCGGCTACAGGATTGGTTGCAGAGGTTCCTGGCGTCCGAGCTGTTTGTGGCGATCATGGCCAAGTAACGCCCTGCACAAAAGCAACCAGCCCCTGTCCCTATCCCTATCCCTATCCCCATCAATCGTGCAGAAAACTCAGCAATCGCTCACGCGCCACTTCCAACTCACCGGTATCCGGTTGGGCCGCCGAGACAATCGGCGTGGAGTAGAGAAACAGCAGCATCACTGCCAGACGCATCGCCATGGTGTCCATCCTTATCTGCGAAGGAGTCAATTTGTCAGCGTCAAATTTAAACACATGGCCAAGTGATATTACAGCGAGATTTTTCCAGAAACGGCGAAGCCTGCGATCTTTTCTCTTTCATCCGGTGTTCGGTGAAGATGAAAAGATCGCAGGCTTCAGTCGTTGCGCGAGATTTCAGTGTTGGGTCTTGTGGTCCAGCGCCGCATAGAAGTTGGCGCTTTGTTGCAGGTATTTCTCGGTGTAGCTCTGGGTACGGTTTTTCTTGTCGCTGATCTCGACACTGGCACTGGCGGGCAGCGCCACGGTGGCAGAGATGGCGGAAGCGGCGATCACGGAGAAGAGATTCAGATTCATGGCGGTAGACCTCGGATTCAGTTGGCTGACTTGCCCGGTTGGGCCGTGGAGCAAACTTACGCGCCGAGGCGTCTCGCTTTGAAATGCTTTGTAGTACTAGCGAATATCAGTCTCGTTGATACAACGGCGCAGGCCTTGAAAAACAAGGCCTGCGGCCTATTGACGCAGCATGAACTTCAAGTCGCTCGGCGCATCCATCGGCATTTTCTGCACAGTTTTACCCAGCAGGCCGGTCTTCGGATCGCGCTCGACCACCACGATCTGGTTGCTCTTCTGATTGGCAATCAGCAGGAATTTCCCGCTCGGGTCGAGGCTGAACTCCCGCGGATGATCGCCTTCGACCGAGCGCCGCTGCAGCTCTTTGAGCGTGCCCGCAGCCGGGTCAATGGCGAACACCAGCACTTCGTTGGTGGTGCCACGGTTGCTGACGTAGAGGAACTTGCCGTCCCTGGACGCATGCAGCGCAGCCGCCGCCCTGCCCGGCTGGGGTTTGCCGGCGGCCAGGTCGACCAGTTGGCGCTGGGTCAGGCGGCCGTCCTGGTAATCGAACACCGCCACTTGCGCGGTCATTTCCATCGTCAGCCAGGCGTGCTTGCCGTCAGCGCTGAACAGCAGGTGACGCGGTCCGCTGCCGGGTGGCAATTGCACGAAGGCCGGCTCGGCGGCAGTCAGCGGCAGCTCGGGATTGGCCTTGGGGTCGTAGCGGTAGATGAACACCTTGTCCGCCCCCAGGTCGTTGGCGAACACGTACTTGCCATCGGGCGACGAGACCGCCGAGTGCACGTGGGCCGACATCTGCCGCTCGGGATTGACCCGGCTCGGTTGATGGCTGCTCAACTGCACCACCGGCGACAGCTTGCCGTCGGCGCCCACCGGCAATACCGCCAGGGTGCCGCCCGGGTCCTCCACGACCGAATAGTTGCTGACCAGCAGATGCCGGCCATCACCGCTGAGGCTGGAATGCGTCGGCTCGTTGCCCAGGGATTGCACCTGGTTGATCAGGCTGATGGCATGGGTCTTCGGGTCGATGGCATAGCTACTGACCTTGCCCACCGGGTCTTTCTGGCCCGGACCATTTTCGTTGACCACGAACAGCCGGGTCAGGTCGGGCGAGAGGGTCAGCCACGAGGGGTTGTCCGTCTTGATCACTTGCAACGGGTTGGCGTCGATCTGGCCGGTACGGCTGTCGAATTGCAACCGATAGATGCCTTGGCTCTGCCCGGCGGTATAGGACCCCACCAGCAGTTGATGACGTTCTTCGGTGTCCGCCTGAACGCCCATGGCGCCCAGGCTGCCGGCCATCAATAGCGGCCAGAAACTACGCATTTTCATCTTCGTCGTCCTCATCGTCGTGGCCGCTGGTGGCGTCCACGCATTCCAGACGGTGGTCACCGGAGTCACTGGTGATGATCCAGCGATTCGAGGCCTTGTCGAACGTCGCGGCCTGCATTTGCGCCGGCGTGAAACGCCAGTGCTCGAGGGTGCGACCGTTCATGCACTCGACGTGCAATTGGTCCTGATCGTCGAGCTCAAAATTGAATGCGTGCAGGCCGTCGATAATCAGCATGTCGCAGGTTTCGAGGGCATGCAGCAGGGTGTTGGTTACGGCAGTCATGGTGATCAGTCGGTCGTTGGGAAAGTGACCATGATAACCCAATGGGCGAGTGGACCTTGGGCCATCACTTCAGACTCGATGTTGACTGGGCGATTGCCTTCGCGAGCAAGCCCGCTCCCACAATTGGATCGGCGGTGAATACACATTCTGTATTCCCGGGAAACCCAGTGTGGGAGCGGGCTTGCCCGCGAAGAGGCCGGCACATTCAACATCAATGCCACGGCCTCACCGCGATCCTCAGAGCGCCTCGCGCCCCGGCACGCCATCCACCAACCGCAGGATGCCCAGCGGGTTGGCGTTCCTCAGCGGTTCCGGCAGCAGGCTGTCGGGATAGTTCTGGAAGCACACCGGGCGCAGGAAGCGATCGATCGCCAATGTGCCCACCGACGTACCCCGGGCATCGGACGTTGCCGGGTAAGGCCCGCCGTGGACCATCGAATCACACACCTCGACACCGGTCGGATAACCGTTGAGAAGGATGCGGCCGACCTTCTGTTCCAGCAGCGGTGTCAATTCGCTGAACCGTTCGAAATCCGCCGGCTCGCCAATCATCGTCGCGGTCAGTTGGCCGTTCAGGCCGTTCAGCGCGGCGGTCAATTGCGCCTGGTCGGCGACTTCGACAAACACCGTGGTCGGACCGAACACTTCTTCTTGCAGCGCCTCGTCACCGTTGATCAGCAGGCTGGCATCGGCCTTGAACAGCTGCGGCTGGGCCTGGTTGCCCTGCTGCTCGCGCCCGGCCAGGTGCTCGATGCCCGGGTGAGCCAGCAATTTCTGCAGGCCCTTGCCGTAGCTTTGCAGCGTGCCGGCATTGAGCATGGTCTGGGGCGCCTGGTCGCCGATCAGCGCGGCCACTTGCTGGGTGAAGGCAGTGAATTGCGGCGAGCGAATGCCGATCACCAGGCCCGGGTTGGTACAGAACTGACCGCAGCCCTGCACCACCGAGGCGGTCAAGTCGCGAGCGACACTCTCAGCGCGGGTTTCCAGCGCTTGCGGCAACACGATCACCGGGTTGATGCTCGACATTTCGGCGAACACCGGAATCGGCTGCGGCCGTGCGGCCGCCATGTCGCACAGGGCACGCCCGCCCTTGAGGGAGCCGGTGAAGCCCACGGCCTGGATCGCCGGATGCTTGACCAGCCATTCACCGACACCACCGCCGTAGATCATGTTGAACACGCCAGCCGGCATCGCGGTTTTTTCCGCCGCGCGAATGATCGCATCGGCCACGTGTTCGGCGGTCGCCATGTGGCCGCTGTGGGCCTTGAACACCACTGGGCAACCGGCCGCCAGGGCCGACGCCGTGTCGCCACCGGCGGTGGAGAATGCCAGGGGGAAGTTACTGGCGCCGAACACCGCCACCGGCCCCAGGCCGATGCGGTACTGCCGCAGGTCCGGACGCGGTAACGGCGTGCGTTCCGGCAAGGCGCGGTCGATGCGCGCACCGTAGAAATCGCCTCGACGCAAGACCTTGGCGAACAGGCGCATCTGGCCGCTGGTGCGACCGCGCTCGCCCTGGATCCGCGCCGCCGGCAACGCGGTTTCACGGCAGACCACGGCCACGAATTCATCGCCCAAGGCGTCCAGTTCATCGGCAATGGCCTCCAGGAACTCGGCCCGGCGCACCGCGCTCAGGCTCCGGTAGGCCGGATAAGCCGCAGCCGCAGCCTTGGCGGCCGCATCGACTTCCTCGGCCGTGGCCTGGATGAAATCATGGGGCAAGGCCTCGCCGGTACTGGCGTCGACGCTTTGCAGGCGGGTCTGGCCGGCCGCGCTGCGCGCCCCGCCGATGTAGTTGTGGCCAAGGATCTGGTTCATCGCAAGTCTCCTTTTAAAGTGTGCCGATAGTACCCGGGTTGAACACCGCGTCTACCGGGGCAATGCCGTTGACCAGCGGCGCGCCGAATTCAGCCTGGCTGATTTCGAACACATCCCCCGGCTGGGTGCGGATGCCGTCGGCGAACGACAGGGTCGCGGTGCCGAAGAAATGAACGTGCACGTCCCCCGGGCGCAGGAACTGACTGTACTTGAAGTGGTGGAACTCCAGGTTCTCGAGGCTGTGGCACATGTTCGCCTCGCCGCTGAGGAACTCGTTCTGCCACAGCACTTCGCCATTGCGCAGGATACGACTGGTTCCGGAAAGATGTTGAGGCAGTTCACCGACGCGAAGTTCCGGGCCAAAACTGCAACTGCGCAATTTCGAGTGGGCCAGGTACAGGTAATTCTTGCGCTCCATCACGTGGTCGGAAAACTCGTTGCCCACGGCGAAGCCCAGGCGATAGGGCTTGCCGTCGTGGCCAATGACATACAGGCCACTGATTTCCGGCTCTTCGCCAGCGTCTTCGGCAAAGGGCGGCAGCGGGAACGGATGGCCCGGGCGGACTACAATGCTGCCGTCGCCCTTGTAGAACCATTCCGGTTGCACGCCGGCCTGCCCGGCCTGGGGCTTACCGCCCTCCACGCCCCACTTGAAGATGCGCATGGTGTCGGTCATGGTCGCTTCGTCGCCGGCCTGCTGGTGCATCTTGTCCCGGGCCGAGGCGCTGCCCAGGTGGGTCAGGCCGGTACCGCTGACCAACAGGTGCGCCGGGTCCGGATGGTCCAGCGGTGGCAGGATGCGCAGCTCACTGAGCAACCGGGCGTAGTCATGACTCGCCCCCAGGCCCAGGCTACCGACCTGCTGCTCCAGCTTCACACCCGCCTCGATGGCCGCCAGCGCCAGCTCGCGCACGCTGGCGGCGCCCTGCACTTCCCGCACCTGATCGCCGTCGACCACACCGACGCGGCGTTCGCCGTTACTCAATTCGAACTGAACTAAACGCATGATGTTCTCCCTGTAAACAATACTTAAATACACCGTCAATCACCTGTGGGAGCGGGCTTGCCCGCGAAGACGGCGGTACATTCAACATTGATGCAAGCTGACCCACCGCTTTCGCGGGCAAGCCCGCTCCCACACTGCTCATCTCAGCCTTCAAATTTCAGGTACGCGTCGCCCCGCGGGCACTGGCGGCGAACTGGTCCGCCGGCAGTACATGCTTGCGCTCCAGTAACCGATACACCACGCCGGTCAACACCAGGCCGAACACCATCACACCGGACAGGAAATACAGCCCCGAGGCCAGGTTGCCGGTGTACTCCTTCAGCGCGCCGATCACGAACGGACCGATGTAACCGCCCAGGTTGCCCACCGAGTTGATCAGCGCAATACCCGCCGCCGCACTGGCGCCGGCAAAGAAACGTCCCGGCAAGGTCCAGAACACCGCCGTGCAGGAAAACAGCGCGAACGCCACCAGGCACAGTGCCGCCAGTTGCAACACCGGCACCGACAACCAGGCACTGAGGAACAGGCCGATGGCGCCCAGCACGTACAACACGGCCAGATGACCGTAACGATCATTCAAGCGATCAGAGCTGCGAGGAATGATCAGCAAACCGATGATGCCGAAGATGTACGGCACCGACGACACAAAGCCAGTCACCAGGTCACTGCCACCGAACTGCTTGATCAGCGTCGGCAGCCACAAGCCCAGGCCGTAGATGCTCAAGGTCACTGGCAGGTAGAACAGCGCCAGCAACAAGACGCGCTTGTCCTTCAGGGCATGCAGCGGATTGCCGTGGCGGGTCTGGCCGTATTCCTGCAAGTCTTTTTTCAGCTCACCGGTCAGCCAGTCCTTCTCGGCCTGGTCCATCCACTTGACCTGTTGCGGGCCATCCGGCAGGTAACGCAGCACCGGCCAGGTCAGCAGCACCGCCGGCAGGCCGATGACAATGAACAGCCACTGCCAACCGTGCAGGCCGAGGATGCCGTCCATGCCCAGCAAGCCACCGGACACCGGGCCGGTGATCATCATTGCAATAGGTTGGGACAAAATGAACAGGCCGAGGATCTTGCCGCGATGGCGCACCGGGAACCACTGGGTGATGTAGTACAGCACGCCCGGGAAGAACCCGGCTTCGGCCGCGCCCAGCAAAAAGCGCATCACATAGAAGCTGTGGGGGCCCTGCACGAACGCCATGCCGATGGTGATGGCGCCCCAGGTGATCATGATCCGGGCGAACCAGCGTCGGGCACCGTAGCGTTCCAGCATCAGGTTGCTGGGAATCTCCAGCAGGAAATAACCAATGAAAAACAGCCCGGCACCCAGGCCGTAGGCGGCGTCGCCGATGCCGAGGTCGGCGCCCATGTGCAGCTTGGCAAAGCCCACGGCAGAGCGGTCCACGTAGGCGATCAGGTATAGCAGGATCAGGAAGGGAATCAGTTTCAGCGTGATGCGACGAATAAGCCGCAATTCCTGGCTCATGGGACCGGTCTCCGATTGTTGTTGTTATGGAACCTCGGGGGATTTCTCTCGCGAATGACCGCCAGGACAACCCCTCCGTTGAATCGGACTATATAGTAATACTATTTACCCAACAACACTTCCAAAGCGCGCAATTTGCGCTTATGTTACGCTCGAGCTCGAACAATATAGTCATACAATAAGAGAATCGATCATGTCTGATAAGAAACCCTCCCTGCGCTCGGCCCAATGGTTTGGCACCGCCGACAAAAATGGCTTCATGTACCGCAGCTGGATGAAAAATCAGGGCATCGCCGACCATCAGTTCCACGGCAAGCCGATCATCGGCATCTGCAACACCTGGTCGGAGCTGACGCCGTGCAACGCGCACTTCCGGCAGATCGCCGAGCACGTCAAGCGCGGCGTGATCGAAGCCGGAGGCTTCCCAGTGGAATTCCCGGTGTTCTCCAACGGCGAATCGAACCTTCGCCCCACCGCCATGCTGACCCGCAACCTGGCGAGCATGGACGTGGAAGAAGCGATTCGCGGCAACCCGATTGACGGCGTAGTGCTGCTCACCGGTTGCGACAAGACCACCCCTGCGTTGCTGATGGGCGCCGCCAGTTGCGACGTCCCGGCCATCGTCGTCACCGGCGGGCCGATGCTCAACGGCAAGCACAAAGGCCAGGACATTGGCTCCGGCACCGTGGTCTGGCAATTGAGCGAGCAGGTCAAGGCCGGCACCATCACCATCGACGATTTCCTCGCGGCCGAGGGCGGCATGTCCCGCTCGGCCGGTACCTGCAACACCATGGGCACCGCCTCGACCATGGCCTGCATGGCCGAAGCCCTCGGCACCTCCCTGCCCCACAACGCGGCGATTCCGGCCGTGGATGCACGGCGTTATGTGCTGGCCCATATGTCCGGCATGCGCGCCGTGGAAATGGTCCGTGAAGACCTGAAACTGTCGAAGATCCTGACCAAGGAAGCCTTCGAAAACGCCATCCGCGTCAACGCGGCCATCGGCGGCTCCACCAACGCGGTGATCCACCTCAAGGCCATCGCCGGACGCATCGGCGTACAACTGGACCTGGACGACTGGACCCGCATCGGCCGCGGCATGCCGACCATCGTCGACCTGCAGCCGTCCGGGCGCTTTTTGATGGAAGAGTTCTACTACGCCGGCGGCCTGCCCGCGGTGCTGCGGCGTCTCGGCGAGGCCAACCTGATTCCCAATCCGAATGCCTTGACCGTCAACGGCAAGAGCATCGGCGAGAACACCAAGGACGCACCGATCTACGGCCAGGATGAAGTCATCCGCACCCTGGATAACCCGATCCGCGCCGACGGCGGCATCTGCGTGCTGCGCGGCAACCTGGCGCCACTGGGAGCGGTGCTCAAGCCGTCCGCCGCCACCGCCGAACTGATGCAGCATCGTGGTCGCGCCGTGGTGTTCGAGAACTTCGACGAGTACAAGGCCCGGATCAACGACCCGGAACTGGACGTGGACGCCAGCTCGATCCTGGTGATGAAGAACTGCGGGCCCAAGGGTTACCCGGGCATGGCCGAAGTCGGCAACATGGGCTTGCCGGCCAAGCTGCTGGCCCAGGGCGTGACCGACATGGTGCGGATTTCCGATGCGCGCATGAGCGGCACCGCCTACGGCACCGTGGTGCTGCACGTAGCACCGGAAGCGGCGGCCGGCGGACCTCTGGCGGCGGTGAAGGAAGGCGACTGGATCGAGCTCGATTGCGCCAGCGGCCGCCTGCACCTGGACATCCCGGACGCCGAACTCGCCGCGCGCCTGGCCGACATCGTCCCCCCGCAGCAACTGCTGGTAGGCGGCTACCGCCAGCTGTACATCGACCACGTGTTGCAAGCGGACCAGGGTTGTGACTTCGACTTCCTGGTGGGCTGCCGCGGCGCCGAGGTGCCACGCCACTCCCACTGACACTTGATTCATGCTCAACAGAAGGTCCTGTGGGAGCGGGCTTGCTCGCGAATGCGGTGTGACAGTCAACCCAAATGTTGAATGTTCAACCGCATTCGCGAGCAAGCCCGCTCCCACATTTGGATCTTCTCTGAGCTCCAGACCGTGCTCGCACTAGCGACCCGCCATCGCCGCGCCTGCTATCATGCCCAACACCCCCCTCGCACAGGATCGCGCCGCGTCCCATGGATTACCGTAAACCCTCCGACCGCAAGAGCATGCACGCGCGCATCGTCCAGGAATTGGGCATGCAGATCGTTTCCGGACGCTTCAAGCCAGACGATAAACTGCCCGCCGAAGCCTTGTTGTGCGAAGAGTATGCGGTCAGCCGCCCGGTGCTGCGCGAAGCCACGCGGGTGCTGGTCGCCAAGGGCCTGGTGTATTCGCGTCCGCGGGTGGGCACGGTGGTCAAGGCCCGGCGAGAATGGCACATGCTCGACCCGGACGTGCTGCATTGGCTGATGCAGAGCAGCCCTCAGAATGAATTCTTCAACCTGCTGACCAGCGTGCGCAGCATCATCGAGCCGGCCGCCGCGGCCCTCGCCGCCCAGTTCGCCGACGAGGCCGACATCGCCGCCATCCGTGAAGCCTACCAACGCATGGAAGCTGCCCCGACTCCCGAGGCCGTTCTGCAACCGGACCTGGACTTCCACAGCCGCATCGCCGACGCCACCCACAACGACCTGCTCGCCAACCTCTGCAACATGTTGTCGGTGGCCATCGCCGAAGCCCTCAAACACTCCAACCAGCGGCCCAATCTGCACGAGTTGGCAATGCCACGGCACAAGGCGATCCTCACCGCCATCGAGAACCGCGATGCCCTCGGTGCCCGCCACGCCACCCTGGTGCAACTGGACGATGCCCGTAGCGCGCTGAACGTCGTGCTGGGCAACGATCCGTCCTGACGGCCCTGTCCTTCCCCCCCCGATGCCACCGAAGAGGCTTCACACAACCGCTCGTTAGCGGGGTGGTATTTATGTACCACCCGCACTGGACAGAGAAGTCGATACTTTTCTCGCCGTCATCCCGACGGCCATGTTTTGTGAAAAGGACTTCTCATGACCGCTCCCTCCTCCGCAGACGCCATCCCCGCGTTGACGCAAAGCGTCAGCCTGCAATTCGCCAACCACCCGACCTTCGAACAGATCGTGCAACGCATGCTCGAACAGGCTATCAAGCGAACATACTCCTGGCTGGACATCGACCTCTCCACCGTCCAATTGGCGACTCCGGACGCCACCGGACGCGCCTGGCAATTCCAACCGTTCATGCCCGTGGTGCTTGATCACCTGGCCGTTGGCACACCCGTGGATTTCAGCCCACGGGGCAACCTGGACTGTTTCCTCTCCGACACCCCACCGCACCGGCTCCGGGCTGGCTACCAGGAAGTGGACATCCAGGTCATCAAGAGCTCACTGCTGGAACTGGCCTGGAGCGTACCGCTCGGGCTGGAGGATGCGCTGGTCCGTTACTGGGGCGACGACATTGACGCAATCGATGGGAACAGCCACGGCAACCGCTGGCGCTGGCTCAGCGATGTGCTGAGGAACATGCTGAGTATCCGCGGGCTGCAACAGCCCGGGCTCGCTGACACAGCCCGCGAAGCCCTTGACCAGGTCGTCCGTTGGCCGGACCGGGAGCGACGCTTTCGTCTCGACCCACAGGCGCCTGTGTACGCCTACAATCTGGAAACCCGAATCACCCGGGGCACCACCAGCACCGTACTGGTCGGCAGCGAGATCCTCCTGGTCCGCGCCACAAAAGGCACCACCGACGTCCTGCTGTACCGCCCCGGCAGCGCCGTGCAATCCTTTGCTTCCCAGGACGCCTTCAATCGGCATTGGGGCGCATCGATCGCCAGCCGTTACACCGTCGACACTGTCACCTGCCAGCGCTACGAGATAAGCGGCGACGTCTTCGAGAGCCAGGCGGCGATGTTGCTGGAGCAGCAACTGGCCGAGCTGAAGGCTGTACGGCTGCCCGCCGGGATCGACCTGCAAAGCCTGAAGAACCTCTACAACGACTTGAGCGACCCGGCTCGCTACCTGCTGGAAGCCCCGCGGCTCTCGCCGCAAACCTCGGCACGCCTGGCTCCCTTGCTACCCCGCTGGCTGAAAAAAAGCTCCATCGCCGACCAAATGACGCTCCAGCACTACAGCCTGGCCCTGGCCAGTGCCAAAAAACGCCACCAGGGCCAGACCTTCCTCAGCGGCATCGAGGACATCAAGGCCTTTACCGCCAGTGCCTTGTCCAGCGCCATGAAGCAAATGAACGACAGCAGCCGGGACAAGGTGCAATCGAGCCAATACCAACCCGACGATGTGCTGCTGAACTTCACCGTTTCCGCAGGCTACCCCGGGACCATCGGCCTCAGCGAGAAGCGGCAGATGAGCCTGACCGAACTGGCCATCCACAATCTCGTCGCCCGCCCCAGCGGCCACTTCACGCTCAGCCATCGCCTGGGCCTGACGCTGCCGACCTGGTTGACGCCGGACTTCGTGACCGGGCTGGTCGAACAGGTCGACATTGGCACGACCTATCCTCGCTACCTGCAACAGCACCTGCTCGGTGGCTCGCCCCAGGCAAAGAACCGTCAACGGATGTTCGCCGAACAGATCCCCGCGCAGCTGGCCCTCGACGCGCTGAAACAGAGGCTGGACCACGAAAACGGCATGACCCTCCAGGGCCTGCGCCTGCTGGAAGCGGGTCTCCAACCTGACGCGGCGAGCCAACAGGTCAACGGTCGCCCGGTGGTCATTCGCCACCTGGGTTTGGTGCGCAAGCCCCAGGCCCAGCCCGATACCGTGACCAACATGTTCCTTATCGAAGCGCAGGACACCACCACCGGCCCGCACCTGCTGTATCGGCCGCTTTACGCCCCTGTGCTGCAAGAGTTCCCGACACGGGAGGCGCTGCTTCAGGCCATTGCCACCGCCGGGGACCTGCAGAACAGCATCCTGACCTGGCTGTCCGACGCCGCCCGTCCTGTGTACGCCAACGGCGGTTTCCTGGAGCCACACATCGTGCGGTTCTTTCCCGGTGACGAGTTCAACGTCCCCGACAAGCCCGCCCCGGCCACACTCGCCACGCAGGACACCGACGGCGAACTGTTGCAAGCACTGCACAACGGCGAGCTGATGCAGTACCTCTATGGCTGCAATGCCCAGGCCCTGGTCGCCCAGGCCGACCGGAACTCGGTGTCCAATAGCGAGAGCCGCTGGGCCGTATTGCTCCAGGGCGGCAGCCTGTTGTTCAACACATTGCTGTTCCCTTTATTGCGCGGCCCGGCCATGACCAGCGTCTGGCTATGGAACCTGATGGCCAGCGCCCGACAGGACATCCCGGCCCTGATCAGCGAGGACCCGGTGGCACGGGAGCTGGCCGCCGCCGATCTGCTCGTCAACCTGGCGATGCTGGTGAGCCAACTGCCCACCGGTCATGCGCCGGTCACCCGCGCGGCGGTGGCCCCATCGCTGAAGGAGCAAGCCATGCGTCCCCCGGCGCCACGCACCGTTGCCGAGCAGTGGCCCGCGCCGGCGCCGCCCACCGTGGTGGAGGGAACCGTCGCCCTGCCTGGCGCCCACGCCGAAGCCGCCAGTAGACGCCTGGACTTCAGTTTCGCCAGCGCCGGCCAGCGCCTGACACCGGAACAACGCGCCCGTCTGCTGCGCTTGCAGGCATCGCGTCCTCCGGCAATGCCCGAACCCATCGGATATGGCCCGTACAAGGGTTTGTACGTGATCGACAAAAAATGGCATGCCAATGTGGAAGACGATCTGTATCAGGTCAACCCTGAAGCGGACGGCAGCGCAACCATCGTCGATCCACTCGACCCCAGTCGAAACGGTCCGCCGTTGAAAGCCGACAGCCAGGGCCGCTGGTCCCTCGATCTGCGCCTGCGCCTGCTGGGCGGTAGCCCGCCCAAGCGGATGGATGCACAGCGTCGTGCCAATCTGCAGCGCATCGGGGAGTTGACCGAGGAACTCAACCAATGGGCAACACAGGAAGCCGATCGACAAAAAGCCCTCGATGTTGCCCTTCAAGTGATGACAAGGCTCCAGGAAGGCAGCACTTACACCGAAGCGCAGCGGGCCCTGAAACGCAAAACCTTCTATGACCTGCTCCAGGAGCAGACCGAGATTTATTTGAAACTGGTGCAGAGCGCGCCCGAACGCGCCAGCCTTGGCATTGGGCTTACGCCTAAATACATGCGCGGGCTCTTTGAAAACCTGGTCAACAATGCCCGCAAGGCTGCCGTGGTCACTGAAATGGATTACGTGGCCTTCAAGAACGCCAACCCCAGGTTTGGAGCAGAGAACGATGTAAGAGAGGTCCTGGCCTACCACATGCAGGATTACTTGAAGTTCCTCGACACCATGAGCGACATCAATGATCGAGCGATCCATTGGCTGGAACTCAAGGACGAATACCTCGAGCGCCTCTTGAACTTCGATGCCGATGGCGCCCAGGCGTTCGACCGCCTGACCAGGGACCGCCCGTTGAACGAAGGCAATGCCATCGGCCGCAAGGCCCTGCAGCTCTCCACGCTTCCCATGCTGTCGGTCAAGAATCCCCAATCGGACCTGCCCGGTGTGCTGCTTCGCATCGTCATGCCGCTGGGGGAACAAACTCGCTCCCACAGCGAGCTGCGGCTGTATGAGCTGACGCCGCAGGAACAACTCGAAATCCTGACAAGCCTGACCGAGCGCTATGGCAAGACCCTGGATGCGTTGCAAGGGGTCAAGACCCTCTACCCCGACGATATCCACGAGTCCTATTTCGACCGGCTGATCAAGTTGGTCGACGGCCTTTACCAGGAGGTGTCGGGAAAACTCGCCGCCGAAATCAAACCCGAGCCAAAACCACGCAAACGCCCGCCGAAACGCCCCGGACCAGCCGCTGCACACGCTCAGAAAAAGCTGATCAGGACCCGCCACAATGGCGTCTTGATTGGCGACCTGAAACCGGCCGGCACCTCCTTGCCGATTGAAGTCGTCGAGCTGCGCTCGCAAGTCGATGACGAGATTCTCGCCACCTATTCCCGCCATGATGATGTCTGGGATGTCGTCGAAGTACGCCGCCCGGCCCCGGCACCCGAGACGAGACCGGTCAAGGCGATCAAGGCCGATGCGCGAAAACTGCTCGACGAGCTGGATGCACGCATGCGCCGCGCTGAAAGCTACAAGAAAAACTGCCGCCATCCTCAGGAAATCGAGGAGATCATAAACAATGAGGCGAGTCGGTTTCGCAAGCTTGCCGAGGAACTCGACCGAGCGTTCACCGCCTCGCAAACCCCGCTTACCCCGGCAGACCAGGCACTGAGCCAACAGTTGTCAGACGCGGTATCCAGCCTGACCGTCAAGGGCAGTGCCCTGCGCACCGAATTGAGCCTGCAGTTGCCGCCTACCGACGGCAACCTTCGGTTCCTGTTCGAAAAGAACCTGATACAAGTCGCACGGCTAGGGGATCGCAAGGCCTTGAAAGGAAGCCGCCAGGATTTCCTCCAGGAATACGCCATCAACGACCGTGATGGTTTTCCCCTCTGGTATGCGCATTTTCACTACGAAACGGCTGACACACCGAAGGACAATTTCAGCGTCGCGCACCTGAAGACCAAGGAACAACGCAAGGAGCATTACCACTCACTGCTGGCCAAGGCCACCAGCCCTTATGCGGTGGTGAACGTGCATCGAGGACAGCTCAGCAAGTCGTTGGCGCAGAGCAAGTTCTTGCCCTTGGCGCCTTGATGGCCAGGGCTTGCAGGCTGGAGTGATCAGTCGCTGAGCGCCAGAAAAAACCTGTGGGAGCGAGCTTGCTCGCGATGGCTGACGGACATCCAATACCTTCATTGACTGTCACACCGCTATCGCGAGCAAGCTCGCTCCCACATGGGTTCGCCCCTAGGACTGCCCCTCATCAGTGGGCAAACAACGAATTGCCCTTCTGCCCCGCCAGTTTCTCCGGTTTGATCAGGAACCGCGCCAGCGCCGGCAACAGCCACAGCGCACCGAACATGTTCCACAGCAGCATGAAGGTCAGCATCAAGCCCATGTCGGCCTGGAACTTGATGGCCGAGAAGATCCAGGTGCACACGCCGATGGCCAGGCACAAACCGGTGAACAGCACCGCCTTGCCGGTGGATTTCAGCGTCTGGTAGTAAGCTTCCTGCAACGGCAACCCGGCCCGCAGGAAGCTTTCCAGGCGACTGTAGATGTAGATGCCATAGTCCACGCCGATCCCGACGCCAAGCGCGACCACCGGCAGCGTCGCGACTTTCACACCGATGCCCATGAAGGCCATCAGGGCGTTGCCCAGTACCGACGTCAGCACCAGCGGCAGCACGATGCACAGCGTCGCCGCCCAGGAACGGAAGGTGATCATGCACATGGTCGCCACGCAGATGTACACCAGGATCAGGATGGTCAGTTCCGACTCCTTGATCACTTCATTGGTGGCCGCCTCGATGCCAGCGTTACCGGCGGCGAGGAGGAACTCCAGGCCATCGCGGTTGTTTTCCTTGGCGAAGTCCTGCACCGCCTTCACCGCGCGGTCCAGGGTCTCGGCCTTGTGGTCGTTGAGGAACACCAGCACCGGCGCCAGGGAGCAGCTGTTGTTGTACAGGCCATCGGCCCGGGCGATGGAGTTGTTCAGCACATCAGGGTTGCGCGACAGGGTCTCCCATTTCAGGTTGCCCTCGTTCATGCCCTTGATCATCTGCTTGGACACGGTCACCAGGGAAATCGCCGACTGCACGCCCTCGGTGTTCTGCATCTTCCACATCAATTCGTCGATGGGGGCCATGGCTTCATAGCGCGAGCAGCCTTCGGCCTTGGTCTTGACCATCACCACCAGCACATCGGAGCTGGTGGAGTAATTGCTGATGATGAAGTTGTTGTCCTGGTTGTAGCGCGAGTCCGGACGCAGTTCCGGCGCGCCCTGGTCCAGGTCGCCGATCTTCAGGTTCTGGCTGTACCAGAGGCCACCGCCAAAGGCGATCACCGCCAGGGCAATGGACACCGGCGCGACCTTGGCGCTGGCGAAGTTCGACAGCCAGCGCCAGAACGGATGTTCCCGGTTCGCGTCTTTCTTGCTGCGCTCGACGGCGCGCTTGCTGATGCCGACGTAGGAAATCGCCACTGGCAACAGGATCAGGTTGGTGAACACGATCACCGCCACGCCGATGGAGGCGCCGATGGCCAGTTCGCGGATCACGCCGATGTCGATGATCAGCAAGGTGATGAAGCCCACGGCGTCCGCCAGGATCGCGATCATCCCCGGCAGGAACAACTGGCGAAAGGTGCGCCGCGCCGCCGTCAGGGCGTTGTCCGCCTCGCTGGACTGCAAGGCGATGCCATTGATTTTCTGCACCCCGTGGGAAATGCCGATGGCGAAGATCAGGAACGGCACCAGCATCGAGTACGGATCCAGGCCGAAACCGGCCGCGTGCATCAGCCCCAGTTGCCAGACCACCGCTACCAGGGTGGTGGTCAACACCGCCACGGTGCTGCGCATGCAGTTAGTGAACCAGTACAAGAGGATCAGGGTGATGATGAAGGCCACGCCGAAGAACAGCACCACCATGACCAGGCCGTCGATCAGATCACCGACTTTCTTGGCGAAACCGACGATATGGATCTGCACATTCGGGTTCTGGGCTTCGAACTTGTTGCGGATCTTGTCTTCAAGCTCGTGGGAAAACTTCCGATAGTCGAGGGCGAGCAATTTGCCCTGGTCCTGCGGGTCGGGATATGACTCCAGCAGTGGGATGTCGATGATGCTCGACTTGAAGTCGTTGGCCACCAGGCGCCCGACCTGGCCGGACTTGAGCACGTTGTTGCGCAGCAGGTCGAGGCTGTCGGCCGAGCCGTTGTAGCTCTGGGGGATCACCTCGCCGCCGGCGAACCCCTCCTCCGTCACTTCGGTCCAGCGCACGCTGGGGCTCCACAACGACTTGAGCCCAGAACGGTCGACACCGGAGATGTAGAAGACCTCGTCGTGGATCTGGCGCAGGGTCTCCATGTAATCCTTGGAGAAAATGTCGCCATTGGTGGCTTCCACGGAAATGCGCACCGTGTTGCCCAGGTTCGCCAGGTCGTTGCGGTGCTCGAGCATCTTCTGGATGAAAGGATGCTCGAGGGGGATCATTTTTTCAAAACTGGTGGAGGGACGGATCAGCGTGGCCTGCCAGAACAGGAAAATGCTGACCAGCAGGCAAATGACGATCACTGCCGGGCGGTTGTTGAAAATCAGGCGCTCGAGGAACGTCGCCTTGTCTTGATGATGACTGCTCATGGGGTCCGCCTTCTTGTTTTTATGCCCGTCTTGCAGGCCTGACTCATTTGCTCAGTTCGGCGCCGGTGGAGGTGGTGGCACGCACGCCGCCTTGCCCCGCCAGGATCAGGTTGCCGTTGCCTGCCGCCGTGACGGCCGCCACGGAAATTCGGTCCGGACGGTTGAACACGCTGAAGGTCTCGCCGTCGTCGGTACTGCGCACCACGCTGCCGCCGTTGCCGACAATCACGATGGAACCGTCCGCCAGCAGCGTGGCACCCGACAGGCCGAATTCCAGGCTGCCCCGGGCGGCCTTGAGCTCGACCTGCTCCCAGGTGCCGCCAAAATCGGTGGAACGGTACAGATTGCCGCGCAAGCCGTAGGCCAGCAGCGTCGAAGGTTGGGCGGTGCCGATGACCCCGAACAGCGAGCCTTCGTACGGACCTTCGACCTTCTCCCAGGTCTGGCCCCCGTCGGCGGAGCGGAACATGCTGCCGGCCTCGCCGACAATGAACAGCCCGGCGTCTTTCACGGCCGCGATCGCATTGAGATGGAACTGGTCTTCGTTTTCGAGGCGGTCGCTGGCGTCTTCCCAGTGCTTGCCGCCGTCGGTGGTTTCCAGCAGCGCGCCGTAGGCACCCACGGCAAACCCGTTGCTGGCGTCCTTGAACCAGACATCCAGCAGCGGCGCTTCACGGGTGAGGTCTTCGTATTGCTTGGTCCAGGTGCTGCCACCGTCGTCGCTGGCGAGGATCTGTGCGTCGTGCCCCACGGCCCAGCCGTGCTTGTCGTCGACGAAAAACACCGCGGTGAGCAGTTGACGGGTCGGCACCTTGGCCTGGGTCCAGGACATGCCCTGGTCGTCGGAATAGACAATGTGCCCACGATCACCGACCGCCACCAGGCGCTGGCCGGCATGGACCACATCGAGCATCAGGGTTTTGCTGGCCTTGGCCGATTCGACGGAATAGATGACATCGGACGTCGACGCCGCAACGGCCATCGCCGGTGCCGATAACACCGCAGAGCCCAGCAGCGAGAGCGCCGAAGCCAGCAACGCGATTCTGCGCAGCATCGGCGGCCGGCAGCGGCCCACAGCCATGACAGGCTCATTCATAGACCTTTCCCCCATTATTATTGTTATGGCTTGGTACGTTGCCAGTCCTGGAGCATAGTCCTGAAACCTGCAATCTAGAGCCACTTCGGAAGCTGACCTATCCTATCGGGCTTTCGAAAGGTCTGACAATCGACGCCGCGTTATCTTTTGTTAACCACGGGGGTTGGCGCTGGGGGTGAATGGCGGGGTATTCGGTGGGGTGATGGCTGTATTTCAAAGGAAGATCGGTGTTGCCCCATTCGCGAGCAAGCCCGCTCCCACATGGAATTTGCGGCGAACACAAAGCTCGTGCGCACTGAAAATCCCATGTGGGAGCGGGCTTGCTCGCGAAGAAAGCACCGCGGTCTGACAGACCGCAGCACAAACATTACGCCAGGCTCTTGCTCACCACCTCGAACACATCGGCCGACAGCCCGCCTGACGCCAGGATGCGTTCCAGTTCGCCTTTCATCAACGCCTGGCGGGCGCTGTCGTATTTGCGCCAGCGGGTCAGCGGGGCCAGTTGCCGGGACGCGATCTGTGGGTTGAAGCCATTGAGCTGGATCACCAGGTCCGCCAGGAAGCGATAACCCGAACCGTCGGCGGCGTGGAAGTTGATCAGGTTCTGCCCGGCGAACGCACCGACCAGTGCCCGCACCTTGTTCGGGTTCTTGATATTGAACGCCGGGTGCTCCATCAACGCCTTGACCCGTGCCAGGCCGCCGGGCAACGGGCTGCCGGCCTGGACGCTGAACCATTGGTCCATGACCAGCGGGTTGCCCTTGAAGTTTTCCGCGAACACTTCCAGGGCCTTGGCCTTCTCGGCTTCGAACGGCGAATTGACCAACACCGCCAACGCCGTGAGGCGTTCGGTCATGTTATCGGCGGTGTCGAACTGCTCCAGGGTCGCGCTCAACACTTCAGGCTTGCCGGTGAGCATCAGGTACGACAGCGCGATGTTCTGCAACGCGCGGCGGGCGAAATGCTCGGCCTCGGCCACATACGGCGTGCGTTTCGACAGGTCGCGGTTGGCTTCATAACGCAGCCACAGCGCTTCGAACAGGTTCTCGGCCAGCTGCTGGCGGGCGAACTCACGGGCAGCGTGGATCGCCTCGACATCAGCCACTTCGCTGATTTCCGTCAGGTAGGCTTCGCTGGGCAGCGAGAGCATTTCCGCGACCATGGCCTGGTCCAGGGACTCGTCCGACAGCACGGTGCGCAACGCGCTGACCAGGCGCGGGTCCAGCGACAGGCTGGCGCCCTTCTGATGTTGGGCGATCAGTTCCTGCAACACTTGCACCGACAACTGCTGGCCGGCATCCCAGCGGTTGAAGCCGTCGCTGTCGTGTTGCATCAGGAACATCAACTGGTCGCGGTTGTACGGAAAGCTCAGCTTCACCGGCGCCGAGAAGCCACGCAGCAGCGATGGCAAGGGTTGTTCGGCGATATCGACAAACGTGAAGGTCTGCTCGGCTTCGGTCACCGAGATCACCCGGGAGGTGCCGCTTGCCGCCGCATCACCGGCCAGGCGCAATGGCATTTCGGCGCCTTTGCTGTCCAGCAGGCCCAGTTCCACGGGAATCACGAACGGCAGCTTTTCCTGCTTGTCCGGGGTTGGCGGGCAGCTCTGGCGGAAGGTCAGACTGTAGGTCTTGGCAGCGGCGTTGTAAGACTCGCTCACCGCCAACCGTGGCGTACCGGCCTGGCTGTACCAACGCTTGAACTGCGCCAGATCGACGCCGTTGGCATCTTCCATGGCCTTGATGAAGTCGTCGCAGGTCACGGCCTGGCCGTCGTGGCGTTCGAAGTACAGGTCACTGCCCTTGCGGAACCCCTCAGGCCCCAGCAGGGTGTGGATCATGCCGACCACTTCCGAGCCCTTTTCGTACACGGTCAGGGTGTAAAAGTTGGAGATCTCGATAAAACTGTCCGGACGCACCGGGTGGGCCATGGGGCCGGCGTCTTCGGCGAACTGGTGGGTGCGCAGGTACGCCACGTCCTGGATGCGCTTGACGGTGGCGGAGTTCATGTCGGCCGAGAACCCGGCATCGCGGAACACTGTGAAACCTTCCTTGAGCGACAGCTGGAACCAGTCGCGGCAGGTCACGCGGTTGCCCGACCAGTTATGGAAGTATTCGTGGGCCACGATCGCCTCGACCCGCTGGTGCGCGGCATCGGTGGCGGTTTCGGCACGGGCCAGCACGGCGCTGGAGTTGAAGATATTGAGCCCCTTGTTCTCCATGGCGCCCATGTTGAAGTCGTTGACCGCGACAATCATGAAGATGTCCAGGTCGTACTCGCGTCCGTACACCTCTTCGTCCCAGCGCATCGACTTCTTCAGGCTGGTCATGGCGTGCTGGCATTTGTCGATGTTTTCCGGCTCGACGTAGATGCGCAGCGCCACATTACGTTCGGTCATGGTGGTGAAGGTGTCTTCGACGCACCACAGGTCACCGGCCACCAGGGCAAACAGGTAGGCCGGTTTCTTGAACGGGTCTTCCCAGGTCGCCCAGTGCCGACCGTCTTCGCCGGGGCCGCTGGCAATCGGGTTGCCGTTGGACAGCAGCACCGGATAGCTGTGCTGCTCGGCCACCACGGTGGTGGTGAACTTGCTCATCACATCCGGACGGTCGAGGTAATAGGTGATCTTGCGGAACCCTTCGGCCTCGCACTGGGTGCAGAACATGCTGCCGGATTTGTACAGGCCTTCCAGGGCGGTGTTGGTTTCCGGATGGATCCTGACGGTGGTGTCGACCGTAAAGGCCTGGGCCTTGGGGTGCACGGTCAGGTGATTGTCGTCCAGCTGATAATCGCCCTGCCCCAGGTCGGCATCGTCGAGCTTGAGGGAGATCAATTCAAGGTGCTGACCATCGAGCACCAGCGGCGGCAGCCCGGCGCCGCGCTCGGGGTTGCGGCGCATCACCAGTTGCGCATGGACCAGGCTGTGGTCCTCGAACAACTCGAAGGTCAGATGTGTTTCGTCGATCAGGTACTCGGGGGCCTGATAGTCCTTGAGGTAAATCATCTTCGGTTGTTCGGTGCGCATGGGTCGAATCCTTCTACTGATGCACGGCGAGCTGGTAGGCCGTGTATTTACGAATGTTGATCACGCCGGTGTCGAAAATCAGGTATTGGCCCTTGATCCCCAGCAGCGTGCCTTCGGCGATCGGGTTCTTGTCCAGGTTGAAGCTGACGATCTTGGCCGGGTACTGCTCCACCGGGTAACGAATCTCGATGGGCTCGACGTCCGCTATGGTCTGGATCGCTTGCAGGCCGAATCGTTCCTGCAAGCCTTGCAAACCCTGGGCGCAGCTTTCGAACAGAGCGTCGCGGATCGCCGGCAGGTCCACCGCTGTCGCGTCGCCCTTGAGCAAGGCGCGCCAGTTGGTCTTGTCCGCTACTTGGCTGCGGAACAGGTCTTCGACAAACCCTGACTGCTGGCGGGTGGCGACCCGCAGGATCGGCAGCGCCTGGCTGGCGCCCTGGTCCAGCCAGCGGGTCGGCAATTGCGTGGCGCGGGTGATGCCGACTTTCACGCCCGAGGAATTGGCCAGGTAGACCACATGATCGGTCATGCAGAATTGCTCGCCCCAGGCCGGGTCACGGCAGGTGCCCGCGTCGAAATGACAACGCTCCGGGCTCATGATGCACAGGTCGCACTGGGCCAGTTTGGTCATGCAAGGGTAGCAGTAACCCTGGCTGAAGCTGGTCTTGGTCCGGCGTCCGCAATGGGTGCAGTGGATCGCGCCGAGGTACTCCAGGCGGATCGTGCTGCCGATCAATGGGTTGACCGGCACCTCGACCTCGTCCAGGCGAAAGGCGTATTGAACGGTCGGCCCGTCAAGGCGTGCCGACATCTTGCTGATTGCACCACGGCCAATCTCGATCAATGGATGGCGTCCGACTTGAACAGGATATTGGGCACTTCGATCGACTTCGACTGGCATTCCTGCGGGCCCATGTAGCCGGTTCGCTCGTCTTCAGGCAGGTTCTGGACTTCCCAGGCGATCATGGCCTGCAGCGACAACTCGCGCTGCTCGGCGGTGAGCTTGTTACCGTCGGCCCATTTACCGATTTCCACGGCCAGTTTCAGGCTGCGGTAGATATCGGGGGTGATGTTCTTGATCATTTCATTGAAGGAAGACATGGGTTCTCCGCGCAATCGCGCATTCTCAAAAGGCACAGGCGCCGGTCAAAGGGCCATTTTACGGCGAGCGAACAGCCCGCCCAACAAGCCTGTGAAGCATCCGACGAGCAGCCCGCCGACGTGGGCGGCATTGGCGATTTCACCGAAGCCGATCAGCGAAACCAACCCGGACAGGCACAGCAGCAACCACACCAGCATCATCACCAGCACCCCACGGGGCAAGTGGTAGGCCGGGTTCGGTGCGAGCAGTTGGTAGATCCAGCAATGGCCCAGCAGGCCGTACAAGACCCCCGACAACCCGCCGAACAGCGTCGGCCCGCTGAAAAAGTACTGGGCGAAATTGGAAACGAGGCTGAACAGCAGCGTCAGCCCCAACAGGTTGATACCGCCCTGGCGCGCTTCGATCCGTCGCCCCAGTTCCCAATACCACATGCCATTCATGGCGATGTGCAGGAAGCCGAAGTGAATCAGCATCGGCGTTACCAGCCGCCACCACTGCCCCGCCGCCAGACTATCGCCCAATGGTGTGAACTGGATGTAGTCGCCAACGACGCGAAACTCGAGGAAGGTCAACCAGCGTAGCGTCGCAAGATTCTCCCCCAACAGGGTGACCGCGCTGACAATCAGGCTCAGCAACAGCACCAGGGCCGTCACTGGATGGCGGGTCAATTGCTGGACGAACCCCGCTCGCCGGGAAGTGCCCCCCGTGTCTGGCAGTTCCAACTGCTGATCGGGATCGCCGGCGGGGAAACGGGCGTACAACGCACGCACGTCCTCGCAGACTTCATCCGGCACCCAGAGCACCTGCTCGCCGGCCTCTTCGCTGACGCGATGGGGCACCTGCATGCGTTGCAGCAGCTTGACGAAGCCGCTCAGGTCCACTGCCAGGGGCAGGCGCAGAACCGCGACGGCACTCACTGCACCACCTCCGGTCGCTCGACATCGACCCAGACGAACTTGTGCGGATCCAGGCGGGTTTCCTGGTCGAGGCGATAGGCGACCAGCTTGCCGTAGAGCACCGCGCTGTAATCCAGACAGGCCAGGTTCGGGCGGATCGGCGCGGGTTTGCCGCTGCGCCAATAGTGACCGACGAACAACAGCGGCTCATCGACGCCATAGCGCAGCAGGTTGTTTTTTTCATCCGGCGACAGCGGCGTGCGGGCCACCGGTTCCGGCAAGGCGTCGGGCTGGAACACGATGTCACCGTAGGTCTGCGGGTTGTCTTCCCAGAACTTGGTGCGGAAAAACGAACGGGTCAGGCCATCGCCACCCGTCAACGTCAGGCCGTGGGGCAGGCGCATGTCCGTGCCGCGCAGCAAGCGATCGAACACCGTGCAGGCAAAACTACCCGGTTGCGCCGAGGCCTGGAGGAAATGCTCGTCGACGCAACCGTCCGGGAACAGGCCCCGCAGCGGTTCGATCAAGCCCGCATCCCAACAGGCATGCACCACCCGGAAGCGGCCAGCGTCGACAAACAGCGGCAGCTCATAGAACCATTCGAGAAAGTCATGCCAGTCGCCGGGATGCTGCTCGAACTGGGTCAGTGTCTCGTTGAGCAGACGGGCATGACGCGGCGTGTGTTCGCGCACGTAGCGCTGGCCGCTGCCTGGCAATGCCGGGGTGCTCCAGCCCAGGGCGTTGAACTCGTGGTTGCCCATGATGCACAGCGCTTGGCCGGCCATGACCATGTCATGGACGATGTGCAGCGCCTCGCGGATCCGCGGGCCACGGTCGATGATGTCCCCCAGGAACACGGCCATGCGCGACGGATGCCGCCAGACCCCGCCCTGCTTGTGGTAACCGAGTCGGTCCAGCAGGTGTTCCAGGGTCAGGGCGCATCCGTGCACGTCACCGATCAAATCGTAACTGCGCGCAGGATCGAGCATCAGTCGCCTCCACCCCCCAACCGACTGCCCCAGCCAAGCTTGGTCCGGCAGACTTCGTAGTAATTGTGATCCAGCGGATGGATCAGGCGCAGTTTCTGCGCTTTTTTGCTGACGGTGATGGTGTCACCCGGCGCGCAGGTGAAATGGTTCTGGCCGTCACAGGACACTTGCGGGTAGATCTGCATATCCTTGGACACGACGATTTTCAGCTCACTGTTGCCATCGACCACGATCGGTCGCCCAGACAAGGTATGGGGGTACATGGGCACAATCACAATAGCGTCGAGCTTGGGATGCATGATCGGCCCGCCGGCCGACAGCGCATAGGCGGTGGAACCGGTGGGGGTGGCGACGATCAGGCCGTCGGCTTTCTGGCTGCAGACGAACTGGCCGTCGATGTACAGCTCGAATTCGATCATCCGCGTGGATTTACCAGGGTGCAGCACCACGTCGTTGAGGGCATCGCCCTGGCCGATGGCCTCGGCGTGCCGGCGGACCTCGGCCTGCAGCAGGAAGCGGTTTTCCACCAGGTAGTGACCGTCCAGGACCTCGGCGACCTTGATCTCCAGCTCGTCGGGGCGGATATCGGTGAGGAACCCCAGGCTGCCGCGGTTGATCCCCAGCACCGGGATATTGTGCCGCGCCAGGGCCCGGGCAGCCCCCAGCAGACTGCCGTCGCCGCCGACCACGATCACCATGTCACAGACTTCGCCGAGCATCTTGCGCGACGAGGTCTGCAGGCCATGGCCCGGCAGGACTTCGGCGATGGTATCTTCGAGGATCACATGCAGGTGCCGCTCCAGGAGGAAACGTTTGAGACGGCGAACGGTGTCCAACACCTGCGAACTGCCCAGGCGACCGATGATGCCGATATTGCGAAATTGCTCCATGAGGCTCCTGCGAGGGTCTGCGGCGGGCGAAAAACACGATTATGGGCGAAAGCGCGCCGTAGACAAAATCCTTTAAGCCTTCAGCGCAACGGCTATGCTCGCAAGATGATCCTGTTCCCTGAATTGCTGGACTTGCCCCGACGCCTGCACCATCCCGAAGTGCGCGACCTCGCGTGGGCGATCATCGCCCCGCCGATGCTCATCGACACGCCCTGGCCCCAGCGCCATCCCCTGACTGGCAGTGACTGGGTGCAGGAGCCTGGCCGGCTGGAACACTGGCTGCGGCAACTGGACCGCGACAGCTACCCATTGCTGCATTGCCTGTCCCAAGGGCGAACGCGACGCCTGGGCCTGTATTACGAAAGGCTGTGGCAGTTTGCCGTGCAGCATGCCCCGGGCATCGAATTGATTGCCGCGAACCTGCCGATCCGGCGCGAAGGCCATACTCTGGGCGAACTGGACCTGTTGCTGCGTGATCGTGACGGCATCCACCACCTGGAACTGGCTATCAAGTTGTACCTCGGACCCCAGCACGGAAACGGGCTGGACGCCGCGCAATGGCTGGGCCCGGGCTGCCATGACCGACTCGACCGCAAGCTGGCGCATCTGCGCGAGCACCAATTGCCGATCTCGGCCCGCCCGGAAAGCCGCGAGGCCCTGGCGGCACTGGGGATCGAGCCCTCGGGCCTCGAACTGTTTCGCTCCGAACTCTGGCTGGGCGGGTATTTGCTCTACCCCTGGCCGGGCCAGGCCGAACCACCGGCCGGTGCCCACCCCAGGCATTTGCGCGGTCGCTGGCTGCATCAACGGGACTGGTCTGCGTTCATCGCCCAACGTCCGCCAGGTCGCTGGCAACCCCTGCCCCGCGCCGCCTGGCTGGCCCCGGCCCATTATCCGACCGAACAAACCTGGGGCACCGCGCAACTGGACGCCTGGCGAATGGCCCTGGACCCCATGGCGCCGGCACAGTTGATGGTGCGCCTGAGCGAAAACGCCGAGGGCGAGTGGGAAGAAGCCGAGCGAGTGTTCCTGGTGGCGGATCGTTGGCCGGATGTGCCGGGCAACAGCTGAGTTGGGCAGTGTCTGGACCTCCGTCTTCGCGAGCAAGCCCGCTCCCACATGAGAATGCATTTCAATGTGGGAGCGGGCTTGCTCGCGAAGGGGCCACTACGGTCTAGAGTGACAACCGCACAGCCAGCGCCGCCAACGTCACCAGCAACACTGGCACCGTCAGCACAATCCCGACCTTGAAGTAATACCCCCAGCCGATCTGGATATTCTTGCGCGCCAGCACATGCAGCCACAGCAACGTCGCCAGGCTGCCAATCGGCGTGATTTTCGGGCCCAGGTCGCTACCGATGACGTTGGCGTAGATCATCGCCTCCTTCACCACCCCGGTGGCCTGGCTGGCGTCGATGGACAAGGCGCCGATCAGCACCGTCGGCAAATTGTTCATGGCCGACGAGAGCAGCGCCGTCAGCACACCGGTGCCCATGGCCGCGCCCCACACGCCATATTCGGCGAAACCGTCGAGCCAATGGGCCAGGTAACCGGTCAGCCCGGCGTTGCGCAGGCCATAGACCACCAGGTACATGCCGAGGGAAAAGATCACGATCTGCCAGGGCGCTTCCTTCATCGCCTTGCGGGTGGAGATCTTGTGACCGTGGGCCGCGACCGCCAGCAGCAGCGCAGCACAGACAGCCGAGATCGCACTGATGGGAATCCCCAGCGGCTCCAGGGCAAAGCAGCCCAGCAGCAGGATCACCAGTACCGCCCAGCCGGCATAGAACGTCGCCTTGTCGTGGATCGCCGTCGCCGGGTCATCCAACTGATGCGGGTCATAGTCACGTGGGATATCGCGGCGAAAGAACCACAGCAGTATCGCCAGGCTGGCCGCCACGCTCACCAGGTTCACCGGCACCATGACCGCCGCGTAGCGATTGAAACCAATGCCGAAGAAGTCCGCCGAGACGATGTTCACCAGGTTCGACACCACCAGCGGCAGGCTCGCACTGTCGGCAATGAAACCAGCGCCCATCACGAACGCCAGGGTCGCCGCCGGGGAAAACCGCAGGGCCAGCAACATGGAGATCACGATAGGCGTGAGGATCAGCGCCGCCCCGTCATTGGCAAACAACGCCGACACCAACGCCCCCAGCAAGACCATGAAGGCAAACAGCTTGCGCCCACTGCCCCGGCCCCAGCGAGCCACATGCAAGGCCGCCCAGGCGAAGAACCCCGCCTCGTCCAGCAGCAGGCTGATGATGATCAGCGCGACGAACGTCCCGGTGGCGTTCCAGATGATCTGCCAGACCAGCGGGATGTCACTGACCTGCACCACCCCGCTCAACAAGGCCAGCACCGCGCCCAGCGTCGCGCTCCAGCCAACGCCCAGACCCTTGGGCTGCCAGATCACCAATGTAATGGTCAGCAGGAAAATCAACGACGCGATGAGCATGCGCAACAGCCTTGAAAAAGAGATGGGAAAGAAGAACTCAGCAGCAACGCGCCACCGGACGATCAGGCATGGCGTTCAAGCGCTGCACATCCGCTGTCAGCCAGGCGGTACTGGCCGCCAACGCCTGCTCCAGCATCGTACTGACCCAGGCCGGTAACTGCGGGTGCTGGCGGTAATAAACCCACTGCCCCTGGCGTCGGTCGCTGAGCAACCCAGCGTTGCGCAACTGCGCCAGGTGCCGGGAGATCTTCGGTTGGCTCAGGCCCAGCGCAGCGGTGAGCTCACAGACACACAACTCGCCCTCACGGGCCACCAGCAACGCAATGCGCGTACGCGTGTCGTCGGCCAGGGCCTTGAAGACGTCGACGGGATTGGAGGAATGGGGCATGGCGTGGGCGAGCCTGTGATGAGCGAATGGCGAATATATGGATATTCGAATATTCAGTAAAGCGGGGATTTGGATTTGCCAGATGCGTTTGCAGATGTACATGCGCTTGTGGCGAGGGGATTTATCCCCGCTGGGGCGCGAAGCGCCCCCATTCAAATTGTCTGGCACACCAGGGTGTTGGGTTTGGGGCCGCTTCGCAGCCCAACGGGGATAAATCCCCTCGCCACAGAGGTGCTTAGTTTGAAGTTCCAGTGGCCGTCAAGCCTTCTTATGCTGCTCGACCCACTTGCCATAGGCATCGATGAATTTCTGCAAGAACGGCCGTACCGACTCCGACAGATTGCCCGCTTCGTCGAACGCCGTCCCGGCGTTACTCAGGTAGCCTTCCGGCTGCTGCATGCAGGGCACGTCAAGGAACACCAGGGACTGGCGCAAATGATGATTGGCGCCGAAACCGCCAATGGCGCCCGGCGAAGCGCTGATCACCGCGCCCGGTTTGCCGCTCAGGCAACTCTGGCCGTAGGGACGCGACCCCACATCGATGGCATTTTTCAACGGTGCCGGCACTGAACGGTTGTATTCCGGCGTGACGAACAACAAGGCATCGGCCGCGCCCACCTGCTGGCGGAAAGTGCTGTAGGCTGGCGGAGGAGAAACATCGATGTCTTCGTTGTAGAGCGGCAACTCGCCAATCTCGATGATATTCAGCTTGAGGTTGGCTGGCGCCAGATCAGCCAGTGCCAGCGCGACCTTGCGGTTGATCGATGCCTTGCGCAGGCTGCCCACCAAAACGGCCACTGTGTAGACATTACTCATGAGAGGCTTCTCGACTGTCGGCTCAAAGGAGCCTGTAGTTATAGATGATCGGGGTGACAATTGGACCAGTGGAGCGACAAAAACCGGCCGGCTGGACTATTTTTTTCATGTAGGAAAACTTACCGCGCTTGACCAGGGTCTACAGAACCGCAAATCGAGTGATTTATTTCCAGAGGTTCTAAGCAATGGCAGCAGTACTTGTCGGACAATTTCATGCGCGAGACGCCGAAGGTCGCGTCTATTCGGTGCATGAGTTTCAGGAATCGACCCCGTCGCCCGACGGAAACGGCAAGGAGCCTGTCACTACCTATAAATTGGCTATTGGTGATCGAGTCAACAAACTCGACGATGGCAAATTTATTCTCGTGCAATCTCAAATCGAATTGACGCGCGAACCGGAAACGCCACTGCCCACTCAAACGCCCACTGAAACGCAAATAGCTTCATAACCGTTGGTTATGAGCAGAAGTCATGCCCGGACTTGGGTTAGGATTCAGCCAATCAATGGCTCACCCGCCGAACATGGACTTCTTGCATGCGTTTACGCCACATCGAAGTGATCCAGGCGCTGCTGCAGACCGGCCACCTCGGCACGGCGGCCGAATGGCTGCAACTGCCGGTGGCGGAGGTCGAGGCGATATTGCGCGATGCCGAGGCCCAATTGGGCTTCATGCTATTCGCCAGCGTGCGCGGTCGTTTGCAGGCCACCCGGGAAACCCTTGAATTGCGTGACGGTATCACACGGGTGTACGACACCCTTGAACCGGTGCAGCGCCTGGCCAGCAGCCTGAAACACCATCAGGCAGCGCCCTTGCGCATTATCTGCACGCCGCCGCTGGCCCAGCAGTTGCTGCCCCAGAGTATCGCCGCCTTGCGTCGTCGCCATCCGGATGCACCGTGCACTTTGCTCAGCCGACCGACCCGCGACATCGTCCACAGCCTGCTGTTGCGCGAAAGCGACCTGGGCCTGAGCCTGCACGACCCTGAACATCCCGACATCCATTGCCAGATGATCGCCCAGGGCAAACTGCAATTGCTCGCGCCCCACGGCTGGCTGCAACCCCGTCAAAAATATATTTCGCTTCAGGACCTGGCGGGCCAGCCTCTGGTGGGCCTGGATGGCCATGACCCGCTGAGCCCTGCATTCGAGCATAAACTGGCGGCGCTGCGTCCGGCCCCCATGATCCAGCTTCGCGTCCAGACCCACCAGATGATGCGCGCCATGGTCGAGGCCGGCGAAGGCCTGGCCATCGTCGACCCGTTCACCGCCTCGGGCGCCAAGGACGGCGGCCTCGACGTCTGCCCGGTATCGCCCGCCATCGCGATTGGCCTCTATGCCCTGAGCCTCAACGGCGCGCCCTCTTCACCCGCCCTTCAATCGCTGCTGGAACGAATTACGGAACAAGCCGAGGCGTTGCTGAGCCACTGATCGACATGCCCAGTGGGTCGTCGAACAACCGGTACCAGAACAGCGCGACTTCGGCGGTATGCCGGTCAATACCGCGATAGCGCAGGTGATCGATACCACCCAGCACATAACCGCAACGCTCATAGAGCCGGCAAGCGCCCAGATTGTTGTTCTGGGTCTCGAGCATGATGCCCGGCAGTTTTTTCTTGCGACTCCAGAACTGGGCGACATCGAGCAACGCCTTGGCCACCCCGTGGCGACGGGCCGGGGCGTGTACCGCCAGTTCGTCGATGTGGGCATAACCGTTCCAGTTGGTACTGACCACCAAGTGCCCGACGGGCTGGTCATCGAGGTAGGCCATGAAGATCTCGCTGTCCGGGGCATCGCGGAAGCTGCTGAACTCTTCGGGATCGATGCCATAGCACTTGCGATAGGGAACGATGGGCGTCACCGGCCATTGGCTGACGGGACGGCCGATCTGTGCCGTCGCGTAGTCGCTGACTTCAAAGCTGAAATCGCTGCCCCAGATGTAGGCGGCAAAGCCATCATCGACGATGCGCACCGACAGTCCGGGGTGCTTGGGATTCATGACTGGTTGCATGCTGGGGAAGGTCCTCATTCCTTGAAGCAACCAACGGCGTGGTGCCATCCATTGCCCTTGTCTTTCAAATCATCACACATCAAGCGGGATCCGTACCGTAGCCTGCCCGTTACCTCAGGGTAGAAGGTCGTGGCGATTGTGGCGAGAAATGAACAATGGGCGCCCCTGCGGAAACGGGCTTGATCGCAATGGCGGTAGTCCAGCCTGCATCAATGCTGAATGTGCCGCCGTCATCGCGAGCAAGCTCGCTCCCACAGGAGGGGGTTCATCCGTGCGTGGCGGCCTGTGCCTCGGCCAACTGTGTCCACAATGCCGGAGCACCCGCGGACTTGGCGATGGCTTCCAGACGCGCGGCATGCTCGGCCAGGTCGCTTTCGCTGGCGCGAATGATCCGCGATGGCTGGCGGTCGGCGGGCAAACGGCGAATTTCCGTGGCCTGGTTGCCAGAGCCTTCGCCGGTACCGTTGCCGTCCGAGGCGTTGCCGGCCAGGGACAGGCTGGTCTGGCCGCCGGTCATCGCCAGGTAGACGTCGGCCAGGATCTCGGAGTCGAGCAAGGCGCCGTGCAGTTCACGGCCAGAGTTGTCGACACCGTAGCGCTTGCACAAGGCGTCGAGGCTGTTGCGCTGCCCCGGATGCCGTTCCCGGGCCATCATCAGGGTATCGAGAATGGTGCAATGCTGGGTGATGTCGGCCCGGTCGTGTTGCCCCATCAGGGCGAATTCATTGTTGATGAACCCCACGTCGAACGCCGCGTTGTGGATGATCAACTGCGCGCCCTGGATGAATTCGAAGAACTCATCGGCCACCTCGGCAAAACGCGGCTTGCCCACCAGGAATTCGTTGGTGATGCCGTGGACGCCGATAGCGCCCTCGTCGCTTTCGCGGTCCGGTTGCAGGTAAACGTGGAAGTGGCGACCGGTCAGGCGCCGGCCGATCAGCTCGACACAACCGATTTCAATAATCCGGTGACCATCGGTCACCGGCATGCCGGTGGTTTCGGTATCCAGTACTACAGATCTGTTGGCCATCAGTGTTCAGCTCTCAGCGGGCAGTCTTGCAAAAGCGCGGATCTTAACACGCTCACGCCAGTGCATCCGCAATGTCCTGTCAGCCAGGCTTTTTATGACTTGGCGCTCTTGTGGCGAGGGAGCTTGCTCCCGCTCGGTTGCGCAGCGACCGCCCCAGGGGCCTGCTTCGCAGTCCAGCGGGAGCAAGCTCCCTCGCCACAGGTGTCATCCTGTCCAGATCCTGACAACACCCCTATCAGGCCTGCTTGTAGCCCCGCACCTCATCCACCCCACGATTGGCCAACTGGTCGGCCCGCTCGTTGCCGTGGTGGCCGATGTGGCCGCGCACCCATTTCCAGGTGACGTTGTGGCGGTTGACCTGCTCATCCAGCAACTTCCAGAGGTCTGCGTTTTTCACCGGTTCCTTCGCCGCCGTCTTCCAGCCGCGCTTCTTCCAGTTGGCCATCCACTCGTTGATGCCTTTCATCACGTATTGCGAGTCGGTCACCAGCAGTACATCGCAAGGCCGCTTGAGCTCTTCCAGGCCACGGATGGCGCCCATCAGCTCCATGCGATTGTTGGTGGTATTGGCTTCGCCGCCCCAGAGTTCCTTCTCCACGCCCTTGCACACCAGCAACGCGCCCCAGCCGCCCGGGCCGGGGTTGCCTTTGCAGGCGCCATCAGTGAAGAGTTCTACGCTATCGCTCATGCCAATCTATCCAGAAAAAATGCAAAGGCCAGCCGATCAGGCGGTTGATGCCTGTAGTCGAAAGGCCGGCCAGGCCTGCTAAAAAGGGTTATGGCTCGATGTGACGACGATTGACCTTGGCCATCGGCAAGGGAATCAGCTTGCCCATCGGCTCGCGTCGCGCCTGACGCACCGGGCGCAGCCCGACCGCGATCTTGCGTGCCACCAGCAGGTAGAAACCACCGCCGGACAGCTGCCAGTCGCCGGCCCTGCGCTCCCAGCCGGCCAGGCGAGCCTGCCACTTGGGTGACGCAAGCGGCGGACGATAGCACCCGAAGCGGCGTTTCTCCAGCGCGAAGCCCAGCAGGTTGAGCCAGTCGCCGACCCTCGACGCCGAGATACAGCGGGCCTGGCGCAAGGCGTCGTGGGCAAATACATGACGCAACCCCCAGGTGCTCCAGGGGTTGATACCGATGATCAACAGATGCCCGCCGGGGCGTACGCTGCTGGCGGCTTCACGCAACAAACCGTGGGGCGACAGGCAGAAATCCAGGCCGTGCTGCATGACCACCACGTCGGCGGCATGCTCGCTCAGCGGCCAGGCCTGCTCCTCGCAGACGATTTCCACCCCGGGCAACGGCGCCCCCAGACGTACGTTGCGCTGGACCTGCGGTGCCGACGGCGGCGTTTGCGCCGAAGGCCCGTAGTGCACCAGATAGCCGCCAAAGAACCGGCCCAACTCGTCTTCGAGCATGCGCCGTTCCTCTTCCAGCAAAAATTGCCCGACAGGGCCGGACAGCCATTCACGGGCGGCGCTGATCAACGCCAGCCAGTCAGGATCAGCCTGAGCGAACGCTTCATCGGTCATTGCATTCTCCAACGCGTCAGGAAGTTCTAAGATGCGCCTTTGTTTTCCGCTTGGCGAATTCCGCGATGATACAGATCAGTGCCCTGCCCGCGTTCACCGATAACTACATCTGGTTGTTACAGGACCACTCCACCCAGCGCTGCGCCGTGGTCGACCCGGGTGATGCCGCGCCAGTACAGGCCTGGCTCGACGCCCATCCGGGCTGGGTCCTGAGCGACATTATGATCACCCATCATCACCATGATCATGTTGGCGGCGTCCAGGCGTTGAAGAATGCGACGAACGCCACCGTCTACGGCCCGGCCAGCGAAAACATCCCGGCGCGGGACCAGGCCCTGCATGACAACGACCAGGTCAGCGTGCTCGGCTGGGACTTCGATGTCTACGCGGTACCCGGTCATACGCTGGGGCACATCGCCTACTACCACCATGGCCTGCTCTTTTGTGGCGACACCCTGTTCGCCGCCGGTTGCGGCCGGCTTTTCGAAGGCACGCCCGCGCAGATGCACCATTCCCTGGATCGCCTCGCCGCCTTGCCTGAAGATACGCTGGTCTACTGCACCCATGAATACACCCTCAGCAACCTGAAGTTCGCCGCCGCCGTGGAGCCGGGCAACCCGGACATCGCCGCCCGCCTGGAAAAAGTCGTCCGCCAACGCAACGAAGGCATCATGACGCTGCCCTCCACCCTGGCCCTGGAAAAACTCACCAACCCGTTCCTGCGCACGACTGAAACATCCGTTAAACAAAAAGCAGACGAACGGAGCGGTCAGCGAAACCAGACGCCGAGTGAGGTTTTTGCGGCCTTGAGGGCTTGGAAAGATACGTTCTAAGGCAGCTATCGATTGATACAAAAATTCTGAAAGGTTGACCTGTTGGGGTGCGCTTCCTAGAATCGGCCGACATTTTTGCCCGGAACTTACTTCCAGCCAATGTCGTCATCTATACGCAGGTCCGTCCAGTCAGACACATTGACCCGCTTGGCTCAAGCCATTGCGGTGGCTGTGTCCGCCACCCTGGCGGGCTGCCAGAGCACGAGCCAGCTGCCGCAGACCGACGCGGCGCACACCCCGAATATCGCCGCTCGCGCCAAACAGAAGCCGGTATGGCTCACCGAGAAACCCAGCCCCCAAGTGCCCCAGGACATCTGGGAACGCATGCGCCAGGGCTTCCAGCTGCAGGAAACGGCTGGCGTCAACCCGCGTATCGAGCAACAGCGCCTGTGGTTCGCCAGCAACCCTTCCTTCCTGGAAAACGCCGGTGAGCGCGGCAGCCTGTACATCCATTACATCGTCGAACGCCTTGAAGAACGCAACATGCCGCTGGAACTGGCGCTGCTGCCGGTGATCGAGAGCGCCTACAATCCCATGGCCTATTCCCGGGCCAACGCGGTGGGGCTGTGGCAATTCATCCCGTCCACGGGGCGTTACTTCAACCTGCGCCAGACCCGCTTCTATGACGGGCGGCGCGACATCACCGCCTCCACCACGGCCGCCATGGACTACCTGACGCGCCTGCATGACATGTTCAACGGTGACTGGTTGCTGGCGCTGGCGGCCTACAACGCCGGCGAAGGCACGGTCAGCCGCGCCATCGAGCGCAACGAGAAACTTGGCCTGCCCACCGATTACTGGAACCTGCCGCTGCCCAGCGAGACCCAGGCCTATGTGCCGAAGTTGCTGGCACTGTCCCAGGTGGTGCTCGCGCCCGACGCCTATGGCGTGAACCTCAACCCGATCGCCAACGAACCCTATTTCCAAGTCGTCGAGATCAACCAGCGCATGGACCTGTCCAAGGTCGCGGCGGTGGCCAACATCGACGAAGACGAGCTGTTCCAGCTCAATCCTGCCTTCAAGCAGCGCACCACCATCGACGGCCCCCAGCACCTGCTGGTGCCGACGTCCAAGGCCCAGTTACTGACCGCCAGCCTGTCGACCATGCGCCCGGAAGAGCTGATCAGCCAGCGCGCACTCAAGCCGGTTTTCGAATCAGTCGACGACAGCGAAGTGGAAGGTGCCAGGCGCACCTACCGCGTCAAGCGCGGCGACAACCTGGCCCAGATCGCCAAGGCCAACAACGTCCAGACCAAGGACCTGCAACGCTGGAACAAGCTCAGCGGCAACAAACTCAAGGTCGGCCAGACCCTGGTAATGCAAGACGCCAAGGCCAGCAAGGCCACCGGCAAGCGCATCAGCACGGTGGTGGCCGCCAACAGCAAGAACCAGAAGAAACAGACCCAGTACAAGGTCAAGCAGGGCGATTCGTTGTACGTCGTCGCCAAGCGCTTCAATGTGGAAATGCAGCACCTCAAGCGCTGGAACCCGCGGATGGGCAAGGCGCTCAAGCCGGGACAGATGCTGACGGTGTATTCCCCGCACTGACCGAGGGACTCTCTGTGGCGAGGGGGCTTGCTCCCGCTGGGCTGCGCAGCAGCCCCAAAAGCAGCGACGCAATCCACCTGTCGCACCGAGGTGCCAGATTCGGGGTCGCTTCGCAACCCAGCGGGAGCAAGCTCCCTCGCCACGGTTAAGCAAACCCTGAAGCTTTGAGCCCCCGCCTTTTTCCTGCCGATACAAGCTGTTACTGTACAGGCCATAAAAGCCCAAGCCGCCTGGATCGGATCTCAGACTTGATACGTCCCCTCCTCCTGTTCCTGATCAGCCTGGCCTTGAGCTCTCCCGCCAGCGCAGCCATCAGCGAAAGCCATGGCTATGCGCAGTTCGGCACGCTCAAGTACCCGGCCAGATTCACCCACTTCGACTGGGTCAACCCGCAAGCGCCCAAGGGCGGAGTCTTGCGGGTCATGGCATTCGGCACCTTCGATACGCTCAATCCCTACACGTTCAAGGGCAGCAGCCCGATTTCCACGCCCAATTTCCTGCAATACGGCATCAATGAGCTGAACGAACCGCTGATGGTCGGCACTGGCCAGTATGCACCGTCCGGCGATGAACCGACGTCGAGCTATGGGCTGATCGCCCAGTCGGTGGAATACAGCGAAGACCGCAGCTGGGTGGTGTTCAACCTGCGCCCCGAAGCGCGGTTTCACGACGGCGTGCCCATCACCGCCTATGACGTGGCGTTCTCTTACAAGACGCTGCTCAAGGATGGCCACCCGCAATACCGCACCAACCTGCAGGAAGTGCTGCGGGTCGACATTCTCAACCCGCTGAAAATCCGCTTCGTCTTCAAACGCGCGGGCAATCCCTTGCTGATCCTGCGCCTGGGTGAGCTGCCGGTGTTGCCCCAGCATTACTGGAAAGGCCGTGACTTCAAGGCGACGACCTTCGAACCGCCCCTGGGCAGCGGGCCGTATCGCATCACCAAAGTGCAGCCAGGCCGCCAACTGGTGTTCGAACGGGTCAAGGACTACTGGGGCAAGGACCTGCCGGTCAATCGCGGCAAGTACAACTACGACCGCATGGACGTGGAGTTCTACCGTGACAGCGAAGTCGCCTTCGAAGCCTTCAAGGCCGGCGAGTTCGACATCTACATCGAACATCAGGCCAAGAACTGGGCCAACGGCTATCAATTCCCGGCGGTCAACCGGGGCGATGTGATCAAGGCGCAGATCCCCCACCAGATTCCGACCCAGACCCAGGGCCTGTTCATGAACACCCGGCGCGGCACATTCGCCGACGTCAAGGTGCGCGAAGCCCTGGGGCTGATGTTCGATTTCGAGTGGACCAACCGCACCCTGTTCAGCGGCGCCTACAAGCGCACCCTCAGCTATTACCCCAACAGCGAATTCTCCGCCACCGGCCTGCCGGTGGGTCATGAATGGCTGCTGCTCAAGCCGTACCGGGATCAATTGCCGCCCAAACTGCTCACCGAACCCTTCAGCTTGCCCAAAACCGACGGGCGCGGCATTCCCCGGGAAACCCTGCGCAAGGCATTGGGACTCTTGAAGGAAGCCGGCTGGAATCTCAGCGGCCAACGCCTGCTGAACGCCGACCACCAGCCCCTGAGCTTCGAAATCCTGCTGGTGAACCCGAACCTGGAGCGTATCCTGCAACCCTACGTCGAAAACCTTGCCAGCATCGGTGTTCAAGCCCGGCTGCGTACGGTGGACCGCGCCCAATACAAACAGCGCCTGGACCAGTTCGACTTCGACATGATCCTGCTGACCTTGAACCAGACACTCAGCCCGGGCCTCGAGCAATGGCAGTACTTCCACTCCAGCCAGGTCGGGGTCAAGGGCAGCAAGAACTACGCCGGGATCGCCAACCCGGTGGTTGACCATCTGTTGGAAAAACTGCTCGCCGCCCAGACCCGCGATGAACAGGTCGCCGCCGGCAAGGCCCTGGATCGCGTACTGCTGTGGCAGCATTACTGCATTCCCAACTGGTATCTCAATTATCATCGCCTGGCGTACCGCAACCGGTTCGCCTTCGTCACCACGCCGCCCTATACCCTGGGCCTGAGCGCTTGGTGGCTGAAATCTTCGGAGAAAGATCAATGAAGCCTTTTCGCGCCCTGCTCCTGCAGGCCAGCAGCCTGTTATTCGCCGGGCTGGCCTGCGCCGCCCCGCAGCATGCCGTGACCTTGTACAACGAGCCGCCGAAATACCCGGCCGACTTCAAGCATTTCGATTACGTCAATCCGGACGCGCCCAAGGGCGGTATCTTCCGCCAGGGCGGCTTTGGGGGGTTCGACAGCCTCAACCCGTTCATCAGTAAAGGCGTGCCGGCCGATGACATCGGCCTGATCTACGACACCCTGGCCAAGCAAGGCCTGGACGAACCCTTTACTGAATACGGCTTGATCGCCGAAAAAATCGAGAAAGCCCCCGACAATGGCTGGGTGCGCTTCTACCTGCGCCCCGAAGCCCGCTTCAACGACGGTCATCCCGTGCGCGCCGAAGACGTGGTCTTCAGCTTCCAGACCCTGACCAAGGACGGCGCACCGATGTTCCGCGGCTACTACAACGATGTTGCCGAAGTGATCGCCGAAACCCCACTCAAAGTGCTGTTCAAGTTCAAACACACCAACAACCGCGAATTACCGCTGATCCTCGGCCAATTGCCGGTATTGCCGAAGCACTGGTGGGCCGAGCGTGACTTCAACAAGGGCAACCTGGAGATCCCCCTGGGCAGCGGCCCCTACAAGGTCGCCGAAGTGAAGGCCGGCCGCTCGATCCGCTATGAGCGGGTGAAGGACTATTGGGGCAAGGACCTGCCGGTCAATCGCGGGTTCTACAACTTCGACGTGCTGGTCACCGACTACTACCGCGACAACACCGTCGCGGTCGAAGCCTTGAAAGCCGGGCAGTTCGATTTCTGGCTGGAAATGACCGCCAAGAACTGGGCCAACGCCTACAACATCCCGGCCGTGACCGAAGGCCGGCTGATCAAGGAACAGATCCCCAACGGCAACCCCACCGGCATGCAGGGCTTTGTCTACAACCTGCGCCGGCCGGTCTTTCAGGATGTGCGGGTGCGCAAGGCCTTGAGCCTGCTGCTGGATTTCGAGTGGACCAACAAGCAACTGTTCAACGGCGCCTACGCCCGTACCCGCAGCTATTTCGAGAATTCGGAAATGGCCGCCACCGGCCTGCCCGGCGAAGACGAACTGAAGATCCTCGAGCCCCTGCGCGGCCAGATTCCCGAGCAGGTCTTCAGCGAAGCCTTCCAGCCTTCGATGTGCGACGGCAGCGGCATGATCCGCGACCAGCAGCGCAAGGCCTACCAATTGCTGCAGGAAGCTGGCTGGCGCATCGTCGACGACAAGATGGTCGACGCCCAAGGCAAACCGGTGGTGCTGGAGTTCCTGCTGGCCCAGACCGAGTTCGAGCGGATATTACTGCCCTTCAAGCGCAACCTGAGCGACCTGGGCATCGAACTGGTGATCCGCCGGGTGGACGTGTCCCAGTACGTCAACCGCGTACGCTCCCGGGACTTCGACCTGGTGGTGGGCAGTTTCCCGCAATCCAGCTCGCCGGGTAACGAACAGCGTGAGTTCTGGATGTCCGCCGCCGCCGACAAGCCCGGCAGCCGCAACACCATGGGCCTGAAGGACCCGGCCGTGGACCAACTGGTAGAGCAACTGATCAATGCCGATTCGCGCAAGAGCCTGGTGGCCCATGCCCGTGCCTTGGACCGGGTACTGCAATGGGGCTATTACGTGATTCCCAACTGGCACATCAAGACGTGGCGCGTGGCCTACTGGAACCACATCGGCCATCCGAAAATCACGCCGACCTATGACATCGGCACGACCACCTGGTGGGTCAAGCCGGAGGTCAAGCCAGCCGATGAAGTAGAGAAGCAGGTCATCGAGCAGCAAATCGCCGCCCCTGCGAGCGTGGAGTAACAAGATGCTGGCTTATATTTTTCGGCGACTGCTGCTGATCATCCCGACCCTGTTCGGCATTCTGCTGATCAACTTCGTCATCATCCAGGCCGCGCCCGGCGGGCCGGTGGAACAGATGATCGCCAAGCTCGAGGGCTTCGAGGGCGCCACCAGCCGCATCGCTGGCGGCGGAGCCGAAGTGTCGGTGGCCGGTTCTTCCTACCGCGGTGCCCAGGGCCTGGATCCGGCGCTGGTCAAGGAAATCGAACGCATGTACGGCTTCGACAAGTCGGCTCCCGAACGCCTGTGGATCATGATCAAGAACTATGCCCACCTGGACTTCGGCGACAGTTTCTTCCGCGACGCCAAGGTCATCGACCTGATCAAGGAAAAGATGCCGGTGTCCATTTCCCTCGGGCTGTGGAGCACATTGATCATGTACTTGGTGTCGATCCCCCTGGGGATCGCCAAGGCCACCCGACACGGCAGTCATTTCGACGTATGGACCAGTTCGGCGATCATCGTCGGCTATGCGATTCCCTCATTCCTGTTCGCCATCCTGCTGATCGTGGTGTTTGCCGGCGGCAGTTATTTCGACTGGTTCCCGCTGCGCGGGCTGACCTCCAACAACTTCGACGAATTGAGCATGGGCGGCAAGATCCTCGATTACTTTTGGCACCTGGCCTTGCCTGTGACCGCCCTGGTGATCGGCAACTTCGCCACCATGACCCTGCTGACCAAGAACAGCTTCCTCGACGAAATCAACAAGCAATACGTGGTCACCGCCAAGGCCAAGGGCCTGACCCGTCATCGGGTCCTCTACGGCCATGTCTTCCGCAACGCCATGCTGCTGGTGATCGCCGGCTTCCCTTCGGCGTTCATCGGGATCTTCTTCACCGGTTCCCTGCTTGTGGAAGTGATCTTCTCCCTCGACGGCCTGGGCCTGATGAGTTTCGAAGCGGCCATCAACCGCGACTACCCGGTGGTGTTCGGCACGCTGTTCATCTTCACTCTGCTGGGGCTGGTGGTGAAACTGATCGGCGATTTGACCTACACCTTTGTCGATCCGCGCATCGACTTCGAAAGCCGGGAGCATTGAGATGAACCTGTCCCCTCTCAATCGGCGTCGTTTCGAACTGTTCAAGGCCAACAAGCGTGGCTGGTGGTCGCTGTGGCTATTCCTGATCCTGTTCGGGCTGAGCCTGGGCGCCGAGTTGATCGCCAACGACAAGCCGCTGGTGGTGCATTACGACGACGGCTGGTACTTCCCGGCCCTCAAGCGCTACCCGGAAACCACCTTCGGCGGCGAGTTCCCTCTGGAAGCCAACTACAAGAGCCCGTACATCCGCGAACTGCTGGCGGCCAAGAACGCCTGGGTGCTGTGGGCACCGATCCCCTTCAGCTACCAGAGCATCAACTACGACCTGAAGGTCCCGGCCCCGGCACCGCCCTCTTCCGTGAATTGGCTGGGTACCGATGACCAGGGCCGCGATGTTTTGGCCCGAGTGATCTATGGCTTCCGTATCTCAGTGCTGTTCGCCCTGACGCTGACGCTGCTCAGTTCGATCATCGGCGTGATCGCCGGCGCCTTGCAGGGCTTCTATGGCGGCTGGGTCGACCTGGCCGGCCAACGCTTCCTGGAAATCTGGTCCGGGCTGCCGGTACTGTACCTGCTGATCATCCTCGCCAGTTTCGTACAGCCGAACTTCTGGTGGCTGCTGGGCATCATGCTGCTGTTTTCCTGGATGAGCCTGGTGGACGTGGTCCGCGCCGAATTCCTGCGCGGGCGCAACCTGGAATACGTGCGCGCCGCGCGGGCGCTGGGCATGCAGAACGGCGCGATCATGTTCCGTCACATCCTGCCCAACGCCATGGTCTCGACCATGACCTTCATGCCGTTCATCCTCACCGGCGCCATCGGCACCCTCACCGCCCTGGATTTCCTCGGCTTTGGCCTGCCGCCGGGAGCGCCGTCCCTGGGCGAATTGGTGGCCCAAGGCAAATCCAATCTCCAGGCGCCATGGCTGGGCATCAGCGCGTTCGCCGTGCTGGCGCTGATGCTGAGCCTGCTGGTGTTCATCGGCGAGTCCGCTCGCGACGCCTTCGATCCGAGGAAGTGATATGAACCGGGACAATCTGATCGAAGTACGCGATCTGGCGGTAGAGTTCATCGTAGGCGAACGCCACCAGCGCGTGGTCGAGGGCGTCAGCTTCGATATCAAGCGCGGCGAGACCCTGGCCCTGGTGGGTGAAAGCGGCTCGGGCAAGTCGGTCACCGCCCACTCGATCCTGCGCTTGCTGCCCTATCCGCTAGCCCATCATCCCACCGGGACCATCCAGTACGCCGGCCAGGATTTGCTGGGGCTGAAGGAAAAAACCATCCGCCATATCCGCGGCAACCGGATCGCGATGATCTTCCAGGAGCCGATGACCTCCCTGAACCCGCTGCACTGCATTGAAAAACAGATCAATGAAGTGCTCGGCATCCACAAGGGCCTGACCGGCAAGGTCGCCACACGCCGGACCCTGGAGTTGCTGGAGCTGGTCGGCATTCCCGAACCCCACAAGCGCCTCAAGGCCCTGCCCCACGAGTTGTCCGGCGGCCAGCGCCAGCGAGTGATGATCGCCATGGCCCTGGCCAACGAGCCGGAACTGCTGATCGCCGACGAGCCGACCACCGCGCTGGACGTCACCGTGCAGCTGAAAATCCTTGAATTGCTCAAGGAATTGCAGGCGCGATTGGGTATGTCGTTGCTGCTGATCAGCCACGATTTGAACCTGGTGCGAAGAATTGCGCATCGCGTATGTGTCATGCAGCGCGGTTGCATCGTCGAACAGGCATCGTGCGAAGAGTTGTTCCGCGCGCCGCAGCATCCGTACACTCGGGAACTGCTGGGCGCCGAACCCAGCGGCACCCCGGCGAACAACGTCGTGGGCCCGCCGCTGTTGCAGGTCGAGGACCTGAAAGTCTGGTTCCCGATCAAGAAAGGTCTGTTCAAACGCACGGTGGACTATATCAAGGCCGTGGACGGTATTCGCTTCAGCCTGCCTCAGGGGCAAACCCTGGGCATCGTTGGCGAAAGCGGTTCCGGCAAATCCACCCTGGGGCTGGCAATCCTGCGGTTGATCGGCAGCCAGGGCGGGATCCGCTTCGAAGGCAAGCAGCTCGATAGCCTGACGCAGCAACAGGTCCGGCCACTGCGCCGGGAGATGCAAGTGGTGTTTCAGGACCCGTTCGGCAGCCTGAGCCCACGAATGTGTGTGAGCCAGATCGTCGGCGAAGGCCTGCGGATTCACAAGATCGGCACCGCGGCCGAACAGGAACAAGCGATAATCGCGGCATTGAAGGAGGTAGGCCTGGACCCGGAAACCCGGAACCGCTATCCCCATGAGTTTTCCGGAGGGCAACGGCAGCGTATCGCCATTGCCCGGGCCCTGGTGCTCAAGCCGGCGTTGATTCTGCTGGATGAACCAACGTCGGCCCTGGACCGTACCGTACAACGCCAAGTGGTGGAGCTGTTGCGGTCGTTGCAAACCAAGTACAACCTGACGTACCTGTTTATCAGCCATGACCTGGCTGTCGTCAAAGCGCTGAGCCACCAATTGATGGTGGTCAAGCATGGCCAAGTGGTCGAACAAGGTGATGCCCGCAGCATATTCGCCGCGCCGCAGCACCCCTATACACAGCAGTTGCTGGAGGCCGCCTTCCTGGCCCCAACAACTGCCGAATAACCTGAAAAGAGGAGCAACACATGGGTTTTCTCGCCGGTAAGCGCGTACTGATCGTCGGTGTAGCCAGCAAGCTGTCCATCGCATCCGGCATCGCCGCCGCCATGCATCGCGAGGGCGCTGAGCTTGCCTTCACTTATCAGAACGACAAACTCAAGGGTCGTGTCGAAGAGTTCGCACAAGGCTGGGGCTCGAGCCCTGAGCTGTGCTTCCCGTGCGACGTGGCCAGCGACGAAGAAATCGCCAAGGTCTTCGAAGCGCTGAGCAAGAAGTGGGACGGCCTGGACTGCATCGTGCACTCCGTGGGCTTCGCCCCGGGCGACCAGTTGGACGGCGACTTCACCGAAGCCACCACCCGCGAAGGTTTCCGCATTGCCCACGACATCAGCGCCTACAGCTTCGTGGCCCTGGCCAAAGCCGGTCGCGAAATGATGAAAGGTCGCAACGGCAGCCTGCTGACCCTGTCGTACCTGGGCGCCGAGCGCACTATGCCGAACTACAACGTCATGGGCATGGCCAAGGCTTCCCTGGAAGCCGGCGTACGTTACCTGGCCGGTTCCCTGGGCCCGGACGGCACCCGCGTCAACTGCGTATCGGCCGGCCCGATCCGTACCCTCGCCGCTTCCGGTATCAAGAACTTCCGCAAGATGCTGGCCGCCAACGAAGCGCAAACCCCGCTGCGTCGCAACGTCACCATCGAAGAAGTCGGCAACGCCGGCGCCTTCCTGTGCTCGGACCTGGCGTCGGGCATCAGCGGTGAAATCATGTACGTGGACGGCGGCTTCAACACCACCGCCATGGGTAATCTCGAAGAGTAATCTTCACCGCGCATAAAAAAGCCGCGGGCTCTGCAAAGGGCCTGCGGCTTTTTTTATCCCGATTTCCGCGGAAAACCAATCAAAACCAAAACAAGGGAGAACACAAACAGCCCCCCCCCCAATACACCTGCGATGGTGTCGTACGTGTAGATGGCGGCGACGAACGTCCCCATGAGCGACGTAAGGAAAAGCAGGACATTGGTCAACGCATACACGCCAATGCGCCATTTGAAAGCATGTCGCCTTAGAAGCCTTTGAAACAGATAACCCAACCCCGTCAGGGCCACCGAAGCGGCGGTCAAGATGATCAGCATGACCGTGTACATCGCTACCGCGGGAATACCCCGGGTATCACTTAAATCATTGGGATTTTCCGAGACACCCTCCAGCGCAAAAAAGAACAACAATGCGCATGCGCCCATCACTGAAGCAATGGCGGCGAGACTTAATGTGTTTCTTCCTGCTGCCATGGCTACTTACCTAGAGAAATTGATTGGCAGCTCGCCAGTGATTCGAATTTCATAATCACGTGCGTTGGCGACCCTTCCCACTTCACGGAGCGCGCTCGTGGCTTGCTCATCAAAGGCAGCCCTATGACTGCTGGCATTAGCATCATAACGATCCGAGTACGCTTTTATCTTTCCGGAGAACTTGAGAGTACCTGATGCATATCGAGTAACGTCTCCGGTAATTTGAAGCGTAATGTTTCCAAGGTAGATCCGTGCGACGTTTGAGTCCTGGGCCGTGGAATAAGGCATCTTAAGATTGACGCTGGTAACTCCTACACCCGCCGTATTAATAATCGCCATCAAATCTGGAATTTTGCTTGGCGTAGGGCTGATACCAATTCTATCCAGCCGGACGCTGACAGGCTTGCCCTTCCCCAGAAGCCAATGACTAAACGCTTTGAAGGGAGTAAAGATCCCACCCGAGAATTCCTGCTCAATGGCCAACTGGTCCGTATTCTTGATCTTTGCCCCTTCCTTGATCCCGAGATTCCAGGCGTCAGCGGTGCTGAGTGTTGAATTCCTCAACATGACCAAATCGGCGCCGTGGGCGACTTTCAACTCACCTATGATAATGCCGTCCAATCCGTAGCGAATGGGACGGTTATTAACCATGGCTTTGAGATGACGCTGCAACATTTGAGGCCAGTGGCCTCTTACGTAAGCCGAGTTTCGCTCTTGAATCATTTTTCCAATCATCGCCATTGGCGCAGGGTTTGGAAGACCTCTACCACTTCCACGTGAGGTTCCGAAATCATCTGGGTAAACAAATGTCGGGGGTAATTCGGTATTCATCCGGGTACTCGCCAAGTGAGTAATGGAACACTGCAGTTATGAATCCGCATCACACGATACGAAAAACTCATTCTGCGTATTTCCCATACCCTTGGTGCGGTACATATTTATTGCGTTGCTTCTGGCATCAGCGGTGAAATCATGTACGTGGACGGCGGCTTCAACACCACCGCCATAGGTAACCTCGAAGAGTAATCTTCACGCTGCAGCAAAAAAGCCGCTTGCCCTGGAAAGGCCAAGCGGCTTTTTTTATTGCCCACCACAAATCCCTGTGGGAGCGAGCTTGCTCGCGATGGCGGTGGGTTAGCTGGATTGATGTTGAATGGACCGCCGCCTTCGCGAGCAAGCTCGCTCCCACAGTGGATCGGCGGTTGGCTTGCGCTAACTGCGAAGCGCCTGTTTCTGGGCATACATGGCCGCATCGGCCTCGGCCAACAGGTTGTCGATTGACGAATGCAGCCGGGGGTCGTATTCGATCTGGCCCACGCTGAAACGAATGTCATAGCCACGCTGCAACATCGCATTGCGCTCATCGAGGATTTCCTTGAGGCGCGCCATGATCGCCGAGGTCTCGACATAGGAAGAGCCGGTGAGCAGCGCCACGAACTCATCACCGCCCAGGCGACCGATCACATCACTTTCGCGAAAGGCGATACGCAACACATCAGCGAAGGTTTTCAGCGCGCTGTCACCCTCGGCATGCCCATAGCGATCGTTGATTGGCTTGAAGTCGTTGAGGTCGAAGAACAGCAGCGTTGCCGGTCGCGACAAGCGATCACACACATTCAACGCATGCTGGGCCAACGTCCTGAAGCCGCGCCGATTGGACAACAGCGTCAACTCGTCCATGCTCGCCATCTGCACCGCAACCATTTCCTGCTCGGCCATGCGCGCCAAGTCGCGCAGCAGTTCGCGCTCTTCGTCATTGAGCTGACGCGGCTTGGTGTCGAGCAGGCACAGCGTGCCAAGCTTGCTGCCATCCTCCAACCCCAGCGGATGCCCGGCGTAGAAACGAATGCCAGGCGTGTCCGTGACCAACGGATTGTCGTGAAACCGCTCGTCCTGCTCCGCGTCGCAGATTTCCAGGATCTGATCCTGCAAAATCGCATGCCCACAGAAGGAAACTTCCCGCGGGGTTTCGCTGGCATCCAGACCGGCATTGGACTTGAACCACTGCCGGTTGGCGTCCACCAGGGACACCAGGGCGATGGGCACGTCAAACAGACGCCGGGCAAGGCGAGTCAGGCGATCAAACCGTTCTTCGGGTGCGGTATCGAGCAGCTTGAGCGAATGCAGATTCTTGAGACGAACCGCTTCGTTGTCCGGTTTACCTGGCGCAAGCATCGGGAACTCCATGGGCGAGACTTCATGGAGTCTAGTTCAGGGCCACTGCCGTTCAAACCGAACGGCCAAATCAATCGGGCATTTGCCGGCCGGGGCTAATACACTGCTTTACAGATCCAAGACGAGGACGCTGACCGATGAAGCACGCCACCCATGACGCCGCCCCACGCTTCTGGCGCGACGCGGCCCTGCCCTTCATCGAAGCCCGGGCCATTGCCGATGGGCGCAAGGTCTGCTATTCACGCCACTCCCACGACCATTTTTCCATCGGCGCGATCACCGCCGGGCGCAGCACCTACGTTCATGAGCGGTCGAATTTCCAGGTGCAGAGCGGCACGGTGGTGCTGATGAACCCCGGCGATGTCCATGCATGCAACCCGATCGACGATGAGCCGTGGTCGTATGTCATGCTGTACGTCGATACCCTGTGGCTCAGGGATCTGCAACGTCGTATCGGTTTCGATGAAACCCTGGATTTCCAGAGCTTTTCCACGACCCACAGCCGTGATGTCGAGCTGTTTGCCGCGCTGCAAGGGTTATATGAGCAACTGGTGGATGAGCGGCTCGGCACCGACCGCAAGCGCAGCGCCGCCGAGGCGTTTTTCACTGACCTGCAACAACGGCTCAACCCTGCCGGCCGTCCGGACCGGGGCAGCCACCCGGGTTTGATGCGCGCGGCGCAGTTCATCCACGACCATTGCAGCGAAGCGTTGAAGCTCGAAGACATCTGCGCCGCGGCGCAACTCTCGCCGTCTTACCTGAGCCGCGCCTTCAAGCGTCATTACGGGATGACGCCCCATGCCTTTCTGGTCAACCGCCGAATCCAGTACGCCCGCCGCCAGCTACGCGAAGGCAAGCTGATCGCCGATGTGGCGCTGGACAGCGGGTTTGCCGACCAGGCGCATTTCCAGCGGGCCTTCAAGCAACACCTGGCGGCTACTCCGGGCCAGTATCGCGGTTGAACTTCTCCTGCGTTGTGGCGAGGGGATTTATCCCCGTTGGGCTGCGAAGCAGCCCCAAAAACCAGGCACCGCACTGCAACAGGTGAACCGCGTTGGCCGGTTTACGACTGCTGCGCAGCCGAGCGGGGATAAATCCCCTCGCCACAACGGTCTTCCAACCGAAACCGTGGGCTCGACTCAAGGCAACACCAAATACACCGCACTGGCCACCAACAACACCGCCATCGCCCGGTTGAACAGGCGCATGGTCGCCGGGTTGCCCAGCCAGGTGCGCAGGAAACTCCCAGCGTAAGCCCAGCAGCCCACCGAGACGTAACAGATCACTAGGTAGATAGCCGCGAACTGCCACACCAGCCGTGCCTCGCCATCGGCCACGAACGCGCCCATCCCCGCGACGCAAGCCAGCCAGGCCTTGGGATTGAGCCATTGCATCAGCGCGCCGTAGAACATCGACGGGGCCCGGTCCTCGTCCTTGGCGCCCAGGCGGCCATTGTCCATCGCCAGTTTCCAGGCCATGAACAACAGGAACGCCACACCGCCCAGTTGCACCACCCGTGTGAGCCCAGGCCAGCGTTGCAGCACTTCATGCAACCCAAGCCCCATCAACACCAATAAAAGGACAAAACCCAGGGTCGCGCCGGCCACGTGGCGCAAGGTCGCTCGAAACCCGTACCGGGCTCCGGAACTGAGGGCCACAATGTTGACCGGCCCAGGCGTAATGGAGGCGACCAAGGCAAACGCCGCCATGGAAAGCATCAGACTCATCGCAAACCTTCTTCATATCTGTGAGGTGGCCATCAAGGTAAGTCGCCCGTTATCGCAGGTATTGAAGAAAACTGCCTCATGAGGGGATCCACGGTGAGCCCCCCCCTCGAAACAAATCCTGCGCCGACAAAAAAGCCGCGACGCCTGGATCAGGCATCGCGGCTTTTTTTGCCCAATCAGCGGTCGTTCTTGATCGACGAACTGGTCGCGTTGCTCAGGCCTTTGGTGTTGTGGGTACCCGGAGTAGCCGTGGAAATCGCGGAAGCCTTGGTCAAGCCACGAGTATCGCGGTCCTTGGCGATGCCCGACGTGAGCGAAGCCTTGCTGGTTCGGTCGGTGCGGGTGGTTCCGATGTGTTTGCCGCTCACGCCATGATCGCGCGTAGCAGTGCCGACATGGTCGCTATCCAGGCCCTTGCCGAGGCCGCTGGATTCGCCGGATTTGCCACTGCCCTTGCCGCCACCGTTACCGCCGCCATTGCCACCGCCACCACCATGACCACCACCATTGCCACCGCCGGCGGCGTAGCTCGCACCAATGGGCGACAGGTCGGCGGGCAGCAAGGCCGAGGCACCCAGCATCAGGGCGCAGACAGCAACGGCAATCAGGGATTTCTTATGTTTGGTCATGATGTCTCCGAAAGACAAAAACAGCGGTTGAACCTTTAAGACTCAAAGGTTCAAATTTTGTTCATGAGCATCCGACCAACTGCGCGGAAAATTCACTGTCGATTTTCCGGTGGAGTCGTCCCGGGCACGGTTCTATGCTCTGCCCATGAACCTACAAGACTCGCTGCTCCCGCCCCACGCCGAGATGGTCCGTGCCATGCTCGAACGAGACACCGCCTACGAGGGGGTGTTCTTCACTGCGGTCAAGACCACCGGCATTTTCTGTCGCCCCAGTTGCACCGCGCGCAAGCCGAAACCGGAGAACGTGGAGTTCTTCGCCCACGCCGACGAAGCCATGTCGGCTGGCTACCGCGCCTGCCTGCGCTGCAAGCCGCTGGACGCCGCCGCCATCGCCCCGGACTGGATCCAGGCCCTGCTCAAAGCGGTGGACGCCGAACCCGACCTGCGCTGGACCGATGCCCTGCTGCTGGAGCAAGGCATCGAACCGCTGAAACTGCGGCGCTGGTTCAAGCAGCATTTCGGCATGACATTTCACGCCTACCTGCGCACCCGCCGCCTGGGCATCGCCCTGGGCGGCATCAAGGACGGCACTTCCATCGACAATGCTGCGTTCGATTCAGGTTATGAGTCGTTGAGCGGTTTTCGGGACGCGTTCGTCAAATCCTTCCACATCACACCGGGCCGCGCCGCCCTCAGTGCCCCCCTGTTGTTCACCCGCCTGACCACGCCACTGGGGCCGATGCTGGCCATGGCCGAACGGCGGGGCCTGGTGCTGCTGGAATTCCTTGATCGCCCGGCCCTGACCAAGGAGCTGGAAGAGCTGCAGCAACGCTATGGCTACACGGTCGCTCCGGGGCACAATGCTCACCTGCAACAGATCGAAACCGAACTGGCCGACTATTTCGCCGGCAAGCTCACGACGTTCAATGTCCCGCTGCACATGCCCGGCAGCGCCTTCGCCGTGCGGGTCTGGGCTGAGTTGCAAAAAATCCCCTACGGCGAAACCCGCAGCTACGGCGGCATCGCCACGGCCCTGGGCAGCCCTGGTGCCAGCCGCGCCGTGGGCCTGGCCAACGGGCAGAATCGCCTGGCCATCGTCATTCCCTGCCACCGGGTGATCGGTGCCGATGGCTCGTTGACCGGTTATGGTGGCGGCCAGCCGCGCAAGGCGTTTCTGTTGCGGCTGGAAAAAGCCGCGGTACAGGTTTCACTGCCCCTTGCGTTTTGAGCGCTCCGGAGAACGAACACTTGATGCCTGTGCCCTATCACGACGCCAGTGCCTTCCTGGCCAACCTCGACGAAGACTGGCGACGGCATGTCGCGACGATCGGCCCTTGCCTGCTGCAGCCCAAGCCGGCCCGCGACCCCTATGAAGCCCTGGTGCGGGCGATCGCCTACCAGCAACTGCACGCCAAGGCCGGCGATGCGATTTTGGGCCGGTTGCTGGCGCTGTTCCCGGCGCAGACATTCCCAACCCCCATGCAAATCCTGGCGACCGACGTTGCTCAATTGCGCGGTTGTGGGTTTTCCGCCAGCAAGATCGCGACCATCCAGGGCATCGCCCAAGCGGCCCTGGACGGGGTGGTGCCGGATTACGCCACGGCGCGGGCGATGAAGGACGAAGCGTTGATCGAGCGCCTGATCAGCCTGCGCGGCGTCGGGCGCTGGACCGTGGAAATGCTGCTGATCTACAGCCTGGAACGGCCAGACATCCTGCCGGCCGATGATTTTGGGGTGCGTGAGGGCTATCGACGACTCAAGGGACTGGCGCATCAACCCAACCGCAAGCAGATGGTCGAGATCGGCCTGGCCTGGAGCCCTTATCGGACGGTGGCGGCGTGGTATTTGTGGCGAGTGCCGAAATGATGTTGGCTGCACCGACGCCTTCGCGAGCAAGCCCGCTCCCACACTGACCGAGAGTGGGCAGAAGATCTATGACCGACACAGATCCCTGTGGGAGCGGGCTTGCTCGCGAAGGCGGTCGCATGGTCACCCTCAATTCAACTGTCAAGACACAGATTGTCTAGGCTGTACTGAGTCATTTCCAATCCCACTGGAGGTTCCCATGCAGCTTGAAGGATCCTGCCACTGCGGCGCCGTGTCGTTCAGCCTGGCCTGTGCCCACCCCTACCCTTATCAACGCTGCTACTGCTCGATCTGTCGCAAGACCCAGGGCGGCGGCGGTTATGCGATCAACCTGGGGGGCGATGCCCGAAGCCTGAAGGTGCGCGGTCGCAAGCACATCTCGGTCTACCACGCACGGCTCAAGGACGAAGGCGATAAACGCGCCCACCGCAGCAGTGCCGAACGGCATTTCTGTTCCCTGTGCGGTTCGGGGTTGTGGCTGTTCAGCCCCGAATGGCCGGAACTGGTGCACCCGTTTGCCTCAGCCATCGATACACCGCTGCCGGTACCGCCGGAGCACACCCATTTGATGCTCGGTTCCAAGGCGCCGTGGGTGGAGGTCGAGGCGCATAAGAGCGATCAGCAGTTCGATGTCTATCCCGAGGAGTCCATTGCCCAGTGGCACGAACGCCTGGGGCTGGTCACTTAGAGATGCAGTGCTGCATAAGGCCCCATCGCGAGCAAGCTCGCTCCCACATTGGACTTGGGAAGTTCACAAATCCCCTGTGGGAGCGAGCTTGCTCGGGATGACGTCAGTACCGACACCTCTGCACTATCGAGCCGGCACACCACTGTGGAACCGGAATTCCACATCCGGCGATTGGATCAGTTCCCGCTCGGCCTCACGGACCTTGTCGATCACCTGGGCAATGTCCTTGGCGTCGCCGTATTGGTAGGCCAGCTTCAGGTAACCCTGGAAATGCCGGGCCTCACTCTTGAGCAAGCCGAAATAGAACTTGCCCAGCTCCTCGTCCAGGTGCGGCACCAAAGCTTCGAAGCGCTCGCAACTGCGGGCTTCGATGAAGGCACCGACCACCAGGGTGTCCACCAGCTTGACCGGTTCGTGACTGCGCACCACCTTGCGCAGCCCCGAGGCATAACGCCCGGCGGAGAGCTGGCGCAAGCCGATCTTGCGTTTCTTCATCAGGCGCATGACCTGCTCGTGATGCACCAGCTCTTCCCGAGCCAGGCGCGACATCAGGTTGATCAGGTCGACGTGGGAATGGTATTTGGCGATCAGGCTCAGGGCGGTGCTGGCCGCCTTGAATTCGCAATTCTTGTGGTCGATCAGCAACGTTTCCTGGTCGGCCAGCGCAGCCTGGACCCAGGCATCGGGGGTGCGGCAACCAAGGAATTCGTGGATTTCGGGAAGATTCATGGGGCTCACGGGCAAAGGTAGTCGAGCGAAGGGCGCCGATTATACCGGCCTGCCTCCAGACCACCAGCCACCGCCATTGATATGCATCAAGTCGACGACTCACCCACAGCAACTAGACTGCCCCACAACAACTATAGTTGAGCTACGCCAGCCTTTTCATTGCAGGAGAACGCCGATCATGCAAGCCATTCGCAGCATCCTGGTGGTCATTGAGCCCGAACATTCGGAAAGCCTGGCGCTCAAGCGCGCCAAACTGATCGCCGGGGTGACCCAGGCCCACCTGCACCTGCTGGTGTGCGACAAGAAGCACGACCATGCCGGCATGCTCAGCGTGCTGAAAGCCGCGCTGCTGGCGGACGGCTACAGCGGCACCACCGAACAGGCCTGGAACGAAAGCCTCTACGAAACCATCATCGACGTGCAGCAGGCAGAAGGTTGCGGGCTGGTGATCAAACAGCACTTTCCCGACAGCCCGCTGAAAAAGGCCCTGCTGACCCCGGCGGACTGGAAACTGCTACGCCATTGCCCAACCCCGGTGCTGCTGGTGAAAACCGCCGGTTCCTGGAAAGACAAGGTGATCCTGGCCGCCGTCGACGTTGGCAATGCCGACGGCGAACACCGCCACCTGCACTCCACCATCATCGACCATGGCTACGACATCGCGCTCCTCGCCAAGGCGCACCTGCATGTGATCAGCGCCCATCCCTCGCCGATGCTCTCGTCCGCCGACCCGACGTTCCAGCTCAAGGAAACCATCGAGGCCCGCTATCGCGAACAATGCCGGGCGTTCCAGGCCGAGTTCGACATCGACGACCAACACCTGCACATCGAAGAAGGTCCGGCGGATGTCCTGATTCCGTACATGGCGCGCAAGCTGCAGGCGGCGGTGACTGTGATCGGCACCGTGGCACGTTCGGGGTTGTCCGGGGTGCTGATCGGCAACACCGCCGAGGCGGTGCTCGATACGCTGGAAAGCGACATTCTGGTGCTCAAGCCCCAGGAGGTCGAGGACCATCTGGTAGAGTTGGCGGTCAAGGAATAAACAAGCCGTGGCGAGGGGTTTTATCCCCTCGCCACAAAAGCTCCCGGGCACAAAAGCGCCTTTGCGCAAATGGCCAAGGGGTCAGCCGCCGATCGCATCCTTCAGGAACCCCGGCGCGATGTAACGCTGGTAATGGGCTTCGGACAGAAGGAAAAACTCCCGATCAATGGCATCGCGCAAGTCCGGCAGTTCCCAATCGCGAAACTCCGGCATCAGCACCATGCCATAGGCTTCCAGGTTGTTGATTACCCGCGCGCCCCGGGCGATCAACTGGTAGGCCCAGCAATATTCCGACTGGTTCGGCACAAAACGGATCTTGCGCGATTCCAGTTGCTGGCGCAGCAAACCGGGGTCGAAAACCTCCAACTTGGCCTCCATCACCTGCACCAACAGTTGTTCGAGCCGCATCCACACCGCACGCTTTTCGTCCTCGTTGTAGCCGTTCCAGTGAATCACTTCATGGTGGAACCGCTTGCAGCCACGGCACACCAGGTCACCGTAGACAGTGGAGCAAAGGCCGACGCAGGGGGTCTTGATGAGCTGGTTGGGCATAAGGAAAAACACACGCAAAAGCAGAACAGGCTGGCATGTTAGCCCTTTGTCTAAGATTGATCACCCCTCAAACTTGAGCGCCCAACTTACCTTTAATTTTTTTTTCCCGTAGAATCAGCCAGCCTTTTAAGGCGCCAATGTCCGTTAGAAGCTGTTTTCAAAGCGTCACGAGCACAGTCGTTCCTTCAGAGCGGTGTTGGCGAGGGGTCTTTCCAGCGGGGAAAGCCCAACGCCAACCCTCATCAGCTCCCGTTCTGCAGGCGTAAAACTTTGAAAGCAGCTTCTGTGAGGAACGTGCGGAAACTCTGGCGTGATGGCTCAAAAAGCCGTCGACGCGCATGAGTACCGTGGGTTCCTGGATGAGCGTCCCGGACACCCATTTGGGACCACTGATGAGGGTAATAACTGTGCTTGAAGCCTACCGCAAACATATCGAAGAGCGTGCAGCCCTGGGTATCGTTCCCCAGCCGCTTAACGCCGAACAAACCGCAGGCCTGATCGAGCTGCTGAAAAATCCTCCGGCTGGCGAAGAAGCTTTCCTCGTTGACCTGATCACCAATCGCGTTCCGCCTGGAGTCGACGAAGCCGCCTACGTCAAAGCCGGTTTCCTGTCTGCCCTGGCTAAGGGCGAAGCCCAATCCCCTCTGCTGGACAAGAAGCGCGCCGTTGAACTGCTCGGCACCATGCAGGGCGGCTACAACATCGTGACCCTGGTGGAGCTGCTGGACGACGCCGAGCTGGCGCCAGTCGCGGCCGAAGAACTCAAGCACACCCTGCTGATGTTCGATGCCTTCCACGACGTGGCTGAAAAAGCCAAGAACGGCAATGTCCACGCCAAAGCCGTGCTGCAATCCTGGGCTGATGGCGAGTGGTTCAAGAAGCGCCCGGTGCTGGCCGACAAGATCAGCCTGCGCGTATTCAAGGTCACCGGCGAAACCAACACCGACGACCTGTCCCCTGCCCCGGACGCCTGGTCCCGCCCGGACATTCCGCTGCACGCCCTGGCCATGCTGAAAATGGCCCGTGACGGCATCGTTCCGGACGAGCAAGGCAAGACCGGCCCGATGAAGCAGATCGAAGAGATGCGCGGCCAAGGCTTCCCGATCGCCTATGTCGGTGACGTGGTCGGTACCGGTTCGTCGCGTAAATCGGCAACCAACTCGGTGCTGTGGTTCTTCGGCGACGACGTTCCTTTTGTTCCGAACAAGCGCGCCGGCGGTTTCTGCTTCGGCAGCAAGATCGCACCGATTTTCTACAACACCATGGAAGACGCCGGCGCCCTGCCGATCGAATTCGATGTGTCCAACATGCACATGGGCGACGTGATCGACCTGTACCCGCATGCTGGCAAAGTCTGCAAGCACGGCACCGATGAAGTCCTGACCACCTTCGAAATGAAGACCCCGGTCCTGTTGGACGAAGTCCGTGCCGGCGGTCGTATCCCGCTGATCATCGGCCGTGGCCTGACCGAGAAGGCACGCGCCGAACTGGGTCTGCCAGCGTTCGACCTGTTCAAGAAGCCTGAGGCCCCCGCTGAAAGCACCAAGGGTTTCACCCTGGCGCAGAAGATGGTCGGCAAGGCGTGCGGTCTGGCGGAAGGCCAAGGCGTACGCCCGGGTACCTACTGCGAACCGAAGATGACCACCGTGGGTTCCCAGGACACCACCGGTCCAATGACCCGTGACGAACTGAAAGACCTGGCGTGCCTGGGCTTCTCGGCTGACCTGGTGATGCAGTCCTTCTGCCACACCGCGGCCTATCCGAAGCCGATCGACGTCACCACCCACCACACCCTGCCTGACTTCATCATGACCCGCGGCGGCGTTTCCCTGCGTCCAGGCGACGGCATCATCCACTCGTGGCTGAACCGCATGCTGCTGCCAGACACCGTGGGTACCGGTGGTGACTCGCACACCCGGTTCCCGATGGGCATCTCGTTCCCGGCCGGTTCCGGCCTGGTCGCGTTCGCCGCTGCCACCGGCGTCATGCCGCTGGACATGCCGGAATCGATCCTGGTGCGCTTCAAAGGCAAAATGAAACCTGGCATCACCCTGCGTGACCTGGTTCATGCCATTCCGTACTTCGCTATCCAGAAGGGCCTGTTGACCGTCGAGAAGAAAGGCAAGAAAAACGCCTTCTCCGGCCGCATCCTGGAAATCGAAGGCCTGGAAGGCTTGACCCTGGAACAGGCTTTCGAATTGTCCGACGCCTCGGCCGAGCGTTCGGCTGCCGGTTGCACCATCAAGCTGTCGAAAGAGTCGATCACCGAGTACCTGCAATCGAACATCACCCTGCTGCGCTGGATGATCGGCGAAGGCTACGGTGATGCACGTACCCTGGAACGTCGCGCCCAAGCGATGGAAGCCTGGATCGCCAACCCGCAACTGATGGAAGCCGATGCCGACGCCGAATACGCCGAAGTCATCGAAATCGATCTGGCGGACATCAACGAGCCTGTGCTCTGCGCGCCGAACGATCCGGACGACGCCCGTCTGTTGTCCAGCGTTGCTGGCGAGAAGATCGACGAAGTGTTCATCGGTTCGTGCATGACCAACATCGGTCACTTCCGCGCTGCCGGTAAACTGCTGGAGCAGGTCAAGGGGCAACTGCCAACTCGTCTGTGGCTGTCGCCGCCGACCAAGATGGACGCCCACCAGCTCACCGAAGAAGGCTACTACGGCATCTACGGCAAGGCCGGTGCACGGATGGAAATGCCAGGCTGCTCGCTGTGCATGGGTAACCAGGCACGCGTCGAGCCGAACTCCACCGTGGTGTCGACTTCGACTCGTAACTTCCCGAACCGTCTGGGTGACGGCGCGAACGTCTACCTGGCTTCGGCCGAACTGGCGTCCGTGGCTTCGATCCTGGGTCGCCTGCCGACGGTCGAGGAGTACATGGAATACGCCGGCAAGATCGATAGCATGGCAGCGGACGTATACCGCTACCTGAGCTTCGACCAGATCGCCGAGTTCCGTGAAGCGGCTGCAAATGCCAACATCCCGGTCGTTCAAGCGTAAAGCTTAAAACGCCCAACTAAAAACGCCGCCCTTCTTGCGAGGGGCGGCGTTTTTTTATGCCTGTCATTTCGATGCCGGCCGAACCACCGCTATCGCGAGCAAGCTCGCTCCCACAGGGGAGTTGTGGTGGATGTAAGTTCTGTGAACACCCGAGACCAATGTGGGAGCGAGCTTGCTCGCGATGACGGCGGCACATCCAATATCAATGCAAACTGACCCACCGCTATCGCGAGCAAGCCCGCTCCCACAAGGGGATGGTCAAGCCATCAGGGAGTAGACCAACGCCGTAATCGCCACCAAACCCACCAACACAACGAAGACGTTGGATGCCTGGCCGCGATAGCGTGCCATGGCCGGGACTTTGCGGATGGCATACATCGGCATCAGGAACAGGATGGCTGCGATGACCGGGCCGCCCAGGGTTTCGATCATGCCCAGGATGCTCGGGTTGAGGGTGGCGACGATCCAGCACACCACCAGCATGAACGCTGCGGTAAGGCGGTCCAGGGTCTTGGGTGCCGGACGGCGGCCGCTCTTGACGATCAGGCCCTTGAGACCTTCGCTGGCGCCGATGTAGTGCCCCAGGAACGATTTGGAAATGGCGACAAACGCAATCAACGGCGCGGCAAAGGCGATGGTCGGGTTGCTGAAATGGTTAGCCAGGTACGACAGGATCGACAGGTTCTGCGCCTTGGCCTCGGCCAATTGCGCCGGGGTCAGGGTCAGCACGCAACTGAACACGAAGAACAGCACCATCACCACCATCAGCACATGGGCGCGCGACAGGATCTGCGAACTGCGCGCCTCGGCGTTGCCACCGTAGCGACGCTTCTGGTCCACCGCAAACGCCGAGATGATCGGCGAGTGGTTGAACGAGAACACCATCACCGGGATCGCCAGCCACAAGGTATGCAACAACGCCGAAGGTTCCGGCGGCGTCGACGCCGTGCTCAGGATACCGCCGCTCCAGTGGGGAATCAGGAACACCGCCAGAAACAGCAGCGCCACGATGAATGGGTAGACCATCAGGCTCATGGCCTTGACGATCGCCTGCTCGCCGCAACGGACCACCGCCAGCAGGCCGAGGATCAGCACCAGGGACAGCACGGCCCGAGGGGGCGGCTGGATATGCAACTGATGCTCCAGGAAGCTGCCCACCGTATTGGTCAGCGCCACGCTGTAGATCAGCAGGATCGGGAAAATGGCAAAGAAGTACAAAAGCGTGATCAGTGCACCGGCCTTGAGGCCGAAATGCTCTTCCACCACCTCGGTGATGTCCGCGCCGTCGCGACCGGACAACACGAAGCGGGTCAGGCCCCGGTGGGCGTAGAACGTCATGGGGAATGCCAGCAATGCCAGGATCAGCAGCGGCCAAAAGCCACCCAGGCCCGCATTGATGGGTAAGAACAGAGTGCCTGCACCGATGGCGGTGCCAAACAGACCCAGCATCCAGGTGGTGTCCTGGCGACTCCATTGGCTGAGGGTGGTTGGGACTGTCGTTTCAAAGCGCTCTTCGACGCTATTGGCCTGATCATTCATCCGGTCGGATCTCCGCTTTCCGGTCACATGCACCCGGCCGGGACGAGTCGGAAAACCCCGACAGGCAGCGCCCTGGCCGAAACAGGGGCGCGATTGTCCGGGATTCACGAGCAGAAGCAAAGACTTAGCTGAGGAGCGGTTGTGCGGATCAGATTGCCGCAGTGGACATTGTCCCTGTATTTCCCTGCATTCCCTGCACTCCCTGCGGGAGCGAGCTTGCTCGCGATGGCGCCGGTCTGTTCACATCGATGCAAGCTGATCCACCTCTATCGCGAGCAAGCTCGCTCCCACCATTGGATCGGAATACCACCAGCGAGACAGCCCGGCTGTCAGGCCCCCCACACAAAAGCTCCCCTGCAATCGAAATGCACATAAAAAGCCAAGCCCCCCTGCCCCCGGCTCCTACAATCAGGTTGAATACCCGCAATCGATCCAGCGCCCACAGGAGCCCAGCATGACCGCAACCGTTCTGGTACTGGTTGAAACCGTCAATGAATACCTGCCGATACTCGAGCGGCAGGGTTACCACCTGGAATTGGCGCCCACGCCGGCCGAACGCAAGACAGCGATTTTCGAACACGGTGAACGCTTCAGCGCAGTACTGACCCGCGGCCCTCTGGGTTTGACGGCGGAAGAAATCGGCGCCCTGCCCAACCTGCAAATCATCTGCGTGATCGGTGCCGGTTACGAGCAGGTGGACCTGCAGGCCGCACGCCAACGGGGCATCGTGGTCACCAACGGCGCTGGGGTCAACGCCTCGTCGGTGGCCGACCATGCCATGGCGCTGTTGCTGGCGTTGGTGCGCGACATCCCTCGGGCCGATGCGAGTGTGCGCCGTGGCGAGTGGGCCAAGGTCATGCGCCCTTCCCTGGCCGGCAAGCGCTTGGGCGTGCTGGGCCTGGGCGCGGTGGGCATGGCCATCGCCCAGCGCGCCGCCCTCGGCTTCGACATGAGCGTCAGTTACCACAATCGCCGGGTGCGCAACGACGTGCCCTACACCTTCTGCGCCACGCCCACGGAACTGGCCCGGGCCTCGGACTTCCTGATCGTCGCCACGCCCGGCGGCCTGGATACCCGGCAGTTGATCAACAAACAGGCTCTCGACGCCCTGGGGCCCCATGGTTTCCTGGTGAACATCGCCCGCGCCAGTGTGGTCGCCACCGCCGACCTGATCAGCGCCCTGGAACAGCGACGGATCGCCGGCGCGGCCCTGGACGTGTTCGATCACGAACCCGAAGTGCCGGACGCGCTGAAAAACCTGCCCAACGTCGTACTGACGCCCCATGTGGCCGGCCTTTCGCCGGAAGCGACGCGTGGCACGGTGGAGTTGGTGGGCCAGAACCTGAACGCGTTCTTTGCCGGAAAACCGGTGTTGACGCCGGTGCCGCTACCCGACGCGCAGCTTTAAAGCACCCCCAGCAGGGTCCACAACCGCCGGGATTCGGCATCGGCACTGATCAGCTCACCCAGCAGCTCGCTCAGCGGCTTGTTGCCCCACTCCACGCCACGCCGGATCAGATAGGGCACCGGGCTATGGGGCTCGGTACGGGCCAGGTAACCGGCGATCACCAGCAGCTGTCGGTAGGCTTCTTCACGATTGGCCGGCTCCTGGAAGACCTGGGCAGCCGCCTGTGGCTGGGGCGTCGACGTCGGCGCCGGAGACGTTTGCACCGGCACGACGGTGGGTTGCTGTGGGTGCATCGCGATGAACTCCTCTACCAGTGTCAGCAACGCCTGAATCACGTCCTGCAGGGATTTGTAGCCCGGGGCCAGGTTACCCAGGTAAGCGTCGCTCCAGGCTTCGAGCCGTTGCAGGTGCTGCAGGCTCAACATCAGGCTGCCCTGGCGATGCAACCAGAACGACAAGGGGGTGCTGCGAATCAGTTCGCTGAGCTTTTTTTGGTCGCTGCGCGCCGCTTCCGCCGACGCTTTGGCGTTCTTGCTGTCGTTGCCCAATACTTGCTGACGTTGCAAGCGTTGCCAGTCGTCCAGGCAGAAACTGGCAAACACAGGGTCCCGGCCATCGAGCAATGGCACCCGCGTCAGCAACACTTCGCTGTAGCGACGGGCCAGCCACTCCAACGGAATCACTCGCCACGACTGGTCGCCTTCATCGGCCTGGGGATGCAACTGCTCCGGATAGCGCTCACACAACCCCGCCACCAACGCCAGGCTGCCCGGCAACCCCTCCAGCCCAGCCCTATGCAACCAGGCCTCCCCCAGCCAGGCACTGATCATCAAGTCCTTGCTGCGTTCCAGCAGCAGCGTGGTCGCGAGCCGTTCCAGATCCGGCCACAGGGCGCGCTTGATCGAAGACTGCCACACACCAGTGGGCAAGCTGGTGTCGTCCTCCCGGCGCAGTTCGCGCAGTTGGTCGTATTCCGGCTCGTAGCGCAGGTCGGGGCCACAGGGCGACTCGGCGCTGATCGGCTCGAGCAACTGAGTGACCAACTCGGGCAAAGGTGATATCGGCACGCTCACAGGCCCTCCTCACGGGTGGCAATGGCGGGGTTTGATGAAGTCGCCGTGAAAGGTGAACGGGGGGCCCGCGTCGGCAGCGGCGGGATCGACAACGGCAGCTTGGAGCCCTGGCTCATCAACGAAAGGCGCACGAACATCAGTGTCTGTTCCGCCGTGCGGGCCTGGGTCTGGGCAGTGACCGGCAGTTGCAGGGCCAGGGGAAAATCGGTGTAGTCGACATTCGGCTGGCGCTGGGCCGACCCCAGCGCGTGCATCAGGCGCAGCAATGACCACGGCCCCTGGTACTCCCAGCCGGCCTCCAGGTCGCGCACCACCAGGTTCGGTTGCAACGGATCGTTGGCCGGACGCTGGTAGCCGTTGCGGGCCCAGCGCAAGGTCAGGCGCACGGGCTGGCCGACCATCCACCGCAGGTTCTGCTGGCCGCCGCCGGGGTAGCTGATCTGTTGGTTGCCGGCGTCCAGGCTCCAGGCGATCACCTGGTCAGCGCCGCGCTCTTCATCACGATCGGTCCGCCAGCGCACGTCCATCTCCACCCCCAGAATGCCACTCTTGTCGCGCACGAACAGCGGCCCGAGCCAGGTGCCGGCCTGTTTCAAACGGTTGAGAAAATCCTCGGCCGCCAGGCGGTCCGGCGTCTGGCTCAACACCAGCCCGGCCTGGGCCAGGGGCAGGCGTGTGTCGATCAGCTCCAGCAGGTGCCGGACCCGCGCCGGGTCGGCATCGCTGGCTCGCACATCCTGGGCGAACGGAAAGCGCCCTGCCAAGTATTGATTGAAATAGTTGGCCAAGTCATTCCAGGCGGTCGCCGCCTGGTTCTGTTGCAGGTACAGGCACCGTTGCAGGGCGCCCTGCTGCAATGCGACCGTGCGCTGGGCCAGGTCACCGCGTCCGCTGGGCAGGCTGGAGGTCTGCAAGATCTGCGCACAGGACGTGGTGTCCATGGCAATGAAGTCCCGGCTCACCAATTGCTCCAATTGGGCCGCCGAGCTGGCCGGGTTCTGATTCTTGTACTTGAGCAATTCATCGTTGAGGGCCATGAAGCGCGCCACCTGGTCGTGCTCCAGGGCCGACAGATTGTCCTGCTGGACGATCAGCCATTCCAGGGCGGGCATTCGCTGTTCGGCGACCTGCAGCATCACGCCGAATTGCTGGCTCAGGCTCAGCTTCAAGTCTTGTGGATCGCTGGCACCGTACAGTTGCAAGCCGAAATTCTTCGAACCGTCCCAGCGCTGGACATCGGCCCGCTGGCTGAACAGCGGCTGGGCATCGATTTCGTCCAGGCCACTCTTGATCTGCGCCAATGCCCGCCGATTGAGCAGACGCTGGAAACGGATCGCCAGGTCGCCGCGGTGCACATCCATGAAGGCTTTCTGCAGCGCCACGGCCTGGGCCGTTTGCACATTGAAACCCATGCCGGGCAACGACGCGTCGCTTTCATCCAGGCTCAACCACATGGCCCGTGCGGCCGCGCCTTCGGCGGCCTGCATCAGCGCGTCACGGTAATCCGGCGGAATGCGCGGCAGTTCTTCGCTGGCATAGCTCTTGTAGCTGGCGAAGTAGTTCAGGGCAACGCTGAAATCATCACTGCCATCGCCCTGGCCCATCGCATCGGGGTTGCTGTCCGACGGATCCTTCTGCATGGCCAACGCCACGAAATCACGTTTGAACAGCGCCTGCACCGCACCGTCCAGCGCCGTGACATGATCCTGCAAGACCAGCAGCCCGCTGCCCTGTTGCACCAGCAGGTTGTCCCGGGAGCCGGTCTGAACGATCCACTGGTCTCGAAAACTCTGCTGCAACTTCGCCGCCTGGCTCTGAAGGTCCTGCTCGATATCCGGCCCCAGCAAGGCGCTGTGACTGACCTTGTCCAGCATCTGGCTGTAGCCGGGTACCAGGTCCTGGCCCTTGCCTCGGCCCCAGGCCGAATTGGTCAGGCTGACCAGCGTCTGCAAATCGTCGATCAGCGCCATCAGGTCTTCGAGTTCGCTCAAGGAATTGCCGCTGCCGGCCTCCAGCTGTTGCAAGTGCAGCTTGAGGTAACCGGCCTGGCGCACAAAGTTGTCTGCCAGGAAGTAATGGTCCAGCCAGCGCTGCATCAGGCCAGTGAAGTTATCGGAGATCACCGGGCGCGCGGCGTTCAGGTCCAGTCCTTTCAAATCGCTGTTCTGGGCATCGAACAGCACCCGGTTGTAGAAATGTGCGCGGCTCAAGGTGCCGGTGTTGAGTCCCAGGGACAACGCGGTATTGCTCAGTTGCACCAGTTCGTCCAGCGGCGCCTTGGGGTCGTTCACCACCTGGCTGAACATCTGGTTGTGCTGCTCCAGGCGTACCGCCAGGTCCACCAGTGCCTTGGCCTTCACGTAACTCTGCCATTGCGCCGGGTCTTCACTCTCGACGTTGCCCCGTCGCTCGGTGTTGCGGATGGACTTGAGTTGCTCCAGGTCTGCGTTCAACAGATCCCGCAATGGCAAGATCCAATGATGCCGAGCGGTCAGGCGCAACCCATTCTCCAGTTGCGTGTCCACCGAAGAGAACCACGAGGTGGGAAAGACCACCGAGACGAAGCGCCAGCGCGGGGCTTTTTCCAACACGTTCCAGTAGTTCTGCACGTTGTGCCGGGTCGGCTCCAGTTGCGGTTCGTCGGGGTCGACCACGAGGTGATTCTTATGGGCGCTGAGGATCAACCGCGACAACCCCTCGGCTTGCTCCACCGAATCGTGCCAGACCCAGACCATGCTCCCCAGCCAGACCAGGCCCACCACCAACGCCACCGCCGCGGCCAACCGATGCCCACGCTGGCGCAAACGCAACAGCCGTGGCATAGGCTGGGCGAGGCCACGTTCGGCCACCAACCGCCGCGACCACAATTGCCGGGCGAACACGGTTTGCCGCTGTGCGCTGTCGGCGGCGGTCAACCCGTCGCCGCTGGCGGCCGGCGCCTGGCTGGCGGTGAAATACACCCCGCGAAAACGCGGCGCTTCGCCTTGGGCGTTGCCTTGGAACACCGGCTCCAGCAGGATCTGCAACGCCCGCCGCAAACCTTCGAAACGCTCCGGCAAGCCATAGAGGTCGGTGCCCAGTTGCCCCGACAGCGCACCGATCTCGATGATCGACTGCGACAGCGCGGCGTTGACCTGGTCCAGGGCCTGATCACTCCATTGCGACTGCCACGCCGCATCCGGCAAATACGGCGACGACCAGCCCAGCATTGACTCCCGCGCCTCGGCGGGCAGCGCACTGACCAGTTCCTGGAACCCGGGCAGTTCTTCCATTCCGGTCATCACCACGTACACCGGCAGGCTGAGGCCGAAGCGCTGCAGAAGGTCGATGAAGCAGCGCCGGACCTTGAGGCTCAGCGCGGTGGTGTGCTCGATGTCATCGAGGGTGCTGAATGGCACGGTCCAGATCACCGCATCCAATGGTCGCTTGTTGCGCAAGCGCAACATCAGCCCGAGCAGGCGCCACCAGTTGCCCCGTTGCCGGTTCATGCCTTCATCGGGCAGGAACAACGCCTGGGGCACCACCAGCACCGCGCCTTCGGCATCGCAAAACCAGCGCCCGAACCAGGCCGCCTTGTCGGTCGGTTGCAAGCGCCACTGGGCGCATAATTGGGCACCGTCGGCTTCGTTGCCGAGCATCATCAGCCAGGGCATCTGATAGCGGTCTCGGGTGCCCTGCTCCTGTTCCATGTGGCGCACCGCCCCATAGAAACTGCGGATCGCCGCCCCGCCCTGGGTCCGCAGCCACCAGATCAGGGCCGCGATCAACAGCACCACGACGATGGCGATCAACACCAGTGCAACGATGCTCAGGGTGCTCATGAATCCTGCTCCTGAACCACCGCCGACTCGTTCAGTTGCAACACCGGCTCGAGCTCCAAACGGATGTCACGCCAGAACACCTGCCCCAAGCCGGTCAGCAACAACACCATCGCCAGGATCGCCAGCCCCAGGCGCAAACCGTCCGGCAACGACTGCTGCACCGGCATGCGCACTGGCGGCGCTGTCGCAGCCAACGCCAGGCGCTGGCTGACGTCGACGTAATCAGGATCGTATTGCCAGGCGAAGGTGAACAGCGCCGCGCGCCACTTGGCCTGCTGGACCTGGCCGGGCTCGCCCCGCAATCGCCCCTGGAACCCCAAGATCAGGCACTGCAAGTAGACGTTCGCCAGGTCCCGGGTACCGGGCATCTGCTCGTCCAGCAATTTCTTGATCGCCGCCGGCAAGCGCTCGCCGGCTTGGCGACTGGCATACATGCGTGATTCGAGGGGGTGCTGCTGCCAGGCCAGCTGTCCGGGCCAAGGGCTGAACAGCAGGGTTTCGTCCACCAGCGCGACGAAGGCATAGACCAGCGCCTTGACCTGTTCGGTGGCCGCATCGCCGACGGTGGCGAAGGCCACCCGCCACAGGCGTTGGGCGCTACGCCCGGAAAACTCCACCACCCGGTTGACCAATACCGCGGGGTCGCTGTCCTTGGGCAAGTCTTGCCATTCCTGGGACCACTTCAGCCAGGCTTGGCGAAAAGCGCTGCTCAGCGGCGCCTCATGCAGACTCCGAACCGCCCCGCCACTTCCGTCAGGCATACGACTCCCCTTTTGCGATCAGGCACTTTCACTGGCTTGCGCCACGAACAACACCACCTGCCACGGACCGCTGGCCTGGGCCGATGCCGGCGCCACGATGTGCAGCGGCAATTGCCCGTCGAACCACTGCCCGCTCGCGGCCACCACGAACAAACGGGTGTCGTCGCCGACGCTGTAGGCCACCTGCTCGTTGCGGCTCATGGCTTGGTGGGTCAAACCACTCATGCGTTGTCGGCTCAGCAGCGGGACGTGCCGCGCCGACGCGATGATCGCCCCGCGCAACCAGTCAGACGCCGCCTGCTCGCTGGCACCATTGGGCATGCGCAGGCCGATCACCAGGCGTTGATCCGGCTGGTCGTCCGGCAACTGGATCGAGAAGACCTGCTCGTTGCGCTCGAAGGCCAGGCTGCGATAGCCGGCACGGACCAGCTCCAGGGTGTTTTCCAGCCAATCCAGCAACGGCTCGTAGCCACGCTGCAATTCAAGAAAATCCAACGGTGCGAAGGCCGGAACGCCCGCCAGCGGATCAAGGGCCGACCAGCTCCCGGCCAGCCCCAGCAACAAACCGTAGAGTGCCTGGGGCGTCGCCACCCGGGTGTTCAGCGCCCCTTCGACTTCCGGCAAGCGCGCCCACAAGGCGGTCAATTGCCGGCGAATCTCCACAGCATCGTCCTGGTTGCCGGCCGCCTGGGCCTGACGCAAGCGACCGGCGAGGAACAGGCACTTTTCCCGGGCCCGGGCACACACCCCGGCGACCCGACGACCGAGAACCGATTCCGGCAACAGGACCGGCGTTGGTGGTGTGTAGGGCACGCGCCAGAAGCCACCGCCCTCCTTGCGGATGCGCAGCAGCGGCAGGCAGATCGAATCGGCCTTGCTCAGTTGCGTGCACAACCTCGGGTTGGGTCGCCAGACCGTGATCGATTCGGGAAACTCACCGCTGGTGAGATCCGGCAACGCCTCGCCGACCACCGATTGCAAACGGCCCTTGAGCGGCAGCAGTTGCCCGGCGCGCCACAGTGGGCTGACGGCCAGGTACACGGTCACGGTGGCGTCGGTGGTTTTGTCAATGGCCTCGGTGATGTCCAACTCCAGGGTCGGCCCGACGCCGGCCTGCAGGTTGACCGGCAAGCCGTCTGGCAAGGTTCCTTGCAGTTGCAGCAGCCGTACCTGGCCGGCGCTGAGGGCCGACGGGTCGACGTCCAACTGGCTGACGCCCCAGAACCAAGGGTTGCAGGCCCCGGCGAAATGCGCGGCCAAGGCCTCGGCACGTAGCCCCTGCAATTGAAAATGCTGGGGCAGCAATTGCATGCCCTCATGCCAGCACACCGCGTCAGGTAACAGACTCATACGACTCCCTTCGACATCCCAATGGCACCGCCCATGGCGGCCCGCGGTTTACTCAAGGTTGACTGTCATCACGCTGGCCATCGTTGACGAGGGTCATCTCGCGACTGTCGAACTTCAGCCAGGCCTTGCGCTGATCGTCCAGCCGAAGCCGGTGGGCTCCGGGAGTGTTATAGCTGGCGAAGACCAAAAGTCCAGCGGCACGCCGGCCCTCCAATGGGAAGGGTTGGCGGTCGATGAATTGCCCCGGGACCAGCTCCAGCCCCCATACCGACATGAGTTGACGATAGTCGCGCTGGAACTGTTCGCGCTCGGCGAACCATTGGCTGGCGGTGATGCCCGACAGCTGCTTGAGCAGGTCCGGGTCGTTCACGGCGATGAAATCCACCGCGATCGGGGTGTCGTCATTGGCCCGGGGCGCGACGTCCAAGGTCAGGCTGTCCAGGTCGACACTGGGGGCAAAGAGCGAGCAACCGGTGAGTGCCAGGCTCAAAAAAAATCCATAAAAAAAACCACGCAAAATGAATCTTCCTTTTCTCAGCGGTCAAAAATTGTTTTTGCTTGCTTTTTTATAGACCTGTTCTAGCGTCTTGGATAGTTCGACCCACACGGTTGAATGGACCAGGTTCGTCAAGGGAATGACAGGTTTTCTGCCCCCATTTGCAACCTGCGGATCAGCAAGGGAATGCGATGAGCGGGACTCCCGATGCATTGCTCCCACACATGCATCGGAGTCGGCCGCCATGGCAGAAAGTACCCAGCACAAGCTCGACAGAGTCCGTCCTCCCCGCGTCCAGATCACCTACGACGTGGAAATCGGCAACGCCATCGAGAAAAAGGAATTGCCACTGGTGGTCGGCATTCTGGCCGACCTCTCGGGCAAGCCCTTGAACCCGCTGCCCAAGCTCAATGAGCGGCGCTTCACGGAAATCGATCGGGACAATTTCAACGAGGTGCTCGCCTCCATCTCCCCCCGCGCCACGCTGCAGGTGAACAACACCCTCAGCGGCGACGACAGCAAGCTCAACATCGAGCTCAACTTCCGGCACATCGACGACTTCGACCCGGTCAATGTCGTGGAGCAGGTCACGCCGTTGCGTCGGTTGTTCGAGGCGCGCCAGCGCCTGCGGGATCTGTTGACCAAGCTCGACGGCAACGATGATCTGGACAAATTGCTGCGTGACGTGATCGCCAACACCGAGGGCTTGCAGGAGATCAAGTCGGCCCGGCCCCAGGACGCGACGCAGGAGCTGCCGACCGTCGCCGCCAACGATGACCCTGCCCCGGCCGAACCACAGGCCTGATCGCGCGCATCATTCAAGGGAGATAACGCCATGCCCGCTTCATCCAGCGCTCAAACCAGCGAGAGCACGACCCAGACCCTGTCCCTGCTGGACAAGATCATCGCCGAAGGCCGCATGGCCCACGACGACAGCCAGCAAGACTACGCCCGCGACATGCTGGCCGAATTCGCCACCCAGGTCCTCGACGAAGGCATGGCCATCGACAAGGACACGGTGGCGATGATCAACGACCGCATCAGCCAGATCGACGAGTTGATCAGCGCCCAGCTCAACGAAGTGCTGCACCACCCCGACCTGCAGAAACTAGAAGCCTCCTGGCGCGGCCTGCACTTGCTGGTGCAAAACACCGAAACCAGCACCCGGCTGAAATTACGCCTGCTCAACGTCACTCAGAAAGAACTGCAGAACGACCTGGAAAAGGCCGTCGAATTCGACCAGAGCGCGCTGTTCAAGAAAATCTACGAGGAAGAATACGGCACCTTCGGCGGGCATCCGTTCAGCCTGCTGGTGGGTGACTACACCTTTGGCCGACATCCGCAGGACATCGGCCTGCTGGAAAAACTCTCGAACGTCGCCGCCGCCGCGCACGCCCCGTTCATTGCCGCTGCCAGCCCGCGGTTGTTCGACATGACCAGCTTCACCGAACTGGCGATCCCCCGGGACCTGTCGAAGATTTTCGAGAGCCAGGAGCTGATCAAGTGGCGCGCCTTCCGGGAAAGCGAAGACTCGCGCTACGTGTCCCTGGTGTTGCCGCACTTCCTGCTGCGCCTGCCCTATGGCCCGGACACGCTGCCGGTGGAAGGCATCAACTACGTCGAAGATGTCAACGGCACCGACCACAGCAAGTACCTGTGGGGCAATGCCGCCTGGACGCTGGCGCAACGCATCACCGAAGCCTTCGCCAAATATGGCTGGTGCGCGGCGATTCGCGGGGCCGAGGGCGGTGGCGCGGTCGAAGGCCTGCCAGCCCATACCTTCCGCACCAGCTCCGGGGACCTGTCGCTCAAATGCCCGACCGAAGTGGCGATCACCGACCGCCGTGAAAAAGAACTCAACGACCTGGGCTTCATCTCCCTGTGCCACAAGAAAAACAGCGACGTGGCAGTGTTCTTCGGCGGCCAGACCACCAACAAGGCCAAGGTCTACAACACCAACGAGGCCAACGCCAACGCGCGCATCTCGGCGATGTTGCCGTATGTCCTCGCGGCTTCGCGTTTTGCCCATTACCTGAAGGTGATCATGCGCGACAAGGTCGGCAGTTTCATGACCCGCGACAATGTGCAGACCTACCTCAACAACTGGATCGCCGACTACGTGCTGATCAACGACAACGCGCCGCAAGAGATCAAGGCGCAGTACCCATTGCGCGAGGCCCGGGTGGACGTGACGGAGGTGGCCGGCAAGCCCGGCGCCTACAAGGCCACGGTGTTCCTGCGGCCGCACTTCCAACTGGAGGAGTTGACCGCCTCGATCCGCCTGGTGGCGACCCTGCCGCCGCCGGTAGCTGCCTGACCGCTGCGTGGCTATGTGGCTATGTGGCTATGTGGCTATGTGGCTATGTGGCGAGGGAGCTTGCTCCCGCTGGGGCGCGAAGCGGCCCTGTTTTTAGGACTGCTGCGCAGCCCAGCGGGAGCAAGCTCCCTCGCCACAGGTTCAGCGTTCGTCTTTAACGGATCGGTATCGGGTAACACCCCACTCGACTTCAGGAGTTCCACACAATGGATGCAATCATTCTCGACCTCGGCGGCGACATCAAGGGCGACAGCCTGCTGGAGGGGTTCACGGACAAGATCGAGGTCATGTCCTACAGCCATAACGTGGCCATGCAGGTCACCAACGACGTCAGCAACTCGGAGCGCACCTCCGGCCGGCCCCACATCGGCGAATTCACCCTGACCAAATTCGTCGACAGCTCCACCCCCACCCTCAATGAGTATTGCTGTGCCGGCAAGCCAATCCCGCAAGCCGTCATCACCATCGGCCGCAACGCCGCCGAAGGCAGCGGCAAACTCATGCCCTTCATCATCTACACCCTGACGAATGTCGTGCTGTCCAACGTCAGTGTCAGCGGCGGCACTGGCGGCAAACCGGTGGAAACCCTGTCGCTGAACTTCACCAAGATCAAATGGGAACTTACCGCGCAGAAAGACGACGGCACCAAGGAAGGCACGGCGGGCACGACGTGGGACCTGGCCGCCAACAAAATGACCAAGTAAGGCAGCCGCGTCCATGGCTGGCTTCGGGCTGCGCCCGCCCTTGTTCGAACGCCTGGCCAGCCCGGCGGACGATATCGGGCGGGCATTCGATCGACAGGCGTTGCAAGACTCGGTGCATGCCGAACTGTCGCGCCTGTTCAATACCCGACGCGGCCCACGGGCGCTGACCGAACCGCCGAGCATCCTCGACTACGGCATCGCCGACTGGACCGCGCTGCAACAGCAGCGCAGCGATGACCGCCGCCAACTGACCCGGGAAATCCGCCAGGCCATCACCCACTTCGAACCTCGCCTGCGTCTGGGCGAGGTCCAGGTCTGCCCGGTGCCAGGCCATCCGCAGCAACTGTGTATTCGGCTGTCGGGCGAGCTGCGCGGCGACCTCCACGCATGGCCCGTGGCCTTTGTCATCGAGCCCGCCGGCGACGGCCTGGAGGTACGCCATGAGCGACTCGATTGACCCACAACTGCTGGACTATTACCAACGCGAGCTGACCTGGTTACGTCACGCCGGGAGCCTGTTCGCCGAGCGTTATCCCAAGGTCGCACGGCGCCTGGAACTGTCCCCCGGTGAATGCCCCGACCCCCACATCGAGCGCCTTCTGGAAGGGTTCGCCCTGCTGGCCGCACGCTTGCAACGGCGGCTGGACGACGATTACGCCGAATTCAGCGATGCCCTGCTCGAACAGCTTTACCCGTTGGCCATGCGGCCCTTGCCATCGTGCGCCATCGTGCAGTTCGAGCCCGACCCGAGCAAAGGCAACTTGAACGAGGGCTACCCGCTGCCCCGCGACACACCGCTGTTCGTCACCACCGACACAGGCCAGAGTATTCACTTTCGCACCACGGCCGCCGTGCATCTGTGGCCAGTCCACGTCAGCGAAGCGCTGCTGTTGGGCAGCGATGAGACCCAGGCGCTGACCGGGGTGGTCCAGGCCCGTTCGGCCTTGCGCCTGGAATTGCGATGCCTGGGGGAAAGCCAGTGGTCAACACTGGGGATCGACTCGCTACGGGTGCACCTGGCGGCGTCACCGATGATCAACGCCGGGCTGTACGATTTGCTGGGCGCTCACGCCATCAAGGTCCTGGCCGGCGCGCCGGGCAGCGTGCCCGAGCCGTTGGCCGGCTTGCCGCAGATCGTCGGCTTCGCCAGCGACCAAGTCTTGCTACCGGACGAGGACGGCGTGCACCCTGGCATGCGCCTGCTGGCCGAGTACTTTGCCTTCCCGGATAAATTCGGTTTCTTCGACCTGCCCCTGGCCGGCGCCACCAGCGACAGCCAGGCCTTGTACCTGTACATCGTGTTCGACCGGGCGCCCAGCAGTCGCCTGCCGCTCCAGGCCAGCGACATCGCCCTCGGTTGCACGCCGGTGATCAACCTGTTCCCCCGCACGTCCGAGCCGCTGCGCCCGGATGGCACCCGCAGCGAGTACCGGCTGGTGGCCGACAGTCACCGGGAAAACAGCGTCGAGATCCACAGCATCCGAGGCATGCGCGCCATCTCCGGTCAGGGCGTGCGCAAAGTGCCGGCCTATTACGGCAGCCAGCATGGCAGCGACCAAACCTGCTACTGGCACGCGCGCCGGGTCAGCGGCATGAGCCCGAACCGGCTGGGTACCGACTTGATGGTCAGCCTGGTGGACACCCGGTTCGACCCGTTGGCCGACACCCGCGACTACAGCCTCACCGCCGAACTGCTGTGCACCAACCGCCACCTGGCCCAAAGCCTGCCGGCCGGTACGCCGCTGGGTTTCGAGCGCCCGGGACCGGTGGCCTGGGCGCGCCTGCGCAACCCACCCAGCCCGCAAAGCCTGCCACGCCTGGACGGTGAATCGCGCTGGCGGCTGGTGTCGCAATTGACCCTCAACCATCTGTCACTGGTCGAAGGCCCCCAGGCACTGGACGCACTGCGTGAGATTCTCCAATTGCACAACCTGCGGGACGAGGCCAGCGCCCACCGCCAGATCGAAGGGGTCGCGGGACTGGGCTGCGAGCGCGTCATCGCCCATGTCGGCGAAGATGCCTGGCGTGGCTGGCGCAACGGCCTGGAGGTGCGCCTGCAACTGGATCCGCAACACTTTGTCGGCAGCAGCGCCGTGCTCTTCTCCGGTGTGCTGGCGCAGTTCTTTTCCCTTTACGCCACCGCCAACCGCTTCGTGCGCACTGTGCTGGTCCAGTCCGACAAGGAGGTGATGACATGGCAACCCCAAGCCGGCAAACCCCTGGTGCTCTGAACCTGAGCGAGCGACTGCGACGCGATCCGCAACGCTTCGAATGGCTCCAGGCGCTGTTGTTGCTCGAACGCGAATACCCCCAGGCCGAGCCCCTGGGCAGCGGCACCGCGCCGCACGCCGAGGCCTTGCGCCTGCGCGGGCCCTTGACGCCGCTGTTCGCCGCCAGTGAAGTCGAGAGCCTGGACCACGAACCCGGCTTGCCGCCCACCTTGACCACACCGATCTTCGGCCTCGGTGGCCCGGACGGCCCGCTGCCCTACGCCTACCAGGAATGGCTGCAACAGCGAGCGCGGGCGAAGGATCACGCCCCGGCGCAATTCCTCGACCTGTTCCAGCATCGCCTGCTCAGCCTGCTTTACAAGGTGATGCGCAAACATCGCATCGCCCTCGGTTTCACCGCCCCAGCCGCGTCCGCCGTACATGCGCAACTGCGAGCGTTGACCGGCCTGCTGCCCAAGGCCTTGCAAGAGCGCCAGGCCGCCCCCGACTCGGCGGTCCTGGCCTGCACCGCGCTGTACGCCGATGGCCGGCGCTCCCTGGACGGGTTCGCGGCGATTGTTCGCGAGCAGTTCGGCTTACCCGTGGAACTGAGCGCCTACGAAGGCGGCTGGCGTGAAATCCCGCCGGCCAGTCGCAGCCGCCTGCAACCGGGCGGACGCAACTTGCGCCTGGGCCGCAACGCGGTGGCCGGCACCCGGGTCTGGGATGAACATGCCGGTGTGCGCCTGACCCTCGGCCCGCTGAGCACGTCCCAGGCCGGCGGATTGCTGCCCACCGGCGAGACCCATCCGCTGCTCGCCAGCCTTTACGCTCTGTATTTCGGCCCCGACCTGGACTGCACCCTGGTGCTGCTGGTTCGCGGTGCCGGCCCGCTGCAACTGGGTCGCCAGGCAGCGCCACGGCTGAACTGGAACGGCGGCCTGCAACGCCAGCCGAGCTTGGCCGTGCAAAGGATCGAAACCCGCCTTCGTCAGCCGGAGATCGCCTGAAATGGAACTGGCCAGCCTGATCGGACGCCTCAACCCGGACAACCGCCGCGCCCTGGAGCGGGCCGCGCAACGCTGCATGCAGCGCAGCCACCACTACGTGGAAATCGAACACCTGCTGTTGGAGTTGCTCGACATCGAGGGCGGTGACTTCGCCTGCCTGCTGCCGCGTTTCGGCCTGGAACGTGACGCGGTGGCCGCGCAAACCAACAAGGCCCTGGACCTGTTCAAATCCGGCAGCACCCGCACGCCCGCCCTGTCGGCACACACCATCGGCCTGTTGGAAGACGCCGTGGTCCAGGCCAGCGTGCTGGGCCTGGACAGCATTCGCTCCGGGCTGTTGCTGCTGGCACTGCTGGACCGTGATGAGCGCCGCAGCCTGCTGCTCAACAGCGCCTCGTCGTTGCTGCGCATTCCCCGCGACGCCCTGCGCGCCCATCTATTGGAATGGACCGAAAGCTCCCGTGAGCATGTCGCTGGCGTGCGCCCGGCCAAGCCCGGCGAGGCGCCACAGAAACAGGACCCGGTGCTGGACCAGTACACCCAGGACCTGACCGCCGACGCCCGGAACGGTCGCATCGACCCCATCGTCGGCCGCGACGGCGAAATCCGTCAGTGCATCGACATCCTGCTCAGGCGCCGGCAGAACAATCCGATCCTGGTGGGCGCGCCGGGTGTCGGCAAGACCGCCGTGGTGGAAGGCCTGGCCCTGCGGATCGCCGCCGGGGATGTGCCGCCATCGTTGCAGGAAGTCACCCTGCGCGTCCTCGACCTGGGCCTGTTACAGGCCGGCGCCGGGGTCAAGGGCGAATTCGAACAACGCCTCAAGGGCGTGATCGACGCGGTACGCAGCGCCGAAAAACCGATCATTCTGTTCATTGACGAAGCCCACACACTGATCGGCGCCGGCGGAGCAGAAGGTGGCAGCGATGCCGCCAATCTGCTCAAGCCGGCCCTGGCCCGGGGCGAACTGCGCACCCTGGCCGCCACCACCTGGCTGGAATACAAAAAATATTTCGAGAAAGACCCGGCCCTGGCCCGCCGCTTCCAGTTGGTGCAAGTCGAAGAGCCGGACGAACTCACCGCCGTGGAAATGCTCCGCGGCGTGGCGAGCAAACTGGAACAGCACCACGGCGTGCAAGTGTTGGACGCTGCCATCCACGAAGCGGTGAAGCTGTCCCATCGCTACATCTCCGGGCGGCAGTTGCCGGACAAAGCCATCAGCGTGCTCGACACTGCCTGCGCCCGGGTGGCCCTCGGCCAACACGACGTGCCGCCGCCGCTGGAAAGCCTGCGCCACCGGCAGAACAGCCTCAAGGATGAAGTCGAACGCCTGCGCCGCGAACAGGCCACCGGCCTGGATCACCGCGAGCGCATCACCCTGCTGGAGGACGAATCGACCAGCAATGTGCAGGCCATCCGTGAGCTGGAAACCCGCTGGGGCGAAGAGCGCGAAGCCGTGCGCGAACTGCTCGACACTCGGCGCGAACTGCTCGCCCTGAGCGAACGGGCCGACAGTGAAAAAGCCGACACCGATATCGATAACCGCATCGACCACCTGGCCGCCGAACTGCTGCGCCTGGAAGCCGGCCTCGATGCCATTCGCCAAGACGATCCGCTGGTGCCCGAACAGGTGGACAGCAAGACCGTCGCCGCGGTGATCGCTGGCTGGACCGGCATTCCGGTCGGCAAGATGCTCGCCGACGAAGCCCACGCCGTGCGCACCCTCGGCCAGCGCATGAGCCAGCGGGTCATGGGCCAGGGCACGGCGTTGAACACCATCGCCCAACGCCTGCAAGCCTACCGCGCCGGCCTCACCGACCCGCAGAAACCGGTCGGCGTGTTCCTGCTGGTGGGCCCTACCGGCGTGGGCAAGACCGAAACCGCCTACGCCCTGGCCGATGCCTTGTACGGCGGCGAACGCAACCTGATCAGCATCAACCTTTCCGAGTATCAGGAAGCCCACACCGTCAGCCAACTCAAGGGTGCCCCACCTGGCTACGTCGGCTACGGCAGCGGCGGCGTGCTCACCGAAGCGGTGCGGCGCAAACCCTATTCGGTGGTGTTGCTGGATGAAATCGAAAAGGCCCACCCGGACGTGCTCGAAGCCTTCTACAACGTCTTCGACAAAGGCCTCATGGAAGACGGCACCGGCCTGGTGGTGGACTTCAAGAACACCGTGATGCTCGCCACCAGCAACGTCGGTGCCGAACTGCTGCTGGACACGCCGGTGGCGCAACTGGGCAGCGACGCCTTCAACGAGGCCTTGCACAAGGTGCTGCTGCAAGCGTTCCGTCCGGCGTTTTTGGCGCGCATGACGGTGGTGGCGTACCGGCCGCTGGATGAAGTGACGCTGGAAGGGATTGTGCTGGCGAAACTGGAGAAATTGCGCGGGCGCTACAAGGCGGCGACGGGCAAGCAGTTCGAGTTCGATGCCGGGATCGTCAAGGCCGTGTTGGCCAAATGCAGCGCGGCGGGGGCACGGGATGTCGAGAATGTGTTGATGACACAGGTGACCGGGAAATTGGCGGAGTGGGTGTTGGAGTAAGGAGTACAGGGTTCATGAGAATCGCTAGCTTCAACGTTGAAAAAAACGGCAAGTCTTCCACCCTGGAAAAGCAAACCCAGGTGGACATCTTTCTCTACAACTGTTGTTCCAGTAACTACTGGGATGCGGACATCGTGTTTTTGTGTGAAATACATTCGGCGCAAATCGACAACTACCGCTCGAACCTGGCTGCCATTTACAAGAACTACAGTGTTTATGCTTTTACTGGCGGCTATTCGAACGCCTACATCGTCATGGTTAAAAGCTTTGAGCGGTTACAAGTGATCAGCCAGGGCAGCCTGTTTACCCTGAACAGGGATTTGATTGCGGTGGAGGCCAACGGCGTGAAGGGGTATACGGGCTACGTATTTCTCGCACACTTCAAGTCCGGCCAGAATGGTGTGACCAAGAGCCAGCTCAAATCCTGTACCGCCCTGGGCGGTAAATGGGTCGCAACAGGTGACCTGAACCTGGATTATAACAACGTAGGGCAACTCGATACGGCGGGGCTTGCCTATGAGTGTTGGAACGGCCAGCAGACCCAGAACAAAGGCGGCATTCTCGACTGGGTACTGGCATCGGTGGACGTGAAGGTCGTGCCGGTCGACATCACCGGTCTCGCCCAGGTGTTCGATATGTCCGGCCCCGATCACCGCCCCATCCTTTTCGATGTGACGAGCTGAACGACAACGGTCGTCGTTTTCCACGCCCTGCCGAGGACGCTTGATGCCCCGCGCCACCGACAGCAACACCACCCTCTCCCTCACCGCCAGCTCGCTGGCGGCGCTGTACCCCGACTCGCTGTCCGGCGAAGAACGCCTCAATGCCTTGGGCTCGCACATTCTCAACGGCATCAACGACGGCGCCTCGCTGGACCTCACCACGGCCGTCGCCAGCCACGTGACCACCACGCTGCACAAGGACGCCTTGCTGCGCCCGCTGGATGGGCTGGTGGCCGAGATTCGCCAACTGCCGGCCGATGCCACCGCCGAGCGTTATCAGCTGTTGCTCCGGCCCTGGCTCTGGTGGCTGAGCCTGGCCAGCAACAACCGCGTGTTCCAGAACCTCGCCACATCGGACATCGTCGCCACGATTTTCAAGGCCCACGGTTTCACCGACTTCCAGCTCAAGCTAAGCGGCAGCTATACCCCACGTGAATATTGCGTGCAATACGGCGAAACCGATCTGGCCTTCGTCTCGCGCCTGCTGGAGGAAGACGGGATTTTCTGGTTCTTCAGCCATGAAGACGGCAAGCACACGCTGGTCCTGGCCGACAGCAACGACGCCTTTTTGCCCATCCCCAATGGGCCGACGGTGAATTATCTCGGGCAGAAAATGGGTGAGCGAGAACTGCACGGCATCCGCTCAGGGCAGCTGTGCCTACAGGCGGTGGCCGGGGTTTACCAGGCCACCGATTATGAATTCACCACGCCGACCACATCGCTCTTCAGCCAGGCAGAAGCCGTGGCCGGGCCGAGTTCGATGTACGAACATCCGGGCGGCTATACCGCCAAGGCCCAGGGCGATGCACTGACCAAACAGCGAGTGGACGGCCTGCGCAGCCAGGAGAAACGTTTTGTCGGCGAAAGCGACTGCCGCTGGCTGGTGCCGGGGTATTGGTTCACCCTCGCCGGCCATGAAGATACGACGTTGAACATCGATTGGGTGGTGACGTCGGTCAGCCATGAAGCCAGCCATGACAGCTACCGCAATCGCTTCGAAGCGATCCCCAAGGCCACGGCCTATCGACCAGCCCGCGTCACCGCAAAACCGCGCATGCACACTCAGACGGCCCTGGTGGTGGGCAAGGCCGGCGAAGAGATCTGGACCGATGAATATGGCCGGATCAAGTTGCAGTTCCCCTGGGACCGTACCGGCAAGAACGACGAGACTTCCTCCTGCTGGGTGCGCGTGGTCCTGCCCTGGAGCGGCAAAGGCTTTGGCATGCAGTTCGTGCCGCGCATCGGCCAGGAAGTCATCGTGACCTTCATCGACGGCGACCCGGATCGTCCCTTGGTCACCGGTTGTGTCTATAACGGCGATAACGCCCTGCCCTACGCGCTGCCGGCGAACCAGACCCAATCCGGAATCAAGACTAACTCGTCCAAGGGCGGTGGCGGGTTCAACGAGTTGCGCTTCGAAGACAAGAAGGACGCCGAAGAAGTGTTTCTCCAGGCGCAAAAGGACTTCAATATCAACGTGCTCAACGACACCACCGCCACCGTCGGCCACGACGAAACCCTCACGGTGCAGAACGCCCGCACCCGCACGGTGAAGGACGGCGACGAAACCGTCACCCTGGAGAAAGGCAAGCGCAGCGTGATCATCCAGACCGGCAGCGACAGCCTCGATGTGAAGGACACCCGCACCGTCACCGTGGGCTCGGACCAGACCCACAGCACTGGCGGCAACTTCGCGCACAAGGTCACCGGCAACTATGACTTGACGGTGGACGGCAACCTGACCATCAAGGTCAGCGGCACCCTGACCCTGCAAAGCGGCGGCAGCTTCACCATCAAGAGCGGTGCGGACCTGGCGGCCCAGGCCAGCACGTCCATCAGCCAGAAAGCCGGCACGGCCCTGAGCAATCAGGCCGGGACATCATTGGAAAACAAGGCTGGCACCACCCTGACCAACGACGCCGGCATCAGCCTGGTGAACAAGGCGGCCGCCGAACAGACTGTGGACGGCGGCGGCATGCTGACCATCAAGGGTGGCCTGGTGAAGGTCAACTGACGGGAGCACGGCGATGACCACAAAAAGACTGGACCTGGAACGTGGCGACAGCCGGCTGGACGGGCAACTGGTCGATGGCCGGCTCGACGGCCCGCTGCACATCGAAGAAGCCCAGCGCACGCAAGCAAAACTCAACTACAGCCACGGTGAACTGCAGGGCACCAGCACCCTGTATCACCCCAATGGCAAGGTCTCGGCGGTCCTGCCGTTCGTAAAGGGAAAATTGCAGGGTGTGGCGAGCTTTTACGCGGCCGAAGGCGGCTTGCAACGCCAGGCCACGTACCACCTCGGGTTGCTGCACGGTGAGGCCAACAATTACTTCCCCGACGGGCAACTGGCCGAAGCCGAGGTCTATCGCGACGGCGTGCGCGACGGCCGTTACCGCCGCCTGCACCCCAACGGCAGCCCGGCGGTCGAAGCCCGCTACCTCAACGGCCAACTGCTGGAACCGGCCCAAGCCTACGCCGAAGACGGCCGCCCACTGGACGCCGAGGGCAAACCGATCTCCCGGCTGCGCTGGTGGTTCAAGCGCTGGAATGACCCTGTTTAAGCATGTTCCCTGACTTTCCTGTGGGAGCGGGCTTGCTCGCGAAAGCGGTGGGTCGGTTGCAACAATGGCGCCTGTGCCGTCGTCTCCCCGGCTCACTGAAAGCCATACCTTTTGCTGGGGTCGATCACGCTAAAGCGCCTGCGCAACATACCCACGTATGGTATCGAACGCGGTCCGGCGCGATGCAGACTCATTCTCCAGCGACACCCACTTTCTCAATGCCGAGAGAGATGGCTTTCGCCTAAGCCCTTGAGCCAAGCCTTCGGAGAACGACCATGACCACGCATTTGAACGCCCCTGTAGCAAAGGATGGAATGCATCCGGATTCAAACATGAGCTTGCACGCTACCTCGTACGAGGAGTTGGTCCCTTCGCGTTATGCGCTAAAGATTGGCGAGATTGACGTACTGGTGGTCAGCGATGGGGTGTTGCCCCTGCCGACCGCAACGATGTCCACCAATGCCGACCCAGACGTCCGCGCGGCCTGGTTCAAGGACATGTTCCTGGGCCCGGACGCCTTCGATTGGGCGTTGAACGTGCTGGTGGTACGTAGCGGCGAGCAGACCATACTGGTGGATGCCGGGCTCGGCGGCCAGTTCCCCGGTTTCCCGCGGGCCGGGCAGTTTCCCAAGCGTCTTGCCGCCGCCGGTATCGATCTGGCGTCGGTGACCGACGTGGTGATTACCCACATGCACATGGACCACATTGGCGGGCTGCTGGTCGATGAAGTGAAGCATCGGCTGCGCCCTGACCTGCGGATCCATGTGGCCGCGACCGAGGTGGCATTCTGGGCGGCGCCGGATTTCTCCCTCACCTCCATGCCCTCGCCGGTACCGGACGTGCTGCGCGCCACCGCCGAGCAATTCATGCACGAGTACCATGACAAGCTGCGCACCTTCGAGCAAGCCTACGAGGTCGCCCCGGGCGTGGTCGTCAAGCGCACCGGCGGCCATACGCCAGGGCACAGCGTGGTCCACGTGACCTGCGGCGAGGAGCGCTTGACGTTCGCCGGCGATGCCTTGTTCCCGGTCGCCTTCGACCACCCCGATTGGCACAACGGCTTTGAACATGACCCGGAAGAATCGGTCCGCGTTCGGGTCCGCCTGATGCAAGAAGCGGCAGCGTCCGGTGAGCTGCTGGTCGCCACGCACCTGCCGTTCCCCTCCGTTGGCCGGGTGGCGGTCGACGGTGACGCCTTTCGTTGGGTAGCGGCCTATTGGGACTACTGAGTGCCCGTTGGACCGAGGCCAGCGTCCTAGCCGGACGCTGGTCCTGACGCGATGATCAGCGTGCGGGACGCTCATTGATCGCGCTCGCAGCCTGGAACAGGATTTTCCCGACAAAATCGATTTCCTGCTCGGTGATGATCAACGGCGGCAGGAAGCGGACAGTCGCGCCGTGGCGGCCGCCCAGTTCAACGATCAATCCGTGCTTCAGGCACGCCTGCTGGAAAGCCTTGGCCCGGGCCGTGTCCACCGGCGGATGCCCCTGTACATCGAGGGTGCCCTGCGGGTCGACGATCTCCATGCCGAGCATCAAGCCACGTCCACGCACATCGCCGATCCAGTTGAACTCGTTTTGCAGTGCCTGCAATTGTTTTTGCAGGTGAGCCCCCACCGTTTCGGCGTGCTGGACCAAGCCTTGATCGCGGATGAAACGCAAAGTCGCGGTACCCGCCGCCATCGCCAACTGATTGCCGCGGAACGTGCCGGCGTGAGCACCCGGCTGCCAGACGTCCAGTGACTCGTGGTAAACCATCACCGACAGCGGCAACCCGCCGCCAATGGCTTTGGACAGGGTGATGACATCCGGCGTGATGCCCGATTGCTCGAAGCCGAACATCCGCCCGCTGCGGGCGATGCCGCACTGGATCTCGTCGACGATCAGCGGGATACCGTGGGCCTGGGTCAACCGGCGCAATTCCTGCAGCCAACGGTCCGGCGCGGCAATCACCCCGCCCTCACCCTGGATTGGCTCCAGGATCATCGCCGCGGGTGCGGTCACCCCACTTTCCGGGTCGTTGAGCAAGTGCTCAAGGTAGCGCACGTTCAAGGTCACCGCCTGATCGCCGGCCACCCCGAACGGGCAACGATAATCGTGGGGGAACGGCAGGCGCTGTACCCCTGGCATCAGGGCGCCGAGGGCATTTTTGGGCGACAGGTTGCCGCTGATGGCCAGCGTGCCCAGGGTCATTCCGTGGTAGGCCCCTTCGAACGCCAGGACCGAGTGTCGCCCGGTGGCGGTGCGGGTCAGCTTGAGCGCGGCCTCGACCGCATCGGCCCCACTCGGGCCGCAGAACTGGATGCGTGCGTGACGAGCGAACTCGCTGGGCAGGCAAGCGAAAATTTCCTGGACGAATGCGTCCTTCACAGGTGTCATGAGGTCCAGGGTATGCATCGGCACACCGGCCGCCATGACCTGGGTGATGGCCTCGATGATCACCGGATGGTTGTGTCCCAGCGCCAGGGTTCCGGCACCGGCCAGGCAATCGACGAACACTTGCCCCCGGCTGTCCTGCACATAAATGCCATGGGCCCTTTCAAGCACCAGGGGAATGCGTCGCGGGTAACTGCGGGCGTTGGACTCCTGCTGTTGCTGACGCTCCAGCAGCGGCGTCGAATCGAGGCAGTAAGGGCTCGACAGACCGGTGTGCAACAGGCGTAGCTGTTGCGCGCCACCTGCTGTGACATTCGAAAAAGCACTCATGATTTCCTCCATGGAGGCTGGGTTTGGAAGGGAACGAACAGCCTGGAAACAAACATCCGAAACGTTGGAGCAGGCGCGGGGAGATTGCCTCCCCGCGCCCTTGGGTTTACATGTCGTAACGCAGAATCATCCCCACCGTACGCGGTGCGCCGACGTCGATGATGTCGTCGCTGCGGTTATTGGTGACGTACTCTTTGTCGAACGCGTTCTTCACGTAAGCGGAAACCGCGACGTTCTTGGTGACTTTGTACTCGGTGTTGAAGTTCACCAGCACGTAGTTGTCGCTACGGCGCTCACCGGTGACCTTACCGCTGGCATCGAACTCATATTCCGAAGGCGCGGTGCTCTGGTAGGTAACGTCCGTGCCGAATATCAGACGGTCGTCGAAGCGATAGACACCGCCCACGGACACCTTGTACTTGGGCGAGTAAAGGAACGACTCACCGCTCATGTCCTGGCCGCTGCCCGTGACGAAGTCCTTGTATTTGCTATCGGTAACGGCGCCACCGACATTCAGGGTCAACTGTTCAGTGATGTCCTTTTCTACGAAGACTTCCAGGCCCTTGATGTCACTGCGACCGGCGTTGAAGACATCAATGACTGAGCTACCGTTCTGCCGCACGCTGACCTGCTGGTCTTTCCAGTCCGTGTAGTACAGGTTAGCGCGGGTACGCAGAGTCTTGTCGAAGAACGAACCGCGATAGGACAGTTCGTAGTTGGTGGTGTATTCCGGATCATAGGATTGGTGACCACTGCCGGAGCGCAAGTTGACGCCACCACCGCGGTAGCCTTTCTGCACCATGAAACCGAGGTATTGGTCGGTGGCCAGTTCATAGTCGATGCCAAGCTTCGGCAGCACCGCATCAAACGACTTGCTGACTTTGGCCGATTCGGAGAAGTCGTCCTGCTTGACGTCGGTGTCGTTCGTTTCGTGGTCGTACCGCAGGCCGGTGATCAACGTCCAGCGCGGTGCGAAGGTCCAGTTGACTTCACCGAACACGGCCTTGTTCTCGATGGTGGTATCGCCCTTGACGGTACCGAACAGCGCGTCGTCGAACAACAACCGGTCGTGGAAGTCGTTGGAGTTGTGGCCATAGTACGCACCCACGAAACTCTTCACCGTATCCGAGGTGTAATTCAGACGCAGCTCCTGACTGAACAGGTTACCGTCCTGCTTACGCAAAACCACTTGGTTGTCCACGGCAGTCTGGTCGAAGTCCAGACGGTTACTGTAGTCCGTGCTGGTGTTGGCGGTCATGCTTGTCAGCGACCAGGCATCGTTCAGGCGATAGTCCACCTTGGCGCTGAGGGTGTCCTGCTTGAGGTTGTCGAAGGCCTTGGTGTTGGACGCGATGTCGTAATAGCTCGGCTTGCCGTTGACGCGCATGGTCGAACGGTCGCCCTGGCGGTGTTCGCTGTGGGCGTAGGTCAAGAGGACATCGGTGTCATCGTTAGGCAGGATCAGCAATTTGCCGCGGACGTTGCTGGTGCGACGCGGGTTGGCGTCGTCATTGAGCGTGGTGTTGCGGATGTAGCCGTCACCTTCGCCGTAATCCACGGCGATACGCCCGGCGATCTTGTCATCCACGATAGCCCCGCCACCCGCCACGGCCGCGCCGCGTTCACCGTAGTTGCCTACGTTGGTCTGCGCCGAGAAGCTCGGTTCGAAGGTTGGGTTCTTGGTCTGGATAACCACCGCGCCGGCCAGGGAGTTACGGCCCTGAGTGGTGGATTGCGGGCCAAGGAAAACCTCGACCTGTTCGGCATCCCAGAGCGGGACCGGGCTGAGGGTCAGTGCGCGGTTGGGTTGCACGGCACCGTCGACATATACCGATACCGCACCGTTGAGAGCCGCCGGGCCCTGATCGTCAAAACCGGACACCGGCACGCCACGGATACCCCAGTTCTCATTGCCGGCCTGGCTATAGATGCCTGGCGTGCGGGCAAACACATCCACCAGGTCCTTGTCGCCGTGCTCACGCAGATTCTTGTCGGTGACGACCACGACGCTGGACTGGGTCTTTTCGAGGGTACGGTCGATCTTTTCACCGGTCACGGTGATTGGAGCGATCTCCATCTTGCCGGCTTCTTCAGCCGCCCAAGCGCCGTTGCTCAAGCCTATGGCCGACCCTACAGCCAACGCAATTGTGTTCTTTTTGAAATTCACGCCCCGCTCCCCTGCGACAGATATTTTTGGTTTTTTGAGCTGGCCGAAGGCTGTTTGGCGCCAGCGGAGCGGAGTCTAATCCAAAAAAAAAATTAAATAAATAGTATTGATAATCCATCTCATTTGTACCTAATATGTCGTCTTGTATTGAGTTGAATACATTACAGACGAGTCCTACACAACCGACCGCTGCCCTGCTTTCAAGGTCTTGTGACTGGTCGAAGAGCTATAAGAGGATGCACAAGGATGACCTCAATCGAACACCTGAACGGGCGTTCCGAGCTGTTTTCAATGGCGCCCACGGATGCAAGCGCCCAATCGCTGCCCGTGCTGGTGCAAGGGGCATCGGGACAGTCGATCCATGATCTGGACGCCTCGATTCGCGACGGCCTGGCCCAGGTCCTGACTACGGTGGGCGGCGTATTGTTGCGCGGTTTCACCGTCGCCACCCCCATCGATTTCAAGCGCTTCGCCGCCAGCTTCGGCGCGCCGCTGGCCAGCTACGAGTTCGGCTCGACGCCGCGCAGCAAAGTCTTCGCCGGGGTCTATAGCTCCACCGAGTACCCGGCCCATCAGTTCATTCCATTGCACAACGAACAGGCCTACACCCGCCCCTGGCCTTCGCGCATCTGGTTTCACTGCATCAAAGCCAGTGAAACCGGCGGCGAGACCCCGATTGCCGACAGCCGCCTGATCTACCAGCGCATGCCTGCCGAGATCCGCGAGCTGTTCGCCAGCCGCGAGCTGCTTTATGTGCGCAACTACAGTGGCGCCCTGGACCTGCCCTGGGAAAAAGTCTTCAACACTCAGGACCGGGCCCAGGTCGAACGCTACTGCCAGGACAACGACATCGAGTGGGAATGGAAAGCCGATGGCGACCTGCGCACTCGCCAGCGTTGCGCCGCCGTGCAGCAGCATCCCGAGACCGGTGAGTGGGTCTGGTTCAACCAGGCGCATCTGTTCCATGTCTCGGCCATCGAACCAAGCGTACGCGCCAGCCTGCTGGCGGCGGTGGGTGAAGAAAACCTGCCGCGCCATGTCTATTTCGGCGACGGTTCGCCGATTGCCGACGACATGCTCGACACCGTGCGCGAGGTTTATCGCGAGACTGCCATCAGTTTCCCCTGGCAGCCCGGCGATATCCTGATGCTCGACAACCGACTGGTGGCACACGGTCGCAATCCTTTCACCGGTGACCGCAAAGTCATCGTGGCCATGGCGTGAACTGCACATGTTTTCATTCGAACACTGGATCGACGTGCTGGAAGCCAACGCCCAGCACTTCCCTCAGCGTGCCGCCCTGCATTTTCTGCCGGACGGCGTAGAGATTGGCGAAACCCTGACGTTTGCCCAACTGCACGAGCAATCCCGCTCACTGGCGGCTGCATTGCAAGCGCGTTATGCGCCGGGTGATCGGGTGCTGTTGATGCTGCCCAGCAGCCTCGACTACGCCCGCGCCTTCTGCGCTTGCCTGTATGCGGGCCTGATTGCGGTGCCGTTGTTTCCGCCACCGTCGCGTAAACCGCGGCACCTCGACCGCGTGCGCAACGTGGTGGTGGATGCCGAGCCGGCGCTGATTCTCGCCCCGGCGGATTATTGCGAAGGCTTGCTGGAACTGGTGGAGGGCCGGGTCGATGTGCTGACTGTCCAGGACCTGGGCACACCACCGGCCGGCCAATGGCAACGCCCGGCCATCGACGCTTCGACCGTGGCCTTCCTGCAATACACCTCAGGGTCTACCGGCTCGCCGAAAGGCGTCGAAGTGCGTCAGCGCAACCTGATCGCCAACGTCGAACTGATGCGCCAGGCCTACGCGTTCGACGAACACGGCGCCATGGTCAACTGGCTGCCGCTGTACCACGACATGGGCCTGATCGGCGGTATGCTGGCCCCGCTCTACAGCGGCATGCCGTGCTACCTGATGGCTTCCCAGACCTTCGTCAATGCGCCGTCGACCTGGTTGCAAGCGTTGAGTCGCTACCGCGCCACCGCCAGTTTCGCCCCCAATTTCGCCTATGCCCTGTGCAACCGCGTGGTCAGCGATAACCTCATCGCGCAGCTCGACCTGAGCGCCTGGAAGCACGCGATCAACGGCGCCGAACCGATCCACCCTGGCACCCTTCAAGCGTTCGCCCAGCGCTTTGCCGCCTGCGGCCTCGACCCGTTGGCCATCAGCCCCGGTTATGGCCAGGCCGAAGCGACCCTGTGTGTCAGCGCCACGCCGGCCGACGCGCGGCCGGTGGTGCTGCGCCTGGACAAGGCCGTGCTGGAGACCGGCCGCGTGGCGCTGGCGGCGGCCGATGCCGCCGCCGTGGAGTTCGTCGCCTGTGGCTACCCGCAAGCCCTGCACAGCATCGCCATCGTCGACCCGCACACCTTCGAGCAATGCGCCGCCGATCGCATTGGCGAAGTCTGGCTCAAGGGCCCGAGCAACGCCGAGTCTTATTGGAACAATCCCGAAGCCACGCGCGAAGCCTTTGAAGCCCGGATTGTCGGTTCATCGGACTATTACCTGCGCTCCGGCGACCTGGGCTTCATGCACGAAGGCCAAGTCGTGATCTGCGGACGGCTCAAGGACCTGTTGATTCTCAATGGACGCAACCTCTACCCCCACGACATCGAATTCGCCATTACCGACGCCGAGCCGGGCATCCGCACCGGGCGCATCGCCGCCTTCTCGGAAATGGACCCGGCACTGGGCCGCGAGAAGCTAGTGATTGTCGCCGAGCCGCACCGCAAGTTCGTCGACCCGGCACATCACCCGGCGCTGTTCGCCTCGATGCAAAACGCCGTTCGCGAAGCCGCCGACTGTGGCATCGACCAGATCGTGCTGGTGCAAGCCGGCACCATCCCGATGACCACCAGCGGCAAGATCGCCCGTCAAGGCGCACGCAAACAGCTCGCTGCGGGCACGTTGAGCATCATCGCCCAGAGCGGTGCAGTGCTGGCCGCGAACGGCGAGCTCCTTGACCTTGCCCAGCTCAAGCGCCTGGTGACCGAAACGCCGCAACAGGCCCAAGCCGCCTGCCGCCAATGGCTGGAACAGACGCTGCACGCAGTCAACCCGTACTTTTGCGCCGACTTCAACCTCAGCCTGATCGGCCAGGGCCTGGACTCCATCGGCGTCGCCGACTTCGCCGCGCGCCTGCACAAGGACCTGGGCTGGAACCTCGATATCCAAAGTCTGTTCGGAGAGACCACCCTCGGACAATGGGCGCTGGCCCTGCAAGGCTTCCTGAATCAGCCGGTGCCGACGGCCGAGGCTTCGGCCGAGCAGGCCAACCTCAGCCAGGGACATCAATCGTTCGCCCAGCGTCGTCTGTGGTTCCTGCGCCAATTGAACCCGGACGACACCCGCCACAACCTGGTGCTGCACCTGCGCCTGCAAGGTCCGCTGGACATCGAGACCCTGGCCCTGCGGTTGAACACGCTGGTGGAGCGGCATGGTGTGTTGCGCACGGTGTACCGCGACGGTGTCGATGGCCCGCAACAACACGTGTTGCCGGCCACGGCGGTAGCGCTGGTCCATCACGATGTGCGTGAGCAGAATGAAGCGCAGCAACAACAGGCACTGAGCCAGCGCTTGGCCCACGAACACGCCACCCCCGTCGATTTGCAAGCCGGCCCGCTGCTGCGGGCGCAGTTACTCAGCCGACATGACCAACAGCATGACCTGCTGCTGACCCTGCACCACATCGCCTTCGACGGGCGCTCGGCGCAACTATTGCTGGCGGAACTGGCGGGGTCAGCGGACGCCGCGCTCCCGGGGCAATACCTCGATTTCGCCCAATGGGAAGCCCGGCACTGGAACCAACAACGGATCGCCAGCGAGCAGGCCTTCTGGCGCGGCCACTTGGCCGGCATACCCCAAACCTTGGAATTGGGTGGTAGCGGCCAGGCCCCTGGCGAACACAGCCTGGACTTCAACGTGCCCCAAGCCAGTTGCGAGCGGTTGGCAGCGCTGGCCCGCGAGCAAGGCATGACCTTGTTCATGCTGTTGCTGGCCTGTTATCAATTGGTGCTCAAGCAACTGGGCGGCCAGCAGCAATTCCTGCTGGGCACCGACGTCAGCGGCCGACCATTGGCCGAGCACAACGACGTCATCGGCTTCTTCGTCAACCAGTTGACCCTGCGCTGTGATCTGCGTGGCGAGCCAACCCTGGCCGGCTTGTTTGAGCGGGTTCGCGATGAAGCGCGCCTGGCCTACGCCCATCAAGGCCTGCCTTTCGATCTGGTGGTCTCGGCCCTCGCGCCGCAGCGCCGTCCCGGTCACTCACCGCTGTTCCAGGTCAAGCTCAACTATCAACCGTCGCGGGTGACCCCGACCGCCATCGCCGGCGCGCAGTTGGCCGCGCTGGACGTGGCCCAGGCTCCGGGGGATTTCCACCTGGTACTCGACCTCGTGCACGGCAGCGAAGGCCTTGCCGCGACCCTCAAGTATCGCGGCGAATACTTCGACCAGGGCCGTGCCTTGCGCCTGCAACACCTGTGGATGTGCCTGCTGGAACAACTGCACATCCTGCTGGACGAGCCGTTGCCGGCACTGGCCGAGCGCATCGACAGTTGGGACCAGGCCTTTGCCCGTGAGCGGCAACAGTCCCAGGCCCTGGCCGGTCGCAGCCAGATGATGCAAGCCAAACGTCGCTCCTTGTCCCTTTAACCGAGTCGGATGCCGTTATGTCTATCTTGCCCCCATCGCCACGCGCCCTCGGCGCCGTGCGTCGCAAAGCCATGAACGTCTCGGAACAACAACTGGTGACCGAGCGCCTGCTCAGCCCGGACCACGCCCTGCCCCTGGTGATCGAGCCAGCGGTCAGTGGCGTTGATCTGGTCGCCTGGGCCACCCGGGAACGCGAGTCGTTGGAAAAGAAACTGCTGCAGTACGGCGCCCTGCTGTTTCGCGGCTTCAATGTCGCATCCGTCGAGCAGTTCGACCAGGTGATCGCCGCCCTTTCCCCCGGAGCACTGGAATACATGTTCCGTGCCTCGCCCCGGACACGGGTCGGCGGCAACATCTACACCTCGACCGACTACCCGGCCGACCAGATGATCTTCCCCCACAACGAACACTCCTACTCACCGCGCTTCCCGCTGCGGCTGTTCTTCTACTGCCAACTGCCGTCCGAGACCGGCGGTGAAACACCGATCGGCTCGACCCGCGCCGTGAAGGCCAGGATCAGCCCACAGATCGAAGCGCGGTTCCGGGAAAAAGGCGTGCTGTACGTTCGCAACTACGGCGACGGTTTCGGCCTGCCGTGGCAGACCGTGTTCCAGTCCGAAGATCGCGGCGAAGTGGAAGCCTACTGCGCCAGCGTCGGCATCGAAGTGGAATGGAAAGACAACAATCGCCTGCGCACCCGCCAGCGCGGACCGGCCGTGGTGCGCCACCCCCGCACCGGCGAAGAGGTCTGGTTCAACCACGCCACGTTCTTCCATATCAGCACCCTGCCTGGACGAATCCGCGATTCGCTGCAAAGCAACTTCAACGACCTCGACCTGCCCACCAACACCTTTTATGGCGATGGCGACCCCATCGAGCCCCAGGTCCTGGAGTCGCTACGCGCGGCCTACCTCGACTCGCTGGTGCGGTTCAGTTGGCAACAGGGGGACGTGTTGTTCATCGACAACATGCTCGCTGTGCACGGTCGCGAACCCTTTACCGGCAAGCGCGCCATCATGACCGGCATGGCTGAAGCCCTGCTGTCGAGCGACGTTGCCGTCTGACATTCAACGGGTCCACCCGCCGTTCGCAGGAGGCTTGCCTGACCCGTGTCCAGCAAGCCCCAGCGTCTGAGCGGTGATCCAGGCTCAAGCCCTTTTCCAGTCGAGATGAACATGAGCGGACTTCAAGGTTTTCGTATTTCGCCGCAGCAGGCATCGGTTTACACCCACATCAACGGCGCGGCGGCGCACCCGTTCAGCTGCCATTTGCAATGGTCGCTGTCGTATCCACTGGATGTCGATGTCCTGAACGAGCGCCTGCAGGCGCTGGTGGCCGGCAGTGAAATCCTGCGCACGCGCCTGATGCCCGTGCCCGGCCTGCGCCACCCGGTGCAAGTGATCGATGAAACCGCTCCGCTGGCGGTGAACCTACAGGACCTGCGCCAACACGACCGCGCCGATCAGGACGCCGCGCTGGCCCAACTCGCCGACCAGCCCCGCGACTGGACGTCTCCCCTGTGCGTGACCCTGGTGCGCCTGTCCGCTGAACAGACGATTCTGGACCTGGCGGCGGCCAGCAGCCACTTCGACCTCGCCAGCCTGAAATGGCTGGCCAGTGCACTGCTGCAAGACAGCGCCACGGACCTGTCCGACACCTTGCAGTACGCCGACTACGCCGAATGGCGCTGGAGCTTGGTTGAAGACGCGCCGGACCATCCGGGCGTGAGCTTCTGGAAACCCTCGGGCGAAACCGAACAGGCCACCCTGCAACTGCCCCTCGAATCGATCCTCGAAGGTGGGTTTGCGCCGACCCGATTGGACCTGGCGCTGCCGGCCGACCTCGCCCGCCACCCGGCCCTGACCCCGGACGTGCTGCTGGCGGCATGGGCAGCGGTATTGGGACGACTGGCCGGCCAGCAACAGGTGCCGCTCACCCTGATCCATGAAAGTCGTGGCGCGGAACTGGAGAACACCCTGGGTCTGTTCGAGCAGTGCCTGCCCGTGAGCATCGAACTGGATGCCCAGGCGACTCTGCTGGAGCAAAGCACACAAGTGGCCGCCACCCTGGAGCGCGCGGTCGGCTGGCAGGACTATTACACCGGCACCCTTGACGCCGGATACGCCTTTGCCTGGCGCTCGGGCGATGCCCGGGAGCGTCATGCCAGCGCGGTGATGAATCCGCTGAAGGCATGCCTGAATGTCCGCCAGTTGCCCGACGGCCTGCACGCGCAGCTGGTCTACGACCGCCATGCCCTCAGCGCCGAAGCCGTGGGTTGCCTCGCCGAGCAATGGCTGCAGCTGCTGCAAGGTGCCCTGGCCGACCCGCAACGGCCCTGGGCCCGATTGCCCCTGAGTGGCGCGCTGCAATTCCAACTGATTGGCGCCAGTACGAGCGTGCCGTCCATCGAACCCGTGACATTGGTGGAATTGATTGCCCGTCAGGTTCGCCAGCAGCCGAACGCCATCGCCCTCAGCGACCAGGACGGCGACCTCAGCTACAGCCGCCTCGACGCCTGCGCCACGCAACTGGCCCATCGGTTGGTCGCCGCCGGCATTGGTCCCGGGGTGCCCGTCGGTATCCTGTTCGCCCGCAGCAACGCGGCCATTGTCGCCATGCTCGCCGTCTTGAAAGCCGGTGGCGCCTACGTGCCAGTCGACCCGTCCTACCCGGCCGACCGCCGCGCCTACATGCTCGCCGACAGCGCCATTGCCCACATCGTGGTCAGCGCCGAACTGGCCGATAGCGTGCCGGCCCACCTGCAACGCTTCGTGCTGGATGACCTGGCAACGCCGGACCTCGGCGATTGGCCGGCGCTGCCGTTGCCGAACGCGAACGACCTCGCCTACTTGATCTACACCTCCGGCTCCACCGGTGCGCCGAAAGCCGTGGAAATCAGCCACGGCGCGCTGAGCTTCTCGACCCAAGTGCGCATGGCCGCCTATGAAACGCCCGTGCGCGCCTACCTGCTGCTGTCCTCGTTTGCCTTCGACAGTTCGGTCGCCGGGATTTTCTGGACCCTGGCCCAAGGCGGACGCCTGGTGTTGCCCGCTCCGGGTGAAGAGCTGGAGATGGCTCGCCTGGCGCAACTGATTGCCCAGCACCAGGTCAGCCACGGCCTGTCGCTGCCATCGCTGTACCAGGCCCTGCTCGATCAATTGCAGCGCAACGACGCAGCCGCCCACCTCGCCTGCTGGATCGTCGCCGGTGAGGCTTGCCCGCCGTCGCTGATCGCGCAACACAGCAAGACCCTGCCACACGCCCGGTTGGTAAACGAATACGGCCCCACTGAAGCGACAGTCTGGGCCACCTATGAAGTGTTGGAGCCCAGCCGGAACGTCAGCATCGGCCGCCCCATCGCCGGCATGGACCTGCGCTTGCTGAACGAGTTCGACAGCGCTTGCGGCATTGGCGAACCGGGCGAGATCGTCCTGGCCGGCCCGACCCTGGCCCGCGGCTATCGCAACAAACCCGAAGAAACCGCCAAGGCCTTTGTCACCCTGGCCGATGGTACTCGCGCCTACCGTACGGGTGACCTGGCCTGCTGGTTGGCCGACGGGCGCCTGGCGTTCCTGGGGCGCAAGGACCATCAGGTCAAAGTCCGCGGCTACCGCATCGAACTGGGCGAAATCGAACGCCAGTTGTGCAGCCACAGCGACGTGCGCGAAGCCGCGGTGATCGTCCAGGAACATGCCGCTGGTAAACGCCTGCTCGCCTACATCGTGGCCGCCCACGGCTACGCGCCGGATTCGGAGGCGATCAAGCGCTTCCTCGGTGAGCGCCTGCCGTCGTACATGGTGCCGGCCCTGGTGCTGACCCTGGCGAGCTTTCCGCGCACGCCCAACGGCAAGCTCGACACCCGCCAGTTGCCCGACCCGGACCAGTTCGACGAAAACGCCCACGTGGCGCCGCGCAACGCCATGGAAACCACCTTGCAAGCGATCGTCGCCAAGGTCTTGAAACTCTCGACGGTGAGTGTCACCGACAACTTCTTCGCCATCGGCGGCGACTCGATCCTGAGCCTGCAAGTGGTGGCCCAGGCCCACGAGCAAGGCATCGCGCTGTCGGCCAAGCAAGTCTTCGAACGCCAGACCATCGCGGCCATGGCCGAGGTCGCGCAACCGCTGGATCCGAGCGCCGCCGAGCCGCAAGCCGACAGCACCGAGTTCAGCGCCTCGGGCCTGTCCGATGACGAAATGCAAGCGCTGATGGCCGAACTGGACGAGGCCGACCTGTGAACGGTTCTTCCCGTCGCTCCGCCATCACCGTTGCCCCTTTTTACGCAGGACGTTTTCAATGACCACCGAAAAAACCACTGGCAACCCGATCGAAGACATTTACCCGCTGTCGCCGTTGCAACAAGGGATGCTGTTCCACTCCCTGCTGCACGAAGACTCCGGGGTGTACCTGATGCAGGATCGCTACCGCATCGGCGGGGCCATCGATGAAGGGGCGTTCCTCGAATCGTGGCGCCAGGTGGTGGCACTGCACCCTTCCCTGCGCGCCAGTTTCCAGTGGAAAAGCCAGAAGCAACCGGTGCAGGTGATCCATCGCCAGGTCAAGGTGCCGCTGGACACCCTCGACCTGCGCGGGCTCGCTCCCCATGAGCAGGAGGCGCGGATCCGCACGTTGCTGGAAGACGAGCAGAAGGTCGGCTTCAACCTGTCCAAGCCACCGCTGATTCGCTTCCGGCTGGTGCGTCTGGCCGACGAGTCCTACGAGTTCATTCGCAGCTTCCACCACATCCTGATGGACGCCTGGTGCATCTCCCTGGTGACCGTGGACTTCCTCAAAGTCTACGAAGCGCTGTGCAACGATCGCACGCCGGAACTGAAAAGCCCTCGACCGTTTCGCGATTACATCCAGTGGCTGCAACGCCAGGATGCGAGCAAGGCCGAGCAATTCTGGCGCGGCCAGTTGCAAGGCCTCAACGCCCCAACGCCCCTGACCGTGGACAACGGCGTGAGCCGCGACCGCTACACCGATGCGGTGCTGGTGGACGACCAACTGATTCACCTGGACGCGCAGGAAACCCAGGCACTGGCGGCGTTCTGCCGCAGTCGCCGGATCACCCCGAACACATTTTTCCAGGGGGTCTGGTCGTTGCTGCTGTCGCGCTACAGCGGGCAGCAGGACGTCGTCTTTGGCGTCACCGTGGCCGGGCGTCCGGCCGACCTGACCGGCGTCGCGGAAATGATCGGCCTGTTCATCAACACCTTGCCGCTGCGGGTTTCGGTGGACCCGAACGCCTCCCTCGGCAGTTGGCTGGGCGACCTGCAGAAACTCAACGTCGACATGCGCGACTTCGAGCACACGCCGTTGACCGATATCCAGGGGTGGAGCGATTTCCCCCGTGGCGAAACCCTGTTCGACAGCATCCTGGTGTTCGAAAACGCGCCCATCGACGAACAGATCCTCGAAGGCGGTTTCCAGTTCAGCCTCGAAGGCATGGACCACAGCGTGCACACCCATTACGGCTTGACCGTGGTGATCCTGCCGGGCGAACAACTGGGCATCCGCGTGTCCTACGACCGCGAACGTTTCGAGGCCGCCACCGTACAGCGCCTGCTGGGCCACACCGCCAGCCTGGTGCGCAGCATGCTCGTCGCCCCCGACGCGCCGTTGGCCAGCTTCGAACTGCTGGCCGCCGACGAACGTCAACAGTTGCTGGGCGAATGGGCGCTGAACCCCCACGACTTTGCGCTGGATCAAAGCTACGCCGAGCTGTTTGCCGCCCAGGTCGCCCAGCGCGGTGATCAGGTCGCCGCGACCTGCGCCGGTGAGTCGCTGACCTACGCCGAGCTGGACCTGCGTTCCACGCGCCTGGCCCACGCCCTGCGCGAGGCCGGTGCCGATGAAGACCAACTGGTCGCGCTGGTGGCCCCCCGTGGCCTGGCGCTGTTGACCATGATGCTGGCCGTGTTCAAGGCTGGCGCGGCGATGCTGCCCCTGGAGGTCAATCACCCGCCCGAGCGCCTGCGGGAAATCCTCGGGCTGTCCCGCGCGCCGCTGCTGATCGCCAGCGAAGCCTGCAGCGGTCTGCTCGACCCACTGCTCAGCGGCCTCGATCGGGCGCCCGCGGCGCTGTTCGCCGAAGCCTGCTGGAGATCGGGCAACGACGCACCATTGCCAGTGCTCGCCCGCCCCGACAGCCTGGCCTACGTGCTGTTCACCTCGGGTTCGACCGGCACGCCAAAGGGCGTGATGATCGAACAGCGCGGCATGCTCAACAACATCTTCGGCAAGGTGCCGGCGCTGGGTCTCAACGCCGCCGACCGCATTCCCCAGACCGCTTCGGTGGCGTTCGACATTTCGGTGTGGCAGTTCCTCGCCGCGCCGGTGCTCGGTGCCACCGTGCACATTCTTCCCGATGAAGTCGCCCACGACCCGCAACGCCTGCTGCAGGTGCTCGCCAGCGAGCGCCTGAACGTGTTGGAAATCGTCCCGAGCCTGATGCGCACCGTGCTCGCGTTGTGCCCGTGCGATTTGCAACTGCCGGACCTGCGCTGGGTATTGCCCACCGGTGAAGCCCTGCCGCCGACCGTGGCCCGGGACTGGTTCGCACGGTTCCCCGACATCGCGCTGATGAACGCCTACGGACCGGCCGAATGTGCCGACGACGTGGCCTTCCAGCCGATCTTCGCGGCTCCGGGGGCCGAGGTCAGCCACATGCCCATCGGCCAGCCGACCGCCAACAACCGTCTGTACGTGCTGGACGAAGCCCTGCGCCCGGTGCCGGTTGGCGTCGCCGGGGAAATCTGTGTCGGTGGCGTCGGCGTCGGCCGCGGCTACCTGCACGACCCGCAGCGCACCGCTGAAGCCTTTATCGAGCACCCTCAACTCGAAGGTCGCCTGTACCGCACCGGTGACCTGGGACGCTGGCGTGCGGACGGGGTGATCGAATACCTCGGCCGTCGCGACCAGCAGGTGAAACTGCGCGGGCACCGGATCGAACTGACGGAAATCGAACACCGTCTCGCCCAGCACCCGAACGTACGCGAAGCCGCCGTCCTGCTGCGGGAAAACACCGTCGGCGAAGCCTGGTTGGTGGCGTACTGGTCGGCCCATGACGAGACCCAGGGCAGCGATGGCCTGGGCGAACACCTGCGGGCGCAACTGCCGCCGTACATGGTCCCGGCGGCCTTCGTCGGCCTGGACAAACTGCCCCTGAACAACAACGGCAAGGTCGACCGCAAGGCCCTCGCCGCCCGCGAGCTGGACTGGCAGGCCGACGCCGAGGAAAGCATCGCCCCGCGCAACGCCCTGGAAACCACCGTGGCGTCGATCTGGGCCGAAGTCCTGGGCCGCGACACGGTCGGCGTGGAAGACAACTTCTTCACCCTTGGCGGGCACTCGCTGCTGGCGACCCAGATCGTGGCCCGCCTGCGCACCCAGTTCAAACTGGACCTGCCATTGCGGGTCCTGTTCGAACACCCCACCGTGGCCTTGCTGGCCGTGGCCATCGCCGCCCGCCAGGCCGAGGCCGCCGCACCGCAAGCCAGCGCGCTCAGCGTGCCCAAGGCCCAACCACGCCCAACGCTGCTGCCACTGTCGTTCTCGCAACAGCGCCTGTGGTTCATCGAGCAACTGACGCCGGGCACCACCCTGTTCAACATCCCGTTCGCCCTGCACCTCAAGGGTGAACTCAATGTCGAGGCGCTGCACGCCAGCCTGAACGACCTGCTGGTGCGCCACGAAATCCTGCGCACCGGCATCCACAGCACCGACGGCGTGCCGTGCCAGCGCATCAGCCCAGCGCTGGACATCGCGTTGCCCTTCGAAGACTTGTCGGGGCTGACCGCCACCGCACGCGCCGGCGCACAGTTCAATGCCCTGCAAGACACCTTCGAGCAGCCGTTCGACCTGACCCGCCCACCGCTGCTGCGTGCGCGCTTGCTGCGCCTGGCGCCGGACGAGCACGTGCTCGGCATCGCCCTGCATCACCTGGTCTCGGACGCCTGGTCGGCCACCATCGCCCTGCGCGAGCTGGCCCTGGGTTATGAAGCCCGTTGCAACGGCACTCCCGCCGACCTGCCGGCCCTGCCGCTGCAGTACGCCGACTTCGCCCTCTGGCAACGCGAACACCTGCAAGGCGCCGAACTCAAGCGCCAACTCGACTACTGGACCACCACCCTGGACCGTCGCGACAGCGACGCCAGCCCGCTGCTGGCCTTGCCCACCGACCATCCACGGCCTTCGGTACAAAGCTACCGTGCCGGGATCGTGCAGCGTGAACTCAGCGCCGACCTCAGCGGCCGGGTACAAGCCTTTGCCAGTCGTCTCGGCACCACACCGTTCACCGTTCTGTTCGCCGGCTTCGCCGTACTGATGCACCGCTTGAGCGGCGATGCCACGGTGCTGGTCGGCACCCCGGTCACCCACCGTGAACAACCGGGCACCGAAGGCCTGCTGGGCATTCTGTTGAACAACCTGGCGATCCGCGCCGACTTCGAGCCGCAAGCCGGCTTCAGCACCCTGGTCAAGCAAGTGGCCGAGCGCCTGCGCGATGGTCTGCTGCACCAGGACTTGCCGTTCGAGCAATTGGTGGACAGTCTGCAACTGCCACGCAGCCTCAGCCATGCGCCGCTGTACCAGGTCATGGTCGCCCAGCAACTGGCCATGGAGTCGCGGTTGCGCTTCCCCGGGTTGGAGTTCGAAGCGCTGGACACCCCGCTGCGGCACTCCGAATGCGACCTGGACTTGCATGTGCTGTGCCCGGCCAACGCGCCGATCCAGCTGGAGCTGATGTTCGCCCTCGACCTCTTCGTCGCCGACAGCGCCCGCCAGACCCTCGCCCGCCTGGAACACCTGCTCGAACACATGCTCGCCGAGCCCCAGCGCCCGGTCGCCGCCTTGCCGCTGCTGATGGACGCGGAGTGGCAACGCACCGTGGTCGAGTGGAACCGTACCGAGATGGAGGTGCCGACGCACCTGACCTTCGCCCAGTTGTTCGAACAACAGGCCGAGCGCACCCCGGAGCGTGACGCCCTGTGTTTCGAAGGCCGCAGCCTGAGCTATGGCGAACTGAACCGTCGGGCCAACCAGGTGGCGCATTACCTGCGCAGCCAGGGTGTCGGCGCCAACCGCCCAGTGGCGCTGTGTGTCGAGCGTTCGCTGGAACTGCTGGTCGGCCTGCTGGGCATTCTCAAGTCCGGTGGCGCCTATGTGCCGCTGGACCCGACCTACCCGGTGGATCGCTTGGCGTACATGCTCGAAGACGCGCAACCGGCACTGTTCATAGGCCAGCAGGGCCTGTTGGAACAACTGGGCGCCGAACTGCCACGCTTGCGCCTGGACAACGACGCGGCGCTGTTCGCCAACCAGCCGGACAGCAACCCGGCCCCGCTCGCCGGGCCGCAAGACCTGGCCTACATCATGTACACCTCCGGTTCGACCGGTAAGCCCAAGGGCACCCTGGTGACCAACGGTTCGGTGGTCAACCTGGCCTGGGCGCGCATCCATGGCTTGTATCGCCGCTACACCGACCAGCCGATGCGCACCAGCTTCAACTACTCGTTCGCCTTCGACAGTTCAGTGGCCGAGCTGATCCTGTTGCTCGACGGCCATAGCCTGTACCTGACCCCGGAAGATGTGCGCTACGACCCCGAGGCCCTGGCCGGTTTCTTCCGCGATACTCGCCTGGACGCCTTCGAGTGCACCCCGGCACAGCTCAAGGCCCTGCTCGAAAGCGACGGCGTTCGCCTTGGCGAGGTGTACCTGCCGCGCTTCGTGCTGTTCGGTGGCGATGCGGTGGACGCGCAACTGTGGCAACGCCTGCCATCGATTACCGGCAGCCGCTTCTTCAACACCTACGGCCCGACCGAGTGCACCGTGGATGCCACCGGTTGCGCGGTGGATGACTTCCCGCAGCGGCCGATCATCGGCCGGCCCATCGCCAACGTGCGCACCTATGTGCTCGATGCCTTCCTCAACCCGATGCCGGTGGGCGTCCCGGGGGAACTGCACATCGGCGGTGCCGGCGTGACCCTGGGCTACCTCAACCGTGCCGAACAGACCGCGAAGGTGTTCATCGAAGACCCGTTCTCGTCCCTGCCAGGCGCACGGATGTACAAGTCCGGCGATCTGGTGCGCTGGTTGCCCGACGGTCAGCTCGAATACCTGGGACGCATGGATCATCAGGTGAAGATCCGTGGCTTCCGTGTCGAGCTGGGGGAAATCGAAACCTTGATCGGTGCTCAGCCGGGCGTGCGCCAGGCCGTGGTCCTGGCCCGCGAAGACGTGCCCGGCGACAAGCGCCTGGTGGCCTACGTGACGTGCGACCAGCAGGCCGACATCCATGCCTGGCGCAAAACCATTGGCGCCGCCCTGCCCGACTACATGGTGCCCTCGGCGTTCGTGCTGCTCGATGAGCTGCCGCTGACCGACAACGGCAAACTCAACCGCAAGGCCTTGCCGGCCCCGGACATCCAAGCCGCGCCAGACGCCCTGGACCCGCCGCGCAGCGCCGCCGAGCAGCAACTGGCCGCCCTGTGGGCCGAGTTGCTGAACGTGCCGTCGACGCAGATCGGCCGTGACAGCCACTTCTTCTACTTAGGCGGCCACTCGCTGCTGGCGGCGGCCCTGTTCGCCCGCCTGCGCCAACTGTTCGCCACTGTGCCGCCGCTGCGGGCGGTGTTCGAACACCCGACCCTCGACGCCTTGGCCGCGCTGCTGGGCGATCCCCTGCAAGCCCCGGCGGCGACCTTCGTTGCGGCGCCGCGACCGGCACGCCTGCCGCTGTCGTTCGAACAACAACGCTTGTGGTTCCTAGAGCAACTGAGCGCCGGCGGAGGCGAATACAACGTGGTCAGCGCCGTGCAACTGGACGGCGAACTCAATGTCCAGGCCCTGCAAACGGCCCTGAACAGTGTGGTCCAACGCCACGAGATCCTGCGCAGCCGCATCGTGCGCGATACCGACGGCGAGTTGGCGCTGATCATCGAGCCGAAGGTCGATCTCACCGTACAGGTGACGGCACTGCAAGCGACCAGCGACGAGCAATGGCAGCGACTGACCGACGCGGCGATCCATGCGGAAACCGGCCACCGTTTCGACCTCGCCGCCGAAGTGCCGGTCCGGGCTACGTTGCTGCAACGCAGTGGCGGCGACCCGTCGCTGCTGTTGCTCAGCGTGCACCACTGCGCCACCGATGATGCCTCCAGCCAGAACCTGCTGGAGGAACTGCGACAGTGCTACACCGCCCAGTGCCAAGGCATCCCGGCGACACTGCCGGCGCTGGCGCTGCAATATCCCGATTACGCCCTCTGGCAGCGCGAGCCCGGCCAACAGAACGCGTTCAGCAGCCAGCTGGAATACTGGCGCAACCAACTGGAGGACGGCGACTACCTGCTCGACCTGCCGACCGAACAGGGCCGTCCAAACCAGCTCGCCCCGGCGGCCGGTGCGGTGCAACTGCAATTGCCGCCCGCCCTGGTGGAACGCCTGCGGCAGTTCGCCCGGCAACGCGGTGCCACCCTGTACATGCTCATGCTCGGTGCCGCGCAGTTGCTCTTGGGGCGCTACGCCAACCAGCGCGACGTGCGGGTCGGCAGCCCGGTGGCCCAACGTCCATTCGCCGAGCTGCAACCGCTGATCGGCTGCTTCGTCAACACCGTGGTCATGCGCGCCGACCTGGATCCGGCCCTGGATTTCGAAGGTTTGCTCAACCAGGTGCGCGACCGTGTGCTGGATGCCCAACAGCATCAGGACGTGCCGTTCGACCAGGTCGTGGAACACTTGAAGCCTTCGCGCAGCCTCGGCCAGACCCCGCTGTTCCAAGTGCTGTTCGCCATGCAGAACGCCGACACGTCGAGCCAGCCATGGCCGCAGTTGCAGGTCAGCGAACGCGCGGTGACCGCCCAGGCCACCAAGTACGACCTGAATTGGGAAGTGCACGACGGCGAAGTGCTGTCGGTGTTGCTGGAATACCGCGCCGCGCTGTTCAGCGAAACCACGGCCCGGCGTTGGCTGGAACAATGGCAACACCTGCTGGAGACCATGCTCGACGCGCCACAAACCCGCCTCGGGGATTGGACACCGCTGCCAGCGGCCGAGCGTCATCGCCAACTGATCGAGTGGAACGCCACCGAGCGTCATTACAACGGCCCGACCGACCTGCATACCGCCCTGAGCCAACAAGCCGCCCTGAGCCCCAACGCCCCGGCGCTGGTGTTCGAAGGCCAGCGCCTGAGCTATGCCGAACTGGACCAACGGGCGCAAACCGTCGCCCGGGCCCTGCGCGCCGCCGGCGTGGGCAGCGACAACATCGTGCCGGTGTGCATGGAGCGCTCGGTGGAAATGGTCGTGGCCTTGCTCGGCATCGTCCATGCCGGCGCCGCGTGGCTGCCGCTGGATCCGGAATTGCCGGCCTCGCGCCTGGCCTTCCTGATCGCAGACGCCGATGCCAAGGTCACCTTGACCCAGGCGCAATGGCTGTCACGCCTGCCCGCAGGACATGCCGCCTGGACGCTGGATGCGTTGCCGACCGCCGAAGTTGGAGAGCCGATCAGCGTCCAGGCCAACGACCTGGCCTACGTGCTCTACACCTCCGGCTCCACCGGCCAACCCAAGGGCGTGATGAACGAACACGGTGCCTTGATGAACCGCCTGCACTGGATGCAGGACGCCTTCCCGATTGGCCCGAACGACCGTGTGCTGCAGAAAACCCCGTACAGCTTCGACGTGTCGGTGTGGGAGTTCTTCTGGCCGCTGATCACCGGCGCGACCCTGGTGGTCGCCCGTCCGGACGGTCATCGCGACCCGGCCTACCTCAGCCAGTTGATCCAGCAGGAACGGGTCACGACCCTGCACTTCGTGCCGTCGATGCTGCGGGCCTTTGTCGAGGAACCGAGCCTGGTCGACTGCCACAGCTTGCGCCAGGTGTTCGCCAGTGGCGAAGCCTTGCCGGTGGACCTGGTGCGGCGCTTCATGGGCCAGCACCCGGCGGCGCTGGTCAACCTGTACGGCCCGACCGAAGCGGCCATCGACGTCTCGGTCTGGCGTTGCTCGGCGCACGATACAATCGTGCCGATTGGCAAGCCCATCGCCAACCTGCGCTTGTACATCCTCGACGAAGCCATGCAGCCGCTGCCGATTGGCAGCATCGGCGAGCTGTACATCGGCGGCCTCGGCGTGGCCCGTGGCTATTTGAAACGCCCGGACCTGACCGAAGAACGCTTCCTCGCCAGCCCGTTCGTGGCCGGTGACCGCCTGTACCGCACTGGCGACCGTTGCCGCTTCCTGGCCGATGGCAACATCGAGTACCTGGGGCGTCTCGATCATCAGGTGAAGTTGCGTGGCCAGCGCATCGAGCTGGGGGAAATCGACTCAGCCCTGCTGAACCTGCCGGCCATCACCGGCGCCTGCACCCTGGTCATCGACAACCGCCTGGTGGCGTTCTACAGCAGTAGCACCGCGCAGTCGGACCTCGAGACCCTGCTCGCGGCCGAGCTGCCGGCCTACATGGTGCCGGCGGTTTGGGTGCACATCCCGGCGCTGCCCCTGAGCACCAACGGCAAGATCGATCGCAAGGCCCTGGCCGCCCTGCCCTTGCCAAACACCCAGAAGGACTACGCGGCACCGCGCAACGACCTGGAACGCCTGCTCTGCCAGTTGTTCGGCGAACTGCTCGGCGAAACCTTGACTGGCGGCCGCGAAGTCGGCACCTCGGACAGTTTCTTCGCCCTGGGCGGTGACTCGATTCTCGGCCTGAAACTGATCTCGCGCTTGCGTGAGCAGGGCTATTCGCTCACGCCACGGGACCTGTTCCGCTCGCCGACCCCGGCGGCCCTGGCCCACGTGACCACAGCGCTGCTGACCCAGGCCGAACAAGGCGACGTGACCGGGCCGATGCCGCTGATGCCGTTGCACCAGTGGTTCTTCGACCAGCAACAGGTCCAGGCCGCGCACTGGAACCAATCGGTGCTGGCCGACAGCGACCGTCGCCTGGAACCGGCCATCGTCCAAGCCACGCTGGATCGGCTGGTGGCCCACCATGACGCCCTGCGCCTGCGTTTCACCCATGTCGATGGCCAATGGAAGGCACACATCGCGCCAGTGGCACCGGCTCAGTTGACCTGCTGCGAGCACCCGGAGCAATTGCTGCAAGTCGCGCAAAGCCTGGACCTGCAACACGGCCCGCTGTTTGCCGCGGCCCTACTGGAAGGCACACCGCAGCGCCTGTACCTGGTGGCCCATCACCTGGTGGTCGATGCGGTGTCCTGGACGCCGCTGCTGGAAGATTTCCAACAGCTGTATCCCGCCCTGGAACGTGGCGAGCAGCCGACGTTGCCGGCGAAAACCACCTCTTATCGTCAATGGGCCGAGCACCTGCAAGCCCATACCGTGAAGGCTGCCGCCGAGCAGCGCTACTGGAGTGCCCAGAGCTCTGCGAACCCGCCGCCCATGGCCACGGTCGCCGAACGCCAGACCCTGTCGGCCCGCTGGGATGCCAGCCGCACGCACCAATGGTTGACCGAGTCCCACGCGGCTTACCGCACACAACCGGAGGAACTGCTGATCGCCGCCCTCGCCGCGACCCTGGCCGAGGCCGAACAGCGCAGCGACATCGTCGTGGATCTGGAGCGCCACGGGCGTGACGCTCCGTTTGCCGGGCTGGACGTCGGCCGCACCGTCGGCTGGTTCACCACCCTCTACCCACTGCGCGTGAGTGCCAGCGGCGCCGCGGGCGATCAGGTGCGCAACGCCAAGCAAGCCTTGCGTGACGTACCCGGCCTGGGTCTGGGCTACGGCTTGCTGCGCCAGCGCGGCGAATTGCCGGCCAGCCACGGCGATGTGCTGTTCAACTACCTGGGGCATGAGCAAACACCAGCGGGCTGGTTGCGCGCCAGCAGCCTGACCCCGCCGACGGACGTAGCCCCGGTGAACCGAGTGACCCATGCCCGTGAAGTGGTGGCCTGGCTGGAGGACGGCGTGTTGCGTGTCGAGTGGCACAGCGTCACACCGAATGCCGACAGTCGTTTGCCCGCCCGCCTGCTGGAACGTTTACAGGCACTGGTCGAACACTGCCTTGACCCACAGGCCGGTTCGCTGATGCCAGCGGACTTCCCGCTGGCCAAGGCGCTGAACCAGAAATCCCTGGACAAGTTGCTGGGCAAACTCAAGACCAAACCCGATTCCCAAAGCTAGCGAGCGACGCGGCGCCCGCACAGGTCTGCGGACCGGCGCGGCGCCTTGATCGACGCTCACTCGAGTTTTCAAGACTTTGAAATGGACCAAGCAAGCATGAACAACATCGAAGACATTTATTCCCTTTCGCCGACCCAGCACGGCCTGTTGTTCCACAGCGTCTATGAACCGGATTCGCGGGTGTATTACCAGCAATTGAGCCTGGACATGAACGGCCCGTTGCAACTGAGCGCATTTCGCGGTGCCTGGCAGGCGCTGATGCGGCGCCACGCGGTGCTGCGCAGTGCTTTTCTCTGGGAAGAACTGGACGATGCCTATCAGGTGGTGCAACAGGACGTGCCATTGCCCCTGACGGAACTGGACTGGCAAGACCGCCCCGAGCCGCAGGCCGCGCTCGGACAGTTGGCGCTGGAACAGCGCGCCCAGCCCCTGGAGCTGAACGACTCGCCGCTGATGCGCGTGTGCCTGGTGCGCCTGGCGCCCGAGCGCTGGCACCTGATCTGGACCTTCCACCACATTCTCATGGACGGCTGGAGCGTCGGCATCGCCGTCCAGGAGTGGCTGTCGCTGTACTACGAACAGGCCCACGGCCGCCCCGCCGACCTGCCGCCGACCCGCCCTTACCGGGACTACATCGCCTGGCTGGCGGAACAGGACATGGCCGCCACCGAAGGCTTCTGGCGCGAACAGTTGCAGGACGTGAGCGAGCCGACACCGCTGCCCACCTTCGCCGTGCGGCAGCCTGCACCCGCGGGGGCACCGTTCGCCGAACGGGAAAGCCTGCTGACGGCCAGCGAAACCGAGCATCTGGCGCACTTCGCCCGCCAGAACGACCTGACCATCAACACCCTGATCCAGGGCGCCTGGGCATTGCTGCTGGGCCAGCACGCCGGGCGTGACGACGTGGTCTATGGCGTCACCGTTGCCGGTCGTCCAGAGAACCTGGCCGCCGTGGACAGCACCGTCGGGCTGTTCATCAATACCTTGCCGTTGCGCGTGCAGTGGTCTGAAGGCCCGGTCCTGGTGGACTGGCTGCAGCAATTGCAGCAAGCCAACAGCGATCTGCGTCACCATGCCTACCTGCCCCTGGGCAAGCTCAAGTCCATGACGCGCATCGCCGCCGAGCAGGCGCTGTTCGACTCGATCCTGGTGTTCGAGAACTTCCCGGTCACCGACGCGCTCAACCAGGACACCGGCGGCCTGAGCTTCAGTGCCCCGAGCAGCGACCAGCAGGCCGACGGCATCACCCTCACCCAAGGCCGCAACCACTTCCCGTTGTCGCTGATCGTGGTGCCGGACAAACAACTGCACTACCTGATCAGCTACGACCGCAGTCGCTTCAGCGACGCCGAGGTCGCGGTGTTGTCGGCACAATTGCGCGCCATCCTGTTGGCGATGACGGCGCAAGCGCAGTGCCGGGTCAGCGAGCTTGAGTGGCTGAGCCCTGAAGAACGCCGGCAACTGCTCGCGCAGGGGCGCGGCGTACAACTGCCGGTGCCCCAGGCATGCCTGCATCAGTGCTTTGAACAACAAGTGGCCGCCCACCCTGATCACCTGGCAGTCCGCGACCGTCAGGTCGCCTTGACCTACCGTGAACTGGACCAGCAAGCCAACCGCCTCAGCCAGTACCTGCGCGCCCAGGGCATCGGCCACGACAGTGTCGTGGCACTGGCCCTGGAACGCAGTGCCGGGTTCGTGATCGCCCTGCTCGCCACCCTCAAGGCTGGCGCGGCCTATCTGCCGCTGGACCTCAAGCAGCCTGCCGGGCGCCTGGCTGACGTGCTGGTGGACAGCCGCGCCGCACTGCTGATCGGCGCCACCGCCTCGCCCCTGCTCAAAGGCCTGGCCGAGCACACGCCGACGCTGTGGCTGGCGGAACAGGCCGACGCCATCGCCTCCCAGCCAGACACGCCACCTGCCGTGGCCCACAGCCCGACTGACGCCGCCTATGTGATCTACACCTCAGGTTCCACCGGCACCCCTAAGGGTGTGGTGGTCGAGCACCAGTCCATCGTCGATTACCTGACGGCAGTGCACGCGGTACTCAACCCGCCGCCGGCAGCCCGCTACGGCTTGTTGTCCAGCATCGCCGCCGACCTGGGCCACACCCAACTGTTCGGCGCCCTGTGCAGCGGCGCCAGCCTGTTGCTGGTGGATGAAGACAGTGGTTTCAGCCCCCTGGCACTGGCCGAACTCTTCGACCAACACCCGGTGGATGTGCTGAAGATCACCCCAAGCCATCTGTCCGGCCTGTTGCAGGCGCTGCCCGATGCACGCTTGTTGCCTCGTGCCCTGCTGGTCTTCGGTGGCGACGCCCTCAGCCCGGCGCTGCTGGAGCAGGTCAACCGCCTGGCGCCGGGCCTCAGGGTGTTCAACCACTATGGGCCGAGCGAAGCGACGGTCGGCGCAATCGCCACCGAGCTGCCCGCGGGCCTGCGCAGCATTGCCCTCGGCCGGCCGCTGCCGAACCGCCAACTGCAAGTGGTGGATGCCAAGGGTCGCCAAGTGCCCACCGGGGTGTCCGGCGAGCTGCTGATCAACGGTGCTTTGGCCCGGGGTTACCTGCACCGCCCGGACCTGACCGCCGAACGCTTTCATCTCGACGCGGACCAGCAACGCTGGTATCGCACTGGCGACCGCGTGCGCTGGCAAGTGGACGGCCAACTGGCGTTCCTCGGCCGGGTCGACAGCCAGGTCAAGATCCGTGGCAATCGCCTGGAGCTGGGCGAAGTCGAAGCGCAGATCAAGCGCCTGTCGCCGCTGATCGAACAGGCGCTGGTCCGTGCCGTGGAACTGGACGGCAGCCTGCGGCTGGTGGCCTATCTGGTCGCCAGCCAGTCACTGTCCGCGACGAAACTGCGTAACGACCTGGGTGCGCGAGTGCCGGACTACATGGTGCCGGCGCACTTCATGACCCTCGACGAACTGCCCCTCACCCGTAACGGCAAGGTCGATGTCCAGCGCTTGCCGCTCCCGCAAAAAGCCACGGACGACAGCGCCACTCACGTTGCCCCGCGCAATGAAGTCGAAACGCAGCTGGCCGCTATCTGGCAAGACGTCCTCAAGCTTGAACGTGTCGGCGTGCATGACAACTTCTTCGCCTTGGGCGGCGACTCGATCATCAACTTGCAGATCATCGCCCGCGCCAACCAGCAAGGGCTGAAACTCACGCCTCGCCAGCTCTTCGAGAACCGCACCATCGCCGATATCGCCCGGGTACTGGGCGCCGATGCCAGCCATGGCGAGGCGCAAACCGTTGCCGACGGCTATGACCTGCCGCTGTCTGCCGGGCAATTGGCACGCTTGCAGCAAGGGCCGTTAGACGCCACTTGGCGCTGCGTGGCGTTGACCCAGGCCATCGATAGCGAGCTGCTGGCACAGGCCATCGCCGCGTTGCAGCAACACCATCAGGCCCTGCGTCTGGCGCTCAAGGCGCTGCCGGAGGGCGAGTGGCAGCAACGGGTACTGGTCGTGGCCAAGACCCCGGTCATCACCACCGAGCAATTGGAGACCTGCACCCCGGCGCAACTGCAAGCCCTGGCCCAGGCCGGTGTCGATGCGCTGGAATTGGGCTCAGGCCAAACCCTGCATGCCAGCCTGCTGGAGGTGGACGGCACGCAATCCTTGCTGCTGGCCGCTCATCCGCTGTGCCTGGACGAAGCCTCCTGGTCGCTGCTACTGGCTGATCTCAACCTGGCCTTGGCACAGCTGCGCTATCAGCGGCCAGTGCGCCTGTCCTACGCCGGTGGCGATTTCACCCAGTGGACACGGCACCAGCAGGCCCATGCCCAGGGTGATGCCCTGGATGACGCCTGGGAACATTGGCTGCAATACGCGGGTGTGGAACCGCTGCAGCTGCCTGACAGCCAGCAGCCGGCCAGCGTGGTCGAACACACCCTGCCAGCCGCCATCTCTGGCGAACTCAAGCGCCTGGGCGAGGTGCTGCAATTGGATTGGAACAACCTGTTGGCCGCTGCCGTGGCCGAACAGTGCCGTGAACGGTGCGGCAATGGCCTGGTCGCGCTGAGCGTGCACGATGCCCGTCCGAACGCCGAACGCTTGCCGGTCGATGCGCCGATTGCCGTGGCCGACCTCGACCCGGCACGCATCCTGGGCCCCTTGGCACTGGCCGTGCCGTACTTCCTCCAGCCCGAAGGCGAGAGTCTGCTGCAACGCTTGCAGGCACTGGTGGCGCAGATGCGCGCCTACCCGCAACACGGCGCCGACTATGGCGCCCTGCGCTACTTGTCGGACAATACCTACCTGCAAGAACCGCTGCGCGAGCTGCCAGCGGCATCGGTCGTCATTCGCTGGCTGGGCAACCTCGACAGCCACCGCGAAGAGCGCGGCATCCTGGCTCAGGTTGAGGCGCCAACCCCATCACCGGCTTCGACCGGGCCGCTGAACGTGGACGCCTGGTGGCAGGATGACCGGCTGCACCTGCGCAGCCAGGGCACCCTCGCCGCCGACTGGGCGCCGCACCTTGCCCAACGCTTGAGCGAACTCGCCGCACTGGCCACCGCGGCCGACCTGCGCCCTGCCAGCCAGGCGTTCCCGCTGTGCCACAAGCAAGCGGCAACCCTGGCGGCCGAACCGCTGGACTGGCTGAACATCGAAGATGTCTACCCGCTGTCGTCGATGCAACAGGGCATGCTTTTGCACACCCTGTTGCAACCCCACAGCGGCATCTACCTGATGCAACAACGCTACAGCTGGGACGGGGTATTGCAGCGCCCGGCAATGGAAGCCGCGTGGCAGCTATTTCTCGAGCGCCATCCAATGATGCGGACCGCCTTTTGGTGGCAGGACGACCATGAGCCGCTGCAATGCGTGTACCGCCAGACCCACCCGGCGTTCGACTGGCAGGACCTGCGCCATCTCGACGAAGAGCAGCAGCGCGAGGCGATGGACCAGGCCCTCGAAGCACAGCGCCTGCAAGGCTTCGACATGGCCTGCGCACCGCTCACCCATTTGCGGGTGTTCCAGCTCGATGAGCGCCGCTTCGCCGTGGTGCGCAGTTTCCACCACATCCTGACCGATGCCTGGTGCTTCGGCCTGTTGATGGAAGACCTGTTGGCGATCTACCAGGCCTTGGTGCGCCAGGAGCCGGTGGCCCGCCCGCGTCTGCGCTCGTTCCGTGGCTACATGAGTTGGCTGGAACGCCATGACATGGCTGCCGCCCACGCCTTCTGGCAGGCACAAATGGCCGGCTTCAGCGAGCCGACGCCGCTGCAGGTGGACGGCCCCGTGGCCCGGCCGGAGCAGGCACCTGAACAGGTCGGCGATTTCGACCAGACCCTGAGCATCGCCCAGACCCAACGGTTGCAACAGCTCTGCCAGCAATACCAACTGACGCCCAACACCTGGATCCAAGGCGCCTGGGCGCTGTTGCTGTCGCGCTACAGCGGCAACCGCGACGTGTTGTTCGGCGTGACCGTCGCCGGTCGCCCGACTGACCTCGCCGGTGTAGAAGAAATGGTCGGGCTGTTCATCAACAGCCTGCCCCTGCGCGTCGATGTCGACCCAGAGGCCCCCGTGGCCGACTGGTTGCAGGCACTGCTGTCCCACAACGCACAATTGCGCGAACACGAAAGTGCGTCGCTGGTGGACATCCAGCGTTGCAGCCAAGTGCCGCGCGGCCAGCAGTTGTTCGACAGCCTGGTGGTGTTCGAAAACGCTCCGCTGGACATCAGCAGCGTGCAATTGGACGCCTTCAGCATCGACATCTACGAAGACCGGGTGCACACCAACTTCCCGATGACGGTGGTGCTGTACCCCGGCGACCGCCTGGGCATTCGCCTGTCCTACGACAGCATGCGTTTCAGCACGGACACCGTGCAGCGCATGCTCGGGCATCTGGTGCAGCTGCTTTCGGCCATGCTGGAGACACCGCAGGCGCCCTTGGGCAGCTTGCACATGCTGCCCGAGGCGGAACGCCGGCACCTGCTGATCGACTGCAACCGCAGCGACGCCGACTTCCCGCTGGAACGCGGTTATGCGGCGCTGTTCGCCGAGCAAGTGCGCAACCGTGGGCAACACCTGGCCGCCGTATGCCAGGACCAATCGCTGACCTACGCCGAACTGGACCGCCGCGCCAACGCCATCGCCCATGCGCTGCAAGCAGCCGGTGCCGGCCCGGAAACCCTGGTGGCGTTGTTCGCTGAGCGTGGCCTGGCGTTGCTGACGATGATGATCGCCACGCTCAAGGTCGGTGCCGCGTTCCAGGCCTTGGACATCCAACAGCCCCACGCGCGCCTGGCGGAACTGCTGGACCTCGGTGACGCGCCGCTGTTTCTGGTGTGCGAGCACGCGACCTCGACACTGGACCACGTCCTGCCGCAGATGCACAAGCAGCCCACCTGCCTGGTCGCCCAGGCGCTCTGGCAAGGCCCTGAGCAACCGCCGGTCAGCTATGGGCACCAGCCGGATCAACTGGCCTACGTGATCTTCACCTCGGGTTCCACCGGCACGCCAAAAGGCGTGATGGTGGAACAACGCGGGATGCTCAACAACATGTTCGGCAAGGTCCCGAGCCTGGGCCTGGGTGAGCACGACCGGATTGCCCAGACAGCTTCGGCGGCGTTCGATATCAGCGTGTGGCAGTTCCTCGCCGCACCGCTGTTCGGCGCCACCGTGCACATTCTTCCCGATGCCCAGGCCCACGACCCTGTGGCCCTGCTCGACGCCGTCCAGGAGCAGCAACTGACGCTGCTGGAAACCGTGCCGGCGCTGATTCGCGGCATGCTCCAGGAAAGCCAGGCCCATCACACCCTGGCGAGCCTGCGCTGGCTGTTGCCCACCGGCGAGGCACTGCCCCCGGCCCTGGCGCGGGATTGGTTCGCACGCTTCCCGGCGACCCCGTTGATGAACGCCTACGGTCCCGCCGAATGCTCGGACGACGTGGCCTTCTACCCCATCACCGAAGCACCGGCCGACGACTGCTTGCACATGCCCATCGGCACGCCGACCGCCAATAACCAGGTGTTCGTTCTCGACTCGGCGCTGCGCCTGGTCCCTGTGGGTGTACCGGGTGAATTGTGCATCGGTGGTGTCGGTGTGGGTCGCGGCTACCTGCGCGACCCGCAACGCACCCGCGAAGCCTTTGTGCCGCACCCGTTCCAAGCCGGTGCGCGCCTGTATCGCAGCGGCGATATCGGCCGGATGCGTGAGGATGGTGCGATCGAATACCTCGGCCGTCGCGACCAGCAAGTGAAGATCCGTGGCCACCGCATCGAGCTGGGCGAGATCGAAAACCGCCTGATGCAACACCCGGCGGTGGACAGCGCGGCGGTGCTGGCGCTGCCCGACGCACGCGCCACCTTGCAACTGGTGGCCTGGTATGTGCTCGACGAAGCGGCCGACCTGGGCGGCGAACCCGCGCAACAGGTATTGAGCGCATACCTGGGCCAGCAACTGGCAAGCTACATGGTCCCAGCCCGTTGGCTGGCCCTGGGACAATTGCCGCTGAACGCCAACGGCAAGGTCGACCGTCGTGCCCTCGCCGCCTTGGGTGTGCCCCAGGACGAGACGGCACAGGCGCAATCCGTGGCGCCGCGCACGCCGACCGAACACGTCCTGGCCGAACTCTGGCAAGAAATTCTCGGCCTGGACAACGTCAGTGTGCACGACGACTTCTTCGCCATCGGCGGTCACTCGCTGCTGGCCACCCAAGTCCTGTCGCGCATTCGCCGACGGTTGAACGTGAACCTGCCGCTGCGCACGCTGTTCGAGCGCGGCACCCTTGAGCAACTGGCCCAAGCGGTCGATCAGCAAGGCAACGCCCGGACCGAGGCCGACAGTGACACCGAGATGGCCCTGGCACCGCGCAACCAACCACTGCCGCTGTCCTACAGCCAGCAACGGTTGTGGTTCCTGGATCGCTTCGAAGGCCCTAGTGCCGCCTACAACATGACCACCACCGTCAGGCTGCGTGGCGCACTGGACATCGCGGCGTTGCAAGGCGCCTTGCAGGCGGTGTTCGAACGCCATGAGTCTTTGCGCACCGCGTTCCACCTCCACGGCGACCAACCTTGCCAGGTCATCAGCCCCACGCCGGTGGTCGACTTGACGCCAATCGAGCTGAGCGACCTGGACGGCGAAGAGCAGACGCAAAGCCTGCAGCGCCTGATCGATGAACAGGCCGCGCGCCCGTTCGACTTGCAACAGGCGCCGATGCTGCGCGCCAACCTGCTGCGCTTGGGACGCGAGGATCATGTGCTGCAACTGGTGCTGCATCACATCGCCACTGACGCCTGGTCCATGGGCATTCTGATGCAGGAACTGATCGTCGGGTACCAGGCCCGCATCAGCGGTTCGACCCCTGTGTTGCCGGTGTTGCCGATCCAGTTCGCCGACTATGCCTACTGGCAACGCAGCGAAGCGCAACAGCGCCTGCTGGCACGGGCCATCGATTACTGGCGCCGCCAGCTCGACGGCGCGCCAACGTTGATCCCGTTGCCCCTTGACCAGCCACGTCCGGCTCGCCCCGACTACCAGGGCGCGGCCCTCGAGCAACGCTTCACGCCGGCCCAGACCCAGGTGCTGAAGGCCTATGCGCAAGCGCAACGGGCGACACTGTTCATGGTCTTGCTCAATGCCTTCAACAGCCTGTTGCAGCGGGCCACCGGGGCCAACGACTTTATCGTCGGCACCGACCTGGCCAACCGCGAACACCCGGCCCTGGAACATCTCATCGGGTTCTTCGTCAACGTGCTGCCGATCCGTGCCCGCCTGAGCGAGGGCGAAACCTTTGACGCCCGCCTGCAACGCTTGCGCGAGGATTGCCTGTCGGCGTTCCAACACCAGCAAGTGCCGTTCGACAAACTGGTGGAGGAGTTGCAACCGCCGCGTACGCCTGGGGTCAACCCGTTGGTCCAGGTGTTGTTCGTCATGCAGAACACGCCCAGTGGCAATGCCAGCCTGCCGGACCTTGAAGTGGAACACTTGGTAGCACCCCAGCAGAGCAGCAAATTCGACCTCGCCGTGTTTGTCGAAGAGGACGAAGACCAAGGCCTGAACGTGCGCTGGGTGTACCGCACCAGCGTGTTGCAGGAACAGACCATCCAGCGTCTCGAACAGGGCTTCGAGCACCTGCTGGAGCAGATCGTCTCGGCCCCCGCCCAGGCATTGGACCAGTGGTCGTGGCGCCTTGAGGGCAGTAACGCCGGCGCCGCGTCCCAGCCTGATTCGTCGCTTGACGAGGCCACGGCCCGCAGCGCACGCAAGCAGTCGAAACTGAGCAAGCTCAAGCAGACCCGCGCAACCGCCGTCAGCCAGGTGGCCCATGAGCAGGTCCGCACCCGTACCCTCGACGCCGGGCAAGGCTTGCCGTTGGTGATCGAGCCGTTGCTCGGCGACCTGGACCCGGTGCATTGGGCGCTACAAGCCCGGGAATGGATCAATGCACAGTTGCTGACCCATGGCGGCCTGCTGTTCCGGGGTTTCAACCTGCCGGATGCAGCGGCCTTCGAGCAGTTCGCCCAGGCCATCGAGCCCGACCTCTACGGGACCTACGGCGACCTGCCGAAAAACAAGTCCGGCAAGAATATCTACCACTCCACGCCGTACCCGGAACAGCACATGATTCTCTTCCACAACGAGAGCTCCCATCTGCCGCAGTGGCCACGCAAACAGTGGTTCTACTGCGAAACACCGGCGCCACGTGGCGGCTGCACGCCCATCGTCGACTGCCGGCAGGTATTGGCGCGCTTGCCCCAGGACATCGTCGCTCGCTTCAAGGCCCTGGGGCTGCTGTACGTGCGGCACTTCACCGACAAGCTGGATGTGCGCTGGCAGGACTTCTTCAAGACCGAACAGCGCGAGGAAGTCGAGCGCCAGTGCCTGGCCTCGGGCATGCGCTGGGAATGGCTGGGCACCGACAACCTGCGGATCGCCCAGCACTGCCCGGCCATCGTCGAACATCCGGAGACCGGCGAACTGTCGTTCTTCAATCAGGTGCAACTGCACCACACTGCCTGTCTGGAGCCGGAAGTGCGCAGCAACCTGATCAACCTGTTCGGCCCCGGGCACCTGCCCCGCAACGTGTACTACGGCGACGGCAGCGTGATCGAAGACGCGGTGATGCAAGTGATCGGCGAGGCGTACGAACATTGCGCGGTACGTTTTACCTGGCAAAAGGGTGACATGGTCATGTTGGACAATATGTTGGTGGCTCACGCCCGGGATCCCTTCGAGGGCGAGCGCAAGATCTGCGTCGCCATGGGCCAGATGATGCGCCGCGAAGAATTGACGGGGCAGTTGCCCGAAGTACAGCCGCTGCCGGCTTCGGAGGTGCAGGCATGACCGCCTTTGAGAAACGTGAGGAAGCCTTCGCCCTCTCACCGCAACAGCGCAGCCAATGGCTGGCGGGCTTGCCGCCCGTACGCCTGGAGCTGGAGATCACCGGCGCGTTGGCGCTGGAACGCCTGCGGCAGCGGCTGGCCGCGCTGAGCGCTTGTCACGAGGCCTTGCGCCTGGGCGTGCGGCCCGAGCCGGGCCTGCTGATGCCGCTGCAAGTGGTCGAACCCGCCGCCAGCGCAGTCGACGCGATCAGTGTCGATGTGCAATCGGTGGGTGACGATCGGCACCGGGTGACATTGCAACTGCCGGCGCTGAGTGCGGATCGCGGCACCTTGCTGCGCCTGGCGCAGGCATTGGGATCGACGGATGCGCCAAGCGTCGATGACGAGGCCATGACCTACACCCAGTACAGCGCCTGGCTCCATGAATTGCAGGCCGATGAAGACGCCGTTCCCGGTCGGCGCTTCTGGGCCAGCCAGGCCTTGGACGAACCCGCCGGGAGCGAGCTGCTCTACCGCCAGGTGCGTAACGACCGCCACGACGCCCCGGTAACCACCCGCCTGCTCGCCAACCCGCAATTGAGCAACGCCCTGGACCGCTTTTGCCAGCGTCACGGTGCCTCGCCCGAGCAGGTGCTGATGAGCGCCTGGGGGGTGTTGCTGCAGCGCCTTAGTACCGGCGACAGTCCGGCACTGACCTTGAACTGGGTACACGATTGCCGCGACGACTACGAGGAGCTCGAAGACTGCTGGGGTTTGTTTGCCAAGCCCCTGCCCTTGCGCTGGCAACCGGCTGCGAACAGTCCATTTGTCGACGCGCTGAACACCCTGCAGTCGCTGTGCGAGCAAGCCATCGAATGGCAGGAATACTGCGGCGTCAGCACCGCACTGCCGGCCGAAACCTTGCACTACGGTTTCCAGTGGGGCGCGCACCTGCCCGATCGACTCGACACCTTGGGCAGTCTTGCATCGAGGCTCACTGTATTGGATGCGCAAGCCATCCCGGCAGGCATGGAGTTGCTGCTGGCGGTCGAAACGGTCCGCCACGAAGCCAGCGGCCTTGGCTATCGGCTGAACCTGCACCATCTACCGAACCGCTACAGCGAACAAGCCGCCCTAACGGTTCTGGAGCAGTTCCAGTCGCTGCTGTCCGATGCCCTCGCCCACCCAGACAAGCCCTTGGCCGAGCTGTCGTTGCAGGCGCCGAGCTTCAGCGCGACGCTGGCCGCCCGGCAGGGCGACGTCGCCGCCCCATCGTTTGCCAGCGTACCGGCGCGCTTCGCTGAATGTGCCGCGCAGTTCCCCGAGCATTTGGCCCTGCGCGACCACCACGGGTATCTGAGCTATGCCCAGTTGCAGGCGCAGAGTAACCAACTGGCGCATTACCTGCGTGCCCAGGGCGTGGGCCGCGAAGACCGCGTGGCGTTGTACCTGGATCGCTCGGCGCAAATGGTCCTGGCCATGCTCGCCGTGCTCAAGAGCGGCGCGGCGTTCGTCCCCCTGGACGTGCATCAGCCGGCACAACGCTCCCTGGCCATCCTGCAACAGGCGCAGCCGGTCTTGGTCCTGAGCGGTTCGGCCGGCAGCGCCCCCGCGTTGCCCGGCATCGCTAGCCTCGACCTGCGTGATGAAGCGACCTGGCAGCACGCACCTGCCACGGCAACCACCGTCGAGCTCCAAGGGCAGGACGCGGCCTACGTGCTGTTCACCTCTGGCAGCACCGGCACGCCCAAAGGCGTCATTGTCGAACATGCCCAGCTCGCCAGTTATATCGCCAGCGTGTCCCGGCGCCTGGCGCTAGGGGTTGGCGAGCGCAGTGCGGTGGTCACTTCGCTGGCGGCCGACCTGGGCTACACGTTGCTGTTCCCGGCGCTGCTCAGCGGCGGTGAGTTGCACCTGCTGGACAAGGAAACGGCAATGGACGCACAGGCCTGGGCGGCCTGGCAGGCTGAATACCCCATCGATCACCTGAAGATCGTGCCGTCCCTGCTGGACGCCTGGCTGATTCACGCCCAGAGCGCGGCCGTGTTGCCTCGCAAGCAACTGATCCTCGGTGGCGAAAGCTGCTCGCGACGCCTGTTGCAGAACATTCGCAGCCTCGCGCCGACGCTGACGGTCTTCAACCATTACGGCCCGACCGAAACCACGGTCGGGGTGGTGATGCACACAGCCGATCCGGCCGTGGACTATCGTCGCCTGCCCCTCAGCGACCGCCTCGATGGCATGCGCCTGTACCTGCTCGACGAGCAGCAGGCGCTGGCCGCTCCCGGGCAGAGCGCCGAGTTGTATATCGCCGGCCCGCAACTGGCCCGGGGTTACCTGGACGCGCAACAGAACGCCGGTCGTTTCATCGAATGGGTGCAATCACCTGGCGAACGCCTCTACCGCACCGGCGACATGGCCCGCTACCTCCACGACGGTAGCCTGGAAATCACCGGACGTGCCGATCGCCAGGTGAAGATCCGTGGTTTCCGCGTGGAACTCGATGAGATCCAGGCGCAACTGACCCGCCTTCCCGGCGTCGCCCAGGCCGCGGTGGAATGCATTCCCCGGGGCGAGCTCGGCCAGCAACTGTTCGCCTTCATGACCCTGGCGCCCGGGCATTCGACCACGGTCGCCAGGCTGCATGGCCAGGCCCAGGATTGCTTGCCGGACTACATGCTGCCCACCCTGCGGATCGTCGAAGCCTTGCCGTTGATGGGCAACGGCAAGCTGGACCGCAAGACCCTGCAGCAATGGGCCGACAAAGTCCTCGACACCGTTGGCAGCGCCTTGCCGCGCACGCCGCTGGAAGCTTTGCTCGCCGAGGTCTGGGCACAAGTGCTGGGCCTGGAGCGGGTGGGTATCGACGACGATTTCTTCGAGCTCGGTGGCCATTCCCTGGCAGCGGTGACGCTTGCCAGTCGCTTGCAGGCCGCGCTGTCGGCACCGGTGACGGTCAATGCGGTGTTCAACGCCCCCAGCGTCTCGGCGTTCGCGGCGTTGGTGCAGGCTGAACTCAAGCTTTCGCCCCTCGTCAGGCTGTCGGCGCCAAACGCGCCCGTGGAGGCCGGCAAACTGTTCTGCTTCCACCCCTCCACAGGCCATGTGCAGGACTACCGCCCTCTGCTGGCATCGCTACCGGCCTGGCAACTGTGGGGACTCCAGGCGGCCTACCTGACCGACGACAGCTCGACACTGGGCGGTGACATCGAGAGCCTGGCGGCAGGCTACGTCGAGCATCTGCGCCAGCAGCAAGCGCACGGTCCTTATCACCTGCTGGGTTTCTCCCTCGGCGGGTTGCTCGCGATTGCCGCTGCCGCACGCCTGGAGAGCCAGGGCGAACAGGTGGCGTTTCTCGGTATCATCGATTCCCAGTACCAGCATCACGCCCCGCAAGACAGCGTCGAAGCGCTGCTGGAGTCGGCCGCCCTGTCACTGACATCGGACAGCCAGACCGTGTTGCGCCAGCTGCCACAGGCGACCCTGGCGGCATTGCTGGAACAACTCGATGCCCTGCCCCCGGCAGCGCGCCTGCCGGAACTGGCCCAGTGGGCGCGCCAGCAGGGCCTGCAGCTCGATGGCGACAGTTGGGAGCACCTGCAAACGCGGCTGCGCTACCAGCAACATACGCAGCATCTGCTGGCGACCTTCAAGCCTGCGCCACTCAGTTGCCCGGTGCATGTCTGGTGGGCCGACGATACCCTGGAACAGGCTGAGTTCGCCGACCCGCACTGGGAACGCCTGAGCACCGGGCCGTTGACCCGTGAGGTCATCCCGGCACAGCATCTCACTATCCTCGAGCAACCGGCCCTGCATCAGCAACTGGCGGCGCGGCTCGAGACCATCGCTACAAGCGGAGCGGTTTGAAAATGGATCTGTTGTTACTCATGGCTAAACGTTCATGGCGCGCACTGCTGGTGGCGACCCTGACGGGCCTGATCTGCGGCCTCGCGGCGGCCGGGCTGATCGCCAACATCAACCACAGCCTGGAGGTGTTCGATAAGCTACGCCCGGTGGACGGGCTGCTTTTCGCCGGGCTGGTGCTACTGGTCATGGTGTCACGGGTGATCTCCGACATCAGCCTGCTGCGCCTGGGCCAGGCCGCGGTCAACGACATGCGCCTGCACCTGAGCGCCAAGCTGATCGATACCCCCTACGCGAAATTGCAGCGCCTGGGCAAGCATCGCCTGCTGGCCATGCTGACCGACGATACGCAAACCATCAGCCAGGCGGTGGAGTTGGTGCCAATCCTGCTGGTCAACGCCGGGATCATCGCCGCCTGCCTGGGCTACCTGGGTTGGCTCAGCCTGCCGCTGCTCAGCCTGACACTGCTGCTGATCATCGCGGGCAGCTTCAGTTTTCACTGGCCGCAACGTCGGGCGTTGACTTCGATCTCCCGGGCCCGGGAGCTCAAGGATCAGTTGTTCGACCAGTACCGCCTGCTCACCGATGGCAGCAAGGAACTGCAGCTCAACCATCCACGCCGGCAACACTTCTTCACCCGTTTGCTGATTCCGGTCAGCCAGCAATACCGTCGCAACTTCGTACGCGGCATGAGCATCTACGCCCTGGTATTGAACTGGGGCAACGCGGTGTTCTACATGCTGATCGGCGTGGTGCTGTTCGCCGCACCGCATTTCATCGACCTGGGCGTGAGCCTCGTCACCGGCTATATCCTGACGATCCTCTACATGATCACGCCGCTGTCGGAATTGATGAACGCCTTGCCGACCCTGGGCCGCGCCAGCGTCGCACTGAATAAGATCCGTGCCCTGGAAGGCGAGATGGAAACATCCGACGAAACCTTCGATACCATCTCGCCGACCCAGGTTCGCCACCTGGTGTGTCGGCAAGTCGCCCATACCTATTACCGCGAACGCGAGGATGGTCATTTCACCCTGGGCCCCATCGACCTGACCCTCAATGCCGGCGAAGTGGTATTCATCACCGGCGGCAACGGCAGCGGCAAGACCACCCTGGCCTTGCTGCTGACCGGGCTGTACCGGCCGGAAAGCGGCGATATCGTGCTTGATGAGCAAGTGTCCTCGAGTAACGACAACCACCATTATCGACAGCACTTCTCGGCGATCTTCACCGACTTCTGCCTGTTCGAAAACCTGTTCGATGGCGACGATCCGGACTTGGTGAAACAGGCACAGGACTACCTGGTGCACCTGCAACTGGACCATAAGGTGCAGATAGAAGGAGGCAAGCTGACGACGCTGGCGCTGTCCACCGGGCAACGCAAGCGCCTGGCGTTGCTCAGTGCCTATCTGGATGACCGCCCCTGCTACCTGTTCGACGAATGGGCGGCCGACCAGGACCCAGTGTTCAAGCACTTCTTCTACACCCGGATCCTGCCGGACCTGCGCGAGCGCGGCAAATTGCTGATCGTCATCTCCCATGACGACGCCTATTTCGGCCTGGCCGATCGGTTGATCCATGTCGAACATGGCAAAGTCAGCGAAGCAGCCTCCCAGGCCAACGCATCATCCCTGGCGCAAGTGCTGTCTTGAGGAATGTGGAGGGTTTCTGGCCGAGGCTGTCAAAAGCTGCGCTCAACCCTCTTCATAGATGTAATGCAGGTAGCTCACTTGTTCCGCCACCGGCAGACGGTGCAGTTTGGGGCAGGATTCGCACAGCACTGGCGGTTGGCCTTCGACCGGTTCGTGCAGTTGGTAGTGCAGGCAACAATGCCGACGCAAGGGCAAGGTGGGGCATATCTGCGGCGCCGGTGATTCGACCATGCGTTGCAGGCCTCGCAGCTTCAGGCGTCCGTTGTTCACCGTGACCGGTTCCAGCCACCGGTGCGCCTCGGCGAAGCCGTCCCTGGACAGGTCCGGGTCCATCCTGGCGAAGGCGCCGTCCCAGATGGCGACAAAGTTGCCCCACAATATTTTCGGGGCCAAGCCACCGGCGGCGGCCAATGTGCCAAACAGTGGCGCCAAATGCTCGTGGACCAACCGCGACCAATAAACCGCCCGGTCCTCCGCGTTCAAGGGCGACAGCCCGGCAGCCAGGCCCAGCGCCGCCGGTTGGCCGTCGTCGTGCAACAACAACGCGCCGTCGCCCCAGAACTCGATCGCGCAGCCACGCGTGAGCACACAGGCCAGGGTGGCCGGCAAGACAATGCTCATGTAGTTCATCGACCACTGCGAAACCACGGCGGCGCGGTTCACCCCCGGGTAACGCAGGGCAAATCGGGTCAGCAAGGGTTGCAACGCGGCAGGGTCGGCAAGCTGGCTCAACGCGATGGAAGGCTGATCGCCAGGCTCCTGCCGGACGACCCGCTGTATGGGCGGCCAGGCCTGACTAAGCCATTCTGGAAATTCGATAACGGGGCTCCCGTGGCTTTCCCTAATTAATGCAAACGATTAGCATTGGCTGATCCTATCCTCCCTCCCCTGCAAACTCAACGTCGTTAGCGACCAGGCCCACCAAGATCCCATGCACACACTTCGCAATTTCTGGCGTCTCGCGCAGCCCTTCTGGGCTTCCGAGGAAAAGTACCCGGCCCTGTTGCTGCTGTTGGCCACCGTACTGATGACCCTGTGCCTGGTCGGGGTCAACATCCTCACCAATTTCTGGAACCTGCATTTCTATAACGCCTTGCAGGCCTTGGACTACCACGGTTTCCTGATCGGTAGCCTGCAGTTCATCCTGCTGCAGATCGGCATGGCCGCCTTTACCGTTGGCGCGTTCCATTTCCAGCAGAAGCTGACCATCCGCTGGCGGCGCTGGGCGACCCGCAACATGCTCGGTCAGTGGCTGGGCAGCCAGCGCTACCAGAAGCTGAAGCTGACCGAGACCGAGGTCGACAACCCCGATCAGCGGATCGCCGAGGACGTCGACCTGTTTATCGTCAAATCGCTCAAGTTGAGCCTGGGCCTGTTGACGTCGGTGGTGTCGCTGTTTTCCTTCCTGCATATCCTCTGGCAGGCCTCCAGCCTCGTCAGCGTGCCGTTCAACGACCACTCGATCGTCATTCCCGGGCTGCTGGTGTGGGTCGCCCTGGTGTATGCGCTCCTGGGCACCGGCCTTGCATTCTGGCTCGGACGTGCACTGCCCAGCCTCAACTTCATGCAACAGCGGCGTGAAGCGGACTTTCGTTTCTCGCTCATCCGCCTTCGGGAGAACGCTGACTCGGTGGCGCAATACCGCGGCGAGGTCGTGGAGAACGAACGCTTCAACCACCGCCTGGAGGCGGCGCTGGAAAACTTCTGGGCGCTGGTGAAAAAACAGAAGCTGATCATGGGCTACTCGACCTTCTATTTGCGCAGCGCGACGGTCATACCGATGTTCATCATGGCGCCACAGTTCTTTGCCGGCGCCTTTCCCCTTGGCCGCCTGACGCAGATAAGCGCGGCCTTCGGCGAAGTGCACGCGGCCATCGCCTACCTGGTAAGTGTGTTCCCGGAACTGTCGGAATGGAAATCGGTGATCGACCGCTTGGTCGGCTTCCAGGAGCGCCTGGATAACGTCGAGGTCAAATCCCAGGTCAGGCACGAACAACAGGCCAGCGGCCTTGATATCAAGGACCTGGACATCTGGCTGCCAAATGGTCGTCCGTTGTTCAAAGGCTTCAACCTGTCACTCAAGCCCGGCGACAGCCTGATGATCAGCGCGCCGTCCGGCTACGGCAAATCGACGCTGATCCGCACGATTACCGGGCTGTGGCCCCACGCGCGCGGCTCGAGCTGTTATGACCGCGAGCGCGCCCTGACGCTGGCGCAAAAACCCTACCTGCCGTTGGGCAGCCTGCGTGAAGCGCTCTGGTATCCCCACCCACCCCGTCGCGAAGAGGATGCCTCGCTGCGCCAGGTCATGGAGCAAGTCGGCCTGCAACACCTGGGCGATCAGTTGGAGCAGGAGCGCGACTGGGCACAGACCCTGAGCATCGGCGAACAACAACGCTGTGCGTTCGTCAGGGCCCTGCTGGCCCGGCCCACGGTGCTGTTCCTCGACGAAAGCAGTTCGGCGCTGGATGCGGCAAACGAAGCGCGCTGCTATCAACTGCTCAGGCAAACGTTGCCGGACACGATCCTGATCAGCGTCGGCCACAGCGCCTCCCTGGAGCACTTTCATTGGCAAGTCCTTGAATTGAAGGACGAGGCGCAATGGGTGCATCGCAAGATCAAGCAAGCGGTGTGATCCCGATAGGGAAACACTGAATAACCTTTGGCGAAGGGAGCCTTGCTCCCACAAAATCCCCTCACCGCAAAATCCTCAGTATCCCAGTCAATCGGGCCCACCTTCGCGCGTCGGCATGCAGAGTTTGTGGTCTATAGTTCCTGACAGATCCAGGACCTTTGCTCGGGCCATCAGGAGCTACATCCCTCGAGCCGTACCGTACCGACGCCCACCAGCCTTCGGTCGAACCATGCAGGGAGCACACCATGCCGATCCAGCGGCCTGAGACACTGAGGTTGGCCCCTGGCACTGCTCATTGTGCCGAGGCCGATGACGATACCGAGGCCGGCGTGCTTCGGCGCGCTTTCGACCAGGCCAAGAAAGCCTACATCCTGTTCCCGCTGCTGGCCGTTCTATTGTTGCTGGCCATCTGGAGCGCCACCCTCTACCTGATCAAGGTCGAACATCTTCGCGCCCAGCAGAGCGCCGCGACGGCCAGCCTGGAAATGGGCGCCATCTACGAAGCGCAAATGTTGCGCGCCATCCATGAAATCGATCAAACCCTCAAGCTGGTCAAATACACCTACGAGACCGAGGGCGAGCCTAATCCCCTGCGCCGGCTCCAGGAGCGGGCCTTGTTGCCGCCGGCCTTGGTGTTCGACGTCAGCGTGGTCAACCCGGACGGCAGGCTCGTGGCGAGTACACGGGGCAACGGTCGGGAAAATAGCGCTGACCCGAATGAGCAGCAAACACTGCGGCACAGCGACTCATTTTCCATCAGTCATCCGTGGAAAAGTCCAATCACCGGAACATGGCGCTTGCGCTTCAGCCGGCGACTCGACGCCGCGGATGGCACGCTTTCCGGGATCGCCAGGGTCGAGGTCGATGCCGCCTATTTCGTCAGCAGCTACGACGCCTCGAAACTCGGCGAACAGGGTGCGCTCGGGTTGCTGGGCACTGACGGCCTCTTCCGCGTGCGACGCACCGGAGAAACCGTACTGGCCGGCGATACGGTCGATTACACGACGGTGGTGCCGGACGCGGAAAACACCGAGGCGGTGCTCTCGGTCAATGGGTGGGATGGGGTGCGGCGCTATACCAGTGCCCGCCAGCTCTATGACCTCCCGCTGGCGGTGATTGTCGGGTTGTCCGAGGAGGAACAACTGGCCGCGGTGAACCAGCAAGCGCGTACCTACCTCTGGCGCACGGCGGGCGGCAGCCTGGTGTTGGTGCTGCTGGTGGGGGTGCTCGCCCGGATGAGCTGGCAACTGGCGCAAAGCCGTTTGCGCGCCACCGAAATCCAGGCTCAACTGGCCGCCGCCGCTCGCCAGGCCGGCATGGCGGAAATCGCCACCAACGTCCTGCACAACGTGGGCAACGTGCTCAACAGCGTGAATGTCTCCGCCGATCTGCTCACCCGCAAGCTGCACACCAGCAAGGCCTCGGGGCTTGGTAAGGCGGTGCAGATGATGAACGAGCACGCCGATGACCTCGGCGACTTCATCTGCCACGACGAGAAAGGCAAGCTGCTGCCCGGCTACCTGAACCAACTGGTGGACGCGCTTGCGCTCGAGCAACAGAGCATGACCGAAGAACTCGGCCAATTGAGTAAAAGCGTTGATCACATCAAGGAAATCGTCGCTGCCCAGCAATCTTACGCAAGCACATCCAGCCTCGCCGAGGCCGTGCAGATCAAGGACCTGATCGAGGATGCCCTGCGCATGAACGCCAACATCATCGCGGCGCATCGGATCACCGTGGTGCGAAACCTGGCCGAAACGCCCTTGCTGCAACTGGACAAACACCGGGTGCTGCTGATCCTGATCAACCTGATAAAAAACGCCAGCAGGGCGATGGATGACCGGCCGGAGCGGCCCCCTCAAATCATCCTTAAGAGCGAGGTTCCCCAAGAAGACACCCTGGTGATCAAGGTCATCGACAACGGCGAAGGCATAGCGCCCGAGAACCTGACGCGAATCTTTGCCCATGGCTTTACCACACGCAAGGATGGCCATGGTTTTGGCCTGCACAGCTGCGTCCTGGCGGCCATGGAGATGGGCGGCTCGCTGGAGGCCCATAGCGATGGCCCGGGAACGGGGGCGACCTTCACGCTCAAGTTGGCGATCTAGGCTGCGCTTCGGTACGTGATACGCGCAGCTTCAGCCAACGTTACAAGGAACAGACGAATGGCGATCCACGCAACGAGGTTACCTTGAGCCCATGGCGAAAAGCCCAATACCTTGGTCTTGGCAGCCAGTCGCACACCGACCGTGGCTTTACGTGGGGTGGCGATGACGAAGTGCAGTTGACGCCCCTGACTTATTGGTCCAGTTTCTAATGCAACCAAGTCCCGCAGTTTTCGTGCAGGACGCTAAGCTTGATAAACCCGGTTCGTTAATCAAAGGGTCTTTGCAAGCCTATGAATGATGTCAGTAGCCCCTCTCCCCCTGCCATTGATCACCTATGGTCATTCCTGTGTCGTTGATTCCCCTGGTGGTATGTGACGACTCCAACATGGCGCGCAAGCAGGTGTTGCGTGCGCTGCCGACAGACTGGCCGGTTTCGGTCACCGAGGCGAGCAATGGGCGCCAGGCCATGGATGCCATACGCCAGGGCCTGGGGCATGTGGTGTTGCTCGACCTGACCATGCCGGAAATGGATGGCTACCAGGTGTTGAGCGCCTTGCGCGACGAAGGATTGAAGGCCCAGGTCATCGTGATTTCCGGTGACGTCCAGGATGAGGCGGTGCGCCGCGTACATGAGCTGGGCGCGCTGGCGTTCCTGAAAAAACCGTTCGATGAAAACGACCTGCGCCAGACGCTGGCGCGGCTGGGACTACTGGCCCAACCCAGCCAGGTACCGTTGCAGAATCGTTCGACCACGAACACGGCCATCAGCTTCCATGATGTGTTCCGCGAGACGGTCAACGTGGCCATCGGCCGGGCAGCGGCCTTGATCGCCAAGGTGCTGGGGGTCTTCGTGCAATTGCCGGTGCCGAACGTGAACCTCCTTGAGGTCGGGGAGTTGCACATGGCCTTGACCGACGTCGGCAGCTCCCAGCAACTCACTGCAATTTGCCAGGGTTTTATCGGCAGCGGCATCGCTGGCGAAGCCCTGTTGATCTTCCATGACTCGGAAATCGCCGACATCGCGCAATTGATGCAGCGCCAGAGCGCCGACTATTCGGACCTGGAGATGTTGCTGGATCTTTCCAGCGTCTTGATCGGCGCGTGCCTGAGCAGCATTGCCGAACAGATCGACGTGGTGTTTTCCCAAGGCCACCCGCAGATTCTCGGCCAGCACGCGGCCATCGAGGAACTGATCCGGGACAACAGCAAGCACTGGAAAAAGACCCTGGCGGTGGAAATCAGCTACAGCCTGGAAGGGCACGATATTCGTTTCGACCTGTTGCTGTTGTTCACGGAGGACTCCATCGAACGGTTGACCCACAAACTCGCCTACCTGATGAACTGAGCCATGAGCGAATCCATCGATCTGAACGAATTCCACTGGTTGCTGGCCATCGTTCAGAGCATCGACGTCGGGGTGGTGGTGCTCGACCGCGAGTACCGCGTGCAAGTCTGGAACACCTTCATGGAGAACCGCTCCGGGGTGCAGCCCAAGGACGCGCACAACCAGCATTTTTTCAGCCTGTTCCCTGAAATCGATCGCCAATGGTTCAGCCGCAAGGTGGAAAGCGTCGCGACCCTGGGCACGCCAGCGTTCACGGTCTGGGAGCAGCGTCCGTACTTGATGCGTTTCAAGAGCTACCAGCCGATCACCGGCCAGGAAGCGTTCATGTACCAGAACACCACGCTGTTGCCGCTGCGCTCGCCCGACAACACCATCAAGCACATCTGCCTGGTCATCTATGACGTCACTGACGTCGCCACCAACCGGCATCAGCTCCAGGCCGCCAACGCACAACTGCAGCAACTCTCCAGCACCGATCGGCTGACGGGGCTGTACAACCGCGGTCATTGGGAAAGCAACCTGAAAGCCGCCTACGCCCGGCACCAACGCTACGGCCATGCGTTGAGCCTGGTCATGCTCGATATCGATCACTTCAAGCGGGTCAACGACACCTACGGTCACCAGGCTGGCGACAAGGTCATCGAGCACGTCGCCAGGCTGCTGCACGAGCATGTGCGCGAGTCCGACGTGGCTGGGCGTTATGGCGGTGAAGAGTTCGGCGTGGTGCTCTCAGACACCGACAAGGCCGGCGCACAGATTTTCGCCGAGCGCCTGCGCAAGGCCGTCGAAGCGCTGGAAGTGCAGTACAACGACCAGACTATCCGCTTCACCGTCAGCCTGGGAGTGGCCGACCTGAGCCAGCCCTCGAACGACCACGCCGAGCTGATCGCCAGGGCCGACCAGGCGCTGTATACATCGAAGAAGACCGGGCGCAATCGGGTGACAGTGCATGATTAGCGAGCCCACTTTCTTCCAGGATGACGGTGAGATTTGTGCCCACCACACCTCCCTTGTGGGAGCGAGCTTGCTCGCGATAGCGGTGGTTCGGCAGCATTGAGGGCGGCTGACACGCCGTCATCGCGAGCAAGCTCGCTCCCACATGGGTTCATTGGCATTCACTCGCCAAGGCTTGGGGAAGCTTCATCCTCTTTACCCAGCAGCTTGAGCGTCACCCCATTCGTCCAGCCGAAGCCGTCCTGCAATTCATATTCGCCACCTCCCCCGCCGTCGCCCCGTCCGGACAGGTCGTATTTCTCCACCAACTTGTTTTCCTTGCGGTAGAGGTTCTCGACTTGCTGCAAGAAGCGGCTGCCTACCTGTTGCGCCAGCGCGGTGTGCCCGTAGCGGTCCAGCCCTTCCACCGCGACCCATTGCAGCGGTGCCCAGCCATTGGGTTCGTCCCACTGCTGGCCAGTGTTGACCTGGGTGGTGGCGATACCTGCGGAACGCAGCAGGCCATCACGGACCGCATCGGCGGTGCGATTGGCATGTTCGGCGCTGGCCAGGCCCGTGTACAGCGGGAAAAGCGTCGCGGCCGTGAGCGGCTGGCGTTGTTGCTGACGTTGCCAGTCGTAGTCCACGTAGAAACCTTTGTCGGCATTCCACAAGTGCTGCTCGATGGCTCGCTGACGCAATTTGGCGCGCCGGCCGTAAGCCTGGACGCATGGGGCGTTCTGCACCGTCTCGCAGGCTTTGACGATGGTCTGTTCCAGGTGATAGATCAGGCTATTGAGGTCCACGGGCACAATGGCCGTGGTGCGAATACTCGCCAGGTTCTGGCCGTCGTCCAACCAGCGCGAGCTGAAGTCCCAGCCACTTTCGGCGCCGGCGCGCAGGTCACGCCAGACCTCTTCCTTGGGACGGTCCGGCGCCCGTTCGGCGGTGCTGACATCTTGCAACCAGGACTCCTGTCGAGGCGTCGGGCTGGCATCCCAATAGCGGTTGAGCACACTGCCATCGGCGAGTTTGACCACGTGCCGATCCGCAGCACCGGGCTTGAGTGCCTGGGCGCCCGCCATCCAATAGGCATACTCCTTCTGCAACTGTGGCAAGTATCGCCCATAGGCCTGGTCACCTTCGATACGCGCCTGTAACTCCACCATATAGGCGAAAAATGGCGGCTGCGACCGACTCAGGTAGTAGGTGCGATTGCCATTGGGAATGTGGCCGTAGGTGTCGATCATGTAGGCAAAGTTATCGGTCATCTGGCGGACCTGAGCCTTATCGCCGCTTTGCTCGAGACCCAGCATGGTGAAATACGAATCCCAGTAATACATCTCGCGAAAACGTCCCCCAGGTACCACATAGGGTTGCGGCAAGGGCAACAAACTGCTGTAGGCCGGCACCTGGCTGTAGGATCGGCTCAGTATCGGCCAGAGGCTGTCGATGTGTTCCTGGATCGGAGCACCGGGCTTGGGCGCCGGGCTTTCGGCTTGGCCAGATTCGATGAAGTTGTCTTTCACGAAAGCCTTGATATCGAAGCCGTCGCGGCCACGTTGGGCCAGGTAGTCGGCGCGGATCTGCGCCGGATCACGGTTAGGCAGTGCGTCCACGAAATGCTTCTGGTCGGTGAACACCTGCCCACGCTGCACCGCTTCAAAGAGCTCGGGGTAGGCCTGGTCGGGAGGAAGATTGGCTCGTGCCTGGGCGTCGATGTAGCTCCATGTGGCAGGCGGTTGACTTGAACAGGCCACGCACAGCAGCGCGGCAAAGGAAAGGCTGGTGAGTTCAATAGGTTGCATCAAGGGGATCCATCCTGTTTTTCGTTCCTGACAAACGAGTGACCTGCCGGGATGGACCTGGGTTCAGTCAATGATGCGGTGCCGGGCGGCGCCTCGGCCATATTGGTCAGTCCAATCTATATTTTTATTAATTGGTATTGCCAATATTTTTTCCAGCCTGTAGCTTCGGTCCAAGGTCATGGGGTGCAGGTCACCGCTCGCCTACAACAAAAAAGAGCCCGGTCCCGGCAGCCGCGCGCTCACAACCCTCCTCCCGCCTATGGGCAGCCACCGCCTGTAGGCCAGCCAAGGAGCATCGCCATGCTGACAGTCATCTGTAACGAACCCGGCTCGCTCACCGCCATCGAACGTGAACACCCCCTCAGGAAACCGGGGGAGATCCTGATCCGGGTCAAGCGTGTCGGGGTCTGCGGCACCGACCTGCACATCTTCACCGGCAATCAACCGTACCTCGAGTACCCGCGGGTCATGGGCCACGAATTCTCTGGGATGGTGGAGGGCACCGACGAGGCCAGCGACTTGGCTGTCGGCGATGTCGTCTATGTAATGCCGTACCTGTCCTGCGGGACTTGCATCGCCTGCCGCCAGGACAAGACCAACTGCTGCACCGGTATTCAAGTGCTGGGGGTTCACTGCGACGGTGCTTTCACTCAATACCTGAGCGTTCCCCATGGGTTCGTGCACAAGGCCGTGGGGATTTCCCTGGACCAGGCCGCGATGATCGAATTCCTCTCGATCGGCGCTCACGCCGTGCGGCGCTCGAACATCCAGGCGCAAAGACACGCCCTGGTGGTCGGCACCGGCCCGATCGGCATGGCGGCGGCGATCTTCGCCAGCCTGCGCGGTGCGAAAGTCACCGTCCTGGATACCCGAGAGGATCGCCTGTCGTTCTGCAAACAACACCTGAATATCCACGCCGCCGTGCACATCGGCGAAGGTGACAAGCAAACCCTGGCCGAGCTGACCGAGGGTGATTTTTTCGACGTGGTCTTCGACGCCACCGGAAATGCCCGGGCCATGGAGCGTGGGTTCGAGTTCATCGCCCACGGTGGCACCTATGTGTTGATCTCGGTGGTTCGAGACTCCATCACCTTCTCCGATCCTGAGTTCCATAAGCGAGAAGCCACGCTGATGGGCAGCCGCAACGCCACCCAGGAAGACTTCCGGTACGTCGAACAATGCTTGCGCGACGGCTTGATTCCGGATGCGGCCCTGAACACCCACCGACTGACGCTGGGCGACGTGCCCCACTCGTTCGCCAGCTTGCTCGACCCCAAGCAAGGTGTCGTCAAGGCAATCATCGAGTGCTAGAAATCGGAGGACGCCCCATGAACCCGCCTTCTGCTTTGCTTGTTTTGACACCCGGCGATGATGTCGCGGTGGCCCGAGGCGATATCGCCGAAGGTCAGTCGGTGAATGCCGACGGCATCAGCCTGATCGCCCGGCAGGCAATCCCGTCCGGCCACAAGATCGCCCTGCGCCCGGTGTTGGCCGGCCAGCGGGTGCTCAAGTACGGCCAAACCATCGGCCAGGCCACCCAGGCCATCGAGCCTGGCGATCACGTCCACGTGCACAACTTGGATATGCCCGCCAACACGGCCGAACACAGCGTACGGAACGTCTATGTCCCCACGTCGTTGAGCGAGAACCCAGCGACCTTCGAAGGTTACGTCCGCGAGGATGGGCGCGTCGGCACCCGCAATTACATCGGGATCATTTCCAGCGTCAACTGCTCGGCAACCGTCTGCAAGCAGATCGCCAATGCCTTTTCTGCCGAGCGCTTGAAAGACTTCCCCAACGTCGATGGCGTCGTTGCGATCACCCATGGCAGCGGCTGTGGCATGGGCGCCCAGGGCGAAGGGATCGACATCCTCAAGCGAACCCTGAGCGGCTATGCCGATCACGCCAATTTCGCCGGTGTGCTGTTGATCGGCCTGGGTTGCGAGGTCAATCAACTCACCCCGTTGATGAATGAACTGGGGGATCGCCCCGCGGCGCTCAAGGCCAGTCTGGTCATCCAGGACGAAGGCGGAACTCGCGAAGCGGTGCGACGAGGCATCGCCCACATCGAAGCGATGCTGCCCCTTATCAACCAATACCAGCGCACGACCGTTGCCGCCAGCCACTTATGCGTCGGTTTGCAATGCGGCGGCTCGGATGGCTACTCCGGCATCACGGCCAATCCGGCACTCGGCGCGGCCGTGGACCTGCTGGTGCAACAGGGCGGCACGGCGATCCTTTCGGAAACCCCGGAAATCTATGGGGCCGAACACTTGCTGACGGCCCGCGCCGCGTCTGCCGACATCGCGGCAAAACTGATGGCGCGCATCCATTGGTGGGAAGCCTACGTTCGCCACAACGACGGTGATATGAATAACAACCCTTCGCCGGGCAACAAGGCCGGGGGCATCACCACCATCCTGGAAAAATCCTTGGGCGCCGTGGCGAAAGCCGGTGCGACCGGGCTGATGGGCGTTTACCAATACGCGGAAGCGGTCGATGCCCGGGGCCTGGTGTTCATGGACACCCCCGGTTACGACCCGGTGTCGGCGACCGGCCAGGTGGCCGGTGGCGCCAACCTGATCTGTTTCACCACGGGGCGCGGCTCGACCTACGGGTGCAAGCCCACGCCCTCGTTGAAAATCGCCACCAACTCCCGGCTGTTCCAACGCATGGAGCTGGACATGGACTTCAACGCGGGCGGCATTGTCGATGACGTGGAATCGGTGGCCCAGGCGGGTGAACGGTTGTTCCGACTGATGCTGGCGACTGCGTCCGGACACCGTACCTGCAGCGAGGAAAACGGCTTGGGCGATAACGAGTTCCTACCCTGGCAGATCGGTGCGGTGATGTGAATGGCGAAGTCACTGCACCCCTCTCCCTCTGGGAGCGAGCGTGCCCGCGAAGGCGCTGGGTCAATTTGCATCATTGCTGAATGTACCGCCGCCTTCGCGAGCAAGCTCGCTCCCACCATCAAGCGCCTATGGTAGCCTTGGCGGACTCTCCGATGGACGTCCACCCATGGTCTCACCGATCAACGCCGCCGAACGCAAGCCCTACCAGAAAATAGCCGATCAATTGCGCAACTACATCGCCCAAGGGGATTTCAAAGCAGGCTCCAGGCTTCCCCCCGAGCGCGACTTGACCCAACTGTTGGGGGTTTCCAGGCCGTCGCTTCGCGAGGCGCTGATCGCCTTGGAAATAGACGGCGACATCGAGATCAAGATGGGCTCCGGCGTGTATGTGCGAGCCCGGTCCAAGGACGGAAAAAACCCGAGCATGACCTTGGGCGAGAGCCCTTCGGAACTGATGCAGGCGCGTGCGTTGATCGAGGGCGAGTCGGTGATCCTGGCATGCCTGCATGGCAAGAAAAGCGACTACCGCTATCTGCAGGACTGCATCGATGCCATGCGCGCGAGCATCGCCAACGGCCTGCCTCCACTGGAGGATGACCGTAAGTTCCATCAGCGCCTGGCCAAGATGAGCGGCAACTCCGCCCTGGTGCGGATCATCACCGCCCTGTTCGATGAACGACACAACCCGATTTCGGCTCACCTGAGCAAACACTCGGAGAATGCCCTGACATGGGAAGCCGCGGTCGTCGAACATGAAGCGATCCTGCGCGCCGTAGCCCAAAAGGATGTCCTCGGCGCCCAAACCTCGATGCGCCAACATCTGAGCCGTTCGGAGAACCGCTGGCTGCGAGCGCTGGAGCCGGAAGACACGGGCGACTAGACCTGCAGTCCTGGGCTTTTGATTGACTGACCAAATACCATCGCGAGCAAGCTCGCTCCCACAGTTTGATCGGTGGTGCGCCTCGATTTCGCGGCCTGTCCAAGCCTCCTGTGGGAGCGAGCTTGCTCGCGATGGCGGCAGCACAGCCACCATCGCTGTCACAAGCAAACGCCCCCCGCTTGCCAAACCTGATGGCCGGTCATACATGCGCCGTCCTGTCCTCCGGCTAGATCGGGAGCAATCGCCGACAAAATTCGTACGCCCTTGGCCGCTGATGCTATCCGCGAACCACCCAAAATCCCGTGGGTGATCGTCCACGTCAAAAGTAAATCAAAGCCTTGGTTGTGCTGCGCTTCGCTTTGCTTGGCCAGCGTCAAGTATTCGAAATTTGACACTACAACGCTGTCACCTATCGTTCCTCTCGAGACCGCACCCAGGGACCGGGTGGCCCGGACGCCTTTGCAGGCGCGGTCGTCAAAGTCATTCCCCTCAAGGAGCAACAAAATGTCTGGAGCGACCCAAACCATTGATGTGCTCGTCAATGTTGACGCCGATTACCTGCTCGCCCACCCCAACGACGTAGGCGGCGCAATTGCCATGCTGGTGACCCGCAGTGCCATCGACAGCCATGCCAACATCACCAGCGGCGAAGGCGAAGGCGGCAACGAGTTGTGGTTCGACGTAAAACCCGGTGACATCATTCGCTGGCGCGCCACCACGCTGTCGCGCAACTTCGACCGCATCGCATTGATCAAGGATGTCGAGATCGGCGACCCCCACCAGGGCGGTGATTACAAGGGCAGCATTTCGAAGCCGACACCGTTCAACATCCCCGGCATCCCCGTGCCATATCTGGACAACGGCGCCCCCGGCGGTATCTCCAAAACCGATGTGACCTATACCTTCTGGCAGTCCACTGCGCTGAGCCCAGGAAAGCTCTGGTACCAAATCTACTTCGTTCTGCTGGACCGTCACCTGAACCAGATTGGCCCGATCAACACGTGGGACCCCTACGTCACCGTCAATAACCAGTAACTGAAAGGCACACAGCACCGGCCGGCGCCCTCGTCAACGACGAAAGGCACCGGCCGGGGCTGTGTCCAGGCACTACAGAACGTCCCTTCCTAGGCCGCTTTTTCAAACTCCATCAATGCCGCCAACACCAATGGGTGCAGGACAGCGTCAGGATGTTTCGTTTGCCAGGCCATCAAGTCGCGACACATGGTTGGCGTCCAGAAGCTCTTGATGTGTTGGTACACGCCACGCACCGCCACCCCATGGTCCGGCTCACTGGCGAAATACTGACCGATCTGGTTGGCCATCTTGATCAAGCTGTCAGAGCTCATCGACGCACCTCGGCTTTTTCGGCATGGCGACGCTCCTTCAACAGGCGGCCTTGTTCATCACTGAAGGCTTGGTAACGCTTCTGCCATTCCGAAGGCTGGCTGACCCGCACGATCTCCACCGCTGTCACCTTGTATTCCGGGCAGTTGGTGGCCCAGTCGGAGTTGTCGGTGGTGATCACGTTGGCGCCCGATTCAGGGAAGTGGAACGTGGTGTAGACCACCCCTGGCGCCACCCGCTCGGTCACCTTGGCCCGCAGCACCGTTTGCCCGGCACGGCTGCCGATACCGACCCAATCTTCGTCGACGATCCCGCGGTTCTCGGCATCGGTCGGATGGATTTCCAGACGATCCTCCTCGTGCCACGCGACGTTTTCGGTGCGCCGGGTCTGGGCGCCGACGTTGTACTGGCTGAGGATGCGGCCGGTGGTCAGCAGCAGCGGATAACGGTTGTTGACCTTCTCCTCGGTGGGCACGTAGCCGGTGAGCATGAAGCGGCCCTTGCCGCGCACGAACTGTTCGATATGCATGGTCGGCGTGCCGTCCGGCGCGGCATCGTTGCAAGGCCATTGCAGGCTGCCGTGGCGCTCCAGTTCGGCGTAGCTGACACGGGTGAAGGTCGGCGTCAGGCGGGCGATTTCATCCATGATTTCCGAAGGGTGGTTGTAGTGCATCTTGTAACCCAGGGCATCGGCCAGGGCGATGGTGGCTTCCCAATCGGCCTTGCCGGCCAACGGGTCCATCACCTTGCGAACGCGGGAGATGCGGCGTTCGGCGTTGGTAAAGGTGCCGTCCTTCTCCAGGAACGAGCTGCCCGGCAGGAACACGTGGGCGAACTTGGCCGTCTCGTTGAGGAAGATGTCCTGGACGATCACGCATTCCAACGCGGACAGCGCGGCCGTCACATGCTGGGTGTTGGGGTCGCTCTGGGCAATGTCTTCACCTTGGCAATAAAGCGCCTTGAAGGTGCCGTCCAGGGCCGCTTCGAACATGTTCGGGATACGCAGGCCCGGGTCGGGTTGCAGGGTGACGTTCCAGGCCTGCTCGAACTCGGCGCGGACCGCTTCGTTGGAGATGTGCCGATAGCCTGGCAACTCGTGGGGGAAGGAGCCCATGTCGCAGGAACCCTGGACGTTGTTCTGCCCACGCAACGGGTTCACCCCGACACCTTCGCGACCGATGTTCCCGGTCGCCATGGCCAGGTTGGCGATGCCCATGACCGAGGTGCTGCCTTGGCTGTGTTCGGTGACGCCGAGGCCGTAATAGATGGCCGCGTTACCGCCAGTGGCGTAGAGCCGTGCCGCGGCGCGGATCTGCTCGGCAGGTACGCCGCAAACCGGGCCCAGGACCTCCGGTGAGTTTTCCGGCTGGCTGACAAAATCGCGCCAGCGGGCGAAGTCCGTCGCCTCGCAGCGGGCTTCGACAAAGGGCTGGTCAATCAGGCCTTCAGTGGCAATGACATGGGCCAGCGCGTTGAGCATCGCCACGTTGGTGCCGGGACGCAGTTGCAAGTGCAGCTCGGCGCGGGCGTGGGGCGAATCCACCAGGTCGATGCGCCGTGGGTCGATGACAATCAGTCGCGCGCCCTGGCGCAGACGGCGCTTGAGCTGGGAGCCGAACACCGGGTGCGCGTCGGTGGGGTTGGCGCCCATTACCAGGATCACATCGGCCTTCATCACCGAGTCGAAATTCTGGGTCCCGGCGGATTCGCCCAGGGTCTGCTTGAGGCCGTAACCGGTAGGCGAATGGCAGACACGGGCACAAGTGTCGACGTTGTTGTTGCCAAACGCCGTGCGCACCAGTTTCTGCACCAGGTAGGTTTCTTCGTTGGTGCAGCGGCTGGACGTGATGCCGCCGATGGAGTCGCGCCCGTACTTGAGCTGGATCCGGCGCAGTTCGCTGGCGGCGTAGGTGACCGCCTCGTCCCAGCTGACTTCCTGCCACGGGTCGTTGATGTGCTTGCGGATCATCGGCTTGGTGATCCGATCCGGGTGCGTGGCGTAGCCCCAGGCGAAGCGGCCCTTGACGCAGGAATGGCCGTGGTTGGCCTGGCCGTTCTTGTCGGGGACCATGCGCACCAGTTGTTCGCCTTTCATCTCGGCGCGGAACGAACAACCCACCCCGCAGTAGGCGCACGTGGTGATGACACTGCGCTCCGGCTGGCCGATTTCCACGACGCTCTTGTCGATCAGGGTCGCCGTCGGGCACGCCTGTACGCAAGCGCCGCAGGACACGCATTCGGAATCGAGGAAGTTGTCCCCCCCGGCCGCTTCCACCCGGGAATCGAAGCCGCGCCCGCTGATGGTCAGGGCGAAGGTGCCCTGGATTTCCTCACAGGCACGCACGCAGCGGCTGCAAACGATGCACTTGCTCGGGTCGTAGTCGAAATACGGGTTGGAAACGTCCTTGGCCTCATCCAGGTGGTTGGCACCTTCGTAGCCATAGCGCACTTCGCGCAGACCCACCTGCCCCGCCACGGTCTGCAATTCGCAGTTGCCATTGGCCGAGCAGGTCAGGCAGTCCAGCGGGTGGTCGGAAATGTACAGCTCCATCACGTTGCGTCGCAGCGTGGCGAGCTTGGAGGTTTGCGTGCGCACCACCATGCCCTCGGTCACCGGCGTGGTGCAGGACGCGGGGTAGCCGCGCATGCCGTCGATTTCAACCAGGCACATGCGGCAGGAGCCGAATGCTTCCAGGCTGTCGGTGGCGCAGAGCTTGGGAATGGTGGTGCCGAGCAAGGCCGCGGCACGCATGACCGAAGTGCCGGCGGCGACGCTGATTTCACGCCCGTCGATGGTCAGGCTGACCTGCACGTCGCTTTCACGCGCCGGGGTGCCCAGGTCGATATCGGTGCTGGGATCGAAGATGGTAATCATTGGTCGGCCTCCGTGGTCGCCAGACCGAAGTCGGCGGGGAAATGCTTGAGGGCGCTGGCGACAGGGTAGGACGTCATCCCACCGAGGGCACAGAGCGAACCGTATTGCAGGGTGTCGCACAGGTCCTGCAACAACAGGGCCTGTTCCTGGCGGGCACCGGCTTCAGTGCTGGCGATCAAGCGATCCACCACTTCCACCCCGCGGGTGGAACCGATCCGGCATGGCGTGCATTTGCCGCAGGATTCTTCGGCGCAGAATTGCAAGGCGAACCGGGCCATCTGGGCCATGTCCAGGCTGTCGTCGGCGACTACCACACCACCGTGGCCGAGCATCGCGCCCATGGCGGCGAACGCTTCGTAGTCCAGCGGCGTATCGAACTGCGAAGGCGGCACCCAGGCACCCAACGGCCCGCCCACTTGCGCGGCCTTCAGGGGCCGTCCACTGGCGGTACCGCCACCGTAACCTTCCACCAATTCTCGCAGGCTCAGGCCGAAGGCGCGCTCCACCAGGCCGCCGTGCCGGACGTTGCCGGCCAGTTGGAACGGCATCGTGCCCAGGGAGCGGCCCATGCCGAAGTCGCGATAGAACTGCGCGCCCTTCTCCAGAATGATCGGCACCGAGGTCAAGGTCAGTACGTTATGCACCAGCGTCGGCAACCCGAACAGGCCTTGCAGCGCCGGCAGCGGCGGCTTGGCGCGCACCGTGCCACGCTTGCCCTCGAGGGACTCCAGCAGCGCCGTTTCCTCGCCACAGATATAAGCGCCAGCACCGACCCGCACTTCCAGCTCGAACGCGCGGCCACTGCCGCCGACGTCCGCGCCCAGATAACCGGCCTCACGGGCGATGTGCAGCGCCTCGTTCAGGGTACTGACGGCGTCCGGGTACTCCGAGCGCACGTAGATATAGCCCATCGTCGCGCCTACGGCGATACCGGCGATGATCATGCCTTCGATCAGCAGGAAGGGGTCGCCCTCCATCAGCATGCGGTCGGCGAACGTGCCGGAATCGCCTTCGTCGGCGTTGCAGACCACGTACTTCTGCGGCCCCTGGGCATCACGCACCGTGCGCCACTTGATGCCCGCCGGGAACGCCGCCCCGCCCCGGCCACGCAGGCCGGAGTCCAGCACGCTGGCGACCACATCCGCGCCGTCCATCTGGATGCACCGGGCCAGGCCCAGGAAGCCGCCCCGGGCACGGTAGTCGTCCAAAGACAGCGGTTGCGTGATGCCGGCGCGCGCGAACAGCAGGCGCTGCTGGCTCTTGAGATAGGGAATCTCCTCCACCGGCCCCAAGGCCAGCGGATGGCTACCGGGATCGCCTGCCAGGGCATTCAAGAGGCCTGGCACATCGGCGGGCGTGACAGGGCCGAAGCCCAGCCGGACGCCGGCGCTTTCCAGCTCCACCAAGGGTTCCAGCCAATAGAGGCCACGGGAACTGGTGCGCAACACCGTCAGCGGCAGTTGGCGACGTTCAGCCTCACGAACCAACGCATCGGCCACCTTGTCCGCACCCACGGCACGGGCCACCGAATCACGGGGGATACAGAGCGTCAGCATGCGCCCTCCTCCATGCAATCATTCACCAACTGACGCAGACGCTCGGGCGTAAGCCGAGCATGCAACTCCCCGTCCAGCTCCAGGGCAGGCGAGCAAACGCAGGCCCCCAGGCAATAGACTGGCCGCAGGCTGATACTGCCATCGGCGCTGGTGCCGTGATCGTCCAGCGCCAATTGCTCGCGCAACTGCGCAGCCAGGGCTTCGGCGCCCATGCTCTTGCAGGACTCGGCCCGGCACAGGCGAAGCGTATGGCGCGCCGGCGGCGTGGTGCGGAAATCGTGGTAGAAACTGATGACCCCGCGCACTTCAGCCAGGCTGAGGTTCAGGGCGTGGGCGATCTCCGGGACGGCGCTGTCGGGGACATACCCACAGCCTGCCTGGATGGCATGGAGAATAGGCAGCAAGGCACCGGGGGTGTCCTTTTCGCGCGCAAGCACGCTATGGATCAAAGGCAGGTGAAGCGTCTCATCGGGCATAAACGTACCTCGGCATCTCGAACGACACCGCCGCATAGCGGCAGCCGTCCGGAGTCTTGGCTGCGGCGTCCGGCCCACGTCACGGTAGCGTGGCACATCCGATCGCCATTCTCGCTCTCCGGCCAGGTGTCTTTTGCGCATCTGGTCCGGGGCATCTTCACAGCTTGCCACTCCCGGGGGTTGGCGATTGCACATGGACGACGAAACGTGTTCTGAAAGCGACTCCCTGGAAAGCCCTCCCCGTGAATCTTGCCTGAACAAGAATACACACACGCCGGATCCGCTTATTCGAACCGCCACTCCGCCTTAATGGGCTTGGCGCAATGCATTGGCAACCAGCGTAAATGCAGGCGAAGGTTGCCGCCGACTGGGGTAGTACAAATAGTAGCCTGAAAATGGCGGGCACCAATCTTCCAGCACGCGCACCAGCCGCTCCTTTTGAAGTTGGCGAGCGCTGCGTGAAGCCCATGGCAGTGATCAGGAAAAATCCTGAGAAAACGGAAAGCTGATACCATCCGGCCATTGACACGCTGAGCAGATCGACATGAATCGCCGTAAGAAAATAAACCAGTTATTGAAGGCTAACGCCAAAAAGGCCAGTGCCAAGCTGGCACCCAAAAGCAAGAATCAATACATCAGCAAAGCCGACCGCCTGAAACTGGCGGCTGAAGCCAGTGAAACACCCATCACACCTGCGCAAAGCTGATCCACGTCACCGCCCCGTTGAAGCGCTGCGCCAAAATCGTCGCGCCTGGCTGCTGATCTCAAGCTCGCGCTTCAGTCCTGCCGGGCAGGCTCCAGGTTGCCGCCCTCCCTTGAAATCATCTGCCCTCGGCGAAATTTCGGACAGCCAGCGAAATTGCGTCTTGCGCTAAATATATGGAAATACGAATATTCATTTTTCCATATATCAGGTTTTCGTCCGGACGGGAGATGTGCAATGAGTGAGTTTTCCAGCGAACCCCCAAATGACTTTCCAAATCTGGACCTGTCGCTTTTCGATGTACCAACACCGGAAAAGCTCGCGCAGAGCGCAGAACCACAGCACAAGCCGCGCATACTTCTACTGTACGGATCAACACGCGAACGCTCCTTCAGTCAGCTGCTGACCCGTGAAGCGGCACGCCTGTTGGAGCTCATGGGCGCCGAAACCGCAATCTTCGATCCCTCCGGGCTGCCGCTGCCGGACGATGCCCCCGTCGATCACCCCAAGGTGCAGGAACTGCGCGACCTGGTGATGTGGTCGGAAGGCCAGGTTTGGTGCTCGCCAGAACGCCATGGCTCGATGTCGGCGGTGTTCAAGGCACAGATCGACTGGATCCCGCTCGCCCTGGGCGCGGTTCGTCCCTCACAGGGCAAGACATTGGCGGTGATGCAAGTGTGCGGCGGCTCGCAATCCTTCAATACGGTGAACCAACTTCGCGTGTTGGGTCGTTGGATGCGCATGGTCACGATCCCCAATCAATCCTCCGTCCCCAAAGCCTTCCTTGAGTTCGACGAAGCCGGGCGCATGAAGCCGTCGTCCTATTACGACCGAGTTGTCGATGTGATGGAGGAACTGATGAAGTTCACCTTGCTGGTGCGTGGCAGAGAAGCCTATCTGGTCGACCGCTACTCCGAGCGCAAGGAAAGCGCCGAAGCGCTTTCCAAACGCGTTAACCAGAGGTCAATCTAGGCGCAGCGGCAGAATCAGGATGTGCTGCGTTTGGCTTTTCGAGGCAAAATACGCCCTTGAACCGCAAGGAACGCATGGTGAGTGCAATGACATCCAAACCCTCCAGCCCAACCCCGAGCTAGGGATCGAAACACCATGGATGAACGTCAAGCAGCCATCAAGCACAAGATCCGCGCCGTGGTAACGAGCAGCGAATCTGACGAGATCACTTATCGATCAGAATGGCTCGGTTACATGCCCTTTCCGGTTTTCCAATGGGTTGAATATCAGGGCGAAAGCTTTTCCAGCGACTTCCCCTTCGATTGGACCCTTGAGGATTTGACGCGTCTTGAGCGGACAGGGTTCTTGGAAACACTGGAAGCTTACGAAAACCCGGAAGACCATTTTGATCGGGATATCAGGTATCGCGTTCATGTGGGATGCGTGTAACGGTTGGCTGGAAAAATGGACAACCTAAAGGAAAGGAAATGGGCATTCTTGATCGCTTGTTCGGCGGCCGCTTCAGCCTGCCGCCACCAGAGGAAACGGCTGTCAGCGACGCGGCGATCATGCGGGAGCTGCATCCCTATCGCTCCGAGCTCAAGGCGTTTGCCCAAGCCCTGTTGGCCCGCATGCCAGAAGGCGAACGCGCCAGGCTGGTCAGGCGTGTGCTGCGCATTTACGGCTCGGGCCAGGAGTCGGCCACGGCCCTGGTGGAAGGCCTGTTGGATGCAGACAAGGGCCAGAAACTCGAACACTTGGCTTTACTAGGCGTCGACTGGAAAGGCTTTGATGGTTTCGAATATCTGGTGCCCTATCTGGTCAGCGCCAGCGGGGTGAAAGAAACTTATCCCTACCGCCATGAGGGCCCGCTGTCGATGTCGCAGACCCTGGCCAATCTCGACCAATGGCTGACGGCGTTCGATAAACGCTACCTGCATCTGGACTCCGGTGGCGACGAATATATCGGGTTCATCGCCGAGGCAGACCAGGTCGAAGCCATGATCGAACTCGCACGGCAGGCAGGTCTTGAAGTGCATCTCGAGCGCTTCTGAACCAGAAGATGTATTCGCTCCGCTGAACGAAGCAAACACCATAACAGTCGGAGCAACAGGACCCTCGACAAAGAAGCCTGGCCCATGCTCCTACGACCCACTGCCCTCGCGACCTTGTTCACCCTGGCTGCCGGCGCGGCAACCGCTGCACCGGAACCACTGCGCCTGGAAAGCCTGAAACGCTGTGGCGACCTGCTGCAAAGCCAGCACCAGGACTGGTGCCTGACAGTGCGTGGGTTGGGCGACGCAACACCACAACTCAAGTTGGGCGCAAAGGCACTACCCGCAGACACGGTCCAGCGTGAAGGGGAAAACCTGCGCTTGCGCCTGGACAGCGCCGATTACCAGAGCGGCCCGCTCTGGCTGGAAGACGGTCCCCGCACCAGCAATGCCGCCTGGCTGACCTTGCGCAACAGTCATGTGCTGGCCGCCGGGCCGGACGAAGTGGCGAAGAACATGGACGGTCTGACCACCTACGTCGACCTGGTCAGCGTGCTGATCGAGGAAGACCGTGATGGTCGTCAGGAAGCCGAGCGTCTGGCCCAGAAATACGGCGCGAAAGTGGTCGGTAGCATCGCGCCGTTGAACCTGTACCAACTTCGCCTGCCGGCCAAGGACCTGGTGCAGCGTGACGCCTTGGTGCTGCGTTTGGGCAGCGAGACCAGCGTGGATGCCGTGGTTACCGAGGAGTCCTCGGCCGAAGAAACCGAGCAGGCCCCTGCCCAGCCCGGAGAACCGAAGAAACCGGCCCTGGACTCCGACGAATGGGCTGCGAATCGCTTTCTCGACGCGGTGAACTATTACCAACGACGCATCCCCGGGCGACAGCCGCCCATCCAGCCGCAACCGGTGCGCATCGGCCTGATCGAGCGCGATGTGGATTTCGACACGACGGATTTCGCGGATTACCTGGGTGCTTGTTCGCCACCGCGCACCTGCGTCTACGCCCGTGATGCGGACAAGCCGGACAACCACGGCACAACCGTGGCCGGCATCCTCGCCGCACGCTGGGACGACAGCGGCAACACCGGTTTTCTCCGTGGCCTGGACAAGGCCAGCGGGGGCTTCGAGGTCATCGTCGAACGTAACTCCGATGCCGGGATCACCGCCAACATCGCCGCTTCGGTCAACCTCGTGGAAGATGGCGTGCGCGTGCTCAATTGGAGTTGGGGCATTCACCGCGTCGGCGCCAAAGACATCAAAGGCGATGACGTCGACTCGCTGCTGCGCTCGGGCCTGGCCATGGGCGGTTACGAAGAACTGCTGGAAGAATTTTTCCTCTGGCTGCGCAAGGCGCATCCCGACGTGATCGTGGTGAACTCCGCCGGCAACGGCTCCTCATTCTCGGGCAGTGATGAGTACCGCCTGCCCTCCTCCTTCATTACCGAGCAATTGCTGGTGGTCGGTGGACACCAGCGCAGCGAACGCACCGGCGTCGCCGTCGACGACCCGGCCTATGCGGTCAAGCGCAGCTCCTCGAACATCGACATGCGCGTTGACATCACCGCCGCCGCTTGCGCCCACGCCTCGACGCCCAGCGCCGGCCAGGACAGCGCGGTGCATTGCGGCACGTCCTACGCCACGCCCATGGTCGCGGGTCTGCTGGCGGCAATGCTGTCCATCAACCCGCAACTGCAACCCGAGCAGTTGCGCATGCTGCTACGCCGCAGCGCCATGACCATCGGCGACAACCACGACTTCGAACAGATGGACGCCGAAGACCTCACCGCCCCCATCCTGCCGTCAGAGCGTCGCTACCAACTCAACGACAAAGACGTCGGCCGCTCGGCGCGGCTGGACATGCAAAAGGCCCTGGACCTGGCCGCGCAAAGCCGTGATCGCGTGCGCTGAACCGGTGGGTCATGGGGCCAGTCGGTGGATGGATCGCACCGAGTCCGCCGGGACTTGGCTTCGCGGGTCCGACAGGCTCTGGAGCGCTACGTGAAGCTGCCCTGAGTTAAAGATGCAGGGGATCGCTTTCACGCTAGAGATGACAGCCCCCGAGGTGACAATGTCAGGCTCAATACGCGCATTTCCTGGTGAGGTTGGCTTCATCAACGCCCCCCACCATCCACCTCCCATTGTTGCAGGGTGGATTTGAAAACAGGGTCGTTCAGATAAGCCACATTGAGTCTCGTCCATGGATTGATACGTGATTGCTCGGGTGAAAAAATGTGCCCGGGAGCGATCATGAAACCCTTCGGCAGCAGCAGCCGGGTCAACTCCCTGGCATCGTCGAAGTTAGGAAACCTGGCCCATAAATACAGGCTTTGCTCAGGACGACAGAACACGTCGGCCCCCATCTCATCCAACATTTCCAACGCTGCGGCAGTAGCCGATTTGACCCGCTCTTGAAGCCGAATCAAGTGCCTCAGGAAATGCCCCTCCATTAACACCACGTCGACCGTTCGCTCGCAAAGCTCAGAAGAACTGGTGTGCAGCAACATTTTCAGGTCGCCCAACTCATCGATAACCTCCTTGCTGCCCGCGATGAACCCCACTCTCAGGGCTGCGGAAACGGATTTCGAAAAGCTCCCCACGTACAGCGAACGCTTCAGTTGGTCCAATGCCGACACTCTGATGGCTGCGGCGGGCTTGAAGTCAGCCAATGCGTCATCGTCCACCAAAATGAAATCATGCTCCTGTGCCAATTGAACCAGTCGATGCGCCTTACCCGGCGAAATGTCAGACCCTGTCGGGTTATGGCCAACGGACTGCAGGAAAAACAGTTTCGGTTTATGCAGGCGCAGGTGTGCTTCTAGCGCATCAAGATCCGGGCCATCGGGCAAACGCGGCACGGACAGCATTCGAGCCCCCTGCAATTGCAGCTTGCCAAACAAGGGGTAATAGCCTGGATCCTCGACAAGTACCGTGTCCCCCGACGCAAGGAAGCGTCGGATGATCAGGTCCAGCCCATGATTTGCACCGTGAGTCGTGACGATTTGCCGAGGATTCGCGCTAATGGCGTAAGACGCCAATTTTTGCACCAGATGCTGGCGCAGGCTGGCATTGCCCAGGCGATTTCCGTACCTGAACAACGTGGTAACGCCCATCCGCATGATTTGCCGGGTGAACTTGTCCAGGCGCATGTCCATTAACCACTCTACGGGAGGGAATCCTTCCCCAAGAGGGGAATGCCCAGGCTCGCGGACGAATTGCTGGCGCATTAGCCAAATGGTATCCATCGCCCTGGCATAGGGCGGCGGTTCCTCGGGTTCGTAGTGACCGCTGGTGCCTTGCTTGACGAAAAAGCCCTGCCCATGCCTGGCTTCAACCAAGCCTTGAGAGGCCAGCGCTTCATACGCCGTGATGACCGTATTTTTCGAATGGCCCAACAAACGCATGCATTCACGAAGTGACGGCAAACGGTCGCCCACACGATAAGTGCCGTCGTCAATCTGGGCTGCCAACGAAGCGGTGAGCTGTTGAGCCAAGGTCATTCTGCTCATGCTGAGAATCCCTCCAGTGCCAGCATCAAGGGTACAGCTTGGGTACTGTCTGTCCAAACTGTACCTTCTTTACAGGCACAGAGCGGAATAGTGTGGCTGCAACTTAAAACAACAACCGCGACAGGATTTCCAGATGAGCATCGACTCTCGCCTTCCCAATTTTCGCAGCCTGACGCCTGCCGAGCGCCTCAATCACCTTCAAGACCTGCTCAACCTCCCGGCCGCTGACGTGGCCCTGCTTAGCGACGCAGGTGGGCTCCCGCTCGAAATGGCTGATGGCATGATCGAGAACGTGATCGGCAAGTTCGAATTACCGTACGCCGTCGCCAGCAATTTCCAGATCAATGGCCGAGACGTAATTGTCCCACTGGTCGTGGAAGAGCCTTCAGTCGTTGCCGCTGCCTCTTTCATGGCCAAGCTTGCCCGGGACGCGGGTGGATTCCTGACGTCCAGTTCGCAACCGCTGATGCGCGCACAAGTTCAGATCGTAGACATTGAAGACCCCTTCAATGCCCGGCTCAGCCTCCTGCGTCGCAAAGACGACATCATTGAATTGGCAAACCGCAAGGATCAATTGCTCAATAAGCTAGGGGGCGGTTGCCGGGATATCGAAGTCCACACCTTTGCTCAAAGCCCGAGAGGCCCCATGCTCGTGGCTCACTTGATCGTGGACGTACGTGACGCGATGGGGGCCAATACCGTGAACACGATGGCAGAAGCCGTCGCCCCGTTGATGGAGGAAATCACCGGCGGGAAGGTACGCCTGCGCATTCTCTCGAACCTCGCCGACTTGCGCCTGGCCCGTGCCCAGGTCCGTATTGCCCCAGCGTTGCTCACCACTGGCGCTTACAAAGGTGAGGACGTGATCGAAGGCATTCTCGACGCCTATAACTTTGCCGTCATCGATCCCTACCGTGCCGCGACCCACAACAAGGGCATCATGAATGGGATTGACCCGCTCATCGTCGCCACAGGTAACGACTGGCGCGCAGTGGAAGCGGGTGCTCACGCCTACGCTTGCCGCGATGGACACTACGGCTCGCTGACAACGTGGGAAAAAGACAGCAAAGGGAATCTGGTGGGCACTCTCGAAATGCCGATGCCTGTCGGGCTGGTCGGCGGTGCCACGAAAACCCACCCACTGGCGCAACTCTCCTTGCGCATTCTGGGGGTGAAAACCGCTCAGGAACTCGCCGAAATCGCGGTCGCCGTGGGCTTGGCACAAAACCTCGGCGCTTTGAGAGCCCTCTCTACGGAAGGCATCCAGCGTGGCCACATGGCACTGCATGCACGAAATATTGCACTGTCAGCCGGCGCGAAAGGCGATGAAGTGACTTGGCTGGTCAAAGAGATGGTCGATGCACGGGACGTTCGCTCCGACAAAGCGGCGGAGCTTCTCAAGCAAAAGCGGGCCGAGTGATGAATAGCCATCTCGAACTGTCCGTTCGATTGGTGGAAGTCGGTGCCCGCGACGGCTTGCAAAACGAGAAACGGACGCTCGCCCCCGCCATACGAGTCGAGTTGCTTAAAAAACTCGCCAACGCGGGCCTGCGGACGCTGGAAGCCGGTGCATTTGTCTCAGAACGATGGGTGCCACACATGGCAGGATCAGGTGACGTCTTTAAAGCGTTGCCGGACCTGCCGGATGTCACCTGGACCGCGCTCGTCCCGAACGCTCGCGGACTGGAGGAAGCCCTGGCAGCAGGTTGCCGCGAGGTGGCGGTCTTCGCCGCCGCTTCCGAGGCGTTCTCTCAAAAGAACATCAATTGCTCCATAGCCGAGAGCCTCGAGCGCTTTGAGGCAGTCATGGTCCGCGCCCGGGATGCCGGCGTCAGGGTGCGAGGCTATGTCTCGTGCGTGATGGGTTGCCCGTTCACAGGCCACGTTAAACCTGAAACGGTGGCTGCCGTGAGCGCCGCTCTCTACGGGATGGGCTGCTACGAAATCAGTTTGGGCGACACCATTGGAACAGGAACACCCGCGGCCACCAAAGCGTTGCTGGACGCCTGTACCCAGGTGGTACCAGTGAACGCCTTGGCGGGCCATTTCCATGACACTTACGGGATGGCGATTGCCAACATCCATACCGCGCTGGGGATGGGTGTTCGTGTATTCGACAGTTCCGTGGCCGGGCTGGGTGGTTGCCCCTACTCCCCTGGCGCGACCGGAAACGTGGCCACCGAAGATGTGCTTTATCTGCTGGATGGCCTGGGGATCAAACACGGCGTCGACCTGGATGCCGTCGTTGACGCCGGGGAGTTCATTGACGCTCATCTGGGTCGAGAAACGGCGTCCAGAGTTGCACGGGCGCTCTTGGCGAAACGACGACGAGAGGCCTGACTCCGCTACATTCCTTGATGTTAATAACAATAAAAGCTCGCAAGGGCAGTAGGAGAAATCCTTGAAATCCGATCTCTATGAATTATGGGGTGACACCGTAAACGGTCGTCACCTGATTTACGCCATTGCCATAGGCGCATCCGTCAGCCTGGGTGCTTTTTTCTTGGCCAAACACCTGCTCGTGGGGTGGGTAGACAATGTCCAAATGGCCAAGGCCTACGCCATGCTGGTGGGTATCGTCGGCTGCCTGATGGGGGGCGCCATCAGTGCAAAGCTCTTCAAGCCCAAGCGCAATGTGGTAGAGCACCAGGCAGATCCTGCGTGGCGAGCAAAGGTTTTAGCGGAATTACAGGACGAATTCGGAGACCTTGGAAACCTGTCGGATCTACCCGCAGAAACACTCGCTGAACTGCGTGAAATGGATCTTTATGAGCTGTTTGCAGAGTACGAGACACACCTCACCCGTCCCGCTAAAGCTCAAACAGACGCAACGGTAGCCCCGGTCGCTCCGATCCGGGCCAACGGTGGCCGGTCATGATGACACCCCTGTTGGAGCAGATTCTCATTGCGTTCGGGATGGGCATATTAGGTGCAGTGATCTTCGCCGGGATTGGCCTCATTTCGGGCAGCGATGAAACCACCACCCTCGCCCCGCTCACCTTGCTCGTGGTGCTGTTGGGTGTACCTGCGCCCGGTGTCCTGACGTTCTTTCTCGCAGGTGCAGTGGCCAAACACATGACCCATGCCGTGCCCACGGCATTACTGGGCATCCCCGGCGACACCCTGGCAACGCCCCTGATGCGCGAGGCCAATTTCCTGCGCAACTTGGGCGTACCCCACGTCGCCCTGCGCAAGATGATTTCAGGCGCTGTGATCGCGGCGCTGATCGCAGTGCCCACGGCGGTGCTGTTCGCCGTGATGCTCGCGCCTTTTGGCGACACGATCAAACGCGCCGCCCCATGGGTCTTCCTGCTCGCTGCGATCGCCATTGCATGGTTTTCCAAGGGGCGGCTTGCGGCGGTGCTCGCGCTTGTCCCCTTCGTGATGGTCATCGTCGGTCTGCAAAGCATCACCGGACAATACGGCGTCAAGCTGAGCGTCAGCTACTTCCTCGGTATCGCCATTGGCCCGCTGATTGCCGCGCTCTTTTCAATGCTCGCCCCCGCTGAACGGGAGACGATGAGACGCCAGCAAGTGCGCACCTTCTCGCTGTCTGCGGATGTGCAAAGCTGGGGCGGTTTCTTCCCCAACCCGCTCAAGGTGCTGGACAGCAAACAGAGTCTGTGGACTGCAGTCACGGCCATTATCTCCAGTGCAACGTTCGTCTTCAGCCCCGTTGCGATGACCGTGATCATGGGCGAACTCGTCGGGTCACGGGTCAAGCATGTCTACCATCGGCTGACAACGGTGATCACGGCCCGTAACGGCGTCACTGAAGCGACTTACATCGCTGAAGCCTTGATCCCGCTGATCGCGTTTGGCTTGCCGTTGAGTCCTGTCGCCGCAGGGCCGGCCGCACCGCTGTTCAACGCCCCGCCTCGCTTCAGCGTTGACACCGCCACCGGGCAGGTCAACAACCTCCATACCCTGCTGAGCACGTGGGAGTTTCTGGGTTATGGGATGCTGGCGGTGATCGTGGCGATCCTCATTGCCTATCCCTTCACGATGAATTACGCCCACCGGGCAGCGTCCTTCGTCTCACGCAACATCAGTCACGAAGCGGTGATCTCGACGTTTGTCGGCCTGATTCTGGTGATCGGCATCTGGGAGGGCGGAGCACTCGGCTTACTGGTCATTGTCACCGTTGGCCTGCTGGGTGGTTTTCTATCGCGCTTCCTTGGCTTCAACATCGGCGTGCAATTCATGGGGTATTACACCGCTGTACTGACGGTGCCCGCCATTGTCGCCCTATTGAGCGTATGAGCCACTTCAACATAACAACAACACGAAGGTCACCAACATGCGCAAAAAACTCTTGGCTTCCCTGTTCCTGGCCTTCAGCGCTGGCATCTTACAAGCCCACGCGGACGCTATCCCCACCCTGAACTACCCGGCGGAGGGCCAGCAACTTCAGGCCATTGGATCACCAGAAAAAGAGTTGCCGACGGTGACAGCCGATCTGTGGATGAAGGTGGCCGACGGTCCTCTGCAACTGGAAGGTCCATCGTTCGACAGGGCCGGCAATTTGTTGTTTGTCGAGGTGTTCGGGGGGCAGGTTCTAAAGGTCGATCCCGACAAGAAACTCAGTGTCGTTGTGCCGAAAAACGCGCTGGGAAGTGCGGGACTGGCTATTCATAAAGACGGCAGATTGTTTGTGGCAGGGCTGGGTAATTTCAAAAATACCGGCAACCTGACAGCCTACAAACCGGACGGCTCAGGAAAGCAAGTCATCATCCCGGCAAGCAAAAACCATCTGGTGGATGACCTCGTTTTCGACAGCACAGGGGGATTTTATTTCACCGATTTCAAGGGTACATCGACTCAGCCCACCGGCGGCGTCTATTACGTCCCAGCTGGCGGCAAGACAATCGTCTCGATCCTGCCCAATCTCGCGATCGCCAACGGCATTGCGCTCTCTCCCGACGGCAAGACCCTTTGGGTCACTGAGTTCGCGACGGGGCTGCTGCACCGAATCGAACTGAAAGATGCCAAGACAATCGCTCCCTTCGGGGAAGCCGTTGTTTACCGGTTTAGCGGCCCATCACCTGACTCAATGCGTGTCGATCAAGATGGCAATCTGTACGTGGCTATGTACAGCCAAGGCCGCGTGCTGGTACTCAATCCTAACGGCTTGCCCATCGGCCAGATCTTGATTCCTGGGCGCGAAAAGGGCCACTTTCTTCGCTCAACGAGCATGGCGCTCAAGCCCGATACCAACGAGGTTTATCTCGTGAGCAACGACGGCAGTCTCGGCGAAGGCAGCGCTATTTTCAGAGCCAAAGGCTTTGCCAATGCTGCGAAACTGTACTCCCATCAATAGCGAAATCCCGGCGCATTCCATCATGGTAGCTGTGTCGGTTTTTCGAATACCGAAAACTTGAATACAGAGCGCCGCACCAATCGAAAGGGTACGTCCGTAGAGCACTGACAATGGCGAAAGCAGCGGCAAGCCCGCCTTAGCGACAACACAGGCAACCACTGATCAGTGGTTGATCGGGGTCGTTTTCATGAAATGTAACCATGACTTCCACGCCCATCCGCGGGGGCCCGATTTCACAACGCCAATCAGAGGGCCCCATCAGCCAACAACGACTCTTGTCGTCAAATCTGCCGTCGCGGTCCCAGGGGAACTTGACCTTGATCCTCCCCGAGCGCTCACCACTCAGGATCTCCTCGTCTTCTAAAGCGATCACTACAGCCGTCTGGTCGCTTGGCACCCGAGGCTTCTTGTGAGCCAACGACGGACGATAGGACACATTCCATGGAAGAACGATAAAGCGGTTGCGGTAACCCTGATGGAAGTCACCTTCGGGCGCAGTGTTGCCACTGGCGACATCCTCATTCAACACCTGTGGTTGCCGGCCTTCGTGGATGACCTGGGTGAGTAGCCACAGGGCGTTCCACTCCTGGCGCGGATGGCCTGAGATTTCCAGCACGTGGCCGCTGACTAACCGAGTCTGGTCACTCTGCCCTTCGGCTTGACGATAAGCCGCATGACGACGCTCCATAGTACGAAGACGTATCTGCTTGCCGTGCTCATGACCGATGAAGCGCTCCAGCCTGTCATCGCCTTCAATGCCAAACTGTTCGACATCATCGTTGCGGTGCGAGACACGACGGGGGAGCTGTCCCAGACGCAGGTTGATGCGCTTGATCAGTGGCTCGCTGGTCACCCTATCGCACTCTTGCCCGTAGGCAGTGGGCTGCCCGATCCCGGGAAAAATCGCCTGATCGTCACCAAAGACCAGCACGTGGCCTTGAATACTGTGCTGGAAGTGAAAGTGGATACCCTCTTCTTCGCACAAGCGCTGGATAAAGTGCAAATCCGTTTCGCCGTACTGGGTACAGTAATCACGCTCTGGGTAGCTCGCCCCCAGGTGAAACCGATAGGCGTCGCCCAGAATGCCGTGCTCTTCCAGTATCAAGGCGACGATTTTCGGCACCGAGAACTGTTGATAGATCCTCTGGTTGATGCGATGCCGCAAGTAGGACAGGTGCGGTACGAGGGCCAGGCTGTAATGTGTCGAACCCTGGCCATGACCGTTTTGTGCGATGTGGTAGACCCGTCCATGAATGCCGTTGCCCTTCGCGTCTAACGTCAGAAAAGCCTCTTTGTCGAAGAGGCTTTCGAGAGCCAGGTCTGACCGCTCGCTAACACACTCCACGTTGAAGAGGTAAGACCTGCTGATCCCCTCTTCTCCAGTGAATGCGAGCACTTGAAAATCGTGCTCGACACCTTGGATGGTCAAACTGAACTGCGTTTGATTGGCTGGGCTGAACATCCGCTGTTCTCTTTTTACATAAGGCGGCGCAATGGACCGGAAGACACCGGACTGTTAATTTGCAGGCATTAGTTAACCAACCCAGCGCCCCTGTATATCGACGTTTATGTCTTACTTTCCAGACATACAAATCAAAACAGATCACACACCACTTTTCACTTTGGTCCAGATCCGCGTGCGGATGCGCTCCAGTTTCAATGGCAGGGGTTCAAGCGGAATAAGTGTAGCGATCGTTTTTTTGTCGGGATAAATCCAAGGATTGTCTCGCAGTTTCTGTTCGACAAACTCGGCGGCATCCTTGTTTGCGTTGGGGTATAGCGTGTGGTTGGAGGTCTTGGCGATAATTTCTGGTCGCAGCATATAATTGATGAACGCCATGCCTTCCTTGGGATGGGGCGCATCTTTTAGCAAAACCAGATTCTCCGACCAGGACAGCGCGCCTTCGCGAGGAAGACTGTAGGTAATCTTGCGTCCCGTGTTGGCCTTCTCGTTGATGGCCTGTGCCGCCAGCGCACCATTGGCCCATCCCACCACTGCACAAATATTGCCGTCAGCCAGGTCGGCGTCGATTCTGGACGAGTCGAAATAAAGGACATAAGGCCTGATTTTCAACAGCAGGGCTTGAGCTTTCTGATAATCATCCGGGTTCTTGCTGTTGCTAGGGAGTCCAAGGTAATTCAAGGCAATCGAAATGATCTCGCTTGGCGAGTCAAGCATTGCCACACCACACGACTGGAGTTTACTGATGTTTTCTTCTTTGAAGATCAGATCCCAGCTATTTACCGGAGCATTATCACCCAATGCCGCTCTGACTTTGTCAACGTCATAACCAATGCCGGTAGTGCCCCACAAATAGGGTACCGCGTAGCGGTTACCAGGATCATTGACCGCGAGTTGGGCCAGGATGTCAGGATCGATATGTGAAAAGTTACTCAGTTGATGACGATCCAAAGGCTGGAGGACTCCCGCCTGGATCAGGCTTGGCAACACATTGGAAGTCGCCACGACCACGTCATACCCGGTGCGCCCGGCCATGACCTTGCTCTGCATGATTTCTGCGCTGTCGAACGCATCCATATGCACGCGCGTGCCAGTTTCCTGCTCAAACTCCTTTGGCGTCTGCGGCGCAAGCAACCCGAACCAGTTATACAGATAGACCCCGGGCTCTACAGCCGCCGCTGAAGTGCTTATCCCGGCACAGAGAAGCGAGGCCAAAAAAATGGTTCGCAAATGTGACTTTCTCATGCAACATCCTTGTCAAGACGATATGCCCTCATGGCTATCGTAAACCCTGGCAGCGAATATACCGGGTGTTACCGAATAGTAAATACCTACGAATACTTACCTTTGACCTGCGAACTCCTAACCCTAAAGGGGTAGAAAATGCCGTTTGACCTCCATAGCCTGGCTTGGCATCGATCGATTGGAAAGCTGATCATGCAGCTGAATCGTCCAGATTTCTGGAGTTCCCTGGTTCGCACATTAAATGAATATGTACAGATCGATAATTGGGTTGTATTGATTTTCAGCAATCAACACGTGCAGGTCGTCAGCCTTCCTGAGGTAGCCGATGCCGAAGAAGTCGACGCATTCACTCATCGCTATGTGAAAGGTCTTTACTTGCTGGATCCGTTTTATATAGCCAATCGGGAAAAGCCGCAGAGTGGCTTCTTCCACCTATTGGACATTGCCCCGGAATACTTTCTTGAAACCGAGTATTACCATCAGTATTTTGCCCAATACATCTCCATGGATGAGGCACAGTACAATGTCCAGCTCGACCCCGACCGAACGTTGTGCATTTCCATCGGCAGCAAAACCCGCTTTAGCCAAGAGCAAATAACCATCCTTGACATTATCAAGCCGTGGGTGATTGCCTTGATGCATCAGCGCATGGGTTTTGAAATTGATATTGAGAAAATGCTGACTGAGCCGCCGCTGTGGCCAGAGACGGTCAATCAACTTGGCACCCAAATTACCGCACGCGAAAGTGACGTACTCCGTTTATTACTCAGCGGCTTCTCCAATAAAGAAATAGCTGGAAAACTGGCGCTTTCGGCGGAGACCGTAAAAGTTCACCGCCGCAACATTTATGCAAAGTTAAACATCAAGTCACAATCTGAACTGTTTGCTCGATTTTTCATGCCAAAACAGAATATTGCCGCTACTCATGAAGTCAGAGCATCACGCTGATTGGCGCGGTCATGCGCCTGCCAGCATCAGGTCCAGATTCTGCACCGCCGCGCCAGCGGCGCCCTTCCCAAGATTGTCAAACACCGCAGCCAGCAAAACCTGCCCAGTCTCATCGTTCTCAAACACCGACAAGCGCAAATCATCTGTCCCGTTAAGCGCTTGAGGATCAAGGGACGTCAACTCTTTAGCTTCCTGCATCGACATCACGTGTACCTGACGCGCATCGGCGTAGTGCTGGGTCAGACACGCATGCAACTGCACCGCGCTCACGCCAGGCGCCAACAACCGGGTTTGCACAGGTATGGTCAGCACGATCCCCTGCCGAAAAGCGCCATAAGCCGGCACAAACATCGGCCGTTCCGTCAGACCGCTTTGCTGCTGGATCTCCGGAATATGCTTGTGTGCCAGTCCCAGCCCATAAACCTGAAACGCCGACGCCTGCGATGCGCCCTCCTCCTCATATTCTTGTACGCCAGCACGCCCTTTTCCGGAATAGCCCGACACGGCGTAAATATTCATCGGGTAGTCCGTGGGCAGCAGTCCAGCCTCCAGCAGCGGGCGTAGCAGCCCTATTGCTCCCGTAGGATAACAACCGGGATTGCTGACCCGCCGCGCCGTGGCGATTCGCCTGGCCTGCTGCGAACTCATCTGCGCGAAACCGTAGACCCAGTCTGGATGGGTACGGTGCGCGGAACTTGCATCGATCACACGTACAGCCGGGTTTTTGATGCTCGCTACCGCGTCGCGCGCAGCCGGGTCGGGCAAGCAAAGAATTGCGATGTCGCAGTGATTGATGGCTTCAGCGCGGCGCTGCGGATCCTTGCGATATTCGGCGCTGAGGGTAAGAAGCCGCAGATCGCTCCGGTCGCGCAGGCGTTGATGGATTTGCAGCCCGGTGGTGCCTTGGTCGCCATCGATGAATACTAGGGGATTTGCCATGGCATGCTCTCGAACATTGAAATTCAGGACTCCAATGTTCAGCGAGGCGCTAAGATAGGAAAAGTTGAATTTATTAACGCTGAGATTCAGCTTTTCTGAACAAGGGCTCACATATGCGGGAAATCAGCCTGGACCGGCTGCGCACGTTGGTGGCGATTGCCGACCTGGGATCGTTTGCCGAAGCCGCGCGTGTGCTGCACCTTGCGCCACCCACTGTCAGCCTGCATATCGCCGACCTGGAGTCGCGAGTGGGCGGCAAGCTCTTGTCGCGCACACGTGGGCGCGTTCAGCCTTCAGCAATAGGGAGCACCCTGGTGGAGCGGGCGCGGCGCCTGTTGGCGGATGCGGAGCAAGCGCTTGAGGACGTGGAGCGTCAGGTACAAGGATTGGCCGGACGTGTGCGGCTAGGCGCCTCCACCGGGGCAATCGCACAGTTGCTGCCGAACGCCTTGGAAACGTTGAGCCATCGCCACCCCGCTATCGATGTGCAGGTCGCGGTGCTCACCTCCCAGGAAACCTTGAAGAAGCTTGCCGAGGGCTCCTTGGAGATCGGTCTGGTCGCGCTGCCGCAGTCGCCGGTGAAAGGCTTGCGGGTCGAGCCGTGGCGACGGGACCCGGTCATGGCCTTCTTGCCGGCTCGCTGGGAATGCCCGGATACCGTGACACCCGGTTGGCTGTCCGCTCAGCCGTTGATTTTGAATGACACCACCACTCGCCTTTCGCGCTTGACGTCGGAGTGGTTCGCCAGTGACGGCCGACAGCCTGTGCCGCGCATTCAACTGAACTACAACGATGCGATCAAAAGCCTGGTGGCGGCTGGATATGGTGCGACGCTGTTGCCCCATGAGGCCTCCACGCCATTGCCCGATACCCGGATCGTCATGCGGCCATTGAGGCCCTTGTTGTGGCGTCAACTGGGTATCGCCCACCGCAGTCAGGACATCGAGCAGCCTACGCAACATGTGCTGGATGTGTTGTGGGAGTTGAGTGCGCAGTGATGCCCCCCAAATGCTTCGAACTTTGCCGTCGCCAAAGAGACTACCTGAGAGTGCCAGTACCACCGGTGGTCGTGGTGCCACATAACCCTCAAAGCAGCCTTTAGTGACAGAATCCCCAATCGATCGTTTCGGAGACCCCCATGCTTCGCGTATTTGAACAAAGGCTCGACCCCTTTCCACCCGACGAGGTACCGCCACCGCCCGAAGGCCTGGCTCGGTTTCTCTGGGCCTGCACACGGGGCGCCCGCGGTTATATCCTCGCGTTTGCGCTGCTCAGCGCCGGTGTGTCGATCTATGAAGCCTGGCTGTTTTCCTTCCTCGGCCAGGTCGTAGACCTGCTCTCGACCTGGCAGGCCGGCGGTGAGGCGGCGGCGCAGGAAAGTCGCGTGCTGTGGGGCATGGGCCTCGTCATGCTGGCCAGCATCGGGCTGGTAGCGTTGCGAACCATGGTGCAGCACCAGGTATTGGCGATCAATCTGCCGTTGCGGCTGCGTTGGGACTTTCACCGCCTGATGCTGCGGCAAAGCCTGTCGTTTTTTTCCGACGAGTTCTCTGGCCGGGTCACCACTAAGGTGATGCAGACTGCGCTGGCCGTGCGTGACGTGCTGTTCACCCTGATCGAGATCGCCCCCGGAATCGGCGTGTATTTTATCGCGATCATCGCATTGGCCGGTGGCTTCGCCCTGAAACTGATGCTGCCTTTCGTGGCCTGGATCGTGCTGTTCGGGCTGGCCATGCTCTACTTCGTGCCCCGCCTGGGGAAAGTCGGACAGGAACAGGCCAATGCGCGCTCTTCGATGACCGGACGTATCTCGGACGCCTACACCAACATCACGACCGTGAAGCTGTTCTCCCATTCCAATCGTGAAGCGCACTTCGCGCGCGCGGCCATGGAGGATTTCAAACAGACCGGCTTTCGCCAGATGCGTCTGGTCAGCCAATTCGAGATCGTCAACCAGGCGTTGGTGGTGGGGTTGATCATGGCTGCAGGCGGTTATGCCCTTTGGCTGTGGCACCAGGGCGACGTCGGCGCCGGTGCCGTGGCGGCGATCACCGCCATGGCGTTGCGTATCAACGGCATGTCGCACTGGATCATGTGGCAAATGACCTCGCTGTTCGAGAGCATCGGCACCGTGCAGGATGGCATGGCCACCCTTACCCGCGGCCCCAAGGTGCAGGATGCGCCGGACGCGGGGGTGCTGGTGACCTCCGGCGGAGCGGTCACCTTCGACAATGTGAGCTTCAACTACAATGGCGAACGCCAGGTGCTCAATGGCTTGAGCCTGGACATTCGCCCAGGCGAGAAAATCGGCCTGGTGGGCCGCTCCGGCGCGGGCAAATCCACGCTCATCAACTTGCTGCTGCGCTTCTATGATGTCGACAGCGGGCAGATCCGCATTGACGGGCAAGACATTGCGCGCGTAACGCAAGACAGCCTGCGCAGCGCCATCGGCATGGTCACCCAGGATACGTCCCTGCTGCACCGCTCCATTCGCGACAACATCGCCTATGGCCGACCCGATGCCAGCGACGCACAAATCCGCCGTGCCGCGGCCAATGCCCAGGCCGATGAGTTCATCAGCCAACTGAGCGACCGCCAGGGTCACACCGGCTACGACACCTTGGTAGGCGAGCGCGGCATCAAGCTGTCGGGCGGCCAGCGCCAGCGCATCGCGATTGCCCGAGTGATGCTCAAGAATGCCCCGATCCTGCTCCTTGACGAGGCGACCAGCGCGCTGGATTCGGAAGTCGAAGTGGCCATCCAGGAAAGCCTCGATGAAATGATGCAGGGCAAAACCGTCATCGCCATCGCCCATCGGCTGTCCACGATTGCGGCAATGGATCGACTGATCGTCATGGATGATGGACGCATCATCGAACAGGGCACCCACACCGAATTGCTCGCCAAGAACGGTATCTATGCGCGGCTTTGGCACCATCAAAGTGGTGGGTTCCTGGGTGAGGACCGGTGGGTGGGCGAGGCGATGGATCAGGTATGAGCGTGGATGGCCCGGGGGACAACGCGACTTACCTTTTCTCGACCAGTCGCAGCGACTGTGCCCCCTCCAGCGATAGGTGAATCACAGCAGCCCTGCTCGGGAAGTTCGGCGCATCGTCATCGGTATTTTCCATCACAGGAATATCGATCAGGGTCTGCTCACCCGTCGGGTCGCTGACCAGCCTGGCATCCAGTTTGTCGATGGCACGCCAGCTATCGCCCCCGACGCGCATCACGTCCAACAGGCTGTAGTGCGGCATGCCTTCTTCGTTCTCTTCGGGCGTAAAGGCCGCCAGGTATTGGCTGTAGTTGTTGCCCATACCGAAACCCTCGATGGTGAAGACCGCGAGGGTAACCTGGCTGTCCTCGCCAGTGTCCAGCGTCTGCACCAGCGTCGCTTCTGGGTAGCCGGTGGCATAACTGTCTTTGATGAGCGCGACCAAGTGCCCGATCTGTGCTTCCAGGGCTTTCGGCACAGGTTTCGATTCAGCGGCGTGAGTCAGGGTACAGGTGAAAAACAAGGCAGCGGTCAGCAGGCGCAATTTCATGAAAGTGAATGTCCAGGGCGTCGGGAGGTCTGCGCGCAATGGTAGCGGTTGATAAGGGATTTGGTAGCCCACTGTCGATTAGGTTTTGTGGTGGGGTGCACAACCTTGCTCGCGAACGCGGTGGGTCAGTGCGCATTGAGGTTGGATGTACTGCCGCCATCGCGAGCAAGCTCGCGATGGCGCTGGGTCAGTTCGCAATCGATGCACTGGCAGCAGCCTGCGCAAACCCCCGCCGCAAGTCCTCGATCAATACCTCGACATCCTCCAACCCCACATGCAAGCGCACCACCGGATTCAATGCCCGATCCTCGGCACGTTGACGATCCTGGGTATCAGCAACGGTCACCAGGCTCTCAAATCCCCCCCAGGACGCGCCCAACCCAAACACCTGCAATGCGTCGATGAATCGCTCCAGGTAAGCGTCGTCGTATTCGCGAAGTTCAAAGGACAGCAACCCATTGCTGCCCTTGAAATCCCGCTGCCACAACCCGTGGTCGGGATGCTCGGGCAACGCGGGATGGAAGACCCGCTTCACCTGCGGTTGCGCCTGCAACCAATGGGCGATTGCCAGGGCCTGGCGCTCATGGGTGTCCAGGCGTGGCACGAGGGTGCGCGCGCCACGCAGGACCAGGTAAGCGTCGTCGGGACTGACAGTGTTGCCGAAGCTGTCGCTCATGGCCGCCAGTGCCGGCCAAACCTCCTGACGCGTGCACACGCTGCCCATGACCACGTCGCTGTGGCCGCTCAGGTATTTGGTCAGGGCCATGATCGAGATGTCGGCGCCTAATGCCAGTGGTCGGTACAACACGCCCGAACTCCAAGTATTGTCCACTGCCAGCAAGATGCCGCGCTGCTTGCAGAGTGCGGCGATGGCCGGCAAGTCGCAGAGCTCGTACAGCAATGAACCGGGCACTTCGGTGTAGACCATTTTGGTATTGGCCTGCAACCGTCCGGGCAAGTCGCTGCCGTCGGGGGCGAAGTAGTCGACCTCTATGCCGAAGGCCTCGAGGAAGTCCCGGGCCACACGCCGTACCGGGGCATACACCGCATCGGTGATCAGCACATGATCGCCAGGCCGCAGGTAGGCCAGGAAGGTTTGCGCCACGGCAGCCAACCCGGTGCCAAACAGCCGCGTGCGGTAGCCACCCTCCAATTCAGTGACGAGGTCTTCCAAGGCGAAGGCCGTCGGATTGCCCCGGGCGCCATAACTCAGGACTCGCTCGCTGTCGCGCCGGGCACGGGCGTCACGCATCTGGGCCAGGTTGTCGAACAGCACCGTGCTCAGGCGGCTGACCGGTACGTTGACGGGCCTGGCACCGGCGCCCTTTGCGGTGCGCGCGCCATGGACCAGACGAGTCCGCAGCCGCTCAGCGACAGTGCTTTGAGGCTGTCCCTGCAATGGCTTGAGACTGGCGACCTCCTCCTCGCTCATTTGCGCCAGCAGACCGATTTCCCACGCCAGGTATTGGCGCGCCGCGTCCTTGTTGCCAGCGTGGCGGTCGTGGGTGAAAAACAGGAAATCGATGCACTGTGCATCCGGCAATGTATCGGCGCCTTCTTGCAACGCCAGGCCCGCCGAGCGCCAGGCATCCGGACCGCCGTCCAGCAAACGGACGTCCGTTCGAGGCAGCTCCAGTGCCGCCAGGGCGGCGAGTCGGGCGTCATCGGCCACCAGCACCAGCGGCCGCTGCTCGCCCGCCAGCGCACGGGCCAATAATGGCCGGATCGACCAACGCGCCCCGGCGATATGACCTTTGCGATACGCCCGGCTCGAACGCAGGTCGATCAAGGCCACTGCGTCATCCTTCAGGGCATCGGCCAAGGCCTGCACGCTGATCAGCGGCAGCTTTTCAGGCGCGACGCCGGTTCGAGCCGGTAATGCCAGGCCACTGCTCAACCCACCGGACAACACAAAGGCCTCGTGCCCCAGCTGCCGCAGCCAACTGGCGATGATCGGTGCGCGTACGCCGTCATTGTCGAACAGCACCACCCGCGCCTGGCGCACGCCCACGTACAGATCGGTGGATTGAATCAACTGCCCGCCCGGCGTGTGTTGTGCGCCCGGCAACGTGCCAGCGGCAAATTCCTCGGCGGTGCGCACGTCGCAGAAGAACAGACTACGCCCGGCGTCCACGGCCCACTGCTCGACCTGGGCAGCCCCGACGGCGGGCGCTCCGGCCCGTTCGGCCAGGCGTACCGCCGCCAGGCGCTGCCCCGGCAACGCGCTGCTCGACACCTCATCGGCATAGCGACGCTCGCTGCCGTGTTCCAGTTGAAGATCTTCCAAGTGCCAGCCTTGCGTACCGTTTTCCAGGGCATAGATCGGATTTTTCAGACCCAGGTCGATCAACGTCTGGGCGCCGATGATGCTGCGGGTCCGGCCGGCGCAGTTGACCACGATGGGGGTCTGCTCGTCCGGCACCAGGTCGTGCACGCGGTAGCCCAGTTCGCCATTGGGGCAACAGATCGAACCGGGAATGGTCATCTTGCGATACTCCTCCAACGGTCGGCCGTCGAGTATCACCAGCGGCTCACCCCGGGCCTGCCACTGTGCCAGTTGACGGGCGCTGACGTGAGGCGTGTGACGGACCGCCTCCACCTGCTCGCCAAAAGCCTTGGATGGCACGTGCACACCAGCGAACAGCTGATAGCCGGCGGCCTGCCAGCCATCGGCGCCGCCCTCCAGGATGTGCACATTGACATAGCCCAACGCTTGCAGGCGTTGCGCCGCACGGACCGCCAGATCCCCGCCATCCTGATCATGGAGCACCAACCGCACCTGGAGGTTCGGCGCCAACCGCCACACTTCCAACTCCAAACGGCTATAGGGCAGGTTCACCCCGAAAAACAGATGGGCTTCGCCATATTGGCCGTGCTCACGCACATCAAACAGGGCGATTTCCTGCCCGTCGAACAACCACTGCTGCAGTTGCTGGGGAGTTAGGGTCTGGCTCATGGGAGTCCCGCTGGAAAAATGGAGTGACTGGAACGCAAGGTTGGCGTCAGTGGGCATAGGCCTTGATCGACGGGGCCATTTGCGAGGCGTTGTAATTGAGGATGCGCCCGTCGGCTTCGACGCCGTAACGGCCGTTGAGGGACTCCAGCGGCAAGCCATAGAGATGGAAATGCAGGGTCGGTTGCTCGCCTGCGACCCGAATGCCATGCAGGTCCTCACCCAGGAACGCGATGGACGTACCGGGCTGCACGATCACCTCTTTTTCCAGGTGCAAGGTGGTGTATCCCGGTTCGCGACCTTCGTCATCGCGTCGATAGACGTAGTTGATTTCCTCGCCTTCAATGGCGCTGATGATGGCCCAGGTTTCGTGGTTGTGGGGGATGGTGCTTTTGCCCGGTAGCAGCGAGTTCAGGTACAGCGTCGGCGTGTCGCCGTCGTCATTGAGGCGATAGCGAAACGCGGTGCTGCCCTGCCCCGGCTCCGGTGCCGGAAAGGCCTCGAAGTTGAACAGGTCGCGGCGCTCGGCCAGGGCCTCCAGCAGCACGACAATCTGCTTGAGCGCGGCTCGGTCGACGCCACGCTGGTGAATGACGCGCACTTGCTTGAGGAAGTCCTCGATGATATCGGCACGGTCAGGGGCGGTCATGGCAGTCTCCTTTAGACGGACAGGCTGTAGCGACTCAGGTTGGTCAACAGGAAAGGATCATCGGCGATGGGCGGCCGTCGCCCCGGATCACCCAAGGCATGGCGCAGAAACTCCCGGGTGCGCTCGCTGGTGGGGTGCTGGAAAATCCGCGCGGCGCTACCGTGCTCGACGATCACGCCGTTCTCGGTGAAATAGACGACATCGCTGATCTCCTCGGCGAAACGCATTTCGTGGGTCACCAGTACACAGGTCATGCCCTCTTCGGTCAGCTCGCGAATCACCGTCAACACCTCGCCGACAGTTTCCGGATCCAGGGCCGAGGTTACTTCATCGAACAGGATCAGCTCCGGCCGCATCGCCAGGGCGCGGGCAATCGCCACCCGTTGTTGCTGGCCGCCCGAGAGTTGTCCCGGATAGGCATTGGCCTTGTGCTCCATGCGCACCTTGGCGAGCAAGGCGCGGGCATCTTTCTCGGCGTCGGCCCGATTGCGGCCAAGGACCTTGCGCGGCGCAATCACCAGGTTCTCCAGCACCGACAGATGCGGGAACAGGTTGTACTGCTGGAATACAAACCCCACGCGCTTGCGCAACTCGATGCGCTGGGCTTCCTGGGCCAGGGTGTGGACCTCGGTGGCACCAACACGGATGCTGCCCCGCTGGGGTTGCAACAGGCCGGTGATGCAACGCAGGATCGTCGACTTGCCCGAGCCGGACGGGCCGATGATCGACACGGCTTCGCCACGGCGCACGTCCAGGTCAATGCCCTTGAGCACCGGGTTGCTGCCGAACGACAAGTGCAAGTCGCGCAGGCTGACCAGGGGTTCGGCGACGGTTTCAGTAGAAGGCATAACGTCGCTCCAGGTATTGGGTAAGGCGGGAAATCGGGTAGCAATAAGCAAAGAACAGCACCAGCAGGCTCAGGTAGATCACCACGGTGAAGCCGGTCAGGTTCACGGTGTTGCTGGCGATCTGCGCGGTGTCGATCACGTCGTGCACGCCCACCAGGGAGGCCAGTGCGGTGCCCATGGTGATCACTGCGTAGAGGTTCATCCACGGCGGCAACATGCGCTTGAAGCACTGCGGCAGGATGATCGAGCGGAGAATCTGCCCACGGGTGAACGCCAGGGAACGCGCCGCCTCCCATTGGGTGCTGGGAATCGAGGCGATGGCGCCACGGAAGATTTCCGCGATATTGGCGCTGGCGGGTAAAGCCAGGCCAAGGGTGACCTTGACCCAGTCCGGAAACGAGACATAACTGTTGCCGATACGGATCTCGAACGGGAACACATACGTAGTGAAGTAGATCAGCACCAGCCAGGGCGCGTTGCGGAAGACCTGCACCCAGATCCGCGCCGGCCAGCGCAGCAGGCGCAGGGGCGACAGGACCATGGCACCGACCAGCAGCCCCGCCGCGGAGCCCAGCCCAATGGCCAGCAGGCTGATGAGAATGTTCTGGCCGAACCCCGCGGCCAGGGCCGGCGACCATTGCAACAAGGCCTTGAACACCGGACTGTGCGGGGCGACATACACCAGCCAGGACAACGTCGCCAGCCCCAGCAGCACTTTGCCAAAATGTCGCCGCGGCCAGGCCAGTGGCGCGATGACGGACGAATCAATGGCCATAGCCGGGCATCCTCAGGCGCGCTTCGAGGTAGCGCCCCACGCAGTTGACGGTGAAACTCAGCAGGCCGAAAAACCCCAGGATCAGGATCATCAGTTCCAGCACGTTATCGCTCTGGGTCCAGATCATGATGGCCGCATAGGTGATGTCGCCCACGGCGATGGCCGAGGCCACGGCGGTCATTTTCACCAGGTCGATCAGGTTGTTGATCAGCGACGGCAAGGCAAAACGCAGGGCCAGGGGCAGTTGCACGTTCCATAACAATTGGCGGCTGTTGAAGGCCAGCGAGCTGGCCGCCTCCAGGGTCACCGTGGGCACGGCCTCGATGCCGGCCCGCAGCGCCTCGGCATGGAACGCGCCCTTGTGCAGCGAGATCACGATCACCACCCAGGCGAAGGGGGTCAGCGGGTTGGCCGCACCGACGGCCTCGGTCAGCAGCATGTTCAACACCAGGAAGGCGCAATACAGCTGCACCAGAGTCGGCGTGTTGCGCGTGACTTCGACAAACACCCGCGCAGGCCTTGCAAGCCAGGCCTTGCCCGACGTCAGCAGCGCCGCCAGGCCGACGCCCGCCAGCAAACTGCCGACGATGGTCAGCAGGCACAGCGACACCGTGGCCAACGCGCCCTGCTCCAGCGTGCCGCGCTGATAGGCATCGAGCAGAAAGTTGTAGTTGAGGCCGAGGCCCGCGCTCCAATGGACGAATTGCTCCAGCCAATGGGTCATGGTTCGCCCCTCAATTGGCCGCAGGCGTAGGCAATACGGCGGCCCGCTTCGGCGACGGTTTCGGTCGCCGTGGCGATGGACAGGCGAAACCACGGCGACAAACCATAGGCACTGCCCGCAACGCCAGCCACGCCCTCGTCCAGCAGGTACGCAATGACATCGGCATCGTGCTCCAGCTGCCGACCGTCCGGGCGATAGCGCCCCAACAGCCCGGCGCAGCACACAAAGACGAAAAATCCACCGTGAGGCTCGAGGACTTCAAGACCCTCGACATTGCGCAAGGTGCTCACCAGCACATCGCGGCGCTGACGATAGGCCACGACCTGTTCCGGCAAGAAATCCAGCCCGCCCTCGAACGCCGCCAAGGCCGCCGCCTGGCCGACCGAGGACGCCCCGGAGGTGGATTGCGATTGCACCACGGTCATGGCATCGGTCAGCGCTTGCGGCCCGGCACCGAAACCGATGCGCCAACCGGTCATGGCATAGGTTTTCGACACCCCGCCCACCAGCAGGCAGCGCGATTGCAAATCCGGCGCGACGTTGAGCAGGTTCTGGGGCGGGCGCCCGTCGAAACGAATATGTTCGTAGAGTTCATCCAGCAGAATCAGCACGTGGGCATGCCGGCGCAGCACCTGGGCCAAACCTTGCAGTTCTGCCTCGCTGTACACCGCGCCACTGGGGTTGCCGGGGCTGTTGAGGATCAGCCAGCGCGTGCGCTCGCCGATGTGTTGCTCCAGTTGTCGAGGCGTGAGCTTGCAGCCTTGGTCCAGCCCACATTCGATGAACACCGGCTCACCACCGTTGAAGCGCACGCTGTCCGGAAAGGACGGCCAGTATGGCGTCGGTACCAGCACTTCGTCGCCATCATCGAGGGTCGCGGCGAAGGCATTGAAGATGATCTGTTTCGCACCGTTGGCAATCACAATGGATGCCAGCGGATAGTCCAGCTGGTTTTCCGTGTGCAGCTTGCGTTGCACCGCCACTCGCAAGGCCTTCACCCCCGGCGTCGGCGTGTACTTGGTGGCACCGGCGGCAATGGCGGCATAGGCGGCCTGCTTGATGTGCGCCGGCGTATCGAAATCCGGCTCACCGGTGGTCAGGTCGAGAATGTCGCGACCGGCGTCACGCAGGGCCGTGGCCCGCGACTTGGCGGCGGCATTGGCGGACAGCGAGACACGCTGCACGCGCTTGGACAGATAAAGCGTCATGGCTGAGTTTGCTCCAGGACCTTGCCCGGATTGAGCAGATTGCGCGGATCCAGCGCCTGCTTGATCCGGAGCATCAGGTCCAGTTCCACGGTACTTTTGTAGCGCCCCAGCTCGTTCACCTTGCGCTGGCCGATCCCGTGTTCGGCACTGATCGAACCGCCATGGGCGTGGGCGCTGTCGTGGACCAGTCGGCTGAGGGCGGCGTAATGGGCCATGTGCGCGTCGACCGTGGAGTCCAGCGGATGGGCGACGTTGTAATGCAGGTTGCCATCCCCCAAGTGACCGAAGGTGTAATGCCGCACGCCGGGAAACCGCTCCTGCAACAGCGCATCGGTATGGGCAACGAACGCCACGACCTGGGAAATCGGCACCGAGATATCATGCTTCATGTTGCGACCGGCACGCTTTTGCGCATCGCTCATGTTTTCCCGCAGCTGCCAGAACGCCTGGCTCTGGACGAGGTTTTCGGCGATCAGCGCATCGGCCAGCAGGTGCTGCTCGAAGGCTTCACCCAGTACCTGCTCAAAGACTTCCCGTGCATGGCTTTCACTGCGGTTATCGGACAGTTCCAACAGCGCGAACCAAGGCTGGCGAGCACTGGCGAAGGGACGCGGACCGTTGGGAAACTGCTCGCGCAACAGCGCAAGGCACTCGGCACTGAGCAACTCGAAGGCCGTCAGGCTGGCACCAAAGCCGGCGCGGGCATGGGACAACAAGGCCACTGCCTGCTCCAGGGAGTCGAACGCCAGAAGCGCGGTGGCCTGGGCCTTGGGCAGCGGAAACAGCTTCAGGGTCGCGGCGGTGATAATGCCGAGCGTGCCTTCGCTGCCGATAAACAGGTCCCGCAAATCGTAGCCGGTATTGTCCTTGCGCAAGCCGCGCAGGCCATCCCAGATTTCACCCTGGGCGGTCACGACTTCCAGGCCCAGGGTCAATTCACGGGTATTGCCGTAGCGCAGCACCGCGGTGCCGCCGGCATTGGTGCCCAGGTTGCCGCCGAGGGTGCAACTGCCTTCGGCACCGAGGCTCAAAGGGAACAAGCGACCGGCTTGGCGGGCAACGTCCTGGACGGTTTGCAGGATGCAGCCCGCCTCGACGGTCAGGGTGTCGTTGTCGGTGTCCACGGCGCGTACCCGATTCATTCGGTCGAGCAACAGCAACACGGCACGGCCGCTGGCGTCCGGGGTGGCGCCGCCCATCAGTCCGGTGTTGCCGCCCTGCACCACCACCGGTGTGTCAGTCGCGGCGCAAGCCCGGACCACCGCCGCGACCTCTTCGGTACTGGCCGGGTGTACTGCGGCAATCACCTGGCCGACGTAACGGCCCTGCTTGTCGGTCAGGTACGGCGCGGCGTCTTCGCTGCCCTGCACATGCTTGGCGCCGACCAGTGCCTGCAACGTCAAAAACAACGAATGGCTCATGGTTGCGCGGCCAGGGGGGCCGCATGGCTGTACTTGGCATGCAGATCACGCAGGGCCTGGGACGGCGCCATGCCGGTGCGCTCGCCCAGCTCGATCAGCCAGCCGCTGCGGTGCCAGTCGCGCACGATGGCATCGAGTTTGGCCTGGGTGTCGTGCTCGCCCTTGCGCAGCCAGATCACCGAATTCGATGGGATCAGATCCCCCGGCAGCGGGATTTCATAACCGGCCCATTCGGCTTCGCTCAACAGCGCATGCAGGGTCGGGCTCACATGGACCGCTGCCACGCAGCCATTGCCGCGCAACGACAGCAGCGACTCGGACTGACTGCGAAAAGCCTTGATCTGTGCGCCGTAGGTTTCCTGCAGGGGCTTGATGAAGTTGCTGCCCTGGGACACGCATACCGGTTTGCCTTTGAGATCGGCCCACTGGCGGATGCCGGAACCCTTGCGAATCAGCGCCGCCCCACCGACCTCCTCATAGGGCGTCGGCACGTAGTCGAGAATCTCGCCACGCTCTTCGGTGAACTGCATGTTGGCGATCAGGATGTCGACTTTGCCCTGTTGCAGGAATTGCACACGGTTTGGCGCCAGCACCGACACGGTCTGGGTCTCCACGCCCAGCGCCTTGCCGATGCCCTGGGCCAACTCGACGTTGTAGCCCAGGTGCTCGCCTGTCTTGGGGTCGATGGTGCCGAACGGCGCGCCACTGAGCATCACCCCGACGCTGATGGCATGCCGCTGCTCGATCCTGTCCAGCGTGGCATCGGCCTGGGCCAGGCTGGCCGCGCAGCCGACGGACCACGCCAGGCACAGGCTGACCAGGGTTCGTGGAGCGAAAAATGAATTCATGGGCAATGACCTTGAACGTGGGTGGTTGAAGAGAGAAAACAGGCGTGATGATCCTCAGGCGTCGTTGGCCTGGAACTGTTTCTGCAACTCCACCAAGGCGGGTGACGCCGGGGTGATACGGTTACGGGTCTGGGCCTCGATCAGCCAGCCGCTGCGGTGCAACTGCTTGATGATCGGGTCAAGTCTGGCCTGGGTATCGCTTTCACCCTTGCGCGTCCAGATCACCGAGGGTGCTGGGTTCAGCTCCGGGCTCAGGGCGCGGTAACCCTGCCATTCGGCGTTGTCGGCAATCAGTGGATTGATCAGCGTGGCGTCGTGCACCGCCGCGACGCAATTGTTGCCACGCAGTGCCAGGAGTGATTCCGAGGAACTCTTGAAAGCCTTGATCTGGACGCCCAACTCGGTGAGCGGCTTGATGTAGCTGCTGCCCTGGGAGGTGCACACCGGTTGATTCTTCAGGTCTTCCCAGCGGCTGATCGTGCTGTCCTTGAGCACCGCCGCGGTGCCACCGACGCGGTAGAACGGCGTGGGTACGAACCCGAGGATTTCACCGCGCTCGGCGGTCCATTCCATATTGGCGATCAGCACATCGACTTTGCCCTGCTGCAGGAACTGCACGCGGTTGGCGGGCAAGACCGGCACCAGTTGCACCTCGGCGCCCAGTTGCCGGCCCAATTCCTGGGCGAGGTCGACGTTCAAGCCGCGCGGTTTCTGGGTGGTGGGGTCGATGCCGCCGAACGGGCCACCGGACAGCAGCACACCCACCACCAGTTCGTGGCGCTGTTCGATCTTGTCCAGGGTGGCATCGGCCTGGGCGATGTTGACGGCTGACAATGAAATCAAGACGCCCAGCAGGACAGGCAACAATCGTTTTACGGGTGAGCGCTCGAGCAACATGGATTTCCCCTCATGGATGGCCGGCGTCCCCCGACCTGATGAGTGGGCATCCTAGGTAGCCCCTGGAGGCAAAGGAAATTCAAATATCTAATATCGTTATAACTCTCAGGGTTTGGTTTGCAGGCGAAAATCTTATAACCGCTGTTTTACTGGCTTAAAGTCATGACCCCGTCGCAATGCTCCCCTCAACTCATAAAAATCTGTAATGTTTAGGTTTGCCCCCTTGATGTAAAGCAACCGCCATGTCGACCCTCGATCTTGAATTACTGCGCACCTTCATCGCCGTGGTCGATCACCACAGCTTTGCCGAAGCCGGCGCCCAGTTGTCTCGCACACAATCTTCAGTGACCCAGCACATGCAACGCCTGGAACAGCAGGTCGGGGTAAGCCTGTTCGAAAAACGCGGACGGCAAAAACAGCTCACGGAAGCCGGCCAGCAATTGCTGCGGCATGCGCGACAGATGCTATCGCTCAATGACGACGTCCTCAGTTCGCTGCGTGAGAGCAGCCTCAGCGGCGTGCTGCGCATCGGTTCGCCCCACGACATCGCCGACACCATCCTGCCCCCGATCCTCAGTCACATCGCCCGCTCGGCCCCGCGCTTGCGCCTGGAAATCGATGTCGGACGCAGTCCGTTCCTGATGGACGACCTGCATCGAGGCAAGGTCGACATGATCATTTCCACCCGCCAGGATCCGAGCCTTGAAGGCTTCGCCTTGCGCACCTCGCCGGTATGGTGGATCTGCTCGGCCCAGTACCTGCACAACCCCGGCGAACCGTTGCCGCTAATTCTGGTGGATGAGCCCAGCATCTATCGCCGCTATGCCCTCGAGGCGCTCGAACGCGCCAAGATTCCCTGGCGCCAGGCCTACCTGGCCTCCAACCTGATCGGCATCAAGGCCGCGACCCGCGCGGGCTTAGGGGTCACCCCTCGCAGTATGGAAATGCTCGGCCCGGACATGCGGGTATTGGGGGAAAACGATGGTTTACCGCGGCTCCCGGACGTGACTTATCACCTGTGGATTCGACCCAATACCGTCAATCCATTGGTACGCCGGGCTTATGAGTTGATCCGCAGCAACCAGGGGCACGGGAACTGATACGGCCCGTGCCCCTTCGCAGGATCTTGCCCGGCGTCAGACCCCTGAGCGAATGCGCTCGACCAGGCGAGCCTGGAGTTTTTCCAGTTCCTCGGGATCGGCCTTGCCCCGGCCATGCACACCCGGCTCCTCACCTTCCCAGCGAGGAATGATGTGCATGTGAATGTGAAAGACCGTTTGCCCGGCCACAGCGCCATTGAACTGCGCGACCTGGACCCCGTCCGGCTGCAGCTCGTCCACGATGATGCGCGTCAGGCGCTGTACGGCAGACATCATCGCGCCCAATACAGTGGGCTCGACTTCGAGGATGTTGCGTGCCTGGGAGGCTTTGGGGATGACCAGGACATGGCCGCGTGATTGAGGAAAGATATCCAGGAAGGCCAGCACATCGGCGTCTTCGTAAATCTTGTAGCACGGCGCATCGCCGCGAAGGATCAGCGCAAAAATGTTCTGCGGATCGTAATGACCGTGGAGACTCATGTTCACTCCTTGAATGGGTTTGGAGACGTAGGTTGCCGGTAAGAGATTTAGCACAGTCCAGCGGCAACGTCTCGTAGAGGCCTGCTTGAACGTCAGCGCTGTGCTTGCTGGGGAGGGTGTCGTATCCGCTGGTATCGGTGCTGGAGGCCGGGACCGCTATCGCGAGCAAGCTCGCTCCCACAGGGAATTTGTGGGGGGCACTCAATAACAGTTCGCCGCCGGCCATTGTGGGAGCGAGCTTGCTCGCGATAGCGGCGAGTCAGTGGGCATCAGGGCTGAAGGTCGGGGGCGCTTTCGCGGGATTCCTTCAGCGTAACGGCCATTTTCTGTTGCAATTCACTTTCCGAAAACGGCTTGTGCAGAACCGGCCGCGCGGCGTACTCGGTCGGCAGCCCGCTGGCGCCGTATCCGGTGCTGAACAGAAAGGGGATTTGGCGCTCGCGAAGAATGTCGGCCACCGGGAACACACGCTCGCCGGCCAGGTTGACGTCCAGGATCGCCAGGTCCACCTGCACCGAGCCGGCGATGTCACATGCAGCGGAGAGCCGGGCGACCGAAGCCACCACTTTGCATCCGAATTCTTCCAGCATTTCCTCGATCAACAGGGCAATCGCGCCTTCGTCTTCGACGACCAGCACCCGGGTTCCAGCCAATGGGCTCATGCCCCGTCCGCTCCAATCAGGAACGAAAAGCGGCAGCAAACGCCCTGCGGGGCATAGGTGAGGTCAAACGTGCCGCCCAGGTCGCGCTCGATGCAGCGCTTCATCAAGCGCGAACCCAGCCCTTCCCGTTCCGGCGGGGATACCAGCGGCCCTCCACGCTCCTGCCAGTCGAGGGTCAGCCATGTTCCGTCCGCTTGGGTCTGCAAGTGCCAGGTGACAGCAAGCGTCCCCGTCTCGACCGACATGGCCCCGTACTTGAGCGCGTTGATCGCCAATTCATTGAGGGTCATCGTCAGGTTGAGCGCCACGCGGGTGCCGATGTCCACGCAAGCGCCCTCGATCACGACACGGCCAGGCTCATGCCCAAAGACCGGCAGCAATACTTCATGGGCCAGGGTGTCGAGTGGCGTCTGCCCCCAATGGCGCTTGGTCAAGAGGTCGTGTGCACGGGACAATGCCAACAGTCTGGCCTCGAAACGCCTGTAGCCGTCCTTCGCATCCTCTGCATTGCGCGCGGTCTGGGCCGCCAGCGATTGCACCGTGGCCAAGGTGTTCTTGACCCGGTGATTGAGCTCATCGATCAGCGTTTTCTGCCGGTTCTCCGCCTGTTTTCGTTCGGAAATATCGACCAGCATGTTGATGGCGCCCACCAGGTTTCCATCGGCGTCATGCAACGGCGTGGGAAACGGCGTGAACGGTACATGGCTGCCATCCGGCCGCTCCGCGATGGCCTCGACGCCGCGTATCGGCCGGTTTTCCTTCAGCGCCACCGCCATCGGGCATTGATCGTGGGGAAGTGCGGTTCCGTCCGTATTGAACAGCTTCCAGGTCACGCACCACATGTCGCCCAACTGCGGGGTGCGCCCCGACAGCTCGACAGCGGCACGATTGTAGAACGTGATGCGTCCCTCGGCATCGGTGGTGTACACCGCGGCGGGCAATGCTTCGAGCAGATTGCGCATGTGCCGTTCGCTTTCGCGGATCTGGTTTTCCATCCGCCGCGCCAGCGTGACGTCCTGCAGCACCCGCACGCCATAACGAAACGCACCGTTGGCGTCCCTCACCGACGAGCTGTGGATGTCGAGATAGACCACCTCGCCATCGGGCTTCAGGGCGCGCTTGCGCAGCACGTAGTTATCCAGTTCACCGGCCACCTGGCGGGCGTACAACCCCGCATCCTGGGCGATGCAGTCCGGATGGGTGTAGTCCAGGAACGTCATCGACAGGAGCTCCTCCCGCGACCGACCCAGCATGTTGCACAGGGCGTCGTTCACCCGGAGCAAGCGACCGTCGATATCGACCTCGGAAATCCCGACGGTCACCGCCTCATAGGTCGCCGAAAGCCGCTCATCGCTATCCTGGCGCGCCACCTCGGCCGCGTGGACGCAGCTCCTGTCGATGGTGAAGCAACGGGTGTTGAAAAGCCTTCCGTCCTCGAAGCGCCCGTTCGAAGTGATGGTGACATGCTTGATCGAGCCGTCTTTCGCCCTCAGGCGCGCCGGATAACTCTCCAGGCAGTCACCACTGCCCAGCTTGGTGAGGATATCGTCGATAACCGGTTCATCGACATGAAACTCGGTGATATGCCGCCCGATGTATTCCTCTGCCGGATACCCCAGCAGCGCCAGCTCCGCCTTGTTGGCGCGCAGGATGATGCCCTCGCCACTGACGATATGCAGGCCCACGGCGCTGTTTTCGAAAAAGTCTTCCAGGTCGGCACTCTTGCGCCGAAGCTCCTCGGCCATGGCATGGTGCGCCGAAACATCCTGGAAACAGTTGATCACCCCTTGAATGACGCCCCAGCGATCCCGGAGGGCGCGGATGTTCATCAGCGCCACGAACCGCGAGCCATCCGGGCGCTGGATGATCACTTCCTGGTTGCGCGGCGCAATGCCTGTATTGAGCGCCGCGGCCGTCGGGCAGTGTTCGAATGCCAGCGGCGTGCCATCGGCCAGGAACAATCGATGGGCGCCGCAAAAACGGTCGCCGTTCTCTCCAAGTGCTGGCGCCCTTCCCCACAGCTCGGCCGCCTCGCTGTTGTACCGCACGAGCCAGCCCTGGTGATCGCAGAGGTACACCGCACCGGGAATGGCATCGAGCGCGCTCGTTCCCATTGCGATCAAGCTTTCGTATTCGCTCGGCGCATGGGTTTGCGTGGGTAGCTCTTCAATGTTCGACATCAGTCATCCTCAAACCGCCTGGCTGAAACACCCTCGCTGTCCTTCGCCCCAGTGCATCGCCTGGGTCAGTGGTTCCAGCTCGCAGAAATCCCTTTTAAAGGCCGATACGGCGACTGTTCGCAGGGCTTCAATGGAGTCTAGATCCTTATTCATCGAACGAGTTCAGCAAAACTCGACGCCAACACCTTCGCGCCTCAAAACTTGAAGAGCGCCTGGGGTGCCTGGACCATTAACGCATGCATCAGCGACGCCGAACATTCCAACGCGCGCAATTGCGCCATGACCGTCTCGAAGCCGTCCTGCGCTTCATGCTGAGTGTGCGGCCAATCGCTGCCCCACACCAGGCGTTCGGGGCCGAAACTGCGTTCCAGCTCCGCCAACGAGGCGCGGGCGAATTCAAGGTTGCGCGGGGCCGTTGCGCCCAATCGATAGATGCCGGACACCTTCATCCACACCTGCCCGCCCTGCCCCGCCGCCATCAATTGGGCGAAGCCAGGCTGATCCAGCCCCGAGCGCGCATCCGGGCGGCCGAAATGATCGACCACCAACTTGATGCCCCATGGCAACAGCTGAGCCATCAACCCCGGCAAGTCCACCAGGTTGGCATGCAACTCGACATGCCAGTCCAGTTCCGCGATGTGGCCCAAAAAGCCGCGCCAGGCGGCGTCACGAAAATCAGGCAAGGCTTTGCCCATCAGGTTCAAGCGCACACCGACCACGCCCAACCGGGCCATGTCCTCCAGCTCGGCTCGGCTGACGTCTCGCTGCACCACCACGACCCCGCGCAACTGCTCCGGTGCTTGCCGTAGCGCGGCCAGCAGGTAGCGGTTATCGGTGCCGAGAAAACTCGGCTGCACCAACACGCCATGGCTCAAGCCATGGGCGTGCAAGTGGCCCAGGTATTGAGCGAGCGTGGCGTCATAGTCGGGTGTGTAGCGCCGGACAGCGGCCAGTTCCAGCTCACGACTGAACACGTGGGCGTGGCAGTCAATGCCGGTCATCGGTTTGGTACAGGTATCAACCATGGGTCTCATCTATTGACAATAAGGGAAATCAGGCTCGGGCGCTCTGGCTGTCAGGCTCAACCACAGGCGCCGATGCCGCAATGGCTTCCAGGCTGCGGCCGCGGGTTTCCGGCAAGCACAGCGCCGCGATCACCGCCACGCCGTAGGCAATCCCGGCGTCGATGCCAATGGCCGAGCCCAAGGACATGGAATCGCTCATGTGCCCGACCAGGAACGGGAACACCGCCGAGAGCACCCGGCCGAAGTTGTAGCAGAACCCCACACCGGCGCCGCGCACATCCGCCGGGTACAACTCGTTGAAAAACGCCCCGAGGCTCGCCGGAATGCCGGCCGCGAAGAAACCGAGCGGGAACCCCAGGAACAGCATCTGGGTGTTGGTCAACGGCAGGAACACATAACACTGCACGGTGACTACGCAGCACAGCGCGAACAACACGATGTTTTTCCGACGACCAATGCGATCGATCAACAGGCCGCTGACCACACAACCGCACCAGAAGGCGAAGATGATTACCGCCAGGTAGCCGCCGGAGTTGAGCACCGACAGGTTGCGCTCGGTCTTGAGGAAGGTCGGCAGCCAGGTCATCACCGCGTGGTAACCACCGTGCGCCCCGAGCCCCAGCAACCCGCCAAACAAGGTCACGCGGATCAACTCGGGGCGAAAGATACCGGCCAGGGATTTGAAGAAACTCTGCGGGATGACATTGTCTTTTTTCAGGCGCTGGAAACTGTCGGGCTCTTCAACATTGCGCCGCACCCAGATGATCAGGAACGACGGCAGCAGGCCCACGACAAACATCACCCGCCAGGCCATGTCCTGCGGAACGAGGGAGTAGATCAGCGTGAAGACGCCGACCGCCAACCCCCAACCCACCGCCCAGGCGCTTTGCACCGTGCCCATGACCTTGCCGCGGTACTTGGGGTTGATGGTCTCGGCCATCAATACCGCGCCGGCGGCCCATTCCCCGCCAATCCCGAAGCCTTGCAGCGCCTTGACGATCAACAATTGGTGGAAGCCAGTGACGAACGCCGACAGGAAGGTGAAGAACGAAAACCACAAGATCATCCATTGCAGCGTGCGCACCCGACCGTAACGGTCCGACAGCGTCCCGCCGACCCAGCCGCCAATGGCCGAAGTGACCAGGGTCACGCCGCTGACCAGCCCGGCATCGCCCTTGGTCAGGGCGAACGCGGCGATCAACGCCGGTATCGCCAGGCCGAACATCTGTACTTCCAAGGCGTCGAGCGACCATCCGCCGAAACAGGCCCAAAACGTTTTGCGCTCCCGCGCAGTGACTTGGCGATACCAACTGAACATGGTTCTTATCCTTGTAAGTGGAACGAAAGGCAGCCGAGAGCGAACCGCGCCGCTACAGGGCCAGTCATGACAAACAAAACGGTAAGGACAGCGGCGACCGACTCGCCGCTAGCCGGGTCGGGTCAGCGAATTTCCACGCTGTAGCGGAAGTGCTCGGCATGCCCGCGAGAGCGTCGCCACTCCAGGGGATTGCCCGCGTAGTCCCGCGCCAGGCGCTCGATCACCACCACCGGGCTGTTGACCGGCACCTGCAGCAATCTTGCGTGCACCTCATTCACCGATTCGGCGGTGAGGGTTTCTTCGGCATAGGCGACAACCTGGCCGCACACTTCTTCATAGATGGGGTAAAGCAACGGGCCCTTTTGACTCAGGTCGATTTCGAGCAAGGCCTGGAAGCGGCTACGGGGCAACCAGATTTCTTCGGCGAGCACTGGTTTCACCTCCAGCAGACGCACCCGCACCAGGCGAATCACCGGCGCATCCACCGGTAACCCCAGCGCCTGGGCCACCGCCGACGGCGCGGCCACCGGCTCCACGGACAAGATCCGACTCTCGGGGACCCGGCGTTCACCAGAGGCACTTTGAAAACGGAAGAAACGGAACAGCGACGATTGAAACTGCGGCCGGCGAATGAAAGTACCGCGCCCCTGCTGGCGCTCCAGGATGCCCTCGCTGACCAGCGCATCAATGGCCTTGCGCACTGTGCCGGTCGACAACTGGTACTCCGCTGACAGGGCGGCCTCGGTCGGAATCGCCTCCCCGGGGCGCCAGCGGTTATTGGCGATCTGCTCAGCCAATTGGTCGCGCAAACGTTGGTAAAGCGGCAGACGGACGTCGCTGGAAAGAGAGCTCATTGACCTTATTCACCTTGTTATCTAGTCATATATATGAATATCAGCGGCGAGTATTTACCCAGGCTCGATGGCTGTCAAGAAGTGCCAGGGTGTCTCGTTGACGAATGGTGAATCCAACGACGCAGCCGCCCGCAATTAACAACGTTTAACTCGCACGCTCGCGCCCCACGCCCAAGAATGAAGCCCTCTGCCCAGACCTGTTTTCGCCAAGGCGTAACAAGCACCGGTGGCCTGTCATTGGCGCAAAAGCCCCCTTCGCCCGCCCAATTTCACATGGAAATGAAGCATGTTGCCTCCTCCCTACCACTCAACCGCCGCCCTGAAGCCGCTCTGGCTGCTTGCCCTGATCACCAGTAGCGCCGCACCGGCGATGGCAGCGGAACTCGCGCAAAACACGCCTGGCTTTCTCGACGGGGCGACGCTGGAAGTCCTCGGCCGCAACTTTTACCTCAACAATGACTATCGCGCCCCGACCCCAGCAGGCAAAAGCTACAAACAGGAATGGGCCCAGGGCTTCATCGCCTCGTTCGAGTCCGGTTTCACCCCCGGCACGATCGGCGTAGGCATCGATGCCCACGGGTTCCTGGGGTTGAAACTGGACGGCGGCAAGGGGCATTCCGGAACAGGATTATTGCCGCTGGATGAGAACGGGCGAAGCGAGGAGCATTACTCCAGTGCGGGCGGCGCGCTAAAATTCAACACCTCACGCACCACCCTGGCGGTCGGCGAAATGACCGTGCAGAGCCCGGTATTCGATACCGCAGACAAACGCCTACAACCCGAATACGCCAGCGGCCTGCTGCTCTCCAGCCGCGAGTTCAACGGGGTCGACCTGCAGGCGGGCCACTTCAGTACTTTCAAGAATCAGGACGCCTCGACCGGCAAGGGTGATTTTTCCGGGTATGGCGCGACGACGCGCAACAGCGCCATCGACTTCATCGGCGCCGACCTGTTTACCGGGCAAGCCCTGGGCGGCGCGCTCTATGCCTCCGAACTGAGCGATACCTGGCGCCAGTACTATGCCAACCTGCATACCACCCTTGGCGAACTGTTCCTTGACGGCAACCTGTATCACACCCGCGACTACGGCAAGGCCAACGCCGGGGCCATCGACACCACTGCCTATAGCCTGAGTGGCAAGTATCGGCTCAATGCCCAGGCGTTCACCCTGGCCTATCAGAAAATCAACGGCGACACGCCCTTCGATTTCGTCGGCGGCGACTCCATCTACCTGGCCAACTCGATCAAATATGCCGACTTCAACGGCCCCGGCGAGCGCTCGTGGCAAGCGCGCTACGACCTTGACCTGGGCACCTTGGGCATCCCCGGCCTGAGCTTCATGGCCCGGTATGTGACTGGACGCGGGATCGACGGCAGCCATGCCCCCCAAGGCGGCGCCTACAATCCGTTCGATAGCGACACAGGTACTTACAGCCCGCAACAAGGTGCTGGCGGGCGCCATTGGGAGCGCGACCTGGACCTGCACTACATCGTGCAGTCAGGCCCGGCCAAGGACCTGTCATTGCAACTGTCCCACGTCACCCATCGTGCCAATAGCAGCCAGAGCGGCGATGACATCGACCGGCTGTACCTCGTCATTGAGTACCCGCTCAAGCTGGGGCCGTTCTGACGTTGATTGATGTCATCGTCATGGGGCGCGTGCGCTACAGTGGCCTAGGCAAGCTGATCGATAGCACCGTGGAAGGGCTGCTGTACAAGCTGCCGTGCAGCGGTGTGGGTGATTGCACCGCAGCAAGTCAGCTGAAAGCAACGTTCAGCCACACCGGACACTCGCAGGCTGGGGAAAGACTCATGCACATCGACTGGTTCAACTTCACACCTTGGTCGTCCTTGGCCGGCGGCATGCTGATCGGCCTGGCGGCGGGCCTGTACATTGTCGCCAATGGGCGTATCGCCGGCGTCAGCGGCCTGATCGGCAGTCTTCTGCAACGAGGCGCGGAAGGCCTTGGTGAGAAAGCGCTGTTTCTCCTCGGCCTGCTCGTTGCGCCACTTCTCTGGGGGGTGTTTGCCAGCCTTCCAGCGATTGAGTTCCAGGGCGGCGCGGCCGGTCTCATCATCGCCGGCCTGTTGGTGGGTATCGGCACCCGCTACGGTTCAGGTTGCACAAGCGGTCATGGCGTGTGCGGCCTGTCCCGCCTTTCGCCGCGCTCGATGGTTGCCACCGCTTGCTTCATGCTCAGCGGTTTCGCCACGGTGTTTGTCTTGCGTCACTGGCTGGAGATTTGAACATGCTCAAACTGAGCGCATTCATGGCCGGGTTGTTGTTCGGCTTCGGCCTGCTCCTGGCGGGCATGACCAATCCGAGCAAGGTGTTGGCGTTCCTGGACCTGGCCGGCGCCTGGGACCCGTCCCTGGCCCTGGTCATGATTGGCGCGATTGGCACCGCCATCGTCCCGATGACCTGGGCACGCCAGCGCAGCCGCTCGTTGCTGGGTCGTCCCATGCAACTGCCAGCCAAGCGTGAACTGGACAAGCGCCTGATCGGCGGCGCCCTGGTGTTCGGCATCGGCTGGGGCATCGCCGGCATCTGCCCAGGCCCTGCCGTGGCAACCCTTTTGACAGGGCACTGGCAAGCCATCGTCTTCGCCTTGGCCATGCTGGCCGGCATGGTGCTGTTCACGGTGTTGGAAAATCGACGGGGCCGCTGAGGCGCAGTGCTGATCGTTGATCCTGCCTAAGCCGTTTCTTAACGAGATATTGAGATGGGAAATTTTCCTACACGCTAGAAGACGTCCGGTAAAACGGGACTGCCCTTGATCGTTCTTCCGTAGTACAGTAGGCAAAACCCGATAAATATCCACCTTTAGATGACCTGAAGTGCCAGGCCCGACGTCAATGGACCCGCACACCCGTCATCCTTCTACCGCGGCGGTAATTGCATGATCGACATCACCGAAGTCTCCATTGCCCAACTGCGCGCCGCGCTGGAATCGGGCCAGACCACAGCGGTAGCCCTTGTCCAGGCCTACCTCGCCAGGATCGATGCCTACGACGGTCCCGACACACCCACGGCCCTCAACGCGGTGGTGGTGCGCAATCCGGATGCGCTGAAGGAAGCGCAGGCTTCCGATGCCCGTCGGGCCAGTGGCCAGACCCTCGGCCCACTCGACGGCATTCCCTATACGGCCAAGGACAGTTATCTGGTCAAAGGGCTTACCGCCGCCTCCGGAAGCCCGGCGTTCAAGGACCTGGTGGCCTATCGCGATGCGTTCACCATCGAACGACTGCGCGCCGCCGGGGCCATCTGCCTGGGCAAGACCAACATGCCGCCCATGGCCAATGGCGGGATGCAGCGCGGGGTCTATGGCCGGGCGGAAAGCCCGTACAACGGCGACTACCTCACCGCGCCCTTTGCCTCCGGCTCCTCGAACGGTGCGGGCACGGCAACCGCCGCCAGTTTCGCGGCGTTCGGCCTCGCCGAAGAAACCTGGTCGAGCGGACGTGGCCCGGCGTCGAACAACGGCCTGTGCGCCTACACGCCGTCGCGTGGGGTGATTTCGGTGCGGGGCAACTGGCCGTTGACGCCGACGATGGATGTCGTCGTGCCCTTCGCCAGGACCATGGCCGACCTGCTCGAAGTGCTGGACGTGGTGGTCGCCGAGGACCCGGACACCCGTGGCGACCTGTGGCGGTTGCAACCCTGGGTGCCGATTCCGAGCGTCGAGTCGGTTCGTCCCGCCTCGTATCCAAGCCTTGCCAGCAACCCAGGGGCGCTGGCCGGCATTCGGTTCGGCGTGCCACGGATGTACATCAATGCGGACCCTGAAGCCGGCACCGCCGAGGCCCCCGGCATCGGCGGCCCGACCGGGCAACGAATCGTCACCCGCGCCTCGGTGATCGACCTCTGGGAGCAAGCCCGCAAGGCCCTTGAGGCTTGCGGCGCCGAAGTGGTCGAGGTGGATTTCCCGCTGGTGTCCAACTGCGAGGGCGACCGTCCCGGCGCACCGACGGTGTTCACCCGCGGCCTGGTTTCCAAGGAGTTCCTGCACCATGAGTTGTGGGACCTGTCGGCCTGGGCATTCGATGACTTCCTGCGGGCCAACGGTGACCCAAAATTGAATCGCCTGGCCGACGTCGACGGACCGAAGATCTTCCCCCACGACCCGGGCACCCTGCCCAACCGGGAGGACGATCTGGCCGCCGGCATGGATGAGTATGTGAAGATGGCCCAGCGCGGCATTACGCCCTGGGACCAGATCCCGACACTGCCCGACGGGTTGCGGGGGCTTGAGGCGACACGCCGGATCGACCTGGAAGACTGGATGGAACGGCTGGGCCTGGATGCGGTGATCTTCCCGACCGTCGCCGACGTCGGACCGGCGGATGCGGATATCAATCCGGAATCTGCCGATATCGCCTGGAGCAACGGGGTCTGGGTCGCCAACGGCAACCTCGCCATCCGTCACTTGGGCGTACCCACCGTCACCGTGCCAATGGGCGTCATGGCGGACATCGGCATGCCCGTCGGGCTGACATTCGCCGGGCGTGCCTATGACGATTCGAGGCTGTTGCAACTGGCGTCGGCGTTCGAGTCGATTGGCTCCAAGCGCCGGGTCCCGCCTCGGACACCGCCATTGTCGGCTTGACCCGATCATGGGGGCTGCTGCGCAGCCCGGCGGGAGCAAGCGCCCTCGCCACAAAAGCCCAGAGGTGCAATACTGAGGGCCATTTTGGCGAGGGTGGCGTTTGAATGATCCACACGGTCACCCAGCCGAGCAAGCAACCGTGGCGAGGGAGCTCGCTGGGCTGCGCAGCGGCCCCCGGCGCCATGCCTACAGCCGGAAATACTGCTGCATGGCACGGGCCAGCAGGCTCACGGCTTCATCGCCGCGCGACGCCTGGGCTCGCATGAACACCACCTCATGCTCCGCGATCACCGGCAGGCCTTCGAGGATCCGCATGGCATCCGTCACACGCCCACGGTCTATCAGGCTGATCGCCAACCCGGCCTCTACGCAGGCCTTGATGGCTTGGTTGGAGGGGCTTTCCAGGACGATACGGGTCTTGCGCCCGCTTTGCCTGAGGGACTCCATCATCGCTTGCCGATAAGGGCATTGCGCCGCATGCACCGCCAGCGGCAGCGGCTCCATCGAAGCCGCCGTCGTGTGGGCCGGGCCGACCCAGACCGGCGTGGTGGACACCAGCACTTGCACCTCTGCATTCGCCTGCCCCTTCGGCTGGGCAATAACTGCCGCCTGGAGCTTGCCGCGCTGCACCAGGTCGCGTAGCGCATAGCTTGGCGCAGTCTTGAGCTCCAGCACCACGTTGGGCCACGCGGCGGCGAAGGTCGGGAGGATGTCGCGGATCACATGGTCTGCGTACTCATCCGGCACCCCCAAGGTGATACGCCCCGCCAAACGGGTTCCGTGCAGGTCGGCCAGTACCCGGTCGTGGGTGCTCAGCAGCTCCGTCGTCGCCACGAGCAAACGCTGGCCCAACGCGGTAAGGGATACCGATTGGTTGTCCCGGTTGAGCAACCGCCCGCCAGCGACCGCTTCCAAACGCTGGATATGCACGCTGACCGCCGCCGGGCTTTTGTGCAGTTGGTCTGCCGCCGCACTGAATTTGCCGATCCGCGCCACCGCATGAAAAGTACGTATCAAGTCGATATCGAGTATGGCCGTCATGATTCAATCTTCGTGAATAACTGATGCATTACATTTTGATTTATTAGATTAGCCGGGTTTCGTAGCCTGTGGTCATGAACCCGAATAAAGCGATGACCTGCACTTCCCTTCCCCGGCCCGCCTGGTACTGGCTGATTCCATTGCCGTTACTCGAAGCGGCATTGCTGGTGTCGTGGAGCTCGGGCTTCGTCGGCGCGCGCTTTTCCATCGATTACGCGCCGGCCCTGCTGGTGGTCTTCTGGCGGTGTGTCGTGGTCACGCTCGTCCTGTTTCCCTTCGTCGCCAGGTCGCTACGCCGGACCTCGCCCGTCGCACTGTTGAAGAACGCCGGCATCGGCCTCCTGGCGATGGCGGGCTACCTGGGCGGCATCACCCAAGGCATTGCCCTGGGCGTGCCGGCGGGCTTGGCCGCGCTGGTCGCCGATCTGCTGCCGATGGGCATGGCGCTGCTGGCCGCTGGCGTACTCCGGCAACGAATGGCCTGGCAGGTCTGGACGGGGCTGCTCATCGGCCTGCTCGGCGTCATGCTGGTGACCCAGGGCGCACTGGCGTGGGGCAATGCGCCCTTGTGGGCCTATGGCCTACCGCTGCTTGGCATGTTCTCCCTCGCCGTCGCGACCCTGTGGCAGAAATACTTACCCGTCGAACACTCGCTGGGCCTGCTGCCCAACCTGTGGCTGCAGTGTTGCGTGTCGGGCCTGGCCTTCGCCCTGGTCGAGGGCGCCCATGGCAGTCTCGCCCCGTTGCCCAGCACAGGCTTTGCACTGAGCGTGTTGTGGACCGCGGGCCTGTCGACCATGGGCGGCTACGGCCTCTACTGGTTGTGCCTGCGCCGCGCAACCGCCACCCGCGTCGCCAGTGTCCTATACCTCAGCCCGCCCATTACGATGCTCTGGGCCTGGGCCATGTTCAACGAGCCGCTTTCCTGGCAGATGGCGGTGGGGATGGCGGTGTCCGGGATCGGCATCTGGCTGGTCGTTGGCATCGAAGCGCGGCAGGCCAGGCATCAAGCCTGCGGGCGTGAGCCTTAACAACCGGAACTTGGCAGCGCGATGATTCCTGTGGCAGCGTACGCTGGAACTCAACGTCCCTTCGCGCTCACAGGCAACCCAATAGCCATGATGATCTCCCATGTTTTTTTAGGTATCGCCGATTTTGATCGTGCCTTCGCGTTCTATTCGAAAATCATGGCAGGACTGGGCCTCACCTTGAAATTTTGCGACGCCACCAAAGGCTGGGCTGGCTGGACTGTCGAGAACTCGCCTCGCCCAATCTTCGTGATTGGCAAACCCTTTGACGGCAAGGCGCACGAACCCGGCAACGGACAGATGGTGGCGCTGCTTGCGCCCAACCGGGAAGCCGTCAGAAACACCTATGCAACAGCGATAGCGATGGGGGGCACATGTGAGGGAGAGCCCGGCTTGAGACTTCACTACCATCCCGATTATTACGGCGCCTACTTTCGGGATCTCGACGGTAACAAGCTTTGCGTCTGTTGCCATGACGCCATCGACTCAGTCGTGCGCCAGAAGTCCTTGTAGCGGCAATTGCCCACGCCCTCCTTGCGCCTGAAGCAAACGGCCGTCAGTGCTTCCAACCCAGGAAGGTAACTGCGCAGGCCAACGCTGCGATGATCAAGCCCCCGTCACGCTCAAAGATTGGTCGAGCGCGTCATGTCATGGAGCACAGAGGCGATCCCTCGGCGATCGGCAAGCCCCTTCAACGCTCATTGCCAGGCGGCGAAGTGTCGGCCTGATCCCGTCGACCAGCCCGACGTTCAATGGCGCAGACAACCTCGAGCCCACCGCGCTGTGCCTGTACAGGGACTGGCTGCCGGACAGCGGTGAGGAGCCGGGAGATTTCCCCCCTACTGCCAGCGCATTACGTTCTTTCCGGGCGTTGGGGCATTGCCAGTCAGTTAAGGATCAAACGGCGCACAACCTGTGGGAGCAAAGCTTGCTCTCACAGGTATGAGGCTTAACTGACTGGCGCTATCGTCTAGTGAGCGCTTTTTTCCTGTCTAGCCAACGTACGAATAAACGGCGAAATCGAACCCATTGAATGGAAAGGAAGCAACTTCTTTCATACCCATTTTCAAATGCGCACGTAGCGAGGGTTCATTGTCCTTGCGTATGAAAAGAATACCTTCACGCCCCCGCTCGAGTCGCCGGAGCTCCGCGAACATTCGCTGGGCCAATCCCTTGCCACGCTCCGCCTCGCCCACGCAAATCGGGCCATAGACATAGGCATCCGGCGCTCCATGATAAGCGGCGAACATCGCTTGTACGATCGGCAGGTCGGCATTCATCGCCCGCGTGGTAGTCATCAGGAAACCGGTGATACGACCCTCTCGACGCGCAACAATCAGAGGCATTTCCTGCATCATCGCTGCCACACGGGCCCTTGGCAGGCTCGCAGAAAGCGAGCCGCCGCGGGCCATCTGATTCGCGGCCTGAAGCGCCAGGATCCCGTCCAGGTCGGCCTCATTGGCTCTGCCGACATCGGTTTCATGGTTCGTCATTCGAAATATCTCTGCTGGCTAGTTAAATGACTACTTCTACCGTGCCTGCCAACAGATTAGTACAGGTCAACAATTACAGGATTTACTCAACAACGTGAGCCTCAACCCATAGGCAACACCAATGCATTGCATTGCATATCGGTCTTGGACGCTATAGCTAAAGCGGCAGATGATGGCTTCAACCAAGCGACATCAACCCGATCCAAACCGATAGGAGCTACGCCATGCAACAGTCCCACGCCTACAACGACATCAGCCTGGCCCTGACCACCGAAGTGCTGGATGCCAAAGCGCGCAAGCACCTGTCTTGGCAGGATTTGGCCGATGGCACCGGTCTGAGCCTTGCCTACGTCACCGCCGCCCTGCTCGGCCAGCATCCATTGCCGGAACACGCGGCCAAGGTGATTGGCGAGAAGCTGGACCTGACCGCTGATTCGGTCGCCCGTTTGCAGATCATTCCCCTGCGCGGCAGCCTCGCTGGCGTGCCGACCGATCCGACGATCTATCGCTTCTACGAAATGATCCAGATCTACGGCACCACCCTCAAGGCCCTGGTTCATGAGCAGTTCGGCGACGGCATCATCAGCGCGATCAACTTCAAGCTCGACATCAAGAAAGTCGAAGACCCTGAAGGCGGCTCGCGTGCGATGATCACGCTGGATGGCAAATTCCTGCCCCTGCGTCCGTTCTGATCGTCTCGCTGGCCCCAGGCGAACCTGGGGCTTCGCTGCAAACAACTTATTGCTGATTTGAACTCACTACTCATTCTTGCGTGGAGCATGACTCATGAAAAAATTCCTGTTTCTGGCCCTGTCGCTGACCGCCTCGCTGTCGGCCCATGCCCAACCATCCACCGCACCTGCGGAGGTCGTTTCCTATGCCTACGGCATGCATCTGGATATCGCCCAGGTGTTGAATATCACCACCCCCGCCGATGTCTGCGGTCCAACGCCAGTGCAAATGACCTATCGCGATTCCCAAGGTGAAACCCACATTCTTGAATACAGCCTGATCGGCACCGGCTGCACGAACTGATAACACCCTATTCATTGGAGGCAAGCAGCATGAAAGCGCTGATCGAAGGTTTCCTGAAGTTCCAGCAGGAGGTCTTTCCACAACGGACGGACCTGTTCAAACACCTGGCCACCACGCAACACCCGGGCACGTTGTTCATCACCTGTTCCGACAGCCGCGTTGTGCCGGAGCTGCTGACCCAGCAGGAACCCGGCGAACTGTTCGTGATCCGCAATGCCGGCAACATCGTACCGTCCTATAGCCCGCACCCAGGCGGTGTTTCAGCGACGGTGGAATATGCCGTCGCGGTGCTGGGGGTGAGGGATATCGTGATCTGTGGTCATTCCGATTGCGGTGCCATGAGCGCCGTCGCCAAATGCGCCTGCATGGATCATCTGCCGGCGGTCAGCGGTTGGCTGCAACACGCCGAGTCGGCACGGGTCATCAATGAATCACGGTCTCACGTCGATGACGCGGCGAAAGTCAGTTCGATGGTGCGTGAAAACGTCATTGCCCAATTGGCGAACATCCAGACGCACCCGAGCGTGCGGCTGGCCCAGGAGAAAGGCTTGCTCAACCTCCACGGCTGGGTCTATGACATCGAGACCGGCTCCATCGATGCCCTGGACACCGACAATCGCAGCTTCAGGTCCTTGGCGGACAACCCCCAGGCGTGTGCCGTACCGGCCCGGACGGCGACTGCCGCGTGAGGGCTCGCTGTTTTGTCTAGGGCTGTTGCCCACCTCGATCACGGTGGCGAGGGCGCTTGCTCCCGCTGGGCTGCGCAGCGGCCCCAAAGCCATCCACCCCGTGCAACAGTGTCTCCATGAAAGCCACGGACGCCGCGCTGTGATAGTTGTTCTTGCGCCGCAACAACGAAGCCCCACGCCGGGGCGCCGCGTCCTGCAGCGCCAGCTTGCGCAATGCGCGCTCCTGGGTGGCGATGGGTTCCGGAAGGATAGTGGCAACGGCCGAATGCCCGATCACTTCCAGCAACGTGCTGACCGAATTGACCTCAATGCTCACCTTGGGCGTAATCCGAGCCTGGCCGAAGTAGTCGTCGATGCACGTACGGGTGGCAAAGTCCGGGCTCAACAAGGCGAACTCCAGTTGCCCGACCTGCTCAGCCGTCAGCGCGGCCTGGCAGTCATACAACGGGTGATTGCGCCCCACCATCAGCCCCAGGGTTTCGGTGAACGCCGGGATCGATTCGATATCGGCGCTCCTGACCTGATCGAATGCGATGGCGATGTCTAACGTGTCATTCGCCAAGCCCTCTTCGATATCGACCATCGACAACTCGAAGATTTGTAGATGGATATTCGGGTACTGCGCACGGTAGTCACGCACCAGCGGCCCGACCAGGTAAGCCATGAACGTTGGGGTCATGGCCAGCCTCAAGCTGCCGCGGGACAGATCCTTGACGTCGTGCAGCGCGCGCTTGCCGGCGGCCAGCTCCACCAGCACCCGCCGGGCGCATTCGATATAGGCCGCCCCGGCATCTGTGGGCCTGACCGTGCGAGACGTGCGGTCGAACAGACTCACGCCAAGGGTTTCTTCCAGTTGCCGGATCTGTTGCGACAGGGTCGGCTGCGACACGTGCAGCACCTCGGCGGCACGCGTGAAACCACCGTGGTCAGCGACCGCCAACAGATAGCGCAAGTGACGTAGCAACATCGGAACCACCATCTGGAGCTTGGGTAATTGCGATGCATTGTATAGGGGACATGTTGCGTCCACATCCGCCACGAACGCGATGACGAGGATGCTTGCTCCCTCGTCACAAGCTCAGCGTTGCGTTTAGCGGGTCGGCGTCAGCCTCAGCACCCGCATCACAAAGGCGCTCGCCTTCGCCAGCATGGCGCCGTTCGTACGCGGCTGGCACGGGACGTTAGAAACCGGTGCTGCGGACTCGCTGGCCAGGGCGCCCATCAACTGGGGCAACAGGAACCCGCCTTCGTATTCTGGGTGAGTCGCGACAGAGGTGTCCGACCAAGGGTTGTCGGTGCAGGTGACGTCGATCATGGGAATCTCCTGGAGAAGGGAGAACGCTGCGACGGCCCGAAACGGTCGATCGCTTCTGGGAGCAGTTTCACTGGCGAACGGTTTTTAGAGAATGCCCAGGAGTCTGATGACTTGATTGCGCTATCTGAAACAATCGTCCTGGGCAGCCAAAAAAAGCCCCGGTGTCGTTGAGGCAACCGGGGCTTGGGATCGGCTATGAATCACGCCGGTTTTTTCAGCGTGTCGTACGCTTCAAGCGATCGCAGCGAGTAGATGTAGGCAGCCCCCGCATTCAACGAAATCGCAGTGGCCAGGGCCGCTGCGACCTCCTCACGGCTCGCCCCCGCCTTGATCGCCGCATCCGTGTGGGCGGCGATGCAGCCGTCGCAACGGGTGGTCACGGCGATGGCGATCGAGATCAGCTCGCGGGTCTTGGCATCGAGCACGTTGTTTTCGCTGGCGGCTTCCCCGAGCGCCATATAGGCCTTGACCATTTTCGGGTTGCTGCGGCCCAGCGCGCCAAACGCTTTCTGAATGGTGGGCAACAACTCGGACCAGTTATTGAACATGGCATTAACTCCTGAGTGGGTTGGGTGTACTGTTTTGACGCCCTCAGTTTTTCACCCTGGCGCCACTCGGTTTTGCTCAATCCGCTCAGTTTTTTTGGCGAAACGCTCAAATGAATGCGATCGATAAACTCATCAGCCTGGCCAACGTTCGCGGCAGCCTGGACCTGCGCTGTCAGTTCCAGGGCGACTGGGCCCTGGATCACGGACAACATGCCCTGGGAACGGCGCCCTATCACATCGTGCTGCGCGGCGAATGCCGCGTCGAGTTTGCCGATGGGCAGCGCTTGCCTATGCGCGCCGGTGACATCCTGCTGCTGCCGCGCGGCGCCCCGCACCTCATGCACAGCCCTGGGAAAAGGGTGACGCCAACTTCACCCCGGATCGTGACCGGAGGCACCCTGCCGATTCACCGCATTGGCGGTGCCAGCGCGGAGCTGGACATGCTGTGCGGTGGTTTTCACTTCAACCGGGCTTCGTTGCTGTTCAGCGCCCTGCCCGACTACCTGGTGGTTCCCTGCGGCGCATTGCCGGCCAACGGACCTTTGCCGGCGTTGGTGGAGATCCTTCGCGGGGAAGCGGATGGGAACCAGCCCGGCGCTCGCTTCTTGCTCGACGCCTTGTCCCAGGCCCTGTTCACCCTGATTCTGCGTGCGCACCTGGCGAGCCATGGCCAGGACAGCGGCTCGCTGGCCCTGCTCGGCGACAAGCGCCTGGGCCGGGCCTGGCAGGCGATGCTGGCGGACCCTGCGCACGAGTGGACCATTCAAGGCCTGGCGGATCTCGCGAGCATGTCCCGGGCCAACTTCATGCGCGCATTCGTCAAGCTGGCCGGCGTCTCGCCGTGGGTGCTGTTGACGCAAGTACGCATGGAGTTGGCCTTCAGTCTGCTCAGCCACTCACACCTGGGGCTGAGCGATATAGCCCTACAGGTCGGCTACCAATCCCAGGCAGCGTTCAGCAAGAAATTCAAGGAAGTCTACGGCGAAGCGCCAGGGCGGGTGCGTCGTGGGATCCAGGCCCCAAACGCGCGCTGACAATCAAGAGATATCCGCTCGCAGGGCCGGGTGCTCGCGCAGGTGCTCGACGATGTAGTCCACGAAACTGCGCACACGCATCGGCGCCTTGCGTCTTTCACGGTAGACCACCTGCACGGGCATGGAGGGCGGTTCATAGGCTTGCAAGACCCTGCGCAAGCGTCCGCTGCTCAGATAGTCATACAACGGATAGCTCAAGCAGCGCGTCAACCCGGCCCCATGAGCCGCGGCCTCGATGGCCGCCTGCAACGTGGCGCAACTGAGCCGCGTGCGTGCCTTGAAGCCGTTGGCCTCGCCCTGCTGTTGAAAAGACCACTGGACCCAGTCCTGGTTGGCCTGGGTGGCGATCAGTCGGTGATCGTGCAGATCTTGCGGCACGACCGGCTCACCATGCATGGCCAGGTAAGCAGGACTGGCACAGACGAGCGAACGAACGCTGCCGACAGGCCGTGCGATCAATGAACAACTGGGTAGATGCCCTACCAGCACCGCGACATCCAGCCCTTCCTCTTGCATGTTCGGGAATCGATCATGGTAGTGGGCGAATACCCTGATCTCGGGGAAGTGATCCATGTAGCCGGCCAATACCGGGGCCATGACATAACGGCTGAACAACGTGGGCAACAGAATCGTCAAATTGCCCTGTGCCTGGACATGCCAGCCCTTGGCCGATGCTTCAGCCTCGTCAACGGCCTTGAGAATGCGTGAACAATCGGCCATGAAGCCGACCCCGGCTGCGGTCAGCACCACCCCGCGTGTGCTTCGTGACAATAACTGCACACCCAGTCGCGCTTCCAGTCGAGCGACCGCACGCATCACGGTCGGTCCGGAGACGTTGAGGCGCTGGGCGGCCGAGGCGAGGCTGGGGCACTGCGAAAGCGCGTGAAATATCAGCATTTCATGGTGGCGCGCCATCAGCCGGTGCCTTTTACGACAGGCTTGAGCGTGACGTCGTCTCCCAGTCGATCGGCGAGGAAGTCCACAAACGTACGCACCTTGGCCGGCACTCGATTGCTCTTCTGATACACCACGTGAATTGGCAACGCCGGTGGTTCGAAGGCCTTGAGCACCACTTCCAGTTCCCCCTCGGTGACCTGCCGGGCCACTTGATAGGACAATACCCGGGTAACACCCCAGCCCTGGCGGGCGATATTGATCGCGGCCTGATTCGCGGTCACCACCAAGCGTGGGTCAACCCGCAGGCTCAGCGAGTTTGCTTCGTCCATGAACTGCCAGTGGCTCAGCAAATGACTGGCCGAAGACATCACGATATTGGCCTTGCTCAACTCGCCAGGATGGGTTGGCCGCCCATGGCGCTGGAAATAGGCCGGGGCGCCGCAAATCACTTGGCGTACCTCACCGACCTTGATGGCGTGCTGATTGTTTTCCTGCAAATGGCCGATGCGGATCGCCACATCGATGCCCTCGTCGGCGATATTCACCACGCGGTCGACCAACAAGGCATTGAGGTGTACCGAGGGGAATCGATCCAGGTAATCCGTCAGCAAGGGCGCGATGTACAACTCGCCAAACAACACCGGCGCGGTGACCGTCAGATACCCGCAAGGGATCAAGTAGCTGCCGGCGGCGGCCTCCTCGGCCTCTTCGAGTTCACTCAGGATTCGCCGGCAATCTTCCAGGTAACGTTGCCCCGCTTCGGTCAGGTGCACATTGCGGGTGGTACGGGACAACAGCTGGGTGCCGATCCTTTCCTCCATCGCCGCAATGGCCCGCGTCACGCTCGGTGGCGAAATGCGCAAGCGCCGGGCGGCAGCGGCGAACCCTTCCTCCTCGGCAACCACCATGAAAATCTGCATTTCCTGAAAGCGATCCATGGGTGATCCAGCCTTGCTTGAGGGAGGTTGAACATAGGTGCCGGTACGTCTCAAGGCTTGCCGGAAGATGCCCCCGGCAAGCTCCTGCGGTTTGCCTCAGGCTTGCTGCAAGCCCTTGGCGGTGCGCTGCATGCCGACAAAATTCGGCAAGGCTTCGATGCTGCCCAGCCAGGCACGGACGTTCGGGTAATCGGTCAGCGCGACGTTGCCTTCCGGAGCATGGGACACGTAGGTGTACGCGGCCACATCAGCGATGGTCGGTTGCTCACCGGCCAGGAACCGGCTTTGCCCCAGTTCCGTCTCCATCACCTTCAACAGGGCGTGGGAACGCTTGATGGCGTCTTCGGCGTCATAGCCGGCGCCGAACACGGTGATCAATCGGGCGTTGGCCGGCCCCTGGTTGATCTGGCCCGCGGCCACCGAAAGCCAGCGCTGCACCCGGGCCTGGGCAAGTGGATCGCTGGGCAGCCACTGGCTCTTGCCGTATTTGGCTGCGAGGTAGACCAGGATCGCGTTCGAGTCGGCCAGCACAACACCGTTGTCATCGATCACCGGCACCTGGCCGAAACTGTTGATGGCGAGGAACTCCGGGGTCTTGTGCTCGCCTTTCATCAAGTCCACGAATACCAGTTCGGTCGGCAGGCCCAGCAGCGAGAGCATCAGCTCGACACGATGGGCGTGGCCCGACAACGGATGGCGATAAAGTTTGATCGCTTTCTCAGACATGACGTACTCCATGTTGTTTGGGCTCGAAGCGGTGATCGCGTCGATGGCGCTATCCTCTGCTTCTGCTCCGGACAGCGGAATAACCAGCTTTTACAATCCAGCATTTCACCCAGTGAAACGATCGGAGGCCCTAGACCTCAAGCACCAACGGCTCGCTGCCTTGGGCCGGCACCGCGCAACAGATCAGTACTTCACCGTCGCCGACCGGTTCCGCCGGCTGGCTCAGGTAATGCACTTGGCCGCGGCTCAAGCGGGTTTTGCAGGTGCCGCAGGAACCGCCGCGGCAGCTGAACTCCGGGTTCAGGCCGCGCGCTTCGGCCAGTTCCAGCAGCGTTCCGCCGCCAGGTTCCCAACGGGCCTCCTTGCCGGAGCTGGCGAACAAGACCTTCACCGCTTCAGTCGCGGCCGGCACTTGCTGGGGCGCCGGCATGCTGACTTCGATATCCCGCACAAGGGTGGAAGGACCGAAGGTTTCCGCATGGATGCGATCGTCAGGGATGCGCAATTTGCGCAACCCGTCGTACAGCGCCTGAGTAAAGCTGCCCGGCCCGCACAGATAGAAGTCGTAGTCGTTGAGCGGCAGCAGTTTCTTCAGCAGCTCCACATCGATCCGGCCCGCCAAGTCATAGCCTTCGCCAACCTTTGCTTCGGTGGGTGGTTGGCTGACCATGCGCACAACCTGGAGCTTGTCGCCGGCACGGGCGGCCAGTTCGTCGATCTCTTCACGGAACGCCAGGTCGGCCACCGAGCGGGCGCTTTGCACCAGCCAGACCGGGCGCATGCGGCTGATGCGTTGCCCCTGGTAAACCACCTCGCGCAACATCGATAACAACGGCGTGATGCCCACCCCCGCGGCCAGCAATACCAACGGACGCCGCTCGGTGGCCTGGACGGTGAAATGGCCCTGGGGCGCCCGCGCTTGGATCTCGTGCAGCGCCCGCACCTGCTCATGCAGGTGGGACGACACCGATCCATCGCGCTTGACGCTGATGCGCAGGAAATCATCCGACGGCGCACTGGAAACGCTATAGGTCCGGATCGAAGGAGCTTTCTGCCCCTCCAGCTGGATCCGCACCGGCAAATGTTGCCCGGCTTCAAACCGGGGCAAACCCAAGCCATCGCTCGCCTGCAGGTAGAACGAACGAATGTTGTGGCTCTCATCCACGACTCGCGAAACCCGCAACGAACGCCAGTGGCTACGCAGCGCCTCAGCCTGCAAACGCTCGGCGGCTTGCTCCCAACTGCCGGTCATCAATGAATTGGGCGAATCGCCTTCATCCTGATCCTTCCAGCGCAGCGCGATGGCGGCCGGACGATAGACGATGCGTTGCGGTGTGAAGCGCAGCAGCCGCTCGGCGCCTTGGAAGGCAGTGATCTGGGGATCGTCCAGCAGGACTTGTGCCGAGCCACTCATTTGCAGCAGATCGCCGGTCTGGAAATCGACGAACACCAACCCGGCCCGTGGGTTGAGCAGAATGTTGCCCAGGGTGTTGAAGAACAGGTTGCCGGAAAAATCTGGAATGGTCAGCGACCCGTCTTCATCCATGCGCACGAACCCCGGCTTGCCGCCACGGTGAGACGCATCGACCTGCCGCTCACCATCGCGCACCACGTAGGTGGCGATATAAAACGAATCGGCCGCCGTCACCAGGCGCCGGACCAGCGGGTCCGACACGGTCAACTGACGCGGCGCGACCGCCTGTGCGTCGACAAATTGATACTGGCGCAGGTTGATGTAGCGAGGGCAGTTGCCATAGGCCTGGCTCACTGCAATCTCCAGCCCTGGGGCAAGCTGACGGCGCACGACGCCATTCATGCGATTACGCCGACGGGTGTGCAATTCGATCCCCAGCATGCCGATGGCATCCCCCTCGCCCATGCCCTCCTGGGCCGGATCGTTCGGTTCGGGCTCGAGGTCGATGTGCAGGGTCTGCGGATCGGGCGAACTCATGAAACCCGGCTGCCCCGTGCGCAGGGTCGCCCACACGTCGCCCTGCCGATCCACCGCCCCCAGCACCACGAAAGGCAACTGGGCGTAAAACTCCCGGTGCTGGTCCGGCATCCACGTGCGCGCCAGTTGCCGTTGGCCGACACTGGCCATCATGTCGACTGCCCCGACGGAGCGCTGCAAGGTCAGCTCTCCTTCGTGCCAGGGCGAGGTTTTCGCTTGCAAGGCTTCGTCCATCGGCTACTCCTCGCGCTCGCAGCATGAACGCCTGCGCCAGTGCGCTACGGTTAGGGATTCTCCGCCATCGCTTGCACGGATGTGCAAGTGGCTGACGTCATCTTCTGCCCAAAGCGGTTGCGCAGGAATACGCACGAACTGCAATCCACCGTTTCATAAAATGGAATGGTGGGCTCATGGCCTGACACTGGCGAAATGTTTGGTCAATTCGAGCAAGGTCGCCCGCAACTCCGGGGGCCGCACGGGCTTGGCCAGGATCGAAATGTTCATGTGGTGCAGCGCGTGGCGGATTCTTTCGATTTCATGGCCGGTCATGATCATGGCGGGCACTTCCCTGCCCCGCTGTTCGCGAATCGCGGCGATGCATTCGGCGCCCGAGACTTTCGTACCCAGGTCGAAGTCGGCAATGATGATGTCGCAGTCACTGGTCACACCCACCCCGTCGCTGTGGGTTTCCACTTCGCATCCCCACTTCTCCAGCAGCGCAGACGTCGCCATCAGCACGTTGGCGTCATCCTCCACCAGGCACACCCGCAAGCCCTGCAAACGGCTTTGCGTGGGCACCGGTCTGTCCACCACAGCCCTTGGCGCGACCTTTTCCAGACCTTGGATCGTGGCGCGCGTGCCCTGGCCGAGCCGGGAGTCCAGCCGGATGTCCAGATTGATCAGGTGGCTGATCCGCTTGACGATGGACAACCCCAGGCCCAGCCCCTCCACATCCTTGTCACGGACGTGGCGTACCCGATAAAACTCCTTGAACACCTCAGGCAGATGTTCGGCGGCAATGCCGCGGCCCTTGTCGTAGATGACGATGGCCAGGCCACTGCCTTTCGGACGTACACCGATCAATACCGGTTGGCCGGGGGCATATTTGAGCGTATTGGAGACCAGGTTCTGCACCATGGTCGCCAACAAACCGGCATTGACACTGACCCAGTGCCGGCAAGGCCGCAGGCGCAACTCGACACCGGCCCAGCGGGCGGCTTCGGTGTTCTGCTTGACCACGTCCTGGAGCAACGCGCCCAGGTGCACGGGGTCGGCCTGGGGTTCAAGCTGCCCGTTGTCGAGGGTGTAGATGTCCAGGATCGAACGAAACAGCTGCGACACGATGTGCAGCGAACGGTCGATGTTGTCCACCAGTCGCAGCTCTTCCTGGCCCAGCCGGGCATCGCGCAGGCAGGCGGTGAACAGGCCGATGGAGTGGATCGGCTGGCGCAAGTCATGGCTGGCCTGGGCCAGGAAGCGGGATTTTTCCTGGTTCGCGGCAATCGCCTCTTCCGAAGCGATGCGGGTACGGGTCAGCAGGATATGCGCATAGGCCGGCACCACGATGGTGGTGACGATCAAGGTCAGGAACAGATAGGGCTGACCACGCCAGAACGGCGTGAGCAGGAAAATCACTCCCAGGGTCAATAGCGCGAGAGCGGTTGCCAACGCCAGGTAGCGCGAGCCGAAGCGCATGCCATTGCCCAGCGTGACCCAGAGCAATGCCGCGTATACGGGCAGCGTGCCCTCTCCACCGACGATCAAGGCGAAAGCGAGGCTTGCATAATCCAAGGTCATGGCAAAAAGACGACGCAGGAAGAAGTGCCCAGGCCAGCGCTTGACCGCCATGCGCAGCGGGACCGCGGCGCCGAAGAAAAAAACCATGTACCACAGGATTGGTACATAGGTTTCGAAGTCGCTGGCCAGAAAGGCCACCACAATGATGTAGAGCGCAGTACACGCTCCGACCGTCAATCTCAATGTGGACTGATCAAGCTCGCTATTCTTTTCCGTCATAGTCACAGGCGTATTCCAACATGAAAGTTTGTATCAACTTGAAAACCAAGGGAGTCGTTTAGGTTACGATGTGCGAACTTGAAGTCAGAAGGATCTGAAGCATGATGTGCAGAGTCATTGTGGCCGATGACCACCCCTTGTTTCGTGAAGGGATGTTGAGAACCATCGAACGGCTTCTGCCGACAGCCACCATAGAACAAGCTGGCAATCTGGATGAAGTATTGGCGTTGGCGCGTTCCGGGGTGGAAGTGGATTCCCTGATACTCGACTTGCGCTTTCCCGGAATCAAATCGTTGCAAGTCATAGGCCAGTTGCGCAGTGAATTCAAACGGACCTCCATTATTGTGGTTTCCATGATGGATGACATCGAGGTTATTTCCCAGGTGATGGCGCTGGGTGCCGACGGTTTCATCGGCAAGAATATCGACCCTTCTGATATTGCCGAGGCCATCATGGCAATACGCGAAGGCGAAGTGGTGGTGAAGTATCAAACCGAAAACTCGGTACTGGACGATGCGCTTTCCCAACTGACCGTACGCCAACGGCAAGTGCTTGGGTTGATCGCGGCCGGCAAGACCAACAAGGAAATAGCCCGGGCCCTGGGTATTTCCCCCTTCACGGTGCGCATCCATGTCTCGAGCCTGCTCAAATCCCTCGGTGTCCCCACGCGCGCGGCGGCGGCGGCGCAACTTTCCAACTTCCCAAGCAACGGAGGATGGTCGGAAACACAAGACAGTTAAATGTATAACGGTCGCGAATACTCATTGAGCGTTATCCTCCCTGCTCACCTCCCAAGCCATAGCACACTTGTACTATAGCTTCGTCCAGTACTCTCCCCCTAAGCTGTGGACGCTCCATAAAAAGGCTGTTCAAACAGCCAAACATAAAGAAAGCCAACGCGCCATTCGCCGTGCAGTATCACTGTACCTATCGAAACGTTATGGCGTGCGAAGCCTATGGATTAAATACATCCATAGGCGACGCGCTGCTGGGTCAACTTCACCGTCTGCGCGGTTGAAATGGAATGGTCCTGACATTAACTCAAGGTAAGTCATCATGTCCTTCGAATATGGAAAAACACTTAGAAATGGATTGGCGCTGTGCGTGCTGGCGGGCGTACTCAACGGTTGTGCAAACACCGGTGACTTGGGCAACTTGGGCAACTTGATGGGCACCTTGAATCAGGGCGCCCAAAAATACGACGTCTCTTACCTCAAGCAAACGATCATTCCGGGCAAGACGACAAAAGGCCAGATCACTCAAATGTTCGGCGCGCCGACGAATGAAGAACTCAATTCGACCAGCACCAGCAACGAGTCGAACTGGACCTATGAAAAGAGTGATGAGGGCCTGGATAAATACATGAAGCTGGCCCATAAATACGTATCGCCCGAGACGCGCCTGAAGATGGCCGACACCTCGGCACAACTGTACAAGGCACAAACCGTGGCCAACGACGTCAGCAGCGTGACCGGCGGGAAAACGGGCCAAAGCCAGGCCCAAGGTTCGGTGTTGACCATTTATTTCGTCGATGACGTCGTGAAGTACTACAGGGTCTACTGAAGCAATGACTCGTCCGTTGGGGGCAGCATCAAGCCTGTCCCCGACCTTTACCAATCACTCCTTCCACGTACCTCCGCTCAAGGCGCAACTTTTGCGGGTGCTGTCCAACAGCTTAGCGGTACGCTTGTAGTAATAAAAATCCACGCCCTGCCCGTTCACATTCACACAGGTGCCCTGGGGATTCTCCGGGCAGGTTTGCGAGTAGGTGATCCTGCCCGCTTCGCCACCAAGCGCGACCGGCATGTTGGCGAAGGATTCACAGCTGGCGCGGAACTTGGCCACCGGTTGCTTATCGCTCGCTTGCACACAATCCTTGGCCTCGATGTGCTGCCCCGTGACGGTCATCTCACCTTCCATCGTGCACGCCTGGCTACCTGCATGGGCCACTGAAGCGCACAGCATCGTGGCGCTGATCACACTGAAAAAACGAACGACTCCGTCCATGTACTCTCCCGACGTCCTGAGTGGTCATACCTCCTGAAGTATCCTGATTCGGGCAACAATTCTGAATAGCACAGATGGGCTAGCCGCTACGCTTGCTCAAGGCACCAGAGGCACATGAGGTTCGAACGCCAGTGGAAAAGAACAGTGAACTGGACCAGGCCACGTTGCGCCTGACCGTCAGCGCCTGTGCGCTGTTGTACATCGTCGTATTGGCGACCATCCATCCCGGTGATGCCACAAGCTACGTGCCCATCATCATTTACATCACCACGTTTATCGTCGCCTCGGTATTCCTGCGCATGATCATCAAGCGTTGGCCAGGCCACTTCTTCTGGCGACGCCTTTTCTCGATGCTGCATGACTATACGGGCATCGCTTTCGCCATGGTGCTGGGCGGTGAAAGCGCACTGCCGATCTACGCCGCACTGCTCTGGGTCACCCTGGGCAACGGCATGCGCTTCGGCTCGGGCTACCTAGCGCTGGCAACCGTTATCGCGCTGTCGACCCTGGTGCTGATTTTCTGGCTCAATCCGTTCTGGCATGGCCAGCCCTACATGTTCCTGATGTTGATCGTCACCACCATCGTGGTGCCGGCCTATGCGCACATCCTGCTCAAGCGCACCCGCATCGCCTCCGAGGAGGCGATTGCCGCCAACCAGGAAAAATCCCGCTTCCTGGCCCAGGCCAGCCATGACCTGCGCCAGCCGATCCACTCCATCGGACTGTTCACCGCCTGCCTGCGTGACGCCAGGCTGGGCCTGGAAGAGTTGCGGCTGGTGGACAACATCGACCGTTCGCTGCACACCGTCTCGCAGCTGTTCCGTTCGATTCTCGATATCTACACCCTGGACCACGGCCAACTGATGCCGAAAACCGAGACCGTCCACTTGGGCGCGCTACTACAGGACGTGGTCAAGCAGAACACCGAGGCGGCTCGCTGGGCCGGGGTCGAACTGCGCCTGCGCGCCAGCCCTTACTGGGTCAGCGTCAATCCAGGCATGCTGACCACGATGATCCAGAACCTGCTGTCCAATGCCCTCAAATACGCGCCCGGCCAACCGGTACTGATCGGCGTGCGACGCCAGGGCAAGCGCCTGGCCGTGGTGATCTACGATAAGGGACGCGGCATTGCCGCCGAACATTTGCCCGAAGTCTTCAAGGAGTTCTACCGCGTGCGCCATGTGCGCGACAAAGATGTCGAGGGCCTTGGCCTGGGCCTGTCCATCGTCAAGCGCATCAGCCAGATACTCGGTGTCGATATACACATCCGCTCCACGGTCGGACAAGGCACCAAGGTGGCGATCAGCGGCCTGGAACCGGCGGCGCCAAGGGCCATGGAGCCCAAGGTGTCGCCCGTCCAGAATCGCTTGGACGGATTACGGGTGTGCCTGGTGGAAGACGACGCCAACGTCCTGATGGCGACGTCGGCGCTCCTGGAAAAATGGGGTTGCGAGGTTGAGGCCCATAGCGACGGCGAAGGGCTGAGCAGCGATTGCGATATCGTCATCGCCGACTTCGACCTGGGCACGAAAGTCTCGGGTGCCGAATACATTGCCGCGATACGCGAACAGCGCGGCTGGCAAGTCCCGGCACTGGTCATCACCGGACACGAGATCGAGCGCATACGCCAGTCATTGCAAAGCCTGAACATCTCGGTTCTGGCCAAGCCCGTGCGACCGCCGGAGCTGCGAACAGTATTGCTTGAACTGCTCAAGTCCATGGATCGCCAGGGCGAAGACTCAGCTCACCTCAACCCACCCAGCCGATAGCCGTCTTGGGAATCACCTCGGACTCGTCGAGCTTGGAGGCAAACATGCTCACCGCATCGAGGGCATCGGTGGTCCCGTTCCGGATCTGCACGATGACCGATCCGGCCTGGTCTGCCAGGGTGACACCACGCAAGGCGCCCTCGTGGGTCACGTTCATGCTCGCGACGGCATCGCGGGTTTCGGAGAGGATCATGCCGATCATTTCGGCAATCTCCGAGGTGGAACGACTGGTGCGGCCGGCCAGTTGCCGGACCTCGTCGGCCACCACCGCGAACCCCCGCCCCTGATCGCCGGCCCGCGCAGCCTCGATGGCCGCGTTGAGGGCCAGCAGGTTGGTCTGGTCGGCGATGCCGCGAATGGTGTTGACGATGGCCGTGATCTCTTCCGAACGTGCGCCCAGTTGCCCAACGAGGCGCGCGGAGGCGCCGATATTCTCGGCGATCTCGCGCATCTCCTTGGCGGTCTGGTGGATCACTTGGGCGCCCTGCTCGGCCACGCGCTCGGTCTCGGCGGAGATGTGGTACGCACGGGAGGCGCCGCGCGAGTCCTCTTCGAACTTCTCTACCCGTTCGGTTATGTCACTGGCGAACTTCACAATCTTGCACAACTTGCCTTCGGCGTCGTAGACCGGGTTGTAGCTGGCTTCCAGCCAGACAACTTTGCCGTTTTTGCCGAGACGCTTGAATTGTCCGCTGAAAAACTCACCGGCATTCAGACGACGCCAGAAATCACTGTACTCCGAGCTACTCACCAGGCTCGGTTCGCAAAACATCCGGTGGTGCTTGCCCTTGAGTTCAGTCAGCGAGTAATGCATCACATTCATGAAGTTGTCGTTGGCGGTCAGGATGTTGCCGCCCAGGTCGAACTCGATGACCGCCATGGCCCGGTCGAGGGCCGCCAGCCGTGCACGGGTTTCGGCCTCGGCGGTCACCTTGGCGGTGACATCGAGTGCGTACTTGACCACCTTCACGACACGGCCTTGTTCGTCCACCACCGGGTTATAGCTGGCTTCCAGCCACACGTTCTGGCCTGACGCGCTGCGGCGCTGAAACGTGCCGGAAACGAATTGACCGGTGCGCAATTTGTTCCAGAATTCACGGTACTCGGCGCTGCCCGCCAACGCAGGGGGGCAGAAATCCCGATGGGACAGGCTGGCCAATTGATCCGCACGGTACCCCATCGTGCTCAGGAAATTCTCGTTCGCCCGAAGGACCTTGCCATCAGGGCTGAACTCGATAACAGCCATCGACCGCTCCAGGGCGCCGACCAGTCCTTTGTAAGTTGCCAATTCGGCCGTCCTAGCCGTCAGTTCATCTTTTAGTTTTTTATTAAACATGACGTACCCTCGAAGTAACCGGACCTTTATATACATATCGACTGGTTAGCTTGGGGCTGAACGGTGTAGCGTAATTATGTTTCGACGCCAAAACCCATCGAATCCATCAACCAGGTTCTAAAGGCCTGTACCTTTGGGGCATCGGCCAGTTCATGTGGGGTGACGAAGTAGAAACCCAGGTCAGACTTCAGCCGCAGATCAAAGGGCGCAACCAAGCGGCCCGCCTTCAGGTCATCTTCGACATACGTTGAACGGCCGATGCACACCCCCAGGCCGTCGACCGCCGCCTGTACAGCCATCATGGCCAGGTCGAAGGTCAGCCGGCTGCCTTCGGCCAGTCTTTTCGGTTGGCCAGCGGCACTCAACCACGAACGCCAGTCGTCACGAGTCACCCCGCTGACCTGCAACAAGGTGTGTCGGGCCAGATCGCCGGGATCCTGCAAAGGGGTTGGACCTTGCAACAGCCTGGGACTGCATACCGGGAAGATTTCGTCGGCCATCAGCCAGTCGGCCCGCACGCCCTTCCACTCGCCGACACCGTAACGGATGGCCGCATCGACGCCGCCCTTACGAAAATCCACCCGCTCGGTGGATGCAGTGACGCGCACATCGATATTGGGAAACGCCTGCTGAAAGGATGCCAGGCGCGGCAGCAACCATTTGGAGGCAAACGAAACCAGGGTGCTGATCGTCAAGACACTGTTGTTGCGGCTTTCCAGCAACGTCTCCGTGCAATAGCGCAGTTCATGGAAGGCGGCCCGAACGCCTGGGAAATAGGCCTGGCCTTCAGGAGTCAGGGCCAGGCCGTCTTTGAGCCGCAGGAACAAACGCACGCCCAGCTCCTCTTCGAGCCGGCGGATCTGATGGCTTATGGCTGTTTGAGTGACGTTCAACTCTGCTGCGGCGTTGGTAAAGCTCATGTGCCTGGCGGCTGATTCGAATGCCTTAAGACCGTTGAGAGAAGGTATTCGGCTGGCCATGGTGATTTGCTGCGCTCATGAGATTTTGTCATACGCTAGCACTGAAGATGTCCTTTGAAAATGTTCCGCTCCTCACCGATTCTGGCGGCCCGCCCCCCCACCCGTGAGGTAAACCGTGAAACTGTACTTTGCCCCCATGACCTGCTCATTGTCCCCGCACATTGTGCTGCGGGAATTGGGCCTGCCCTTTGAATTGATCCGCGTCGACAACAAGACCAAGCGAACCGCCGACGGGCTCGACTTCCTGAGCATCAACCCCAAGGGCTACGTGGCCGCCTTGGTGTTGGAAAACGGCAGTGTGCTGACCGAGGGCCCCGCCATTGTCCAGTACCTGGCCGACCTGGCCCCCGGCAACACGCTCGCCCCGGCCAATGGCTCCTGGGAGCGGGTTCGCCTGCAGGAGTGGTTGAACTTCATCAGCGCCGAAATCCACAGCGGCTGTAGTCCACTGTTCAACGCCGACATCGCAGAGCCGACCAAGGCGATCTTCAAGGCAAGACTGTTCAAGCGCTTGGATTACCTCAGCCAGGCCCTTGCACGACAGGATTACCTGATGGGCAGTTTCGGCCTGGCCGACGCTTATCTGTTTACCGTTTTGAACTGGTTGCCGTTGTTCAATATCGAGATTGGGGACTGGCCGGTGCTGGCGTCGTTCATGGTCCGAGTCGCCGCACGCCCCAGCGTTCGGGCGGCCATGGCGGCGGAAGCGGCCTAACCACAGGCCAGGGATCACCTTCACGGTTTTGTCCGCAAGGCAGCATCATAAAAAATTCATGGTGCCGGAGCATGATCACTACGTTTGCTGATTACTTTCGTTCCCATTCAGCGAGGTAGGACCATGCCACCACAAGGACTCCAAGTGGACTTCGCCCATCGACCACGGCTTGCCGATCTGCAACCCCTGCAGGAATCCGCCAGGCGCGTGTCCGGCACCCTGGGCAAACAGGCAAAGCCCGCCGTCACACCGGCGGTGCAGTTGCGAGACCGGCAGGGATACGACAGCGGCTTTCTTGGTGACTTCCTAGTGCCTTGGCCCAGCGTAGACGCCGCATTGGTCGATGACGTCTACCCGACCGGCACCGTCGACAATCGCCTGGATTATCAGCACTTCTCCATCGTTCTTTCGCGACGGCGACGTCTGGCCCTGGTGGCGGGCGTCAACATCGACGGCGCCAGCAGTGTCGAGATCGACCGAGGGCGTGACGCCTGGGCATACGACGGTCGAATCCCCAGCGATGCCCAGATTGGAGAAGCGCTGTACGCCGGCAATTTGCTGGATCGCGGTCATCTGGTCAGACGACAGGACCCCAATTGGGGCCCCGATGCACAGACCGCCAACAACGACACCTTCCACTTCACCAATTGCTCGCCGCAGATGGCGGCCTTCAATCAAAAAACCTGGCTTGAGCTTGAGGATTACATCCTCGATAACACGCGCCGGTGGAAAGCCAGGGCGACGATATTTACCGGGCCCTTGTTCCGCGGCGATGATCAAACGTACAGAGGCGTACAGATCCCCACCGCGTTCTGGAAAGTCGTGGCCTTTCTCGGTGACGACGGCAAACCTTCGGCCAGTGCCTACATGATTGACCAGCGTCAGGAACTGGAAAAGTTGGAACTTGTGTTCGGAGCGCTCAAGACTTACCGACGCAGCGTCGATCAAATTGAAGCGCTGAGCGGTATCCGCTTTGGCGACTTGGCTGACTACGACGGCTTTTCCAATGAAGAACGACTGACAGGTACGAGGATTGAAGCGCCAATCCGTGGGCCTGAAGACATCCGCCTTTGAAAACGGTGGGAGCGAGCTGGCTCGCGATGACGGCAGCACAGTCAACATCCCCGCAAGCTGACCTGCCGCTATCGCGAGCAAGCTCGCTCCCACAGGGGATTGAAGCTGCATGGGATGTTGGCGAGCGACTCAAAAAACGGTGGGACTTATTCACTCAAGGCTTGGCTGAAGGATGTATCGATAATCCCAGCAGTGGCCAGCGGGGCTGGCAGCGCCTTGACCTTGAACAGGAAGTCTGCGGTGCTTTGCAGGTCGGCGGCGGCCTGTCGATCCACCGGGCCGACGCTCATGTGGGCCTGGCGCAACCAATGGCGTGAGACGTTCTGGTCGAGGTTGGCCTTTTTCGCCCACAAGTCCGCGTATGAGTCGGTGTGGTTATCGACCCAGGCGCGGGCGTGTTTCACGCGGCCGAGGAAGTCGGCGATGGCTTCGCGCTTGCTGTCGATGGCCGGCGTCGAAGCGGCAATGGCGCTGAGACCGGGCATGAGGTTTTTCGCCGTCAGGATCGGCCGGGCGCCGGAGAACAGGATCTGTTGCGAGATGTAGGGTTCCCACACCGGAAAGGCGTCGATGCTGCCCTGGGGCAAGGCCGCCGCCGCGTCGATCGGCATCAGCTTGATGAATTCCACATGGTTCTCCGGCAAGCCGGCCTGCTCCAGGGCCCGCAGGGTCAGCTGCTGGCTCCACGCGCCCGGCCAATAGGCGACCTTCTTGCCCTTGAGGTCGGCGATGGTCTTGACCGGTGAATCCTTGGGCACCAACAGCGCAATGGTGTCCGGATTCTGCCGCGAAACACCGATCAGTTTCACCGGAGCCTGTTTGGCAGCCAGGAACAGAAAACCCGAATCGCCGAGAAAGCCCAGGTCCAGGTCGCCGGTATTCAGCGCCTCGGCCAGGGGCGCGGCGGCTTGGAAGTGTTTCCAGTCGACGCGGTAGGGGGCGCCCTCAAGCACTCCCGAGGCCTCCACCGAAGCCCGCACGTTGTAATAGTTCTGGTCGCCGACATGCAGGACCAACGGCTCACTGGCCTGGAGCAAAGGGGCGACGAACAATGTGCAGAGGAGCAGACAACGCAGGGATCGAGCGAACTTCATGAAAGCATTCCTGAATGATTTTTATAGAACATAACGCTCCTGTAATTCACATTCGAAATTCTTTTAACGCATAAGCTCATAGTCACAAGCAGCCACTGTTCATGACTCAACAGTGCCGCAACAGACTGTTGGCTGGGCAACATTTCCTTGAAACCTTCACCCCCTGGCGGCCCCCGAAAACCGCCCTTTCGCCGGCCATGGCACAGAGCCTGCAATTTCCTTTCAAGCGCGATTTTCTTCCGCGCTCCGATCTTTCGGAAATAAGAACATTGCCTTCTCGCCGCCTTGCTGGAGCTGCTCCATGAAACCCGACTTCCGTTTTTCACTGGCCCTCGCCAAGTCCCTGATTGGTGCCTGTGCCCTGGCGTTGAGCCTGCCGTCCCTGGCCCAGGCCGCAGAAAGCCCTCCGGCCGAAGTGCACCTGGATTACGCCTATTACTCGCCGGTCAGCCTGGTGCTCAAGCACCTCGGTTACCTGGAAAAGGCCCTGCCCCAGGCCAAGGTCAGCTGGGTCCTGAGCCAAGGCAGTAACCGCTCCCTGGAATACCTCAACAGCGGCGGCGTCGACTTCGCTTCGTCCGCCAGCCTCGCCGCGGTGCTGAGCCGGGCCAATGGCAGCCCGATCAAGTCGGTGTATGTCTACAGTCGCGCGGAATGGACCGCCCTGGTGGTGCGCAAGGATTCGCCGTACCAGACGGTCGCCGACCTCAAGGGCAAGAAAATCGCCGCCACCAAAGGCACCGATCCCTACCTGTTCACCCTGCGCAGCCTGCAACAGGCCGGGCTGAAGAAAGACGATGTGGAGCTGGTGCACTTGCAGCACCCGGACGGTCGCACCGCCTTGGAAAAAGGTGATGTCGATGCCTGGGCCGGTCTCGACCCACACATGGCCGCCAGCGAAGTACAAGCCGGGTCGCGCCTGCTGTATCGCAACCCCGCCTTCAACAGCTACGGCGTGGTCAGCGTCACGGAGAAATATGCCCAGGAGCATCCGCAGACCATCGACACCGTGCTTGCGGCCTACGAACAGGCTCGGGTCTGGTCCGTGGAGCATCCGCAAGAGCTGGCCAAATTGCTGGCCGACGAATCCGGACTGCCGCTGGAAGTTGCCCGGCTGCAACTGTCCCGCACCGACCTGGGCAGCCCGCAGTTGAGTGCCAAGGATGTGCTGGCTTCCAAGGCTGCCGCGCCGATCCTGGTCTCGGAAGAATTGGTTCGTCGCGGGGTGAATGTGGACCAGGTGATCGATCAATTGCTCGACACCGGCCGCCAGCAGGCCGTGGCCCGTCAATAACCCTTGCCCAGGCGACAACCGATCCGCGCCTGGCGCGGATTCGGCGTTGCCGGAGGAACGCCATGAGCAGTAACAGCGAAGACCTCTCCAGCCCCCATTTGGCCCTGCCCGCATCGGGCAAAGCGCCCCTGTTCAATCCCGACCGCTGGCAGCTGCGCCTCAAGGGGCTGGCCCTGCCGGTGCTGATCATCGTGTTCCTGGAGATCATCGTGCGCATCGGTTGGCTGCCCGCCTACCAGATGCCGGCCCCCAGCGAGATCGCCCTGACCCTCGGCGACCTGGCCGAGGGGGCGCTATGGAAACATATCAGCGCCAGCCTGTTGCGAGTGCTACTGGGCTTTGCCATCGGCGCCAGCCTGGCGTTGGTCTTCGCCGCCTGGGTTGGCTTGAGTCGGGAGGCCGAAGCCTATCTGGAACCGACCTTCGCCGGCCTGCGCTCGATTCCCAGCCTGGCCTGGGTGCCATTGCTCCTGCTGTGGCTGGGCATCGACGAAACCTCGAAGGTGGTGCTGATCGCCATCGGCGCGTTCTTTCCCGTGTACCTCAATGGCGTGGCAGCGATTCGCAACATCGACCGCAAGCTGGTGGAGGTCGGCCAAATGTACGGCTTCAGCCGCCGCCGTCTGGTGCGGCGAATTCTCCTGCCCGCCGCCCTCCCCGGCCTGTTCACCGGGTTGCGCGGCGGCATGAGCCTGGCCTGGATGTTCTTGGTGGCCGCCGAGCTGATCGCCGCGACCAAGGGCCTGGGCTATCTGCTCAGCGATGGCCGCGAAACCTCGCGTCCGGACATCGTGCTGGCGGCGATCATCGTGCTCGCCCTGCTGGGCAAGCTCAGCGACGGCATCCTCGCCGCCCTGGAAAAACATTTCCTGGCCTGGCGCGACACCTTTAACGGCACCGAGGAGTGAGCCATGACCCAAGCCCTGCTGGACATCCACGTCGAGCGCAAGACGTTCGCCGACACCACCGTGCTCAATCATATCCACCTGCAACTGCAACCCCGGGAAACCGTGTGTCTGCTGGGCCCCAGCGGCTGTGGCAAGAGCACCTTGCTGCGCATCGTCGCCGGTCTGGAGAAAGACTTCGAAGGGCAACTGCTCAGCCACACCGAACACCTGGCCTTTGTGTTCCAGGAACCGCGCTTGATGCCCTGGCTGACGGTGCAACAGAACATCGGGTTCAGTGATGACGACGATTACGACAAGGCCTGGGTCGCACAGTTGATCGAGGAAGTCGGCCTCACGGGGTTTGCCGATGCATTGCCCAAGGCGTTGTCCGGCGGTATGGCGCAGCGGGTGGCGATTGCCCGCGGCCTGTACGCGCGACCACAGGTGCTGTTGCTGGACGAGCCATTCAGCGCCGTGGATGCCTTCACCCGAATGAAACTGCAGGACCTGTTGCTGCAACTGGCCGAGCGGCACGCGATCGCCTTGTTGCTGGTGACTCACGATGTCGACGAGGCGCTGTACCTGAGCAACCGGGTGCTGGTGATGGACAACCGCCCCAGCCGCATTCGCCAAGCGTTGACGGTGCAACTGGACCATCCGCGAGACCGACGCGACCCATTGCTGGCCCAACTCAAGGCACTGGCCCTGACCGAACTGCAGCGCGCTCATGTGATTTGATCAAGACATTTTGCTAAGCACTTAAAAGCATTAACAAATAAACAATCAGTATTTATGGTTATAAATCTAACCACGTACTCTCAGTTCATCCCGTCCCATTGGTCACGACAGTGAAGTGCCTTATGAAACCGACTGACAACGTTATCGACTTCGTCCAATTCCGCAAACGCAAGCAGGCTCAGCAACTGGCCCGGGCCATGTGGGAAATGTACGCGCGTAATGCCGGTTACCAGGCGTTCCAGTGGGTCCAGGCATTCCAGCCGACCAAGACGTACCAGGCGTGAGCGTCCAGGAACCCTCGCGCTTTTTGGCGAGTGCCGACGAACCCGAAGTGGATCTGAACAACCTGGAAGCCTTGGATGAAGATCCGATTTGCGAACGGGTCGCGCAGAACCTGCAACGCCTTCGTGGCAAGCGACACTTGTCCCTGGACGCCCTCGCTCGCCAGTGCGGGGTAAGCCGGGCCATGCTGGCGCAGATCGAGTCCGGACGCAGCGTGCCCTCGATCAAGGTGCTGTGCAAAATCGCCAAGGGCCTGAAGGTGTCGGTTGCCGCGTTCCTGGAACATCGGGCTTTCGAAGGGGTGGCGGTGCTGTCGGTCAGCCAGAGCAAACGCCTGGTCAGCGCCAGTGGCGCCTTCGTCAGCCGTGCCCTGTTCCCGTTCGATGTGGCACGCCAGTCGGAATTCTACGAGCTGCGCCTGGGCCCCTTGGGTGAGGACCAGTCCGAAGGGCACGGGCCTGGTGTTCAGGAGAACCTGGTGGTGTCCCAGGGCGTGCTGGAGATCAGTGTCAACGACGAGCGCTACCTGCTCTCCACCGGCGATTCGATTCTGTTTTATGCCGACCAACCACACCGCTATCGCAACCCGGCCGACAGCGAAGCGGTGGCATATCTGGTGGTGACCTACCCCGAACGCCTGGACTGAACCCCTGTGGGGAGGGGATTCATCCCCTCCCCACAGATACCTGCATTGGCGCTACGCTCAGCAGGTGCAGCACATCATCGGCATGCCGTTGCAGCTCATCATCATCGGCATGCTGCAGTCGTCCATCATCTTCATCATCAAGGCGCAGCAGTTCTTCATCATGTCCATGTTCATGCCCGCCATCGGCATGACTTTGCACATCATGCAGTCCGCCATCACCGTGCATTCCATCACGCACTTCATCATCGGCATCGGCATGCCCATCATCGGCATTGGCATCATCATGCTCGCCATCGGCATGGCCATGCTCGCCTGGGACATGCACATCATGCTCATGTTGCCGCAGTGCATCATCATCGGCATGCCGCAGTTCATCATCATCTGCATCATGTCGGCGCTGTTCTTGAACATGGCCATGTCCATGCCGGCGGCGGGCATCATCTTGCACATCATGCCGTCGTCCATCATTTCGCAGGTCATGGTCGCCATCATCATCGGCATGCCCATCATGGGCATCATCGGCATGTTGGCGTTCATCGGCATTGGCATCTGCATGGCGTTCATCATGGTGTTGTTCCTTTAAGGTTCGAGAGTCGGACAAGCTGATGGGGCGGATTCTAAGCATTGACCCGGGCCCGACAAGATGGCGATCGAACAGCAGGAACGAACGTTAAAACAGGCTTACCGGAGCGACACACGCCAAGTTGTCTGCTGCTGCATGCGCTGCGCTTTCATTGCAGACACTCTCCAGGCGACAGCTTCGATTCTCCGGTCATGGATATGTCATCCAAACCTATATTAATAACCGTAAGAAATAATCGATCTAAGTATCCCCCAGCGTTTCCAGCCACGGTGGCTCAGCCAATCAACCGGGCATACACCGGCCGGTCAATATTCCCACCGGACAGAATCACCCCGACCTTTTTTCCCTGCATTGCTTCACGTTCCTGCATGAGTGCCGCCAAGGCCGCGGCACCTGCGCCCTCGGCGAGGTTATGAGTGTCGGTGTAATACACCCGCATGGCCTCGGCAATTTCCCCGTCGCTGACCGCGACGATCCGCGCCGCAGCGGCCCCATAGATAGCAAAGGCCTCGGGAATGGGTCTGCGCACGGCCAAACCGTCCGCGAAGGTATTCGCCGAAGCGGTCTCACACAGTCTTCCCATTTCAAATGACAACTTCGCCGCGACGGCCTCGGTGGACACAACACCCACCACTTGGGTTTTCAGACCCAAGGCATCGCGGGCGGCGATGACTGCGCAAATCCCCGACCCACAGCCTATCGGCACGTAGACCGTGTCGAGGTCCGGCACCGCCTTGAACAGCTCAAGCCCATAAGTCGCCACGCCCCTGACCAACTCAGGATGGAACGGCGGCACCAGGTAAAGGCCTTGTGCGTGGGCCAGGCGTGCAGCTTCTTCCCGGGCCTCATCGAAATCGCGGCCATGTTCGACCACCTCGCCGCCAAAGCCACGCATGGCGTTGTTTTTCTCCACCGAGTTGCCTTGCGGCACGACGATCAACGCTTTCAAACCCAAGGCGGTGGCCGCCAGCGCCAGGCTCTGGCCATGGTTGCCGCGCGTCGCCGTGACAATGCCTTTCGCCTCGGGATGCTCGCGCTTGAGCCAGTGCGCGAAGGTCAGGCCACCGCGCACCTTGAAGGCCCCGGTCGGAGTGTGATTCTCGTGCTTGACCCACACCGTGCACCCCAACCGCTCAGCCAGCAACGGCCAGGCGTATTGGGCCGTGGCGGGCATGAATTGATAGAGATGGCGAGCAGCGTGTTCGATGTCGTCGCGGGTCAGTGTATGCATGATGGGCCTCCTGGTTTTGCCCAGTCTAATCAGCGCGACGGCGACGGGGCTTTCAGAAAACTGACCTGACTTTCAGGCCCACTCTTCATTACTATGCTGTTCATGAGCCCGCGAAACCATCCACCGCCGCCCCTGTCTGAACCGGTCCGTCGTATCGAGGCAGGGCCCTGGGCGATCGAATTGCTCCCCGGCTGTGCCTACGCGACCCGCTACGTCGCGACCCAGTCGGCGATCGGCTTTGCCTTCGACAGTCAGCGCGGCCTGCACGCCATCGGCAGCGACCGCGTGCTGCCCTTCGAGGCGCTGCCCAACGGCCTGGCATTCGTTCCCGCCGGGTGCGACGTGTTCTCCGAATCTCCCCGGGGCGGTGAATACCTGCGGATGGTGCGCACCGACGGCATGGCGTTGCCGGCGAAACATGCGTTCAACAACCGTATTGACCCGCAGGCCATCACCCTCGCCTTGAGAATGCGCAGCGCACTGCTGCGTGCCACGGCAGAGGACGATTGGGAAGCCTGGGCGCTCGGACTGGCTGAGCGAGTGAAGGACCACAAGAGGTTTTCGGCACATTCCCAAGGCTCGATCACGGCCGGCCGGATGCGCCTGCTCGATGAGTTCATCGACGCCGGTCTCGACGGTCCGCTGGGGGTCAAGGAAATGGCCGGGCTGCTGGGCTTGTCCGAGGGTTATTTCATGCGGGCGTTCAAGCAGGCGACCGGCAAAAGCCCACACAGCTACCTGATCGATCGACGCCTAGCCAAGGCGCGGGCGCTGATGCGCGATTCAACCGCCCGACTGACCGATATCGCCCACATCTGCGGCTTCAATTCCCAGGCGCACATGACCACGCTGTTCAAGCAACGCCTTGGCGTCAGCCCAGCGCAGTTGCGCGAGTATTCGAGGCCCTGAACCCTCTGGGCACGGTACTGGTCAGCGAAGGCATGGGCCTGGTCGGGCGACCACTGCCTACGCCAGATGAAAACGGGCTGTCGTTACACGGCAGGCTTCGTCGGGCGCAGCGCTGACAAAAACACCGGCCGGGGTGCAAAACCCGGCCGGTTACCCAGGTGTCATCTACCACTCGATTCAGCCTGCGGTAACGGTCATTCCGCCGTCGGCCATGACCACCGCGCCGACCACAAAGCTCGCGCGATCCGAGGCCAGGAACGCAACCACCTCGGCAATTTCTTCCGGCTGCGCGGCCCGGCCGATGGGCGCGGCTTCACCGTGTTGGGCGAGGAACGCCGGACCGTCCTCGACCACGTCATTGAGGATGTTGGTCACCACATCGCCAACACCGATGGCATTGACGCGAATGCCATGCTCGATGACTTCCAGTGCCAGGGTGCGCGTCAGTTGCGCCAGGGCACCTTTGGACGCGGTGTAGGCGGCAATGGTCGGGAAGGCAAAGTAGGACGCGTAGGACGCAATGTTGACGATGGCCCCCGCCTTGTTCGGCATCATCGCCTTGACCGCTTCGCGTGAATGCAGGAAAGCGGCCGTCGCGTTGACCGCCTGGATGCGCTCCCAGTCCTGGCGCGTCATGTCGATGACGAGTTTATTGATGATGATCCCGGCATTGTTGACCAGGATGTCCAGCCGGCCGAACTGCTCGACGGCCAGGCCGACAGCGCGCTCGGCAGCGCCATCCGCGGTGATGTCGGCCTCCAGCGGCACCAGCCCGGGGCGGGCCAGCTCATGGACGGCGGGGTTGATGTCTTCAGCGATTACCTTGGCGCCGCGGGCATGCAACAGCAATGCGATGGCCTTGCCGATGCCACTGGCGGCGCCAGTGACCGATGCAACCTTGCCTTGGACTTCGTGGGGAATGTTGTGTTGAAAATCGGTCATGATCGCTCTCCTGCGTGAGCGGGCAGACGAGACATTCGCCCGCCCGGCGCCCGTGGGCGCTGTCGTTATCGACGACTTCACTTTCTCGCAATGGCGACTGCCAGGCTTTCGCAGGCTTGCTGGGACTGTCGGGGTTTTGCGCAAATGTGGCCAGAGATGGCCACCGCCGGGCTCTGTAGGCGCTGGCGAAGCCTGCGATCTTTTGATCTTTCACTTGAGATTCAAGTGTCTGGGGAAAGATCGCAGCCTCGTTGCACTCGACAGCGCCTACAAGGTCAGGAACAGCGCGGAGGTCCAGACCCGTGACTGATCCCGCTGGCGGGCGCAGATGAACAAGGGGTGTTCACGCCCTGGATCAAGCCCCAGGCGGGCCAGCTCGATGCGCCCCTGCAACTCACGGGGCAACGGTGCAGCGGTCATCCGTTCCAGGGACAGCTTCAACTCCGCGCCCGGCAACTCTTCGACCACTTGCGATTGCGCCAACAACTCATCGCCGGACAGCTCCATCACCACGGTCGGTGCGTGCACGTAAGGTTGCGGTTCGGACGGGTCGCCGACCTTGATGTAATTGTCGATACGGCTGTGGATCTGCAGCGTGGTGCCGGCCAGTTGCGACAGGTCGATTTCGATGCTGTCGGTATCGCCATTGGTGTCGGTGCGAAACGCCAGGACCGTGGCGTCCTTGCGCCATACGGTCTGCTCGGGATGGTCGAGGCCCAAGGCACGGAAACCATTGATGACCGCGCCGGTGATACGGATTTCGCCAGTCCAGTACGCGCCGCGATAGCGGTCCTTGATCCGCGCGCCACCCAGGCGCAGGCGAATGCGTTGCGCGCAGAAACCCAGTTCCTGGTGCAGGTTGCGCGACCAGATCAACTGGTCGCCATCGAACAGATCGACCTGCTCCCACCCGGCCTCTCCCAGCAGTCGATAGTCCAGGGAGGCATTCGAATCGGCAGTGAAGACTTCACCCATGAAGTGCTTGCCCTGGCGCAGGCTGGCGAACGAACGCTCCCCGGTCGTGGCGAAGGTACGGCGGGCGCGTAGGGCCTTGCCGACGCTGGCGCGGTCGAAAGCCTCGGCGACCACCCCCGTCAACCCGCCACGGGAGCCGAACACCGCCGTGGCCGGAACGCCGCCACCGCAGCGGCCCTGGTGCTCATCGCTGTTCGCCGCGGCGCCAACCCGATAGCCACGCTGCAGCGCTTCGGCGTAGACCCAATGGAACTGGCCCCAGGCCGAACCCACCTCGATCAGCCGCTCGAGTTCCGGGTGATGCCAGTCGAGGTTGCAACGGCGTCCGCCGACATGGGGCATCATCAGATGGCCTTCGGGGTCCTTGGCATAGGCGGCGTACAACTCGTCCACCGGCCAGGCGCCTGGCTTGATGGTGCCGGCGGTGAACTCGTTCCATTCGAAGGAACGCACCAGTCGCCCTTGATTGTCGAAGGGGAACTCGGGTTTGCGGTCATGCAGGAATACGACGTTGCGATCGCCGCCCGCACAAGAGTTACCGCACCATTCGGTTCCGGGATAACACACGAATCGGCCCGGCTCATTGAGCTCGTGGATCAGCTTGACCGCCTGGTCCCAGCGTTGCTCGGTGATATTGAAGTCATTGGCGGTGTAGCCGAGGACGTCGAGCCCGGCGACATCGCGACCGTAGCTGAGGTTGTACAGCGTGTCGTTGGTGCCCACCGTGTCATCGGAGTGCACATGCAGGTCGGCGTAGAGCGGGCGCAACGCCGTACCGGCCGGGTCGACAGTGACAAAGGCCTGGGCCCCGTCGACAAAAGGCGCCACCACGTTGGCGGACAAACGCCACTCGCCCACGGCGCCGAGGTCAAGCGCCTCGAGCCGGGCCGTCGCCCAACCTTCGGACGCCAGCGTGAACGGCTGTCGACGTTCGTCGCCCTCCGGATCAACCAGGGTCAGGACACCCTCGAGCGGCAAGTTTCGACAGGTGTTGCCCCAGGCATCGTCCACCCGCAAGAGGACATCGAAGGCTTCCCCGGCGCTGACCAGTCGAGGCACGATCAGTTGCACGCGCTGCGCCGGTCCCGGCACGATGTCCAACAAGGGATCGCCCGGCACTTCGGCAAATTTCGAACTGCCCAACGGGTCGATGAACAGGCGGAAACGGAAGTCCTTCTCGACGAAACTCTGCACCCGCGTCCCCGCCCCGCCCTGGCGTCGGTCCCCCAGGCGAATGATGACTTTATCGCCCGGGTTCAGGTACCCGTCGATGATGTCGATGATGATCGCTTTCTGGAATGGCCGTTCATGGCCCTTCTGGTCGAAGCGCACTTTCAAGTGCTGCACCGTGGCCTGGCTCTGGCCGGGGACCAACTCCCCGGCCTGGTATTCGGCGCTGACATAGTTGGGGCCGGCCGGGTTCGAAGTCTGGAACAAGGCCCAGTCGGAATAGAACTTGAAGGCCAGCTTGAGCCACGCGCCGTCGGCCAGGCCGCTGCCACCGACCTCGTAGACCAGGGTGATTTCATCCCACTGCCCGGCGACCAGCGTGTCACGGTCGCAGTGGACGCTGCCCAGGAACGGACGTTTCTTGTTGCGCTCGTACAGGCCTTGTGGGGCGATGTAATGCCCGGCTTCGCGGGGATCGAAAACGTTACTCACATGACACCTCGTGCAGTGGTCCACTGAAGGGTTCGAATACGTGGGGCGATGCTTATTGCACGCGCCATTGCTGGTAGTGACGCTCGATGCGTCGGAACACAAAGCTTTCCATGAGCCAGGCAATCAAGCCGATCACGACAATGCCCAGCAGCACCTGGCTGCTGTTGCCGATCTGCCCGCCCGTGGCGACCATCCAGCCGATGCCGCGGGAAGCGCCGATCATTTCCGCCGCGACCAGTGCCCGCCAGCCCTGGCTGAAGCCGATGCGCAAGGCGGCGGTCACGAACGGCAGCGAGGCCGGCAAATAGACGTGGGCCAACAGTTGCCAGGCGTTGGCACCCAAGGTCCGTGCCGCGCGAACTTCACCGCCGCGGATGCTTTGCACACCCTCCTGGATGGTCACCGCCATGGGGAACATCGCGGCAATGAAAATCACCAGCACGATGGAGACATAACCCAGGCCGAAAATGATCATGATCAGCGGCGCCCAGGCAATCGGCGGGATGGCCATGAACAGGCTGTTGAGCGGCGAGATGAAATCGCGAAAGCGCGAGGACAGGCCAGCGGCCGTGCCCAGCAGGAGCGCAACGATCACCGCGGCGCAAAAACCACCCAGTTCTTCCAGCACGCTGGCCTGCAGGTGCTGCCACAACGAACGGTCCCCCAGCCAGCGCAGCGCCTCGCGGGCAACGTCCCAAGGCTGCGGCAGGATGTAGGTGGGAAAGCGGCTCGCCAGGGCAATCCAGATCAACAACAGGAATGGCAGCGACGCCCATCCCCAATTCGGTTTTGGCAAGGACATGACGGACTCAGTGCGCGGCTTTTTCCAGGTAGGAGGTATCCACGATCTGTTCGGTCTTGAGCGTGGTGTCGATAAAACCCAGGTCGTGGGAGTAATCCATCAGGCGCTGGATGAACTGGATGTCCGCCGCCTGCAAGTCCGCCGACCAGCCCAGGCGTGTTCGGGCCTGGGCAACGATGGTTTCCGGCGCGATGGTCTTGCCGTCAATGCCTTGCACCGATTCGAGCTTGAACGCCTCGGCGATGAGCCGGTTCGATTCGTCAGGATGGTCGTTGAGGAAGGCGATGGCCTTGCGATGGGCGCGTAACAGCTTCACCACGTCATCCGGGCGCTCCTGCAAGGTTTTCGGCAAGGCGATCACCACGTACCACGGGTACTGGGGCAGCGCCTGGTTGACGTCCAGCAGGATCCGGCTCGAACCGCGCAACACTGACTGGCTGACGAAGGGCTCCCAGGAAAATGCCGCGTCGACGATGCCACGTTCAAGGGCAGCGTTCATGTTGCCCGGCGGCATGTCGATGATGTCCAGGTCCTTGTCGGGATCGAGCCCGGCCTTTTCCTTCAGGACATAACCGCGCAGCAGCACATCCATGCCACTGCCCTTCTTGACCCCGGCGAGTTTTTTCCCCTTGAGCGCTTCCAGCTGGGTGATCGGACTCTTGGCGTCGACAATCACCGCGGCCTGGCCGTAATTGACCTTCGCCAGGATCCGGCTTTGCAGCCCGCGGGAAAACCACTGGTACACCGGCGGGGTGCCGACATAGGCCACGTCCAGTTCACCGGCGGCCAGTGCCTGCTGGATCACAGGGCCATCGCCCAAGGCCTTGAGGTCGACGTTCAAGCCTTCTTCGCGGTAGTAACCTTGTTTGTCGGCGATCAGCGCCGGAGCGTTGGCCATGGCGAAGACATAACCCACGCGCAAGGGTTTCGCCTCGCCCGCCACGGCGAATGCGCTACCTGCCAACGTGGCGGCAGACAATGTGAGGGCAAGCAGCGAACGTTTGATCATGCTGTCAGCTCAAGTCGAGGGGTGGGGTGAATCGTGGCGTCGCAGGCGTCCATCACCTGGGCAATGCGCGTCATCAGCTCATTGCGGTAATCGAGGAACGCCGGTAGGCGACGGGTTTTCAGGTTACTGCGGGGACGCGGCAGGTGGATCTCCAGCTCGCTGTGAATACCGCCCGGCGCGATGTTGAGCACGATGACCCGATCGGCCAGGAACACCGCTTCGTCGATGTCGTGGGTAATGAACAACACCGTCTGGCCCAGTTCGGCCCAGATGCGCAACGTCTCTTCGTTCATGCTGTTGCGACTGATGGCATCGAGCGCGGCGAACGGCTCATCCATTAGCAATACGCTGGGTTCCAGTGCCAGGGTCCGGGCCAGGGAGACGCGCTGTTGCATGCCACCGGAAAGCTGGTGCGGCAACCGCTGCGCCGCACTCTCCAGACCGACCAGACGCAGGTACTGCAACGCCTGTGCACGCTGCTGCGATTCGTCGGTGCGGGCGCTCATCCGCAGACCGAAACGGACGTTTTCCAAGGCGCTCAACCAGGGAAACAATTGTGGCGCCTGGAACACATACCCCAACTCAGAACGCTCCGGGCGTACTGCTGTCTGGTTGATGGTGATGCGGCCACTTTGCGGTTGCACGAACCCCGACAACAGGTTCAGCAAGGTGGTTTTCCCGCAGCCGGAGGGCCCCAGGATCGCGACGAACTCGCCGGGCCTGGCATTCAGGCTGAAAGAAGAAAACACGCGGTGCCCATTGGGGTAGCTGAAGTTGATGTCATCGACCGCCAGGGCATCGGCTTGTGGCAGTGGGTATGGGGAGGTGTCGGGCATGGCAAGTGTCGTCAGGTCGTTTACAATGGGAATACCTGACATAATACGTATTAATACAAGTTGTCCCAATAACCTATTTTTATAACCTTAGAAGTGAAGGCACCCTGCCCCACTCAAGGCCATGGAAGCTGACAGTGTCCACCTCCATTCTTCGCGACAGCACCACCTCGCTTTACGAGCAGATCGCCCATCAACTGCTGGAAGAAATCCAGCGCGGCGATTACGAACCCAGCGGCAAGCTCCCGTCCGAGGCGCAGTTGGGCGAGCGGTTCGGGGTGAGCCGCGTCACGGTTCGCCTGGCCGTGGGCAAGCTCAGCGACGACGGCGTGGTGGAACGCAAGCAAGGCAAAGGCACCTTCGTGGCGGCCAAACAGGTACGCCACGGCCTGGATGCACTGCGCAGCTTTCATGAGGCGTTGTTGCTACAAGGGCTGAAACCGAGCATGCAGGTGCTCAGCCATACCCTGCAGCCTGTTCCGGAACCCCTGCGGGATCTGTTTGAGCAAGCGCACGACTGCCTGCTTCTGGAGCGGCTGCACTTCGTCGATGACGAACCCATCGCATTGGGACGCAGCCACTTGCCGGCGGAGTTGGCCAGCGTGGCCTGGGCTGAGGTCGAACATCAGCCGATCTATTCCATTCTCGAATCGATCACCGGCCTGGCGGTCAGCCGCGCCGATCTGGCCATCCGTGCACAGGAAGCCGACAAAAGCCTGGCCAGCGCGCTGCACGTCAAACGCGGTGCCGCGCTGCTGGTCATGGAGCGCACGTCCTATTTCGCCGACGGCCGTTGCTGCGACCGCACGACCTTTTTCATCCGCCCGGAACGCTATGCCTTCGTGCTCAGTGGAGTTTTCAAATCGAATCCAAGCAGTTAAAAAATCGGGCTTGGCCCTAACCCCAGCAGCACTGCCAACTGGACCACCGCAATCGCGAGCAAGCGCGCTCCCACAGGATCTGGGGTGTCATGAACATTACATTCAGCGCTGGATCGTTGCGGGAGCGAGCTTGCTCGCGAAGACGGCGGCACAGTCAATACTGATGCAAACTGACCCACCGCTTTCGCGAGCAAGCTCGCTCCCACAAGGGGATTTGCGGCGGACATGAATTTTGCAGCCGCTCCAAAAAATGTGGCAGCAAGCTTGCTGGCGATGACGGCTGCACGGTCAATATCGGCTCATGGGACCGTCGATCCAGGCAACGGTATTAGCGAACCGGATGCTGGACACCCGTCGCTGGCCTGTCAGCGATGATGGTGGAGGGCTAGAGAGGCTCCGCGGTCTGGATGAGCGAATTGAGCACCAACTTTATTTCAATCGCCGGATCTTTATGCCCTTGCAATATCAAGCCTTCGGCCAGGGCCGTGAAGGTCTTCGCAAGCGCGGCATAGTCCAGCGGCGGTTTCTTGCCAGCGTGGTTGAATATGATGGTAATCAACTTGCCCAGGGCTTCGCTGTTTTCCTCATGCAAGTCGTAGTAATGCTGTGAGAACTCTTCGTCACGCAGGGCGATCAGTTGCAACTCGGCATCGAGGATCGCACAGCGGGTGTTGTTCTTCAGGGTGTCGATATAGGCATTCAAGCCATGGCTCAACTGCTCCGCCGAATAGCCCGACGCCAGGGTCGCGCTCAAGCGATCGATTTCAACTCGCTTGAAGCGTTGAGTCAGTTGCAGGAGCAAATCCGATTTACTGGAAAAATTGGAAAAGAAGGCCCCTTTGGAAAAGCCGGCCTCCTCGGCGATAACGTTGACGCTGGCGGCATGAAAGCCTTTGCTGATCATCAGCTCAGTGGCAGTGTCGAATAATTTATCTCTTGTTACTTGCTGGCTCTCTTCTCGACCTAGTCTCTTTTTAATCACGCCCTCGGCTCCTTTGGCCAGTCAAAATATGCACCTGTAACTAAATGCGACGAAGCGGCTCCTCACTGTATGGAATCCATTTTCGCCATCATATCTTATACGCACCTCGTTCAATCATTTACATTTTAACTTTCATCCCGTGCCATGTATGTGCCATGTAACCGGGACAATCTTGCGGCGCAGGCAAGATGACTAAGCAGTCACTTTTTACCTGGCTCCAGGCAAGTCAAACCTTTGTGGTTTTTGCCTGAGCAAGCTGGATGGAGCGCCTCCTACCCCTCAAGGAGGCATTTTCCCCACCGCCCCACGGCATACCACAGCGTAACAAAATCCGCGTAAGGCCCGGTTTAGAGCTACTGATTTGCCATTACTACTAAATACCACTTGATTCTCAGATACCGAATGGTTTTTAATTGCGCCGTTGGTGGAACCCAACGCCTGATCCAGGCATCGCGTCCGTGACACGGGTCTCGATGCAATGACAGGACATCTCACAGGAGCGGTATTTTAATGGAATATGCCTTCGTTACAGGCGCTACTGGCCTGCTCGGCAATAATGTCGTCCGCGCACTGTTAAAACGAAACATCAAAGTAAAAGCATTGGTTCGTTCCGCAGAGAAAGCCAAGAAACAGTTCGCCAACCTGCCCGTGGAATGGGTCGAAGGCGACATGCTCAATGTCGATGCCTTCAGTCATGCCCTGCAAGGGTGCGATGCCTTGTTTCATACGGCGGCCTATTTCCGCGACAGTTACAAAGGCGGGAAACACTGGCAAAAACTCTACGACACGAATGTAACCGGCACCGAGCGGTTGTTGCAGGCCGCTTATGCCGCCGGTATCCGTCGTGCTGTCCACACCTCTTCCATCGCCGTGTTGAAAGGCAATAAAGATCAAGTGATCGATGAAACCATGTCTCGCAGTGAACAGGAGGCTGACGATTACTACTTGAGCAAAATATTGTCCGAACAAAAGGTCCAACAATTCCTGTCGCAGCACCCGGACATGTTCATTGCCATGGTCTTGCCAGGGTGGATGTTCGGCCCGGGGGATATCGGCCCGACCTCTTCAGGCCAGTTCCTGCTCGACTTTGTCGGACAAAAATTGCCCGGCGTACTTCCCGGAAGCTTTTCCGTCGTCGATGCACGGGATGTGGCCGAACATCAAATCGCGGCCATCACCTGCGGCAGGTCCGGAGAGCGTTACCTCGCCGCCGGCACTCACATGGACATGAAAAGCATTTTCCAGGCGCTGTCCAGCGTCAGTGGCGTGAAAGCCCCGGAACGAAAAGTGCCCTTGTTCATGCTGCGAATCATCGCGCTTATCTATGAAGGTTATTACCGGATTACCAAGAAACCGGTACTCATCAGTACTTCCACGGTCAAGCTCATGGCGCAAGAACAAGGCCGTACTCATTTCAGCCACAACAAAAGTTCAAGGGAGTTGGAATGCCAGTTCCGCCCTGTCGCTGAAACCCTGACCGATACCTTGGACTGGTATCGGAATAACAACTACACAGACGCTTAATTGAGACACCTCAGATAAAGCCTGCCTCTGTAGTACTTTTTTGACGCACCCTATATCCAAGGATTGAAAGAGGTTGGTAAATGAAAAGCCTTTCATATAAAGAAGGTTTTCTGCATCGCTTTGTCGGTTTTTCGGAATCGTTCCCCGAACAAGTTGCTATCCGGCACCTGGACACGGAAGAAGATACCGTCACTTACCGCGAGCTGCGCATCAAGGCCGAAGCCTGCAACGGTAACCTGACGGCACTCGGTGTATTGCCAGGCGATAAAGTAGCGCTGGTGCTGCCCAACGGGGTGGCGTTCATCGCTTACTACCTGGCGATTATCGGGCGGGGTGCCATTCCGGTCATCCTCAACTACAAGTTGACCCCCTTCGAAATGAACAGTGTCGTCAGCCTCGCCAGGCCAACGCTGGTGGTCACGACCGAAGCGATATGGGGACAACACAGCGAGGTATTCCAGGCGGACAACGGCGTCCGGCACTCCCTGGTGCTGGACGGTGGGAACGAACCGTCATCGCCCCTGCCCGCCAATGCAACGGCCGCCTCTGAACTTCCTCGACAGCTCGAACCCTTGTCGTTGCCCGACGGCAATCCGATCGTCTCGGTGCAGTTCACCTATCGTGGTATCGGCAGGCCCCTGGCGGTCTCTCACCGCTACCTCGACCTGACGCAATCGAGCGATGGCCTGCACGAGCACTTTCACCTGCAGGGCGTCGGCTCCGTGCACCTGGTGACGCTGCCGCTGTATGCCATTTTCGGCCTGTCGGTGATGATGGTCTTTCCCTTGAGCGTGGGCGCCACCCTGCTCATGACCAACACCCTGCTCAATCGCGACCTCGCCGAAGTCTTGTCCGAGCATCAGGTCACCTTTGCCTGCCTGGTGCCCGATGTCATTCGCTACTTCAATACGCGCCTGGCCAAACGCAAAGGCGCGCCGTTGCCGCTGCACCCGCAACTGATGATCTATTCCGGCGGCAGCCACCTGCCGGCCGATGAAGCCGAAAAACTGGGCAAGCTGCTGGGTTGCAGTCCCGTGCTGCAAGGCTATGGCCTGACCGAAAGCATGCCGGTCATTGTCCAGAGCTCGATCGGCGAGGTCCACCGCGGCGCCATGGGCCAGCCGATCGACGGCGTGGAACTGCGCGTGGTCGATGCCGAGGGCCAGGACGTGGCGCCCGGGCGCATCGGCGAATTGCTGATCCGTGGCGCGATGGTGATCGACGGCTACAACGACGCCGAGGACAGCAATACCCGGTTCTTCCGCGATGGCTGGTTCCATAGCGGTGACCTGGTCTGGCGGGACGACGACGGGCATGTGTTTTTCTTTTGCCAACGCCTGCGAATCTCGAAGATCAAGGCGCAGATGGTCGACCTGGTGGAAATCGAATCCATCGCCCTCAAGCACCCCGACGTGATGCGGGCCAGGGCCTATATCGTCCCGGACCACAAGGAAGTCAACGTGCTGCACCTGTGCGTAGAAGGGACCGGCGAGCTGAACCAGAACGCGCTTTCCACCCTGCTCTCACGCTACCTGTCGGGCTTCAAGCTGCCCAAGACCATCGAGATCATCTCGCTCAAGGAAGAGGCACATGCACGCTAACAGCACCCAACCGGTCTTGGCCGTTTTCGACTTCGACGGCACATTGACCGACCGCCACACGTTCTGGCGCTACATGCGCTTTATCGTGGGCACCCGTTCGTTCTGGCTCAGGATCATTCCCCTGCTGCCCAAGATGCTCAGCGTGATCCTGGGCATCACGCCGCTGATGCAAGCGCGCCTGGCCTTCATCGCCTGTTACCTGGGCGGGCTGTCGTTGGAACAAGAACGCGAGCACGCCAAATACTTCATCAGCGAACAGCTCCCGCGCTGGCTCAGGCCCGAGGCGTTGCGGCGGCTGCAATGGCATCAATCCATGGGGCACGTCACCGCCCTGGTCAGCAACTCGCCGGAAAACTACCTGCTTCCCTGGGGCCGGGTCGCGGGGTTCGACTATGTGTGCGGCACCCGCCTGGCCACAGCAAAAAACAAACTGACTGGCGGGATAGCCGGTACCAACTGTGTAGAGCGAGAGAAAGTCACGCGGCTCAAAGGCTGCCTGAGCAACCTTGATGATTTTTACATTTATGCCTACGGCGACTCATCAGGCGACGATGCCCTGCTCGGCATCGCCAACTCTCCCTTCTACAGAAACTGGTACTGATCGATGAACACTCTGAGCACGTTGGCCCCCCCGCATTTCAAGCGCCCTGGCAGCGCCTCGGTTGTCATGATCGTCGGCGCCGGCCCCATTGGCCTGTCCCTGGCAATCATGCTGAAAAAGTGGGGCGTGGCGTTTCGCATCATTGAAAAGAACGCCGGCCCCTCGACGGCGACCAAGGCGATGGCGATCCACTCCCGGACCCTGGAAATCTTCAGAGACCTGGGCGTTGCCGAGCAAGCCATCAACGACGGCTTCACGATCAAGCAATTCTCCGTGCAGTCGAATGCCAAGCGGGTCCTGAACTACAACTTTTCCAACCTGGACGCGAGCTATCCCCTGCTCTTGAGCCTGCCACAGCCGCAAACCGAGAAGATTCTCCTGGAGCGGCTCAAGGAACTGGGCGCCGAGGTGGAGTGGAACACCGAACTGGTGGAAATCGAAAACCTGCCAGGTTCGGTGCGCATGACGCTCAAGCATGCCGACGGCACCGACGAAACCTTCACCAGTCGCTGGGTGGCCGCCTGTGACGGGGCTCGCAGCAACATCAGAAAACGCCTGGACATGACCTTCGAAGGTTCGTCCTACGACCGCTTCTTCATGCTGGCCGATGCCGATATCCAATGGTCCGGCAGCCAGGATGAGGGCGCGTTCTTCCTGGGTGCGCAGGACGGTTATGTGGCCGTCGCACCGATCAGCGCCCAGTCCCGTTATCGACTGTTCATCGAAATGCCCTACAACCTGCCACCCGAAGGCGAACGCCCGTCCCTGAGCCTGGAGAACTTCCAGCGCCTGTGCGAAGGACGCGGGCAAAAGATGACGCTGTCCAACATCTCATCGACCACCATCGCCTCGTTCCAGCATCGCCGCGTGCAAACGATGCAACAAGGCTCGGTGTTCCTGCTGGGTGACTCGGCGCACATCGGCAGCCCCATCGGTGGCCAATGGATGAACCTGGGGGTTTCCGAGGCCTATAACCTGGCCTGGAAAATCGCTTATGTCGATCAAGGCCTGGCGGATCCGTCCTTGCTCGACAGCTACAACGAAGAGCGTTATCCGGTTGCCTTGGAAGTCGAGAACACCGCACACCGCCTGACACGGCTGATTACCGTCCGGCGGCGCGCCCTGGTCTGGCTGCGCGACCATGTCCTGCCGCTGTTGAGCAACCGGAAAAAGGTCCAGCGCAGGTTGCCGTCGATGATTTCCGGTCATCAGTATCACTATGACAAGAGTGACTACATCCAAGAATCGCTGACGAAGAAGCAGCGCAAAAACTGGAACAAAAAAGGGAAAAAACCCGAGTTCCAGACCGCCGCGCCCCGCGCCGGGCAACTGGCGCCGGATGTCGAGTTATGGCAACTGCAAGGGATGCCCACGAAGCGCTTGATCGACCTGTTTCATGGAACGTTCACGCTGTTGATCTTCAGCGCGACCGATCAGTTTTCGCCGTTATTGCCGGGCTATTACGCGCTGGCCGAGTCGGTGGAAAAAGACTACCCAGGCATCAAGGCCTATTGCGTGATCGACGCCCTGAGCAGCGCCGGGCTACCGGCCTGGCACTCGACACTGTTGGACCCCGATTGGCGGCTGCACAAGCGCTACCACGCCAAGGAAGGCACGTTGATGCTGATTCGTCCTGACGGCTACATCGCTTTCCAGGGCGCGGATGCCATGACCCTGGTGACGTATCTGAGCGTAAGGTCCGGGTTGCTCAAGGGCGCCAGAAAAACACTGACTTGCGAGATCGGCGCAATGGAACTCCAACTTTAAGTCGCTCCATGGCTACTGCCAGTTTGCTGCATTGATATAAACACGGCCCAGTCCTGGGCCGCGATTTCTGATCTTTCTTCTGTATAGAAATATCCACCGACTTTGGTTAGGAGAACCTTATGCGCATGCAACTTAACGATGTGGTGCAGGAATTCATCGTGTCCAACGGAAGAATAGCCCACAGCTATTTCTCTCTGTCCGAAAAGATCATTGAATCATTGTGCGAATCCAATATCGCCAAAGAAGCGATATTGCTGCGGGTGTTGGAACAGGCCGAATCCGTTACTGCCCACTATTTCAATGCTCATCAACAAGTTCTCGAGGGCGTCTATGCCCATGGGATCGAAACTTCCGTCGGCCACAATGTTGCGGTGCTGGAGCCTGTTCACTCGAGCCCGACAATACTGGCCCCGGTGCCCGCCGCCGAAACCGTCGAACAACTCACCGCACTCAGCTACGGGCAATGGTTGCGCAGCGAAATCAGCACGGTCACCGGGTTCCAGGCGCAACAGATCGACTTCGATCAAAGTTTCGAAAGCCTGGGGATCGATTCGCTGGGGCTGGTGGATATTTTCGAATCCCTGGGCCAGCATTTCCCGGACAAGAAAGCACTCACCTCGCAGCTCTTCGATGCCCCGACCCCGACCGCCTTGCTGGCACGGCTCGAAGCCGACCCGCAGGTACCGGCGTTAGATGTCCAGGGCTGGGTACTCGACCAATTGGCGGCGATCACCGGCTTTACGGTCGAGCAGATCGACCCGACACAAAGCTATGAAAGCCTGGGCCTGGATTCGCTGGTGCAGCTGGATTTCCTCGAGTCGGTAGTCGCCTTGTGGCCACAGCTCAAGGCTCACAGTTCCGAGCTGGCCAATGCCAAGTTCCCGCAGGCAACCATCGCCCTGATTCAAGCGGCCCTCGCCGATCCCCAGCCACAGGCGGCGCCTTCCCCAGCCGCGACAAACACTCAAGGGCAAGAAGAAAACCTGTTGCTCAGCGCCCTGTCGCCACTGATCCCGGACGCAGCACAGGCGATCGATATCCAGACACCTTTCGCCCAGTTGGGTCTCAACGGCTTTGCCCGGGAGGCACTCTGCCAATCCATGGCGCAGCAGTGCTCGGTCAGCGAATTTGCCGGTGAAGCGCTGATGTCCCGTCGCACGCCCCAGGATGCCTTGTCGCTGCTGGCCAGGCTGAGCTGAGCCCAGCAGCAACAGGAATGGAATCCGGGTGACCGAACAGGTCACCCAGCATTTTGGTGATCAGGAGACAGGGTATGAGTGGCGCAGTAACGACAGCGGACGATTTTTGCTTCAGCGCGATGGCGGGCGAGTTTCCGGGGGCACCGTCAACGGAGGCGCTCTGGCAGGTGCTCGCCCAAGGGCAGGTCGCACCGATGGAATCGATGTCGACACGCTGGGAAGTGGACAAGGCGTCGATCTATTCAACCAAGGCCGGCGAGAAGGATCGCACGTACCTGGACAGCGCTTTTTGCCTGACCGACGACGCCTCGATCCCGTCACGGCACGAAGGACGGCAGGTCGCCATCGGCAAGAAAGTGCTTCAGACGCTGTTGACCCAACTCGCCGCACAAGGCTCGCCACTGGGCGGCAAACGCACGGCGCTGGTAGTCGCGACGTCTTGGAGCGACGAAAGCTATTTCGTCACCGGCATGTCCGGAAAAACCGCTGCGCCGCCGGGTTTTACACCGGGTGAACAAGTGGCGGCACTGGCCGCAGCCTTTGCCTTGGGTGGCCCGGCGTTATCGGTGGACACGGCCTGCAGTTCGTTCCCCTATGCCCTGGATATGGCCCAGGCGCTGGTCAACAGTGGACAGGCGGACAACGCGATTGTCATGGCCCTCAACACCGTGCTGCCTCCGGCGCTGTTCCTGGGGTTCTCGCAGTTGACGGCGTTTTCCGCGCGAGCGCGGATGGAAGCCTTCGGCCAGGACGCCGACGGCATTGTGCCGGGCGAATGTGCGGTCGCGTTTCTGGTCGAACCCGTCGCCCAGGCCCTGACGGCGCAGCGCCGGCCCCTGGGTGTCTTGCGCGCCTTGGGCATGTCCGCCGACGGCGCCGAGGGCTCGGTGTTCGCCCCCGGCAAACAGGCCCAGTACTCGGCTTACCAACGTGCCTATCGCGGCCTCGATCCAAGAGACGTGGACTACATCGAGACTCACGGCACCGGTACACCGCTGGGGGATGCGACGGAGTTGGCCTCGTTGAACAGCTTCTTCGCCCCCCATCGCCCAGACGACCGGAAAATCACCATCGGTTCGATCAAGTCGGTCATCGGCCATCCCCTGGCCGCCGCTGGCGGTGCGTCGCTCGCCAAGGCCTTGATGATACTGCGCCACAAAGGCATTCCACCGCAGCCCGGCTACCGCCCCAGCACCAAGGTCGACGACACCTGCCTGCGACTCGCCACCCAGCAGGTACAGCCTTTGGAAGCGCGTCCGTCGGCGATCCGGATTGGCATCTCCAGCTTTGGTTTTGGCGGTGCCAACGCGCACCTGGTGGTGGACGAGTACCTGCCCGAAGACCACCCTGGCGCAGCCCCCGCAACCACCTCCGGCGTGCTGATGCTGGACCTTGCCATTGTCGAGGCTGAAGCAGCGCTGGGCAATCACCGCTCGTTGCAAGCATTCCAGCAGCAGCTCGACCAACCCGCCGCACCCTCGGTCGTGTTTCCTTATGGGCGCTTCGTTGATTACACCCCGGCTCCCGGTCAGCCTTTGGTGGGCAAATTCCTCGCCCAGGACCACGTCATCGATATCGACGGCTTCGGCATGGGGCCCAAGCCGCTGGCCCATGTCGATCCGTTCAAACTGTTGATCACCGATCGCGTCAATCACTTGCTGCGGCGCTTGCCGGGCGTGGCGGGTTCGCCCGGCACCGCGATGGTCATGTGCTGCAACATGGGCGGCGAACGCTTCAGCAACGCCTATAGCAGCGCCCACAACTTCTATTCCCGAGCGCAAGGTGCGGCGCCGGGCGTCGAGGTGACCGACGTGGCAACCATGTTGCCAAACATGCTGTCCGGCTACCCGGCGCAGATTTTTGACTTCAAGGGTTTCCATCAAACCCTGGTCGGCACGGCGGGCCTGTTCTGGCAAACCTTACTGGCCTCGCCGCAATGGCTCGACAACGGCATCACCACGCTCCTGCTCGGCGCCGGGCGTTTTGTCAGTGGTGAAATCGAGGTCGAGCGCGCTCGGTGCAGCGCGACCCAGCAAGGTGAAGGCCTGGGGTTGATCGCGCTGCGTCGCTATCAACCCCAGGCTACCGACAAACCCTTGCTGGTGATCCGCGCCGCGGTCCTCGCCCATGCGGCGGGCTCGCTGGAAGAGGCTTGCCGGTTGTTGGGCAAAGCGCCCGGCCACTGTCCGAACGTTGAAGTCTGCGAGTTGCAGCCCGTTGCGACGCCTGCCAGCGGATCGCTGCAGGAAATCACCGGTTTCCTCGCTGAAGCCAGTGGCATCGAAACCCTGCTGGCGGTGATGTTGCGGGGCGCGACCCATACCGTGATTGAAGTGCGCGAGGCCGGCAAGGTGGTGATGTGGCTGTTTACCGAGCAGCTTCGCCAGTGGAGCCCGGCCACCGTCGAGGTCGGCTCGCCCATCAAGCATCCGTTCATGTTGCGCTTTGCCCATTCGTCATCCCACGAACTGCGGCAGGTCATCACGCCTGTCAGCCTGGTCCGCGAGCCGCAGAACGATGGCGTCGACGTGCAGCAGCTCAGCGACATGCTCACCAGCACCCTGCTCTCCGGGCTGCGGGTACGGGTGCGTGCCATGGAAAGCCTGTTCGCCCTGCACCGTGGCGATACCGCCCAGCGCCCGGCGCACTGGCAGCGCAGCGCCGAACACAGCGTGATCACCAACGCCCAGCGCACCCCTCAGTCGCTGCACGCCCAACTCGTGGTGAATGAAGCGCACCCGTACTTCTTCGATCATCCCCTGGATCACATCCCGGGCATCTTGCTGCTGGAGGGCGTGCTGCAACTGCTCGAACTGGCCATGCCGCCTCTGAGCGGGCGGGTCGCCTACATCAATACCCTGACGATCAAGTTCCAGCACTACGTCCAGAAGCAGGGCATGGTCGATCTGCACGTCGAACAAGGCGAAGCCCCCCAGGTGTTCAATGCGAAGGTCATGCAAGCCGGAAAAGTGATGTGCACCTGCGTCCTCGCAATGGCCTACAGCTCGGCATTCGAGACCTCGCCGGCCGGCGAATTCAGCGCCGCGCCCTGCCGCGACAAGGCCCTGTTGCACAAGGCCCGGGCGGAAAACGTCATCGTCAGTGACATGAGCGGCGTCGCCCAGGGCCTGAGCGTGGACACCGTGAAACTACCGCCAGAACACTTCTTCCAGGCAGGCGATCCCCAGTACTACTCGATGGTGTATTTCCTCGAAGTGGCTCGCCAGTGCTACATGCAGATCGCCCACAGCCACCTGCGGATCCCACTCAATACCCCGATGAACCTGTTGGCCTTGAGCTTCACCCTGGATCGGCCCATCCCCAGGAACAGCCCGCTGTCATTGGCGCCGCAAGCCGGTTTCGATGCGTCGCTCCAGGCCTTCAAGACCAACCGCATCTACATCGATCTGTTCAACCGGGGCGAAAAAATCGGTCAAGCCAGCATTACCGCCCAGGTGCTGAGTCAATCGGCACCGGCGGCCTAAGCATTGATGGAACTGCCCACCCAGCATGACCGTGTCCCCCACAACCAAGGTGTCGCAATGAACGATGTCAACGTGCAAGTCATAGTCAAATCGCCCCCTTCTGAAATCTGGAAGCTCTGGAGCGATTTTCCCGAAGCGCCGCTCTGGGATACCGACGTTCGCCAGTGTCAACTCGACGGTCCGTTCCAGGCGGGAACCCGCGGCCAATGTGTCCTCAAGAATGGCTTGAAGATGCCTCTGAAACTGGAAGCTGTGAGTCCGCATGAAAGTTATCGCAACAGCGCCCGGCTGCTCTGGATCGACCTCGAATTCGATCATCGGATGCGCAGGCTCTCTGCCGATGAAACCCATGTCATCCATAGCGCGAAGATCTCGGGGCCTTTGAGTTTCCTGTATCGCGGGCTTCTGCGCAAAGCGCTGACCAAGGCGATGACCATCGCACTGGACAACCTGTGCAGGCTGGCTGAACAACGGGCCATTGGCGCATCGGCGCGCGGGAAAACCGCGACACCCTTGCACCTCGTATGAACGTCTTCGCCTACTTATCGATAACAGCAACATTTCGGATCTAGCATGAACCTACAGAACAACACCCGATATCTCGTCATGGGCATCATTGGCCTGGATGTTACCGCCCCAGCGTCGAGTTTCGCCGACACGCTCGGCCCCTATGTCAGTGGCATGGGCGGCGTGAACTGGGTCGCTGAGCAGGACCTTAACCAGAACGACCTTGACTTCGTCGAAATGGAATTCAACCAACCGGTGCATTCCGGCTTCGCCACCGGCCTGGCACTGGGCTGGCGATTCCCGGTCGGGCTAAGGCCTGAAGTGGAACTGAGCTACCGCCGCAACACCCTGACCCAGTTCAATCACCGGGTCTACGAAGGTGGCGGCAGCATCGACGGCAAAGGCGAAGAGGAAGCCACCAGCCTCATGGCCAACCTCTGGTATGACGTCACGAATCTGCCTGCCCCTTTGAGCCGGTTCACCCCGTATGTGGGCGGTGGCCTGGGCTACGCCGTGCTGACCATCACCGGCCTGGAAGCCGGCGGCGTCGAGTTCGGCGACACCCATCGCGACACCGTCTCGGCCTGGCAACTCGGCGCCGGGGTCGCTTACGAGCTCAGCGAACATTGGTCCATGTCCCTGGATTATCGCTACTTCAAGACCGGCGAAGCGCACTTCGGCAACATCCAGGGCTTGCCCCAGGGCGATGTGCAAACGGAGTACAACGCCCAGTCCCTGATGCTTGGTTTGCGGTACTGGTTGTAAGCGGTAGATGGAGCGGCGCCTTGCCTTATTTGCAAGGCGCCCGGTCGTGGGGTCTTCGACCGTAGAGACCTTTCAAGCGCCGTGATCCGTATCCATGGACAGCCTCAAGGGCATCGCTCAGCCACTGCCTGACATGAGCCGTGCGAAAGGCGGATAGTGACCTTGCTCCTGCCATCGCGCTCAGCGATTACCGGACCAGTACCCCAAACCGGAAAATTTTGAGAGGATGCATGCCCAGAGCGCCATGGAATAAAGGCCTTCCAATCCCATCCCATGGCAGCCCGACATGTACATCCCTCTCTTCCAAAGCTTACGGGCACGCTTCGCCATCGTCGTGGCGCTGGTGGTGCTGCTCCTCAGTTGCATCTTCGGCACCGTCATCGGCGAGTCCTCCATTTCGCGGCTCAAGGAGCAAACCGGGCTGCAACTGAGCGAATATGCCTACTCGATGATCGATCGCCTCGATCGCGACATGAGTAACCGGTCAAAAGCGCTCACGGTCCTGAGCAAGCTGGAAACCCTGCGCAACACTGCGAACCCCGGCGAAGCACGCGCCCTGCTCGACCACCTTAGCCAGCAGTTCCCGAACTATTCCTGGATTGGCCTCACCGACGCCCACGGCAAAGTGGTCGCATCGACCAACGGGGTGCTCGCAGGCGCCGACATCTCGCAACGGCCGGTCTTTGCCAGTGCGCGGGAAAAAACGTTCATTGGCGATGTCCACGAAGCCGTCCTGCTGGCCAAGTTGCTGCCGAATCCTTCCGGGGAAGCGATGAAATTCGTCGATATCAGCATGCCAATCAAGGACGTCGCCGGAAATCTCACGGGGGTGCTCGCGGCGCATCTTTCCTGGGAATGGGCTGCGGAAGTTGGCCGATCGCTTTTCGAACCCTTGCAGGAGCGCCTGCCTGGCCTGGAGTTTCTGGTCATCAGCAAGGACGGCACCCTCTTGCTCGGCCCCAAGGACATGATCGGCAAGCCCGCCGGCGTCACGCTCGATGGGCGCGGACAAAGCTGGTCGGTCGAGCGCTGGCCGGACGGCAAGCTCTATCTGGCAGGGGCGGCGCAAAGTGCTGGCGTCGACGACTATCCCGGCCTGGGGTGGACCGTGGTGACGCGCCAGCCCGCCGAGATCGCCTTTGCGGCAGCACGTGAGATGCGCAATGAAATACTCATCTGGGGCGGCCTGCTGTCCATCCTGTTCGCGGTCATCGGATGGATCATGGCAGGTATTCTCACCGGTCCGGTGAACGTCATCGCCGAGGCCGCCGCGCACCTTTCCGAAGGCGCCGACGTGGGGATTCCCTTGCTCAAGGGGACGCGCGAAGTCGAAACGCTGAGTATTGCGATCCGGCACCTCGTTGACAGCCTCACCCGCAAAAGGGGTCAGTTGGCGGTGGTCGAGGGTATCGCCTACCGCGATGTCGTCACCGGCCTGCCGAATCGGGCAGCCTTGGAAAAGTACATCGAGGCGGTACGCAGCGAGGTCGACGTACAGCCTGGCTTCGGCGTGCTGTGCCTGGATCTCGACGGGTTCAAACCCATCAACGATTGCTTCGGCCATGCCGTTGGCGATGCATTGCTCCAGGAGGTCGGCCTCCGGCTCCTGGGCGCTGTGCGCGATGGCGACATCGCTGTGCGCCACGGCGGGGATGAATTCGTCTTGCTGCTGCGCCTGCGTACCGGAGAATCCTTGTCCAGCATGCAGGGTGCCGCCCAGCGCATCATCGCCAAACTGGCCGAGCCGGTCGTGCTGGCCGGGGAGTCGATCACGGTCGGCTGCAGCATCGGCGGGACGCTATGGACCGACGGCGAGTTTGCCGATGCGTTGGCCCAGGCCGATGAAGCACTCTACCGGGCCAAGCGCGCGGGCAAGTCCCAGGCGAAATTCCATGACACCTCGCATACCGAGGTTGCACATGCCGGATCGAAGGTCTGAGGCGCTTAGCGCAAGGTCTGAAGCGCCTCGCGCCCGGCAAAACGAGCAGCGGCCACCGCCCTGTTGGGAACGTTCAGTGCGCGGATCAACGAAGAGACATGAATGCGCACGGTGAAGGGAGAAATCTCAAGCGCCGCGGCGATTTCCTTGTTGGTCTTGCCTTCGGCAATCAATTGCCAGACCTCTCGCTGCCGTGACGTGAGCTTGCTCATGTCATCATCGGGACCGAGTGGCAGCGGGCCCGAAGGCTCGTACTTGACCAGCACTTCGCCACGGCGAATATCGGCGATGGCCTGGCCGACCTGGTCGGGAGAAAGGCTCTTGCCGACAAACCCGTCTACACCGGTGGCCATGACACGGCCAATGACATCGCTGTCATCCAGGGTCGAAACCACAATCACCACAGTGCGCGTGAGTGCCTGGCGCAACTGCGCGAGCTCGTTGATGGAACCCAGGCCGGGAAGACGTATTTCAAGAATCAGCGTATCGAGAGGTTGTCCATTCGTTGCCAGTGCCCGTACTTCCTCCAGACTTCCCGCCTGTTCGATCATTGCGTCAGGTATCAGGCGTTCCAACAACACCATCATTCCCTCTCGGAACAGCGGATGCTCATCTGCCACGATCATCCGGCAAATCTTCCGATCCGAGACGCATCTCTCATCGCGTCCCATACTGCATCTTGACGACTTCACTGATTCTCTGCGCGACGCCATTGGCCGCAGGCGTGACGGATCGGATCGACTGACCACGATAAGGTCCGTCCGCGGGAAACCAATTCTGGACAACGACAACCTGTTTCGGCTGCTCGGCCGAAACCGGGCCCGTGGAGATTTCATTGGTGAACTTGCAGGTATCAAACGTCCCCAGGGCCGTCTTGATCGTTTCACGCCCGTTATAAGTCAGCTTCTCGACGACATCGAACTCGACCGTTCCCCCGGCGCTCACCGCTTTGTTTTTGTAGCTGACGGTGACGGTCTGCCCAGGTTGCAGATCAATCGGTGTGGAAGCGGGAGGCTGGTAGGTGGTGGTCATCAACGATGCCCCGGCACCATGGCGATCACCGTAACGAACCAGCCGGCCATCCTTGATCTCGGCGAAGGTCGTCGTCAGGAAAAACGGCGTATTGTTCAGGAACGACGTGTGCACCGAAGCCACCGGATTGGCGCCGGCAAACGCCTCGCGCCCGAGCGTCTCGGTTTTACCGCGACTGGTGGCTGGCGACAGGTTGTCCCGGCTTTCATACTCCACCACCGTCCCGGCCTGGAAATCCGCCTCGTTGGTGCAAGCCGCCGAGGATGTCTCACTGGCAGGGGAAGCCGACGCACCGGCGATAAAAGAACCCCAGCCACTGGCGACAAGGGCCGAGACGGCGAATGCCGCTGCAAGGCGCTTGCGATAAGCCGGGCAGATGCTGGACTTTCTGGCAGGTGTGCTTTTCAAAAAACAGATCCTTGTTCAAATAAGCTCGTTGCGACCGATCGAAAACCCGATAGCGCTCATAGGTTAGGGTCGAGTGCCGACCGGCGCTATAGCGCAAGTGTGCTATAGGCTTTGCCCTCGTTCTGGATGGGTGTGATGATCGAGACTACCGATACGCGCCGGACCATGACATCATAAAGCCACCGCTTTTGATCGAACTTGGACGCGCTTCATTCTTCAGCCTTGAAACCGTATCAGAGGCTCGTATGACCGAATCACTGGAGCGTTTTGTCCAGGCGCAAGCGGCAACCTATGACCGCGCTTTACTCGAGCTACGGCACGGCCGTAAGGAAGGCCACTGGATGTGGTTCATCTTTCCCCAATTACGCGGCCTGGGTGTCAGCGAGAACGCCACCTACTACGGCCTGCGCGACCTGGAAGAGGCGCGCGACTATTTGCATCACCCGCTTCTGGGACCACGACTCGAGCGCGCAACCCGCGCCGTCCTGGACTCGGAAGTCACGGTAGAGAAACTCCTGGGGACACTCGACGCCATGAAATTCGCGTCCTGCATGACGCTGTTCGCAGCGGCCGCGGGCGAGCATTCGGCGTATGCCCAGGCGCTGAGTGGTGGCGTGAGTGTCGACTCGAGAACACTGGAGTTACTTAAGGAGCGCGAGAGAAAAAATGCCTGATTCCGAAACATGGACGTTGTGGTACAGGTGGCCGTGGCCTCAGGATTGGATCGTCGGGAGTTCCACTTGAAGGGTTTTACACCATCTGGAGGGACTCCCGGTTTGGTGCTCACACGACAGCACCTCAGCCACAAACCCGCACCGCTCAAGAACCTTCCTTGAGCCGACATTGTTGTCATAGACATAAGCCACCAGTTGCGTAAGCCCCCAACGCATCCCCGCCGCCTCGATCAGATGTTTCAGGGCCTGCGTGGCAAGCCCTTGCCCGCAAGCGCGTTGATCAATGCGATAGCCCACCTCGGCGCAACCGCGTGGTGAATGGATGCCTTTCAAATTCGCCCGCCCCACTATTCTCCCACTGGCGTCTTCGATCACAAACGGGTGCCAGACGCCCACGGCAAAATCGGCCAGATAGCCTTCAATGTGATCGGTGACGCCCGTCCATGAATAAAAGGCAGGGTCGCGTGCGTCGATCTGCGACTCGAACCATTCACGGTTATGGACTTCGAAGTCCAGCAGCGCTTGCACATCGGTCATTTGCAGCTCGCGAATTCTGAAGGGTTTCACTGATTGTTTCTCCTGGGCCGTGAAGCGCAATCGTAAGGTCGAGTGATCGTTCATGGCGAGGGTTTCTACTTGAATGGTCCTTTGTTGGGGCCGCTGCGCAGCCCAGCGGGAGCAAGCTACCTCGCCACGGGCCTATTTGATGGTCCCCCTAAACGAAAAATGCCCCGTACCTTTCGATACGGAGCATTTCTTCAAGGCTTCCCGCGGATTGCCAGGTATGCACGCGACGGTGAGTCTCCTGGTTCAATCGCCTGCAGAATCCAGAGCGATTCTGCAGTTCCTATCGGGGGAGCCAGGGCGGAACCGGCCTGGAGTCCGTCAGGCGTTCTGGTTCCAGGGACGGTCTCCATGCTCGTCCTTGATGCGCGTCGGCAGCCCCATCACATCCAGCGCCTCGAGGAACGCCTCGGCAGGCAGCTCTTCGACGTTGACCATGCGCTGCACGTCCCACTCGCCACGGGCCACCAACAAGGCCGCGGCCACGGTTGGCACGCCGGCGGTATAGGAAATGCCCTGGCTGTCGGTTTCGGCGTAGGCGTCCTCGTGGTCGGCCACGTTGTAGATGAACATCTCGCGCGGCTGGCCATCCTTGACGCCCTTGACCAGGTCACCGATGCAGGTCTTGCCGGTATAGCCCGGGGCCAGCGAGCTCGGGTCAGGCAGCACGGCCTTGACCACTTTCAGCGGTACGACTTCCAGGCCTTCGGCGGTCTTGACCGGTTGCTCGGAAAGCAGGCCGAGGTTCTTGAGGACGGTGAACACATTGATGTAGTGCTCGCCGAAGCTCATCCAGAAACGCACGTTGGGCACGTCGAGGTTCTTCGACAGCGAGTGCACTTCGTCATGACCGGTCAGGTACAGGTTCTGCAAGCCGACCACTGGCAAGTCGTCGGTACGCTTGACCTCGAACATGGTGTTGCTGGTCCACCGGCTGTCCTGCCAGCTCCACACCTGTCCGGTGAACTCACGGAAATTGATTTCCGGATCGAAATTGGTGGAGAAATATTTACCATGGGAGCCAGCATTGACGTCGAGAATGTCGATCGAATCAATGCGGTCGAAATGCTGTTGTTGCGCCAGTGCCGCATAGGCATTGACCACACCCGGGTCGAAGCCCACGCCAAGAATGGCAGTGATGTTCTTCTCCTGGCACTCCTGGAGATGCTTCCACTCGTAGTTGCCGTACCAGGGCGGCGTCTCGCAGACCTTGCCCGGTTCTTCGTGGATGGCGGTGTCCAGGTAGGCCACGCCGGTATCGATGCAGGCACGCAGCACCGACATGTTGAGGAAAGCAGAGCCGACGTTGATGACGATCTGCGACTCGGTTTCGCGAATCAGCGCCTTGGTCGCTTCGACATCCATAGCGTTCAGTGCAAAGGCCTTGATGTCGGCGGGTTGCTTGAGGCTACCCTTGGCCTTGACGCTGTCGATGATGGCCTGGCATTTGGAGATGTTGCGCGACGCGATAGCAATACGACCGAGCTCGTCGTTGTGCTGCGCGCACTTGTGGGCCACCACCTTGGCGACACCTCCTGCACCAATGATAAGTACGTTCTTCTTCAATTTCTTTATTTCTCCTTCCGCCAGCTCAAGAGAGGCTGGACAAGTAGTCGTCGTAAACAAACTCGCGAACCATCTCGACGCTGCCGTCGAGTTGCTTCACAACGATGGACGGCATTTTAAGACCGTTGAACCAGTTTTTCTTGACCATGGTGTAACCTGCTGCGTCGATGAACGACAGCCGATCGCCGATCGCCAGCGGACGATCGAATTGGTACTCGCCAAAGATGTCTCCCGCCAGGCAGGATTTGCCGCACACCATGTAGGTGTGTTCGCCCTCGCTCGGTGCCAGCTTGGCGTCCAGGCGATAGATCAGCAGATCGAGCATGTGTGCCTCGATGGAACTGTCCACCACGGCCAGATGCTTGCCGTTGTAAAGCGTGTCGAGCACGGTGACTTCCAGCGACGCGCTCTGGGTGATCGCGGCCTCGCCAGGTTCCAGGTAGACCTGCACGCCATACTTCTGCGAGAAGGCCTTGAGCCGTGCGCAAAAGGCGTCAAGGGCGTAACCCTCGCCGGTGAAATGGATGCCGCCACCGAGGCTGACCCACTCGACCTTATGCAATAGATGACCGAAACGCTCCTCGATCGTGCCCAGCATCTGGTCGAACAAACCGAAATCGCCGTTCTCGCAGTTGTTGTGGAACATGAACCCGGAGATATGCTCGATGACCTGTTCGATTTTCGCCGGATCCCATTCGCCCAGGCGGCTGAACGGTCGCGCCGGGTCGGCCAGCAGGTAATCGGAGCTGCTCACTTGCGGGTTGACCCGCAGGCCGCGGACCTTGCCGGCCGACGCCTCGGTGTAGCGCTGCAACTGGCCGATGGAGTTGAAGATGATCTTGTCGCAGTTGGCGAGCATCTCCTCGATCTCATCGTCGGCCCAGGCCACGCTGTAGGCGTGGGTCTCGCCCGCGAACTTCTGCCGGCCGAGCTTGAGTTCGTAGAGCGACGACGACGTGGTGCCGTCCATATACTGCTGCATCAGGTCGAACACCGACCAGGTGGCGAAGCACTTGAGCGCCAGCAAGGCCTTGGCCCCGGACTGCTCACGCACATAGGCGATCTTCTGCATGTTCGCCAGCAGCTTTTGTTTGTCGATGAGGTAGTACGGCGTTTTGATCATTTTCGAGGCCTCCGGGCAAGGCGAGCCAAAAAAGGATGCGCATTGTGCCTTCACTGACTGCAGATCGAAAGAGCGAAAAGGCCCGTTCGCGCAATCATCCTGATCCAGATCGACGCTTTGCGATCACCGGACATACCGGCCACCCAGGCGACGAAATGCTGAATCTGGCAAAGGAGGATAACCAAAGGGCGCTGACTCTCGACCTTGAGCCGTCGCGGATAACCGGCCTTGTGCAACAGGCCATTGGTGATCAGTGTTTATGCATCAGGTCATGCAGGACGCCAAACCTCAGGCCCGCTTCGCAAACGATCATGTCTGTAATACCGAAGACCTTGAACGCCGCCAGCATGATCGCCAGGCCACCGGGCAGGATGCCCAGTCGATGGCTCTGCAAGCCGGCCAATCTGAGGCGGTCGACATGGCCGACTTCCAGCAGCCGCAACGACAGGCGCAACAACCCGCTGTAGGTAATGCCGCCTTGTCCGAGGTCATTCAGACCATTGGCCTTGAGCACTTTGGCCAACATCCGCGCCGTACCGGAAGAGCCGATCACCTGCTGCCAGCCCTGTGCGCGATAACGCGCCGCCACCGCTTCGAACTGCAGGACGGCCACGCGTTCAGCCTCCAGCAGCGCTTGAGCGGTGATGCGTCCGCCCGCAAAGTAACGCGCGCCAAAGGTGCCGCTGCCGATGGCAATGCTTTCCGTCAACAGCGGCTGCGCGCCCTGTCCCAGAATCAGTTCGGTCGAGCCACCGCCGATGTCCACCACCAGTCGCGTCCGCTCGACACCGGGCACCGCATGGGCGACACCGGCATACACCAGCCGGGCTTCTTCATGCCCGGACAGCACGTCGATCCGAAACCCCAGGTGCCGCTCGGCACTGGCCAGGAACAATTGGGCATTGGCCGCTTCGCGCACGGCACTGGTCGCCACCGCCCGCACCCTTCCGGCTTCGAAGCCACGCAGCTTTTTGCCAAATCGGGCCAGGGCCTGCCAGCCCCGATCCAGCGCCAGTTCGTCCAGGGCCCCGGCTTGCAGGCCCTCGGCCAATCGGACAGGCTCGCGGAGGGTTTTCACTTCCTGGATCACCCGTTGTCGATTGCGCTTGACCGACTGGCCAATCATCAGGCGAAAGGCGTTGGAGCCCAGGTCAATGGCCGCGAACAGGGGGGCGTCGCCTTTCATAGCGGTGTTCCTTGATTCATCAGCCAGCAGGCACAAGCGCTGCGGGCATCCCACGATGGTTTGCGAAGATCCTGCCATGGGTTCGATGACACCTGGATGACACCCCTTGAGCCCCGCCTGGAAACAGACGCGCGTCGGCGAAATTTCCAGCGGCTCCTGTGTACTCGTGCGTTATTGATAAGCCCTGATTGCCCGAATCACTGTTTTAGCCAAGGACAGCGCATGAAGCACAGATGACGGTCACTACTATGTAACAAATTGCAACTAGCGTGGATGGCGCCTCCACGACCGAGTTTTCCATCATGCTTTCAACCCAGGACACCTTGGTACAGCGCATCCACCGCGAACTGCTTGATCACAGCGACGAAGAACTGGAGCTGGAGCTGTCCGAAGACGGGCATGACCTGAACGCCTTGTTCGATGAACACGCCCCGGATAACAGCGAGAAGGAAATCCGACGCCTGTATTTCAGCGAACTGTTCCGCCTTCAGGGCGAACTGGTGAAGCTGCAAAGTTGGGTGGTCAAGACCGGGCACAAGGTCGTGATCCTGTTCGAAGGGCGCGACGCCGCCGGCAAGGGTGGCGTGATCAAGCGCATTACCCAGCGGCTCAATCCCCGGGTGTGTCGCGTCGCAGCCCTGCCCGCCCCCAACGACCGTGAACGGACTCAATGGTACTTCCAGCGCTATGTTTCGCACCTGCCGGCGGCGGGTGAAATCGTGCTGTTCGACCGCAGCTGGTACAACCGCGCCGGGGTCGAGCAAGTCATGGGATTCTGCACCGACGAACAGTACGAAGAGTTCTTCCGTACCGTGCCGGAATTCGAACGGATGCTCGCCCGCTCCGGCATCCAGTTGATCAAGTACTGGTTCTCCATTTCCGACCAGGAACAACACCTGCGCTTCCTCAGCCGCATCCATGACCCGCTCAAGCAATGGAAGCTCAGCCCCATGGACCTGGAGTCCCGTCGGCGCTGGGAGGCCTATACCAAGGCCAAGGAAATCATGCTCGAACGCACCCACATCGCCGAGGCTCCCTGGTGGGTGGTGCAGGCCGACGACAAGAAAAAGGCCCGGCTCAACTGCATCCATCACCTGCTTGGGCAAATGCCCTATGAAGAGGTGGAGCTGCCGACCATCGAACTGCCGCAGCGGGTACGCCAGGAAGACTACTCCCGCAGTCCGACGCCACCGGAGCTCATCGTGCCCCAGGTCTACTGAGACCCGCCAGGCAGGGACGCCCGGCACCGAGCCCCCACTTCCACCGCTCACTGAGCCGGATTTCATCATGACGAACCAGACCCTGACCATGGACTCCTCGAGTGCCATCGCCCCCAGCTCGAGACCGCAACTCAACCGCAAGCCAAGCGTGCTCACCCTGGTGGTGTTTTTCGCGGTACTGGGCAGCGGCCTGCTGTTTACCGCTTACAGCCTGATGCACGACATGAACGAACTCGGCACCGTGGTGACCACTTGGACGCCGTTCCTGCTGTTGGGGGTGGCGCTGGTGATTGCCCTTGGCTTCGAATTCGTCAACGGTTTCCACGACACCGCCAACGCCGTGGCCACCGTCATCTACACCAACTCCATGGCGCCGAACGTCGCCGTGGCCTGGTCGGGCTTCTTCAACTTCCTCGGGGTGCTGCTCGCCAGCGGCGCGGTGGCCTTCGGTATCATCGCCTTGCTGCCGGTTGAACTGATCCTGCAAGTCGGTTCCTCCGCCGGCTTCGCCATGATCTTCGCCCTGCTGATCGCCGCCATCCTCTGGAACCTGGGCACCTGGTGGCTGGGCTTGCCGGCGTCGTCGTCCCACACCCTGATCGGCTCGATCATTGGCGTGGGCGTCGCCAATGCCTTGATGCACGGGCGCGACGGCACCAGCGGCGTGGACTGGGCCCAGGCGACCAAGATCGGCTATGCATTGCTGCTCTCGCCACTGGTGGGCTTCGGCTGCGCGGCGTTGTTGTTGCTGGCGCTGCGGGCCTTCGTCAAGAACCGCTCGCTGTACAAGGCGCCGGAAGGCAACACTCCGCCGCCCTGGTGGATTCGCGGCATGCTGATCCTGACCTGCACCGGTGTGTCATTCGCCCACGGTTCCAATGACGGCCAGAAAGGCATGGGCCTGATCATGCTGATTTTGGTCGGCACCCTGCCGATGGCGTATGCGCTGAACCGCACCATGCCCGCCGATCAAGCCCTGCAATTCGCCGCTGTGGCGCAAGTCACCCAGCAAGCCCTGGTGAAGCACTCGCCGCTACCGGCCCCGACAGACCCGCGAGCGATCCTTACCACCTACGTTGGCAGCAAGGAAGCGACGCCTCAATTGGTGCCGGCCCTGGCCGCCATGACCGGCAGCATCGGCGCCGAGGTCAAGGGCTACGGTTCGCTGGCCAAGGTGCCGGCCGAAGCCGTGGGCAACGTGCGCAACGACATGTACCTGACCAGCGAAACCATTCGCCTGATGGACAAGAACAAGGTCGGTAACTTCGATGCCGACACCAGCGCCCAGCTGCAATTGTTCAAACAGCAGATCGACACCTCCACGCGCTTCATTCCTCTGTGGGTGAAAATCGCCGTGGCCATCGCCCTCGGCCTGGGCACCATGGTCGGCTGGAAACGCATCGTGGTGACAGTGGGTGAAAAAATCGGCAAGACCCACCTGACCTACGCCCAAGGCGCCTCGGCCGAAACCGTCGCCATGCTCACCATCGGTGCCGCCGACATGTTCGGCTTGCCGGTGTCAACGACCCACGTGCTCTCCTCCGGCGTGGCCGGCAGCATGGTCGCCAACGGCTCTGGCCTGCAGATGCGCACCATCCGCAACCTGTTGATGGCCTGGGTACTGACGCTGCCTGCCGCCATCCTGCTGTCCGGCAGCCTCTACTGGTTGTTCACCAAGCTGTTCTGACCTGCTGTTCGCCGAGGCCTCACCTGACAGAGGCCTCGGTTCTCCCGTCCACCACAGCCCCCCCGTGGGAGCGAGCTTGCTCGCGATAGCGGAGGATCATTGGCAAGGTTCGTGACTGACACGCCGCTATCGCGAGCAAGCTCGCTCCCACAGGGGATTGGGTGAGTTCACAACCAGAAACGGTTAACATCCCTCTCCTTCGTCTACCCTCACAGAACGGCGTACCGCCCTCCATGTGGGCGTGATGCTTCGACATTCCTTGCCTTTCTTACCGGAGATCTTCCATGCTCAAGCCGTCCCTGGCATTGGCCGCTGGTGTTGCCCTGTCGTTTTGCAGCTGGCTGGCGCAGGCCGCCGACACCCTGAAAGTCAGCGCGATTCCCGATGAGGCGCCCACCGAGCTGCTGCGCAAGTTCAAGCCGCTGGGGGCTTACCTGGAACAGCAAACCGGCATGAAGGTCGAGTTCGTCCCCGTGAGCGACTACCCGGCCGTGGTCGAGGCACTGGCCACCGACCGGATCGACATGGCATGGCTGGGGGGCTTCACCTTCGTCCAGGCGCGTCTGAAAACCGGCAACGCCATCCCGCTGGTCCAGCGCGAACAGGACGCCCAGTTCACCAGCAAATTCATCACCGCCGACCCGACCGTCAAATCCCTCGCCGACCTCAAGGGCAAGACGTTCGCCTTCGGTTCGGTATCGTCGACATCCGGCAGTCTCATGCCGCGCTACTTCATGCTCCAGGACGGTATCAAGCCAGAGAGCTACTTCAGCCGTGTCGGCTATTCGGGTGCCCACGACGCCACCGTCGCCTGGGTCCAGGCCGGCAAAGTGGATGCCGGGGTACTGAACGCCAGCGTCTGGGAAAAACTGGTGGCGGCCGGCAAGGTCGACACGACCAAGGTCAAGGTCTTCGCCACCACCCCAGCCTACTTCGACTACAACTGGACGGTGCGCGGAACCCTCGACCCCGCGTTGGCGGCCAAGATCAAGGCCGCCTTCCTGGCCCTCGACCCGGCCAATCCGAAGGACAAGGAAATCCTCGACCTGCAAGCCGCCAGCCGCTTCATCGAAACCAAGCCTGAGAACTACAAGGGCATCGAGGAAGCCGCACGCGCCGCCGAACTGCTCAAATGACCCTGCAACTGACCCAGGTCAGCGTTACCCATGCCAACGGCATCCAGGCGCTGCGTGGCGTGGACTTGCACATCGGCGCGAACGAACAGGTCGCCATCATCGGCCCGTCCGGCGCGGGGAAATCCAGCTTGCTCAATGTACTGGCCACCGCCCTGCAACCGGGTAGCGGCGACACGCAAATATTGGGCGAGCGCGCCTGGCAATTGTCTGCCCGCCAGCGCCAGCGCTTACGGGCGCGTATTGGCCTGGTGCATCAAACGCCGCCGCTCCCGCCGCGCCAACGTGTGGTCACCGCCGTGCTGGCCGGCAAGCTGGGACAATGGGGTATTGGCAAGAGCCTACTGAACCTGCTGCACCCGCTGGATGTGCCGGGTGCGCGGGCGGCACTGGCCAGGCTGGACCTGGGCGACAAATTGTTCGCCCAATGCCAGCAACTGTCCGGCGGACAACTGCAGCGCGTGGGCATTGCCCGCGTGCTGTACCAGGCGCCCGAGGTATTGTTGGCCGATGAACCGGTTTCGGCGATGGATCCGGTACTGGCCGGGCATACGCTGTCGGTGCTCTGCCGTCATGCCCGGGAGCACAACGTCACCCTGGTCGCCAGCCTGCATGCGGTGGAGCTGGCCCTCGAACACTTTTCCAGGATCATTGGCCTGCGTGACGGACAGGTTCTTTTCGACCTGCCGGCTAGCGCCATCGACCGTGCGTTGCTCGACAAGCTCTACGCCAACGAACAGTTGCAGTCGTCTTCGCCGCTGCCTTTGCCGTCCCTGAGCGTACAGATACCCCGATGCTGACACGCGATACCCGAGATCCAGCCAGCCGACCGCGCCTGCAGCTCAGCCTGCTTGCCCTTGTCCTGTTGTGGCCGGGCATCCGCTACAGCGAACTGGACCTGCGAGTGCTGCTGGCGAGTGACAGTCAAAGCGAGATGGGCCGTTTCGTGTCAGCCTTCTGGCCGCCGGCCCATGGCGAGGAATTCCTTGAGTTGCTCTGGCAGGCCACCCTGCAAACCCTGGCCATCGCAACGGCCGGCATGGCCCTGGCGTTGCTGCTGGCAGTGCCCGCCAGCCTGTTGGCCAGCCGCGCCCTGTCGTTGTCGGCAGCCTCCAGAGGCGGTCACCCCGGCCCCTGGGGGCGATGGCTGCGCTGGCCGGTTCGGGGCCTGCTGATCTTCCTGCGCAGCGTCCCGGAAATCGTCTGGGCCCTGCTCTTCGTGCGCGCGGTCGGCCTCGGCCCGACGGCGGGCGTACTGGCCATCGCCATTACCTACAGCGGCATGCTGGGCAAGGTCTACGCGGAAATCTACGAGTCGGTGGACCAGCGCCCGGCCCACGCGCTGTTGCGGTCAGGCAGCGGTCGGCTCGCCGCCTTCTGCTACGGGATCCTGCCCAATGTCGCCGCGGAACTGTTGTCGTACACGGTGTATCGCTGGGAATGTGCGATCCGCGCCTCGGTGGTGATGGGCTTCGTCGGTGCCGGAGGGCTGGGCCAGCAAATGGACCTGTCGTTGCGAATGTTCGCCGGCGGTGAAGTGGCCAGCCTGCTGCTGACGTTCCTGGCACTGGTGCTGCTTGCCGATCAACTCAGCCGCCTGCTGCGCTGGAGGCTGGCATGAATCGTCTGATCAACACGGTCATGGTCCTGTGCATCGTCGCGGCGGTCGTCGCCTCGTTCGTCTATCTGGGCATCGACCTGGGCGAGCTCGGTGACAGCGGCAATCTGCAGCGGATGGGCGCTTATGCGCAGCGCTTTCTCAGCCCGGACCTGAGCCCGGGTCACTTGAAGGCGATCGGTCACGGCGCCCTGGAAACCCTGGCCATGTCCGCCCTCGGCACGCTGCTGGCGGCCGTACTCGGACTGCTGTTGGCCTTGCCCGCGGCCGGACGCTTCGGCTGGCCTATGCAGAGTGCCTCGCGCCTGATACTCAATGCCTTGCGCGCGGTTCCGGAGCTGGTCTGGGCCGCACTGATGGTCCTGGCCGCCGGGCTCGGTCCCAATGCCGGCACCTTGGCGCTCGCCCTGCACACCACCGGCGTACTCGGTCGCTTGTTCGCCGAGGCGTTGGAAAATACTCCTTCCGAACCGGCCGACGCCATCCGTTTGCAAGGCGGCAACGCAGTATTGGCGTTCTGCTACGGGACACTGCCCAACCTGATGCCGCAACTGCTGGCCTACGTCCTGTATCGCTGGGAAAACAACATCCGCATGGCCAGCGTGCTCGGCTTTGTCGGTGCCGGAGGGCTTGGGCAAATGCTCTATGTCAGCCTCAGCCTGTTCCAGGAGGCCCAGGGCAGCACGGTGATCCTGGCGATGCTGTTGCTGGTTCTGGCGGTCGATACGTTGAGCGGTTGGAGTCGCCAACGTTGGATCAAGGCTTGAAGGCTGTTGCACAGCAACGAATAGGAAATTGGTCATAAAGACCAAGAACCAGGTCTTAATGACCATATTTCAACCGAGTCAAAATAACCCAAAAACCGCCAACCCATTGACTGACAAGGCATTATTAACTGGCACACTTTCTGATCAGGTCTTCTGCCCCTTTTGGCGAACCTAGGAAGAAAGCCACATGAGTAATGAATTCAAGCCTGGTCTTAGCGTAGTCACCGGTGCCAGTTCGGGTATTGGCCTAGCCGTCACCCAACGTTTGCTGGAGCGCGACTCCAACGTAATCGCGATGTCGCGAAAGATCGGCGGCCTCGGCGAACTGGTCGAGCGGTTTGGCGACAGGCTGTCCTGGCTGCCCGGCGACGTGACACAGGCGACCGACCAGGCCAGGCTGGCACAACTGGCCGCCTCCATCGGCCCGGTGGATTGCCTGGTACCCAATGCGGGAATCGCGCAACTGGCCGACGGCCTGGACCTGGCCGCTTTCGACAGGCAATGGGCCATCAATGGTGCGGGCGCCCTCAATACCCTGAGCAGCCTGCGCGAGCACCTGGCAGCCGAGGCGTCCGTGGTGTTCATCGGCACGTTCCTCGAACAGGTCACCTTCCCGGGGTTGGCCGCGTACATTGCATCGAAAGCGGCCTTGCGCGCGCAGATGCGCACCCTGGCCGTTGAACTGGCGCCTCTTGGCGTTCGTCTCAACATGGTTTCGCCGGGGCCTACCGCCACACCGATCTGGGGTACCCTGGGCCTCGATGCAGAGGCTCTGGGCTCAGTGGCCAGCACCGTCAACCAGCGCCTGCTGAACGGGCAATTCCTCGAACCCGGAGCCGTGGCAGATGTCATCCTGTTCCAATTGGGCCAGGGTGCACGGGGCGTGTATGGTCAGGACTGGGTTGTGGACAGCGGCTACACCTTGCGTTGATTGCGGCGCGTCCTGGCTAGAAGAGACAGTATGTCTGGCTGCGCATGTAACCCTGTGGGAGCGAGCTTGCTCGCGATAGGGTCAGGTCAGTTGACATCAATGTCGGCTGGGTCCTCGTCTTCGCGAGCAAGCTCGCTCCCACTGGTCATTCTTTCGTGCCGAGCGGTGGCGAGGGAGCTTGCTCCCTCGCCACAAGGGCGGTCGGTCCTCCCCAAGGGGTACAGCAACCTTACGCCCTCTCCATCAACGCCCGTTGCCCATCCGTCTCTCCCTGCAACAACTCAACCACCCAATCGATAAACACCCGAACCCTGGGCGACAGCTGTCGATGCGGCGGGTACACCGCTGAGATCGGCCACGTCGGCACGCCGTACTCGCTCAATACTTCGACCAGCCTGCCCTCGGCCAACTGCCGTTGCACGTGGTAACGCGGCACCTGGATCAAGCCGAATCCCGCCTCACAAGCCATTACATAAGCGTCGGCATTATTGACGGTCAACTCACTCGGCAAGTGCATTTCGCGCACCCGACCCGCCACTTCGAATTCGAACGGGAAGAACCGTCCATTGCCAGAGGCAAAGCCGATGGCCTGGTGCGCCGGCAGGTCCTCCAACCGCCGAGGCGTGCCGACGCGAGCGAGGTAGCCGGGGCTGGCGCAGGTCAGCTGGTGCAGCCGCACGATGGGCCGCGCGACCAACCCTTGATCAAGGATAGTGCCGGCGCGGATTGCACAATCCACGCCCTCGCGCTGCAGATGAACCTGGCGATCGTGGAAACCGATGTCCAACTGCAACGCCGGGTAGCGCCGGTAGAAATCCGGCAGGCGCGGCAGGATCCAGGTGCAACCAAAGGCGATCGGCATGTCCACCTTCAAGGTGCCGCGCGGCTGGCTCCGTTGCACCGACAGCGAACTCTCCAAGTCATCGAGTTCGTCCAGCAACTGGCCGCTGCGCTGGTAATAGGCTTGGCCATCGAGCGTTGCGCGCACCTGCCGGGTGGTGCGCTGCAACAGTTGCACGCCCAGATGGGCTTCCAACTGCTGGATCAACAGGCTGACGGTGGCCCGGGGCAAGCCAAGGTCATCGGCCGCCTTGCCAAAACCGCCCAGCTCGACGATACGCCGGAACACTTGCATGGCCTGTAATCGGTCCACTGTCGCGCCTCATTATTTAGATATCCCGAATAGTTAAACCAATAATCGAGGATTTATCCAGAAAACCCCTTGCTGGAGACTGCACAGGTCGTTCACTTTCAGGAGCTATCAGCATGAAGACCCGCCAACTCGGCCAATACGGCCCTAACGTTTCTTCCATCGGCCTGGGTTGCATGGGCATGTCGGACTTCTACACCACGGGCGTGGACGAGGGAGAAGCGATTGCCACGCTCCACCGCGCCCTGGAACTGGGCGTGACACTGTTCGACACCGCCGACATGTACGGGCCCTACACCAATGAGCAATTGCTGGGACGCGCCTTGCGAGGCAAGCGTGAAAGCCTGTACCTGGCGAGCAAGTTCGGCCTCGTGCGCAGCAGCGACCCCCATGCCCGGGGCGTCAATGGCCGCCCCGAATACGTCCGACAATCGGTCGAGGGCAGCCTCAAGCGCCTCGCCACCGACTACCTCGACCTCTACTACCAGCACCGCATTGACCCGCAAGTGCCCGTCGAAGAAACCATCGGCGCCATGGCCGAACTGGTCAAGGCCGGCAAGGTCCGCCATATCGGCATCTCGGAGGCCAGCGCCGAGACCATCCAACGGGCCCACGCCGTGCATCCACTGGCAGCGGTGCAAAGCGAGTACTCGTTGTGGTCCCGCGAGCCTGAACACAATGGCGTGCTCGATACCTGCAAGCGCTTGGGCATCGCGTTCGTCGCCTACAGCCCCTTGGGTCGGGGCTTTCTGACCGGCGAGCTGAAATCACCGGAGGATTTCGCCGCCGATGACTATCGCCGCTTCAGCCCACGCTTCCAGGCCGACAACTTCCAGCGCAACCTGGCGCTGGTCGAACGGGTCAAGGCCTTGGCCGCGGACAAGGGCATCAGCGCCTCGCAACTGGCCCTGGGTTGGGTATTGGCCCAAGGTGACCACGTCATTGCGATCCCGGGCACCAAGCAGCGCAAGTACCTGGAGAGCAATGTGGCGGCGGCTTCGGTGGTGTTGAGCGCAGACGAACTGGCCCAGCTGGATGAGATTTTCGCAGGCGAAGGTGTGGTCGCGGGCGACCGATACCAGGCACAGACGATGACGTTGTTGAACGGTTGATCCGTCGGCTGGGCTGTCGGTTTCGACAGGCCGGATTCAAGCAGGCGCCAGCCCAGCCGATAACCCTATCAATAATAGCCCCAGGCCTAGCCGGGCTCTGCCAGTTGCATAGGGTAACGATCAATGAGTTTGCCGCTGAATCGCCTGCTGATGTGGGGCGTCCTGATGTTCCTCGCTGCAAGCGCTTGCGCGGCAGAGCCCCCTCTGCGCATCGTGACGGAGGAGCTGCCGCCCTACAACATGACGCAGAACGGACGCGTGACCGGCATGAGCACCGAAGTGGTCCAGGCCGTGCTCAAGGAGGTCGGCATGGATGCGCCTATCCAGCCCATGCCCTGGGCCCGGGCCTACGAGTTGGCGCTCAACGAAAGCAATGTGTTGATCTATTCGATCGTCCGCACGCCTGCACGCGAATCGCTTTTCCAGTGGGTGGGCACCATTGGCCCGACGCAGTGGTACATCTACTCACTGGCGGACCGGCCGGTAAAACTCGACTCGCTGGCCGACGCCCATGGTCACCAGATCGCCACGGTCAATCAGGACGTGGGCGAGCAATACCTGGTCTCAAAGGGTTTTCGCATCGGCGAGGAACTGCAGTCGAGCACCAAGTACGAACACAACTACCGCAAGCTCAAGGTCGATCACGTGGAGCTGTGGATTTCCAACGAACTCAACGCGCTGTACCTGACTCGCCAGAATGGCGAAGACCCGGACAAGGTGCTGATCCGCTCGCTGGCGCTTCCCGAACTGAGCAGCCCGGACGGCCTGAGCATGGCGTTCAGCCGCAAGACGCCGGCCGAGACGGTGGAGAAATTCCGCGCCGGCCTTGAGACCATCCGTCGCAATGGAACCTACGACGCCATCCTGCGCAAATGGTTATGACATGGGAGATCCTTTCCGCACGGCGTCCTCCCAACCCCCACCCACCAAGGCGTTCAGCTCCCTGGGTCGGCGCCTGGTGCTGGCAACGCTGTTGTTCTGCCTGTTCTTTACCTTGGCGATGGTCACCTGGCGCACCTGGTTGGCCTGGGAAAACAACCTGGCGGAGATGAATTCGGAGCTGGCCCTGATCGATCAGGTGTTCCAGAACACCTTGGCCCACGCCATTTGGGAACTGGACCGTGAATCCCTCGACCAGCAAATCACCAGCGTCGCCGCGGCGGCCCCCGTGGGGCGCGTGGTGTTGAACATCCTGCGTCCCGGGCAAGCGCCGGAAGTCATCGAACTCAATCGATACGCCGTCGATCAATCCGGCGTGGTGCCGGTGCTGCATCGCCAGCTCATCGCCGAGCCCTACGCCGGGGCCCATGAGAAAGTCGGTGAACTGACCATCGAAGGCGACAATAACCTGCTGTGGGAGCGGCTCTGGAGCGAAGCACGCAGCATCGTCATCACCCAGCTCATCCAGTCCCTGCTGTTGGCCGGGTTGGTCATGACCATGTTCAACCGCCTGGTGACCGTGCATGTGGTACATATCGCCCGTCACCTGGGCGAACTCGCGCCGCATACCCTCAAACATCACCTCAAGCTGCAACGGGCGGTGCATCGCCAGGACGAACTGAGCCTGCTGGAATTCCAGGTCAATGAACTCCAGGACAATCTGTGCGCCCACCTCGAACGCCAGCGCTCGGACGAACTGGCCCTGGCCGCCAGCCGCGATCAAATGGCCGAACTGGTGGAGGCACGCACCGCGGAACTGAAGGCCGCCAACCAGTCGCTCGAAGCGCTGTCCCGTCACGATGCCTTGACGGGCCTGGCCAATCGTCGCTACTTCGACGAATTGAAGGAAATCGAGTTTCGCCGGGCAATCCGCCACAACACCCCGCTGGCCGTGCTCATGTGCGACGTCGATTTCTTCAAGATCTACAACGACACCTACGGCCACATGCAGGGCGACCTGTGCCTGAAAGAAATCGCAGAGACCCTGCGCAGCGTGTTCGGCCGCTCTGGCGAACTGACCGCCCGCGTAGGCGGCGAAGAGTTTGTCGTGGTCCTACCCAATGTCGACGCCGCACAGGCCTGCCAAGCGGCTCAACGCTTTCGCACCAGCCTGGCGGAACGTGAGCTGCCCCACAGCGGCTCGAAGGTCTCGCCTTTCGTCACCGTGAGCATCGGCGTTGCCGAGCTGGACCCGGAGACCATGGACCATTTCGATCAATTGCTGCAACGCGCCGACCAGGCGCTGTACCGGGCCAAACACCAGGGACGCGACCGCGTCGCCCTGTAACAACCACCGCGCGCCATGAGGTCTGCATATGCACATTCGCCTGACACTCTGCTCATGCCTGCTACTCGCCTCGATCAGCCTGGCAAGCCACGCCGACACAATCGAAGTCGTCACCGAAGACTCGTTGTACGCCTATCAGCGTGACAACAAGGTCGTCGGGCCGGGCATTCGCATTGCCGAGGAGACACTCAGAAGCGCGCAGCTCACCGACTACAGCCTCTCGCTGTACCCGTGGGCCCGGGCTTACGAAAAAGCGCTGCACGAGCCCAACGTCCTGATCTTCCCGCTGGACCGCACCCCGGCCCGCGAGACGTTGTTCAAATGGGTGGGTGAAATACATCGGGTGGCGAGCCGGCTCTATAAAATGCGTGATAACCGCGACATCACTGTCAGCAGCCTCGAACAGGCCAAGCAGTACAGCATCGGCGTGGTGCGAAACGACGCCAAGCAGATTTACCTGCAGCAGCGCGGGTTCACCCGGCTGGTCATCTCGGCCAACAACCACGACAACTTTCAGAAACTGCTCAATCGCCAGATCCAATTGCTGCCGATGCCGGAGAACACCGCACGCCTGATGAGCCAGGATGCCCAAGTGGATTTCGCTTCTCTGGAAGAGGTCTATACCCTCGACGAACAACCCCACAGGGTCCACTTGGCCTTCAGCCTGAGCACGTCGGACGAAGTCGTCGCCAAGGCCCAGCGCGCGTTCGAAAAACTCAAGGCTTCCGGTGAAGTCGCACGAATCATGAACGAACAGCGGTAGACTCTGGGGGATCACACCGCAAGCAACGATGAGGTATGTCCCGATGAGTAAAGCGTCCTACGTTCCGCCCAAGGTCTGGAAAAACGACGCCCCGTCTGGCGGCCATTTCGCCAGCATCAACCGCCCTGTCGCCGGGCCGACTCATGACAAAACCTTGCCGGTTGGCAAGCACCCGCTGCAGCTCTATTCCCTGGCCACGCCCAACGGCGTGAAGGTGACCATCCTGCTGGAGGAACTGCTGGCGCTGGGTCATACGGGCGCGGAGTACGATGCCTGGCTGATCCGCATCAACGAGGGCGACCAGTTCTCCAGCGGTTTTGTCGAGATCAACCCCAACTCCAAGATCCCGGCCCTGCTGGACCGCAGCGTGGAACCCGCCGTTCGGGTCTTCGAATCCGGCTCGATTCTGCTTTACCTGGCGGAAAAATTCGGCGCCTTCCTGCCCACCGATCCGGCGGGCCGCACCGAAACACTGAACTGGCTGTTCTGGCAGATGGGCTCTGCCCCGTACCTGGGTGGTGGCTTCGGGCACTTCTACGCGTATGCGCCAGAGAAACTCGAATACCCGATCAATCGCTTCACCATGGAAGCGAAGCGTCAACTCGACGTCCTGGACCGCCGCCTCGGCGAAAGCCAATACCTGGCAGGCAACGACTACACCATCGCCGACATCGCGGTCTGGCCCTGGTATGGCCAACTGGTGCGCAACAACGTGTACGGCGCCGCCGAATTCCTGAGTGCCCACGAATACACCCATGTGCAGCGCTGGGCGGAAGACATTGCCAAGCGCCCCGCCGTCCTGCGCGGACAGCGGGTCAACCGCACGTGGGGAGATGAGGCGAGCCAAGTGCCGGAGCGGCATGAGGCTGGGGATTTGGGCTGAGGCCAGGTCGCACGCCGGATCGGTGATAAACCTGGCTCCTCAACTGACACAGCCCCCCTGTGGGAGCGAGCTTGCTCGCGATGGCGGTGGGTCAGCTGGCCTCGATGCTGGAGTGCCGACGTCTTCGCGAGCAAGCTCGCTCCCACATTGGATCGGGGGTGAACCTCGCTTTCTCGACTGGCACAGCCCCTCCTGTGGGAGCGAGCTTGCTCGCGATAGCGGTGGATCAGTTGGCCTCATGCTGAATATGCCGACGTCATCGCGAGCAAGCTCGCTCCTACAGTTTTTTATCCAGTATTCAGCGGTTGCAAATACTGATTTTTCCGCAGGTTTCCCAGGACCAATACGAAAGTCGCTATCCAACAGACGGAGCAACCCCCAACCAAAAGCCCCTATGGACCGCCCCCGCAAATAGCACAAGCTCACGCCCATACAAGTCCCCAGCCATGATCGCTACAGGGAAAGGACTCCGCACGCATACCTCGTACGCGTCACATCGCGCTCAACCGAGTCCCGCCATGAATCTATCGAATCTCTTCAACAAAGCCCGAGCCCGCACACAAGGGGCGGTCAGCGTGGCCTGCACGTTGAACGAACTGGACCAGGCGCTGGCCAACGTACGCATCACACCGGTATTGATCGCCGGGTTTGTCTCCCCTCACCTGGACATCGACCGGGTCGCCGCCAAGGTCAAGCAGCGTTTTCCCCAAAGCGCCATCAGCCTGTGCACGACGTCGGGTGAGCTGTGCAACGGTGCGGACACGCTGTATTGCCAGACCGGCGAGACCTGGGACCGGGTGGTGCTGCAGCTGTTCGACGCCAGTGTGATTGCGTCAGCCGAGGTGGTGATGGTGCCGCTGGAGTGCGAGGACATTCGCGGTGGCGGCAAGCGCCTGGCCATGCGTGAGCGAATCGCTCGGTTGGTGAATAACATCAAGCAGGCGCAGGTGAGCACGCCCATTGACCATCGCGATACCTTGGCCTACGTGGTGTTCGATGGTCTTTCGGCTTCCGAATCGTTCTTTATGGAAGCGCTCTATGAATCAGGCCGTTTCCCCTGCCTGTTCGTTGGCGGCTCAGCCGGTGGCAAGGCGGATTTCAAGAAGACCCTGATCAGTGATGGGCAGCGCAGTTACCAGAACCATGCGCAGATCGTTTTTCTGAAAACCGCAGAGGATGTGCGCTTCGGGGTGTTCAAGAGCCAGAACTTCCAACCTGCCGGGCTGACATTCAGCGTGCTCACCGCATCAGTCGAAGACCGCACCATCGACCAGGTCATCGACAGCCGTGGAAACATCAAGAGCATGGTCCAGGCGCTGTGCGATGCCTTCGAGTGCAGTGCCCAGGCGCTGGAAAAGAAGCTGGCCGATTATTCATTCGCCATCCGCGTGGGTGATGAGCTGTTCGTCCGTTCCATTGCCCGCATCGACCATCAGCAGCAGATCATCCAGTTGTTCTGCGACGTGGCGCCCGGCGAAGAGCTGGTGGTGATCAAGCGCACGCCCCTGCGCGAGGCGACCCGGCTCGACTACGAGAAATTCCTCAAGGGCAAGGGTGGCCGGCCGGTGGCCGCCATTCTCAACGATTGCATCCTGCGCCGGCTCAACAACAGCAGCGACCTGGGCAGCATGGCCGGTATTTTCGGAGATGTGCCTCTGGCCGGCTTCTCGACGTTTGGTGAAATCCTCGGTTTGAACCTTAACCAGACACTCACGGCGATTTTCTTCTTCAGGGTCACCAAGGGCGCCGGTTTTGTCGACGAGTACGTCGATCACTTCATCACCCACTATGGCGAGTTCAAGGCATTTTTCCTACGTCGCCAGATCAAGAAGCTGGCGGGTCTGAATCATGTCGTGGTCAAGCAGATCATGGCGTTCAAGATGAATGACTTCAGCAGCGCCTTGGACACTCGCGGCCTGGACCAGACGATCCTGCCGGTGTTCGACGGCCTGACGGACCTGGGCCAGGTATTGGCGCAGGCCAGCCAGCAACAAGCGTTGATGGCGACGCAAATCAAGCATTACTCCGGCGAACTGCACCTGTCGATGGATGACCTGACGGGCACGATCGACCGGCAAAACAGCGTCGCCGAGCAGGCCGGCACCACCGTCGAGCAGCTTGCCACGCAAGCAGGTGAAGCGGTGGTGGGTGCCCGTGCGCTCGCCAGCTCAAGCTTGCGTATCCAGTCGATCGTACAGGTCATCCAGCAAATCGCCGGCCAGACCAACCTGTTGGCCCTCAACGCCGCCATCGAAGCAGCGCGGGCCGGTGAGATGGGCAGAGGCTTTGCGGTGGTGGCCGATGAGGTCCGCAAACTTGCGGAAATCACCCGCCAGAATGCCGCGGAAATCGGCGTGGACATCGGCCTGCTCTCGACGGAGATCCAAGGCGTTGCCCAACAGATCGAAGACCAGTCCGTCGCCGTGGGCGCCCTGCGGGAGATGCTCGATGCCCTGGAAGACTCCAGCCGTACCACCGAAGGCACGGCACAACGCACGAAGGCCATCGCCGACACCTTGACCGGGCTGACCCACGCCAATGCTTGAGGCCGAGTCGCCCCGGCGATGGATCGAAATTGAGTGACCACCACAATTCCCCTTGTGGCTGTTCACAGGCGTCACCGTCAGGGAATCAACATCTGCACCTGCCCCGGCACGACGATCTTGATCACCCCGGCCCAGGTGCACATCAAGGTGCTGTTGGCATCGATGGCCGGCATGTTGCCCAGCAGCAAGGTCGGTGCGCCGCCGGGGATCCATGGGGCCGCAGTGGCCGGGATGCAGGGCATGGGGGTCAGCACGCCCAGGGCCGCCGCGGTGGCGGCGGCCACGGTGGGATTCGCCAGGCTCATGCACATGCCGAAGGTGGTGATGTTCACCAGCGGGATGTGATCCATGATGTTCGCCGCCGGCATCCCGCCGGTCAGCAGGCGATTGACCGGCAGCACATTGAGCACCGCCGGGGCTGCGCCGAAGCTGCATTGCAGGGTCGCGGTGCTACAGACTTGCGGGCATCCCATCGCGTGGCTCCTTTGACAGCGACTCCCCCAAACCATAGCTCGCCCGCTTCCGACGCGCACGCCGCCATGCATCAAGCCCGCTGATTATCCGGCAACACGCTAACCTATAAGACCTTGGCGTGCTTGTGACGCCTCCCACGCGCCATTAGATTAGCCAATGATCGATGGCCTCCAAAATAAGCAGAAGGGATAAGCATGGCGTTTACTGATCAGTCCACCCGCGTGCGCGACGGTGAAGAACTCGATGCCAACCTGATCGACCCGTACCTCAAGGCCCACATTCCCGGCCTGACCGGCCTGCCACGGATCAGCCAGTTTCCCGGTGGCGCGTCGAACCTGACCTACCTGCTGGAATATCCCGAACAGGAATTCGTCCTGCGTCGGCCGCCGTTCGGCCACAAGGCCAAGTCCGCCCACGACATGGGCCGTGAGTTCCGCATCCTCAACCAATTGCGCGAAGCGTTCCCGTACTGCCCCAAAGCCTACGTGCATTGCACTGACGAGTCGGTGATGGGCGCCGAGTTCTACGTGATGGAACGGGTCAAGGGCATCATCCTGCGCTCCGACCTGCCGCCGGAGTTGGGTTTCGACGCCGCCCGCACCGAAGCGCTGTGCAAGAGCTTCATCGACCGGCTCGTCGAACTGCACCGCGTCGACTACAACGCCTGTGGCCTGGCTGACCTGGGCAAGCCCGAAGGCTACGTGGCCCGGCAGATCCGTGGCTGGAGCGACCGCTACGAAAAAGCCCTGACCCCTGATGCGCCGAAATGGGAGACGGTCAAGGCCTGGCTCAACGACAAGATGCCCGCCGACCACCCCACGTCGAGCATCGTCCACAACGACTATCGTTTCGACAACGTGATCCTCGACCCCGAGAACCCGATGCAGATCATCGGTGTGCTGGACTGGGAACTGACCACCCTGGGCGACCCGTTGATGGACCTGGGCAACAGCCTCGCCTACTGGATCGAGGCGGACGACCCGGCGCCGGTGCAACTGATGCGCCGCCAGCCGAGCCACGCCCCCGGCATGCTGACCCGCCGCGAATTCGTCGATTACTACGCCGAGCGCGCCGGGATCCGCATCGACAACTTCGACTTCTACTACACCTACGGCCTGTTCCGCCTGGCCGGGATCGTCCAGCAGATCTACTACCGCTTCTTCCACGGCCAGACCCAGGACAAACGCTTCGCGCAGTTCGTTCAGATGAACAAACTGCTGGAGCAGATGAGCCTGCAGGTCATCGGTAAATCCACGCTCTGAGCGCCCCATCACAAGGAAACAGCATGTCCAAGACCCAGTTGTTCGACCTCGACGGTAAAATCGCCTTCGTTTCCGGCGCCAGCCGCGGTATCGGCGAAGCCATCGCCAAACTGCTGGCCCAGCAAGGCGCCCATGTGATCGTGTCCAGCCGCAAGCTCGACGGTTGCCAGCACGTGGCCGATGCGATCATCGCCGCCGGCGGCAAAGCCACCGCTATCGCCTGCCACATCGGGGAAATGGAGCAGATCAGCCAGGTGTTCGCCGGTATCCGCGAACAGTTCGGGCGCCTGGACATCCTGGTGAACAATGCCGCCACCAACCCGCAGTTCTGCAACGTCCTGGACACCGACCTGGGTGCGTTCCAGAAAACCGTGGACGTGAACATCCGCGGCTATTTCTTCATGTCGGTGGAAGCCGGCAAGCTGATGCGCGAAAACGGCGGCGGCAGCATCATCAACGTGGCGTCGATCAACGGTATCTCGCCGGGGATCTTCCAGGGCATCTATTCAGTGACCAAGGCCGCGGTGATCAACATGACCAAGGTCTTCGCCAAGGAGTGCGCGCAGTTCGGCATTCGCTGCAACGCCTTGCTGCCGGGCCTGACCGACACCAAGTTCGCCTCGGCGCTGGTCAAGAACGACGCCATCCTGAAAACCGCCCTGGCGCAGATCCCCCTCAAGCGCGTGGCCGACCCGAGCGAAATGGCCGGCGCGGTGTTGTACCTGGCCAGCGATGCGTCGAGCTACACCACGGGTGTGGCGTTGAATGTGGATGGTGGGTTCCTGTCCTGATAGCGAACGCCATGGAAGACCTGTGAGAACCCTGTGGGAGCGAGCTTGCTCGCGATGGCGGTATGTCAGCCAAGAGCTTTTTCACTGACACTCCGCCATCGCGAGCAAGCTCGCTCCCACAAGGGATCCTCTGTGTTCGAAGAAATGAATATTTATTCCAACATTTGCAATTAGCGAATATTTATTCCATAAAGAACCTTCTGAACATAACAATTCAAAGGGCTCTTTCTCATGCGTGAACTCGGCATCGGTCTGATTGGCACCGGCTTCATGGGCCGTGCCCATGCCTTGGCGTTCCACAATGCCAAAGCGGTGTTCGACCTCCCCCTGAACCTGACACTCGCGGCCCTGGCCGACGCCGATCCACAGCGTGCCCGGCAGTGCGCCCAGAGTTGGGGGTTCGAGACGGCCCACAGCGACTGGCAACGGCTGATCGACGACCCGAAGGTTCACCTGATCGCCATCACCACACCCAACCACCTGCACTTCCCGATGGCCATGGCGGCGTTGGCGGCGGGCAAGCCGGTCTATTGTGAAAAACCCCTGGCGGTGTCCCTGGAGCAGGCCGAGCAGATGCGCCAGGCGGCCAAGACCGCCGGGGTGGTGACCCGGGTCGGCTATAACTACCAGCACAACCCGATCATCCAACTGGCGCGGGACATGATCCAACGCGGCGAACTGGGACAGATCATCAGCTTCCAGGGTGAGTTCAGCGAAGACTTCATGGCCGATCCCGCCTCGCCGTGGTCATGGCGTTGCGAAGCGACCCACGCCGGTGGCGCACTGGCCGACCTGGGCAGCCACCTGCTGGCCATGGCCCGACACTTGTTGGGCGATATCGAGGCCGTGTGCGCCGACAGTCAGACCGTGCATCACCAACGCCCTGCCAGCGCCGGCAATGCCGAACAACGGGCCATTGCGGTGGACGACCACGTCCACGCCCTGCTGCGTTTCGCCAATGGCGCCCGAGGCACGGTGAGCAGCAGTTGGCTCAAGCATGGCTATAAGAACCACCTGAGTTTCGAGATCAGCGGCACCCTCGGCACCCTGGCGTTCGATCAGGAGCGGCTGAACGAACTGCGCCTGTGTCGCGTCGGCCAGCCAGGTTTCCAACGCCTGCTGGCCGGCCCGGAATTGCCCGGCTATGCCGCATTCAGCCCCGCCGCCGGACACCAGTTGGGCTACAACGAATTGAAGACGTTGGAGGTGCAGGAACTGATCATGGCCCTCGCTGGCGAAGGCGGCAGCGGCACGGACTTCGATGAGGCCTGGGAAGTGGAACGGCTGGCGGCGGCAATACGCATCGCGGCGCGGGAGGAGCGTTGGGTCAGAGTCAGCGAGCTGTAACCGCTCACCTCAGTGAACACTTTTGTGGCGAGGGAGCTTGCTCCCGCTGGGTTGCGCAGCAACCCTAAAGAGACTGAATGCTGAATGCGACCAACCTGACACACCCGGGTGAATGGTTTTAGGGCGACTTCGTAGCCCAGCGGGAGCAAGCTCCCTCGCCACGGGGGACCGCGTTCACTGGGTTTGCAATTGAACCAACCGCCCCGCCAACGCCTTGGCCTGACTCGCCACGTCGGTCACGGCGGTGCTTTCCCACCACATCCCCCGCAGTGGCGGGCCCATGGCGAACAGGCGCTCGGCGGGTCTGCCTTCGGCATCCAGCACCGCACCATCGGCACGGGCGGCGATGCCCAGGGCCAGCGGCCCCGGCTGGACCAGTCCCCGGGATAACAACTGTTGCGGCAACGGCCGTGCAACGCGGCGCCAGTCATATTCGATACCGCTAGAGTTGATCAACGCTGCGCCCTGCACTACGGTCAGCCCGGCCTCGCCCCGTCGGCGGAGGTGAATACCTACTGTACCCTCGGGAGCCGACGCCAGCCCCTTGAACGACGCCGCCTGAATCCGCAACCGCCCTTCCCCATGCAAACGCGCCACCAGCTCGGCGCTCAACGGCGGCGAGCGATGGTGATGACTCTCCCACCATGGCCGCACATGCCGCACGAATTGCCGGCGCTGCACCTCGCTGGCCTGGTTCCACAAACGCCCTATATGCGCACGCACCGTGTCCAGCGGCGCTTGCCAATCGATGCCTTGAGCTTGGGCCTGGCGGCATTGCTCACGCAGGGCCCGCATCAACTGGCGTGGCGAACGCAGGCTGTGATCTTCGGCGAGGAAATCCACCCAGGCCGGCGGCTGGCGGCGCACGTGGGGCAACAGCCCATGGCGGGAAAACACGTCGATGGGGCCACGGTGCCCAGCCTGCTCCAGGGACACGACGGCATCGACCATGGTCAGTCCCGAGCCGATGATCAGCACCGTGGCCTGGGGATCGAGCTGGCGCATCGCGGCCACATCCCAGGGATCCAGGGCCGCGGCATTCAAGCCGCTGGATTCGGTTTGCGGGGTGTGCGCCGCCGGGAACATGCCGGTGGCCAGCACCGCGAAACCACCTCGCAAGACTTGGCCGTCGGCAAGCGAAACCATCACGGCATCGTCGGCAAGCCGCAGGTCCACTGCCTCCCCGCGCACATGCTCGGCAGTCGAACCGTTTTTTGCGCCCATCTCGCGAGCCTCGGCCAGGCGTTGCTGCACATACAGACCAAAGATTCCCCGGGGCGGGAACAACTCGCTGATCGGCACGTGTTGCTGATCCGACTCGGGCCAGCCGCCGGCTTCGATGAATGCGGTGAGCCATTGGGTCAGGTCGTCGGCGTTGTCCGGATCGACGCTCATGCGCGCCGCGTTGCCGTTCAAGGTGTGCCCCAGTTCCACGGCACTGTAGGCCTCGCCTCGGCCCAGCTCGCTGCGCGGCTCGACGATCAGCACCTCGCGCCGGCCCGGCAGGCGCAGCAATTGCGCGGCCAGCATGGTACCGCTCAGGCCGCCGCCGATGATCAGGATATCGGCTTCGCGGATGAGGCCACTCCCCTGTCGTTCCAGCGCTGTGTCCATACCGCTCTCCCCAGGAATCAAATCACCACGTTGCGTACGAATCTCGCCGCCACCGGCCCATCGTTGCGATAAGCATGGGGCTGGTTGCTGGCAAACATGAAAAACTCACCGGCACCGATCTGGCGCGCTTCATCGCCCAACAGCAAGGTCAGGCAACCTTCGAAGACGTAAAGCTGCTCGCTCCAGCCATCGGCGTCGGGTTCGGAATGGTAATGCTCGCCGGGCTCCAGGCGCCATTCCCAAAGCTCGACTTCACGGCTGGCGGTGGCCTTGGCCAGCAACACGGCCTTGCTGCCGGGGATGGTACCGGCCCAGGCCACTTCGTTGATGCGACTCGGGTCACGCGCCTCGGGGGCCTGGATCAGATCGCTGAAGGCCACGTCGAGGGCTTCGGCGACACGGTCGAGGGTGGTCAGGCTGACGTTCTTTTCCCCCGCCTCGATGGCCACCAGCATGCGCCGGCTGACCCCGGACAATTCCGCCAGCGCGGTCTGGCTGAGCTGCGCGGCATGGCGCAGGCGACGGATGTTCTGGCTGACGTGTTGCAGGACGGAAGCCCGCTGGCCGGATGCTTTGTGCACTATATTGCTCACATGGTAGGGCTGCGCATTATACTGCCCAACTTCGGACGCATTGTGCGTCCGCCTCAAATAGCGCGCAAGGTCATGGCATCGGTGAACTCTCCTCAAGCTTCCTCCCGTTTCTCCCGGTTCAGTAAGGCCGAATGCGTGCTGGTGCTGATCACCATGATCTGGGGCGGGACGTTCTTGCTGGTACAGCACGCCATGACGGTCAGCGGACCGATGTTTTTCGTCGGCCTGCGCTTCGCGGCCGCCGCCGCGCTCGTCGCACTGTTTTCCTGGCGGCACCTGCGCGACCTGACGCTGTTCGAACTCAAGGCCGGGTGCTTCATCGGCGTGGCCATCATGCTCGGCTACGGTCTGCAGACCGTCGGCCTGCAAACCATTCCCAGCAGCCAATCGGCGTTCATTACCGCGCTCTACGTACCGTTCGTGCCATTGCTGCAATGGCTGGTGCTGGGCCGTCGCCCTGGGCTGATGCCCAGCATCGGCATCATGCTGGCGTTCACCGGCTTGATGCTGGTGTCGGGGCCGGCGGGCGCTTCATTGAATTTCAGTCCCGGTGAAATCGCCACATTGATCAGCGCCATCGCGATTGCCGCCGAGATCATCCTGATCAGCGCCTATGCCGGCCAGGTCGACGTGCGCCGGGTGACCGTGGTGCAACTGGCAAGCACGGCGGTGCTGGCGTTCCTGATGGTGGTGCCGACCCAGGAAGCGATCCCGGATTTTTCCCTGTTGCTGCTGGTCAGTGCCGTGGGCCTGGGCGCCGCCAGCGCCGCGATCCAGGTGGCGATGAACTGGGCACAGAAAAGCGTCTCGCCGACCCGCGCCACGCTGATCTATGCCGGCGAACCGGTGTGGGCCGGCATCGCCGGGCGCCTGGCAGGCGAGCGACTGCCAGCGATCGCGTTGTTCGGCGCGGCGCTGATCGTGGCAGCGGTGATTGTCAGTGAGCTGAAGACCCGCAATAAAGACGCCATCAAGGTGGATGAGGTGCTTGAGCGCGAGCAGTGAGGCCGGGGGCGTTTGAGCCTGTGTAGGAGCTGACGAGTGCAACGAGGCTGCGATCTTTCCCCAGACACTTGAACCCCAAGCGAAAGATCAAAAGATCGCAGCCTTCGGCAGCTCCTACACAAGCCCAGCGGGAGCAAGCCCCCTCGCCACGGATGATATGTAGAACGCAAATTCGGAAAACACTGCCTACCTTGTAGGATTCTGCGACACCCTCACGGTTGGTGATCGGGAATACGCCACGTATGATCCCTCACAACCTCCCGCCGAATAGAAGCCTATGTCACTGATAGTTCTATTGCTTTTGCCCTTCATCGGCAGCTGTGTCGCGGCGCTGCTGCCGCATAACGCCCGTAACGCCGAATCCCTGCTGGCCGGCCTCGTCGCCCTGGCCGGCACCGTTCAGGTGGCCTTGCTGTACCCGCAGATCGCCGACGGCGGCGTGATCCGCGAGCACTATGACTGGCTGCCCAGCCTGGGCCTGGATTTCGTGCTGCGCCTGGACGGTTTCGCCTGGCTGTTTTCGTTGCTGGTGCTGGGCATCGGTACGCTGGTGTCGCTGTACGCCCGCTATTACATGTCGCCAGACGATCCGGTGCCGCGCTTCTTCGCCTTCTTCCTGGCGTTCATGGGGGCCATGCTCGGGCTGGTGATCTCCGGCAACCTGATCCAGATGGTGTTCTTCTGGGAGCTGACCAGCCTGTTCTCGTTCCTGTTGATCGGCTACTGGCACCACCGCGCCGACGCTCGGCGCGGAGCCTATATGGCCTTGATGGTGACCGGTGCCGGCGGGCTTTGCCTGTTGGCGGGGGTGATGCTGCTCGGCCATGTTGTGGGCAGCTATGAGCTGGACAAGGTCCTGGCCGCTGGCGACCTGATCCGTGCCCATGCCCTCTACCCCATCCTGTTGCCGCTGATCCTGATCGGCGCCCTGAGCAAAAGCGCCCAGTTTCCGTTCCACTTCTGGCTCCCCCACGCCATGGCCGCCCCCACGCCGGTGTCGGCTTACCTGCACTCGGCGACCATGGTCAAGGCCGGGGTGTTCCTGCTGGCACGGTTATGGCCGTCGCTGTCGGGCAGTGAAGAATGGTTCTACATCGTCAGCGGCGCGGGGGCCTGTACCTTGCTGCTGGGCGCCTACTGCGCCATGTTCCAGAACGACCTCAAGGGTTTGCTGGCCTACTCCACCATCAGCCACCTCGGGCTGATCACCCTGTTGCTGGGTCTGAACAGTCCACTGGCGGCCGTGGCGGCGGTGTTCCATATCCTCAACCATGCCACGTTCAAGGCCTCCTTGTTCATGGCCGCCGGTATCATCGACCACGAAAGCGGCACCCGCGACATTCGCAAGCTCAGCGGCCTGGTGCGGCTGATTCCGTTCACCGCGACACTGGCCATGGTCGCCAGCGCGGCCATGGCCGGGGTACCGTTGCTCAACGGTTTCCTGTCCAAGGAAATGTTCTTCGCCGAGACGGTGTTCATTTCCGCCACCGCCTGGATCGAGCTGGCGCTGCCGATCATCGCCACCATCGCCGGGACGTTCAGCGTCGCCTACTCCCTGCGCTTCACCGTGGATGTGTTCTTCGGCCCCACCGCCACCGACCTGCCCCATACCCCCCACGAACCACCGCGCTGGATGCGTGCGCCGGTGGAGTTGCTGGTGTTCACCTGCCTGTTGGTGGGGATTTTTCCGGCCCAGGTGGTCGGCTCGTTGCTCGCCGCCGCCGCATTGCCGGTGGTGGGCGGCACGCTGCCCGAGTACAGCCTGGCGATCTGGCACGGCCTGAACGCGCCAATGATCATGAGCCTGGTGGCGATGTCCGGCGGCATCGTCCTGTACCTGTTGCTGCGCAATCAGTTCCGGCAAGGCCACATCAAGCACCCGCCGTTCATTGGCCGACTCAGCGGCAAGCGCCTGTTCGAGCGCTGCCTGGTGCTGATGATGCGCCAGGGCCGGCGCCTGGAACGACGGATCAGCACCCGCCGCCTGCAGGCCCAGTTGTTCTGGCTGGTCCTGGCCGCCGTGCTCGCGGGGCTGATCCCGATGCTGCACAGCACGCTGGTCTGGGGCGACCGGCCGAAGATCCCCGGCTCCATCGTTTTCGTCACCCTGTGGCTGCTGGCAATCATCTGTGCCCTGGGGGCGGCCTGGCAGGCCAAGTATCACCGGCTCGCGGCCCTGACCATGGTCAGCGTCTGCGGCCTGATGACCTGCGTGACCTTCGTCTGGTTCTCCGCCCCCGACCTGGCCTTGACGCAATTGGTAGTGGAAGTGGTGACCACGGTGCTGATCCTGCTGGGCCTGCGCTGGCTGCCACGACGGATCGAGGACGTCTCGCCACTGCCCAACAGCGAGCGGCGCGCGCGCATCCGGCGCCTGCGGGACTTGCTGCTGTCCATCGCGGTGGGCGGCGGCATGGCGCTGTTGTCCTACGCCATGCTGACGCGCCAGACGCCCAACGACATTTCGTCGTTCTACTTGAGCCGCGCTCTGCCCGAAGGCGGCGGCAGCAACGTGGTGAACGTGATGCTGGTGGATTTCCGTGGCTTCGACACCCTGGGGGAAATCACCGTGCTGGTGGCGGTGGCCCTGACGGTGTTCGCCCTGTTGCGGCGTTTCCGACCACCGAAGGAAAGCATGCAGCTACCGGCGCAGCAGCGCCTGCTGGCGCCGGACGTGGTCACCGACCTGGTCAACCCGCGCCATGCCAGCGACACCGCCTTGGGCTTCATGATGGTGCCGTCGGTGCTGGTGCGCCTGCTGCTGCCGATCGCCCTGGTGGTGTCGTTCTACCTGTTCATGCGCGGCCACAACCAACCCGGTGGCGGCTTCGTGGCCGGGCTGGTGATGTCCGTGGCGTTCATCCTGCAATACATGGTCGCCGGCACCCAGTGGGTCGAGGCGCAAATGAGCCTGCGCCCGCTGCGCTGGATGGGCACCGGCCTGTTGTTCGCCACCGCCACCGGCCTGGGGGCGATGGCCGTGGGTTATCCGTTCCTGACCACCCACACCTGGCATTTCGAATGGCCGTTGCTGGGTGACATTCACCTGGCCAGCGCGTTGTTCTTCGACATCGGTGTGTACGCCGTGGTGGTCGGTTCCACCCTGTTGATCCTCACCGCCCTGGCGCACCAGTCGGTGCGGGCCCATAAGCCGGGCCTGCAAGCCAAACCCATCGCCCCCGTCACAGGAGCCACCGTCTGATGGAAGAAGTCATCGCAATCGCAATCGGCGTACTGGCCGCCTCCGGCGTCTGGCTGGTGCTGCGGCCACGGACCTTCCAAGTGGTCATGGGCCTGTGCCTGCTGTCCTATGGCGTCAACCTGTTCATCTTCAGCATGGGCAGCCTGTTCATCGGCAAGGAACCGATCATCAAGGACGGCGTACCCCAGGACCTGCTGCACTACACCGACCCGCTGCCCCAGGCGCTGGTGCTGACCGCCATCGTGATCAGCTTCGCCATGACCGCGCTGTTCCTGGTGGTGCTGCTGGCGTCCCGGGGCCTGACCGGTACCGACCATGTGGACGGTCGGGAGCCCAAGGAATGATAGTGACACCCCATTTGATCGCCGCGCCCATCCTGCTGCCGCTGCTGACCGCCGCGGTGATGCTGATGCTGGGCGAGAAGCACCGCCCGCTCAAGGCCCGGATCAATCTGTTTTCCAGCCTGCTGAGCCTGGGCATCGCCGTGCTGTTGCTCTACTGGACCCAGGACCAGGCCTTGCCCGCCTCCATTGGCGTGTACCTGCCCGGCAATTGGCAGGCGCCATTCGGCATCGTCCTGGTGGTCGATCGCCTGTCGGCGCTGATGCTGGTACTGACCGGCATCATCGGCGTCAGCGCACTGCTCTTCGCCACGGCCCGCTGGGACCGCGCCGGTGCCAGTTTCCATGCGCTGTTCCAGATCCAATTGATGGGCCTCTACGGCGCCTTCCTGACGGCGGACCTGTTCAACCTGTTCGTGTTCTTCGAAGTGCTGCTGGCGGCTTCCTACGGCCTGATGCTGCACGGCTCGGGCCGAGCGCGAGTGTCGTCGGGCCTGCATTACATCTCCATCAATCTGCTGGCCTCGTCGTTGTTCCTGATCGGCGCGGCGCTGATCTATGGCGTCACCGGCACGTTGAACATGGCCGACCTGGCCCTGAAAATCCCGCTGGTGCCGGAGGCCGACCGCGGCTTGCTGCATGCCGGAGCAGGCATTCTCGCGGTGGCGTTCCTGGCCAAGGCCGGCATGTGGCCGCTGAACTTCTGGCTGGTGCCGGCCTACAGCGCCGCCAGCGCACCGGTTGCGGCGCTGTTTGCGATCATGACCAAGGTTGGCGTCTATACCATTCTGCGCCTGTGGACGCTGCTGTTCTCCGGCCAGGCCGGCGCCTCGGCGTATTTCGGCGCCGACTGGCTGGTCTACGGTGGCATGGCGACCATCGTCTGCGCCGCCATCGCCATTCTCGCCGCCCAGCGCCTGGAGCGCATGGCGAGCCTGAGCATCCTGGTCTCGGCGGGGATCCTGTTGTCGGCCATCGGCTTCGCCCAACCGAACCTGGTGGGTGCGGCGCTGTTCTATCTGGTGAGTTCGACCCTGGCGCTCTGTGCGCTGTTCTTGCTGGCCGAACTGATCGAACGTTCGCGCTCGGCCAATGAACTGTCCCTGGACGACGACTTCGACACCTTGCCGCGACCGCTGGAATCCTTGCAGCCGCCCAAGGGCATCAACCTGGATGACGAGCAAAAAGCCGTGGTCGGGCAGGTGATTCCCTGGACCATGGCGTTCCTTGGCTTGAGCTTTATCTTCTGTGCGCTGTTGATCATCGGCATGCCGCCGCTCTCGGGGTTCATCGGCAAGCTGAGCCTGCTCAGTGCCCTGCTCAATCCCCAAGGGCTCGAAGCCAGTGCCGGGACGCCAGTGTCGAACCAGGCCTGGGCCTTGTTGGCGTTATTGATCCTGTCGGGGCTGGCCTCGTTGATCGCCTTCTCGCGCCTGGGCATCCAGCGCTTCTGGACGCCGCAAGAGCGACCCTCCCCATTGCTGCGGCCGTTCGAATGCCTGCCGATCGTCGTGCTCCTGGCCCTGGGCATCGCCCTGACTTTCAAGGCCGAGCCGTTGCTGCGCTATACCCAATCCGCCGCGGATGCGCTGAACAACCCGGAACATTACGTGATGTCGGTACTTGCCACCCGCGCCGTGCCCAACCCCGAAACCCGCGCCGTGTTGCGGGAGGTGCAGCCATGAAGCGCCTGTTTCCCGCCCCGTGGTTGTCCCTGGCGCTGTGCTTGTTGTGGCTGGTGTTGAACGTGTCCCTCAGCGCCGGCCATCTGCTGCTGGGTGCTGCACTGGGGTTCCTGGCCCCGTTGATGATGCGCCCGTTGCGACCGCGGCCCATCCGTATCCGTCGGCCATGGATGGTGTTGCGCTTGTTCCTGCTGGTGGGCCGCGACGTGCTGGTGTCCAACCTGGCGGTGGCCTGGGGTGTGCTGAACGCCTGGCGCCGGCCACCTCGCTCACGGTTCATCAAGGTGCCGCTGGACCTGCGCGACGCCAACGGCCTGGCCGCGCTGTCGATGATCACCACGGTGATTCCCGGGACCGTCTGGTCGGAACTGGCCCTGGATCGCAGCATCCTGTTGATGCACGTGTTCGACCTGGCCGACGAGGCGTCATTCATCGCGCATTTCAAGGCCACCTACGAGCGCCCGTTGATGGAGATTTTCGAATGAGCCCGTTGCTGTCCAATGCGATCCTGTTGAGCCTGTTCCTGTTCTCCCTGGCGATGGTGTTGACCCTGTGGCGGCTGTTCAAGGGCCCTTCGGCCCAGGACCGGGTATTGGCCCTGGACTATCTGTACATCGTGGCGATGCTGATGATGCTGGTGCTGGGCATCCGTTATGCCAGTGACACCTATTTCGAGGCGGCGCTGCTGATCGCCCTGTTCGGCTTTGTCGGCTCGTTTGCCCTGGCCAAGTTCCTGCTGCGTGGCGAGGTGATCGAATGAACGGCGAGCTGTCGATGTGGGTTGAAATCCCGGTGGCGATCCTGCTGGTACTCAGCAGCCTTTTCGCCCTGGCCGGGGCGATCGGCCTGGTGCGCTTGAAGGATTTTTTCCAGCGCATGCACCCACCGGCGCTGGCCTCCACGCTGGGGGCCTGGTGCGTGGCGCTGGCCTCGATCGTGTATTTTTCGGCGCTCAAGTCCGGGCCGGTGTTGCACGCCTGGCTGATCCCGATCCTGCTGTCGATCACCGTACCGGTGACCACCCTGCTGCTGGCACGGGCAGCGTTGTTCCGCAAACGCATGGCTGGGGATGATGTGCCGGCGGAAGTGAGCAGTCGCCGAACCGGACAGGACGGCTGACCGCTACCTTGAGGCGAACACCCTTGTGGCGAGGGAGCTTGCTCCCGCTGGGCTGCGCAGCAGCCCCGAGACCTGTCACCTCGGAGTGTCAGGCTGTTTGTGTTCAGCTTTTGGGAGGGCTGCGCCCTCCAGCGGGAGCAAGCTCCCTCGCCACAAAAACGGGTCGTCTTGTGTAAGTCCCTCCCACCCTTGCACTGCCGTTCAGGCCCACGCCACCGTCAGCAACCCCGCCCCGAGCACCACGCACAACGGCGAATAGACCCAGGTGTCGAGCCTGGCGAACGTCGAGCCCTTGACCTCCTTGAAGAAGCCCACCAGGTTCGACTCGCCAATGGCCCGGGCGAACATCAGCAAGGCGATCGCACTGATCAGCCACTGCAACGCCCGATGGGTGACCGGCTGGGCCAGCAGGCCGACCCGCAGGCACACCAGCAGCGCAATCATCAGCAGTGCCAGGGCGACCAGCAACGTCAGCCAGCCCGAGGGGTCGAACGCCGGTCGCAGCGCCTCCCCCTGCCTCACCGGCACCTGGGGCACCACCGCCAGGGCCGCCCACCGCCCACCCAGGGCCCAATACAAATGAATCAAGCTGATGGTCGCAAACACTGCGACCAGCGACCGAGCCAATAAAAGCGTCATTCGCCAGCCTCCTGAAAAAGGTTGAACAATCATCCTAGCTCGAATTTGGCATTTCGCTGGACGGGCGCAGGGTGCCAGTTTCCAGTGAATGATTCATTGCCCAGGATCAAGCGTTCAACCCGCTGGCACGCGCGCCACCCTAGTGTCCTGTTTCGCAAATACGTTTCTTTTTTGGCGAGTGGCTGTTGTCGTCAGGCAAGGCGCCGCGACGAGTCATAGCCCGCTACGGCGAGGAACGGCAACGCAGCATCACGACAACAGACGCCGTCAAAAAGGAACAGTATTTGTGATACAGGACACTAGAGGCCGGCGGACACCTTGTCGGCGACCTCCTTGGGCAACCAGGCCTGCCAGACCTCAGGATGGGCCTTGAGGAACGCCTCGGCGGCTTCACGGGGTGGCGTGCGCTTCTCGCTCATGTCGGCCAGGGCCTTGTTCAACGGCTCGATGGGCAAGTCGACCTTGCTGAAGAACTCGGCAATCTCCGGATACTGCTTCTGGAATGGCACCGAGACACCGATCGACAGTTTCGAGGCCAGTGAGCGGGTCGGCTTCGGGTTGGGGTTATCGGCATCGGTCAGGGTTTTCCAGGCCTCGGCATCGAACGGCGGCTCTTGCAACTGCACCAGCTTGAAGCGCCCGAGCAGCGGCGTGGGCGACCAGTAGTAAAACAGGATCGGCTTGCCCCGGCGGATCGTCGAGGTGATTTCCGCATCCAGCGCCGCCCCCGAGCCGCTGCGAAAATTCACGTAGCTGTCGGACAAGCCATACGCCTTGAGCTTCTGTTTGTTGACCACCTCGGAGGTCCAGCCGATGGGGCTGTTGAGGAAGCGGCCCTTGTCGGGGCTCTCCGGATCCTTGAACACGTGCTTGTAGCGCGCCAGGTCTTCGACGCTGCGCAGGTCCGGCGCCAGGGGCTTGATGCCCTTGGCCGGGTCGCCCTTGATGACGTACTCAGGCACCCACCAGCCTTCGGTCGCGCCTTTGACCGTATCGCCCAAGGCGACCACCTTGCCCTCGGCCTCGGCCTTCACCCACACGGGGCTGCGACCGGCCCATTCTTCGCCGATCACCTGTATGTCGTTGTTGGCCAGGGCGGTTTCCAGGGTAATGGTGGTGCCGGGCAATGTATCGGTCTGCAATCCATAGCCCTTTTCAACGATGACTCGCAGGATATCGGTGATCAGGCTGCCACTTTCCCAGTTCAAGTCGGCAAAGTGGATCGGCGCTGTGGCAGCCGACACCGGAAGGGGTGAAACCAACACAGCGAAGGTGGCCCAGGCAGCCAGCCACTGTCGAACTCGTTTCATGCTTTGCACCTCATGCCAGATACAGCAATAGCTGAACGGCCCTGCGTAACCGAACGCAAGCCCCTGAATAGTTCAGTCAATTGACTGTAGCCGAGGTTCCAGCGAGTTCTTGCGAAACTGTCAGTGGTTTGGGCGCACAGGCTCCGAAACAGTCACTCGCTGGCCTTGAAAGTCACCAGCTCGCCCTTGCGCCACTTGGCGGCCTTGGCGGTCACCGCCTTCAAGGTCTTGGTCAAGCCTTCCTGCAACTGTTCGTTGGCCGCAAACACGGTCACCACGCTGTGACCTTCCTTGAACAGGATGGCGTGACCACCAGAGGTCGTGACGAAGGCGTAATCGCCCAGGCCATAGACCGTCAGCTTGATTTCGCGAAAGCGGATTTCAAACTTGCCACCTTCGCGACTGGGCAATACCGCTGCACGAAAATGATCACCGACCTTGAGCTCGAGCCTGGGCTTGTCATCGACCACCAGGGCCGACTCGGTGTCGATTTCGGCGACATAAATACCTTCGGCGGTCTGCTCGGTGATGTAGACGAAACGCGACTGGAATTGTTTGACCAGTTTTGCCCGCAGGTCACCAAGTACAAATAACGCATGCATGTCGAGATTACTTACTGCCAAGGAAACATCCCCATTTTTGAAAAAGACCCGCCCTGCGCAAAGGACGGACCACGAGAACCCGTACCGACTGTAGTGTCGTAATGGACCTGTCACTGAAATTCGAAATGAACGGCGCGCCCCTGTCCCGAGCCGAGAGCAGACTAAAGGTTGCCGCTCTCGCCGTCTTTCCCGGGGGGTCGCCAGAGGCTGAAGGAAAACGCCACTCTGAGCATCGGAAAAGATGGGACTACTAACTTTAGGGAAATTTCTCACTTAAAAAAGCATTTTTCTGACATCGAGCCCAAAAAAAATTGCTTTAGATAGGCGCAACCGTCCACAAGACGCTGCCGATTCTAGAGCAGCCGAAGGCGTGGAGACTACTCGAAGTACCCGGCAATTCGTCGGTAAACCATGAAAAGGAATTCACAATGGCCACTTTCACCACTCAAGCCCTCCCCGCCGCCCCGTGCATCGTTGAACCAGGCAACAGCGTCGACGGCACCGATTGCCTGCCAATTTCGTTGATTCAACCGCGTTATCGGGTCGTCTTGGCCGGCAAGTGTTTTTTTCACATTGAAGAAACATCGACTGGACGTGTAAGAGGATTCCGCACCGACCATAACGAGGCCTGCTACCTCGCCAGACGCCTCGAAAACAGCGCCTGAAACGCTTATGTGTCCGTACATGAGTTAACTCAGCCGCCGATGGGCAACTACTGCCATACTGCCCGCCCAGCGAAGATCGTCGTAAATCGGCGGATCGCGCACCCATAATGGTTTCGAGGAGAAGGCGCGACGTGACGGAATTTGATATTGGCGAGTTTTTTATCCGGGGCGAAGCCAGAGAAGTCGAAGGCGAGTTCCAGGCCGTCATCGTGATGCGTGCCAAACCACCGTTGACCACCGTCAGTTGCCACCAGGTGGAAAAGGATCGCTGGTTCAAGACTTCGCAACTCGCGGCCGAGGCTGCCAGGGAAGCAGCCAGGGCGTTGAAGGCCGCCGTGGATGAAGGGGCCTTGAAAGCCTGATTCCAATCGAACTCCTGATGACCGCTTGCCTCAGATAAAGGTAAGCCCCGAGGCGCCACGACGGCGCCCCACCTAAAGGAGACTTCCATGGAACAGCCTTCTCACGAACTCAGCACCCTGTTCGACCAACTCGGCCTGCCCTCGGACGGCAACGCCATCGACGACTTCATCGTGGCGCACCCATTGGCTCCGGAGATCAAGCTGGTGGAAGCCGACTTCTGGTCGGACCAGCAAAAAGACCTGCTGCGCGAATGGCTGCTGGCCGACGGCGAAGAAGCGGTGCTGGTGGATCAACTGAATGTGCGGCTGCACGACGGTAAATAGCAGCCAGACCTTTAGCCAGAGCCAAGACTGCTATGGCAGCCAGGACCTTTGACTGAGTGCAAGGCAGCTCTTGTGGCGAGGGAGCTCGCTCCCGCTCGACTGCGCAGCAGTCGCCCTGCGTGCTGCCGGCTCGGTATTTCACCCTATTGGCTGCATCCAGCTCTTTGGGGCTGCTGCGCAGCCCAGCGGGAGCAAGCTCCCTCGCCACAGGATTGTGGTGGCAGGAATCCCACCATCTGCAATCAGGCCTAACGCGGCTTCTCGGGTTTATAGCCCAACCGCAAACCACCCCAATGACGCCCCTTGAGCATGATCGGCACGGAGAGATCGTGCATCAGTTCTCCCGTGTCGCGGGTGTAGGTCTGGAGCAATACGCGTTGCTGGTGGCTGCCACAACGAATCCCGGTGCGATCGGAGAATTTGCGCTTGGTGCGATTATTCAACGTGTCCACCTGGGTATCGCCAGTCAGTGGCTGGCTGAACACCTTGTTGTGGGTCGGCACATAACCCTGCTGGGTGCAGGCAATCGCAAACACCAACCCTTCGTGGCGGGCCAGCAACGGCTCCTGGATCGCCGGCAGGACCTGGTCGGTGTAGCGGTCGAAACGGGTCTGGAATTTGGCCGGTTGGGTATTGGGGATCGGCTGGTAATTACGGTCGAACAGGTCCTCCAGGCTGACACGGCCCTGGTCGATGTCAGCCTCGAACTGCGCGGCGATCTGGCTCGCCCCTTCCCGCGCCAGGTCGTAGACCCGTTGGTGATAATCGTCGAGCCCCACCTCGGCCAGGCGTTCGCTGATGGTTTCGGCCTGGCCTTCCATCTGCACCGCCGCCTCGGCCAGGCGCTGGGTCTGCTGGTCGCTGATGGACAGGTCGCTGCGCATCTGCTCGATGGCATGGAACAGGCTGTCGAGTTGTTCGCGATTAGTATCGGTGCCTTGGGCGATGGCACTGACCTGGGTTTCGACGCCGGCGGCGAGCCGGGCGATGTTTTCCAGATGCTGACCGGTGTGCTCCACCTGCTGCACGCCGCTGTCCAGGTCAGCGGCCAATTGACGGATCTGCTCCACCACCTGGGTCGTGCGCTGCTGGATGTCGGCCACCATCACCCCGACTTCGCCGGTGGCCGCGGCGGTGCGCCCGGCCAGGCCACGGACCTCATCGGCCACCACCGCGAACCCACGGCCATGCTCACCGGCGCGGGCCGCCTCGATGGCCGCGTTCAGCGCCAGCAGGTTGGTCTGGCTGGCAATCGATTGGATCACCAGGCTGACTCGCTGGATTTCATCGCTGCGTACGCTCAAGGCTTCGATCAACTCACGGCTGTCATTCGCGCGCTGGCTGAGCTGGTGCATGCGGCTGATGGACTCCACCAGTTCGCTACGCCCGGCCACGCTGCTGCGATGGGCCTCGCTGGCAGCGCCCAAGGCCTGCTGGCTGAGTTGCGAAGTGGCCTGTTCGGTGGCGATCATCGATTCGGCATTGCTGACGATCTGCGCCGCCGCATCGAGTTGGGACTGGACTTTGCCGGCCAGTTGCTTGACCGAATAGGCGACACCGGCCGCCGACAGCGCGTTATGGCTGGTGGTGTAGGACAGGTCGCGGGTCAGCTCGGCCAATGTGTCGGTCGTGGATGCGGGTGCCGCGGCCACGCGCGAACGCAGGCGCGGCAACCAGACGATGAGCATGACCAGCGGCAGGCCCAGGTACAGCGACCAACCGCCCAGGGCCATGCCGCACAGCAGCAAGGCCAGGGCGAGGCTCTGCAAGGTCGGCGTCAGCCAGCGTGCCGCGCTTTTTGTCGCAGGTACCGAGGCCGGCACCGCACCCGCCAGCGTTCCGTCTGTCGCCATGTTCGTCACCCACATTTTCGTTGTTATGACCGCATTAAACGCCACTACCGAGCCATTATCCATGGTCCATTAGTCGGGTTCTTGCAGCAGGTCAACGGAAGTAGGCGAACAGGCACAGGCGAAAGCAAAAGATCGCGGCCTTCGTCAAAAGGTCGCGATCTTTTTTCGGAAAACGCGAATCAGGCCTGACGCTGGTGCTTGTCGATCTGTTCGTGACGTTCCTGGGCTTCGATGCAGTACTTGGTGGTCGGGCTGATCAGCAGGCGCTTGAGGCCGATCGGCTCGCCGCTGTCGTCGCACCAGCCGAAGCTGTCGTCGTTGATACGGTCCAGGGCCTGCTCCAGTTGAGGCAGCATGCGCTGGTCGCGATCGATGGCGTTGACCAGCCAGGTACGCTCTTCTTCTACGGAAGCAGCGTCCGCCGGGTCGGCCGGGGTGTCCAGGCTCTCAATGGCGATTCGGTTCTGTTCGATGCGCTCGTGGGTTTCGACCTTCATGTTCTGCAACAGCTTGGTGAAGAAAGCCAGCTGCTCGGCATTCATGTAGTCATCCGCCGGCATGGCCAGCAACTTTTCCTTTGTCATTGATTTCTCTATAAAAAAACGTGCATTAAGGCGAATTATGGAGCGTCCCGCAGCGCAGCTGCCACGCTCATCGGGAAGGCGCCGTCTATTCCAAGCGCCACCCGGCACTCAATTTACGAGGGGCGGCAGTCTAAGGCCGAGTCGAGGCCTCAGCAACTGAAAACATAGGGAAAATGTCCGACAACCCCCTCAAATGTTCTCTGACAGGCTTTTGGCAGTCATCGGAGTGCGTTTATAACAAGAAATTCGGTGCAATAGCTGTATTAAGAAGACAAATGGCAACGCCACGCGGGTCAGGCGTGGCGCTTTGTCGCAACCTCAGGGGGATCAGCGCTTGAGTTTGCGCTTGTTGCGGTACTGGTCGATGACCACCGCCACCACGATGATCAAGCCCTTGATGATGTCCTGGATATAGGCATCGACGCCAACGAAGGTAAAGCCGCTGGCCATCACCCCGAGGATCAGCGCCCCGATCACGGTCCCGGTGATGCGTCCCACCCCGCCCGCCAGGCTGGTGCCGCCGATCACCGCCGCCGCAATCGCGTCCAGCTCGTAGGACATGCCCATGCCCGCCTGCCCGGTCGCCGCTCGCGCCGAAGCCACCACGCCGGCCAAGCCCGCCAGCAACCCGGCAATGCTGTAGACGATCACCAGGTGACGCTTGACGTTAATGCCCGAGGTCCGCGCCGCCTGCATGTTGCCGCCAATGGCGTAGGTGTACTTGCCGTACTTGGTGTAGCGCAGGGCGATGTGGAAGATCACCGCCACCACCAGGAAGATGATCACCGGCATGGCGCCATGGCCGATGGCGGTGTAGGAATCGGACAACATGCTCACCGGCTGGCCTTCGGTGTAGTAGCGCGCCAGGCCACGGGCCGAGACCATCATGCCGAGGGTGGCAATGAATGGCGGGATGCCGGTGATTGCAATGATGCTACCGTTGATCGCCCCGGCCAGCAGCCCTACCCCGAGCCCCGCCACCACCGGTATCCACACCGGCAAATCCGTCAGCGAGGGAAACACCGCCCGGGCGAAGTCCGAGGTCTGGGCCAGGCTGGCGGCGATCATCGCCGACAACGCCAGCACCGAGCCGGACGACAAGTCGATACCGGTGGTGATGATCACCTGGGTCACGCCGATGGCCAGCAGGCCGATGATCGAGACTTGCAGGATCATCAACACCAGGCGCTGGGAGTTCATCAGGAAACTCTGGTCGCGCATGATCCAGCCGAACATTTCGAACACCAGGCCAATACCGATCAGCACCAGGAAGATGCTCAACTCCGTCGGCAGACGCCGCCGGGGCCTGGTCGGTGCTGCCGCGGGTTTGTTTTCCAGTATTGCGTTCATAGCCATTCACCTTTTTATTCTTTGTCCAGGGTGCTCGTCGCCGCTGGGCACCGCCGTTGCTCTTGAACAGGGCCGCTTCGCGCCCCAGCGGGAGCAAGCTCCCTCGCCACGGGAATATTGCTCGATGTCACTTCTCTACCAATAGGCATCAGGACAGGCCCGAAGCCAGTTGCATCACTCGTTCCTGGGTCGCTTCGCTGCGGTCGAGGGTGCCCATCAGGTCACCTTCGTGCATCACCATGACCCGGTCGCTCATGCCCAATACTTCCGGCAGTTCCGAGGAAATCATGATCACCGCCATGCCTTCGCTGGCGAGGTAGGAAATCAGCCGATAGATCTCGGCCTTGGCGCCAACATCGATGCCGCGGGTCGGCTCGTCGAGAATCAGGATGCGCGGGTTGGTCATCAGCCAGCGCGCCAACAGCGCTTTCTGCTGGTTGCCGCCGGACAAGGTGTCGATGCACTGCTCCAGCGACGGGGTCTTGACCCGCAGCTTCTTGCACATGTCCTCACACAAGGCGCGCAGGGCTTTCTGCTGGATGAAGCCGTTGCCGACGTAATGGGGCAGCACCGCCATCTCCATGTTCTCCAGCACCGACAGGCACGGGAACAGGCCGCTGAGCTTGCGGTCCTCGGTCAACAGCGCGAAGCCCTTCTCGATGGCCATGTGTGGATCGCTGATGCGCACGGGTTGGCCGTCCAGCCGGATCTCGCCGCCGGTGCTCGGGGTCACGCCGAAAATCGCCTCGGCCACGTTGGTCCGGCCCGAGCCCATCAACCCGGCGATGCCCAGGATCTCCCCGGCATGCAGGTCGAAGGACACACCTTTGAAAATGCCGTCCAGGCTCAGGTCGCGCACCGACAGCACCAACTCACCGATGGGTTGCTCCCGCACCGGGAACAACTGGCTCAGTTCGCGCCCGACCATCATCGAAATCAAGCTGTCGCCATCCATGCTGTCGGCCCGTTGCAGGCCGATGTAGGCGCCGTCGCGAAACACCGCCACTTCATCGGCGATGGCGAACACTTCGTTCATCTTGTGGGTGATGTAGATGATGCCCTTACCCTGGGACTTGAGGTCGGCAATGATCGAGAACAGGTGGGCGACTTCGGTCTCGGTGATGGCCGAGGTCGGCTCGTCCATGATCAGGATGTCGGAGTCATACGAGACGGCCTTGGCAATCTCCACCATCTGCCGCTCGGCGATGCTCAGGTTGCCCACCTGCTCCTCGGGATCGAGCTTGATGCGCAGGCGTTCCAGCAGCCGGGCGGTGCAACGGTGCATCTCGCCATGGTCAACCATGTGCAGGCCGTTGAGCTGCTCGCGGCCGATCCAGATGTTTTCGGCGATGCTCATGTGGGGCATCAGGTTCAGTTCCTGATGGATCATCGCGATGCCGGCCTGCAACGCCGCGAGCGGCGTGTCGAACCTCACCGGCTTGCCGCGAAGGCGCAGTTCACCGGCGTCGGGCTGGTAGATGCCGGCGATGATCTTCATCAAGGTGGATTTGCCCGCACCGTTCTCGCCCATCAGGGCCAGCACGGAGCCGGGGCGTACCCGCAATTGAACATCGGACAGGGCCACCACACCGGGAAAGCCCTTGCTGACATTGACGACTTCCAGCAGGTACGGCTCATCAAGTGATACATCCGGCTGGAAAGTCATGGCCGGGGCGCTCGAAGCAGTCGCTGAAGCGAACATGATCAGGTACTCCCTCGGCAAGGTCGGCGTTGCGACCCTGCCTGCTTATTATTGTGGTGGGGCCGGGTTGAACGTCACTTGAACTGATCGACGTTTTCCGGCGTGATCAAGCGGTACGGCACCCAGACGGCCTGCTCGACCGGCTGCTTCTTGACCATTTTCACCGCCGTGTCGATCGAGCCATCGGCCTGGCCCTTGGCGTCCTGGAACACCGAGACCGCCATTTCGCCTTTCTTGATGGCGTTCAAGCCATCCGGCGTGCCATCGACCCCGGCAATCAATACGCTGCCCTTCTCGGTGCCCGCTTGCTTGAGGGCCATGGCGGCGCCGATGGCCATCTCGTCGTTGTTGGCCACCACCGCCTGGAACTCCCGTCCCTGGGTCAGCCAGTCGTTGACCAGGGTCATGCCCTTGTCGCGCAACCAGGTGCCGGTCTGTTCCTGTTCGATCTTGATGCCCGGGTATTTGGCCAGCACGTCCTTGACGCCCTTGGTGCGGTTGGTGGTGGAGTTGTTGGCCAGGTCACCCAACAGGATCACGATGTTGCCCTTGCCGCCCATTTTTTCAGCCAGGTATTGCATCTGCATGCGCCCGGCTTCCAGGTCGTCGGAGGCCACGGTGACCACGCCTGCCGGCAGTTTCAGGTCGTCGGGACGGCGATTGACGTAGACCAGCGGGATACCGGCGGCCACGGCGGCCTTGGTGATGCGCTGGGTCGCGGCGGTGTCCACCGGGTTGACGATGATTGCGTCGACCTTCTGGCTGATGAAGCTTTCCACCTGGCTCAGTTGCTTGACCACATCACTGCGGGCATCTTCGAACTGCAGGGTGACGCCGTCGGGCAGGGACTTGGCTTTCTTGTCCATGGATTCGCGCAGGTAGGTCAACCAGGTGTCATCGAACTGGGACATGCTGACGCCGATCTTCAGGTCCGCCAGGGCAGCGCCGCTGGTGAGCATCAACGACAGGGCCAGCGAGGCGATACGGGTCTTGGTCTTCATGAACGGTCTTTCTCCACTTTTTTGTTGGTTTTATGGATAAGGCGTAGCGGATCAGGAACGGGGCAAGCGCACGATGGGCGCGCCGGGCACGCAACAGACCATGGCGCCGTTGCGCTGGATACACAGGGATTCGAACAGGGAAAAGACTGCGGACAGGCGCAGTAGACGTGGCAGGTGAAACGCAGAGCGGCTAAAGGTTTTCATCGACGGTACCTAGCTGTGTTTCTTGTTTTTGTTTCGTCTATCGTCCGTTCAAAGCTGGCATGGCGGAAGACAAACAGGGTTGTCGGTAACCTGGAATCGACTTTATTGGAAAATATTTTCCATATCAACTGATTTTAGAATTTTATTCGTTTTTTATTCCATGACCCACCGGTGTGGACAACCGCACCACGTCGCCCTGCTCGGCACTCTGCCTGGCAGCGTCGAGGATGCGGGTGGTCGCCAGCGCATCACGGGCCTCCACCGGCAGCGGGCCAGCGCCCACCAACGCGCTTTGCAAGTGTTGGTAGAACGTCAGCCAGCAGCCACGCTCCGAGGTCACCCGCTCGCGCTCGGTGCCGTGTTCGAACCAGCCCCAACGCCGATGTTCTTCAGCCCCCCAGCGCTCGCCCTCGGTCGCCGGACTCAAGCCGGCCAATGCCTGGGCTTCTTGCCCGTCCAGGCCATCGACGGTGTAGCAGCCCTGGGTGCCGTTGACCCGAAAGCGCGGGCGCGGTGCGTTTTGCACGCAATTGCCGCTCAAGTGGGAGATCACGCCGTTGGCATGGGTCAAGGACATGAAGAAGCCGTTGTCGAACACCTGGTCCGGCTGCCGGTAGTCCAGTTCGGCGTAGACCCGTACCACCGGCCCGAACAGTTGCAGCGCCTGGTCCGCCAAGTGGCTGCCCAAATCCCGCAGGAACCCACCACCGCTGCCTTTGCCTACCGAGGTTGGCGAATAACGTTCGACACTCGACTCAAAACGAATGACTTGCCCGAGCGCCCCGGAGGCCAATAGTTTGCGCAGGGTCAGGAAATCCGAATCCCAGCGGCGGTTCTGGTACACGCTCAAAGGTACATTGCGACGCTCGGCGGCCAGCACCATCGCCTCGGCCTGGGCGGCGTCAGGGGCGAACGGTTTGTCGCTGACCACCGCCACGCCGAGTTCAATGGCTTGCATCACAATGGCCGGGCGACCGTCCAAAGGCGTGGACACCACCACTGCATCGACGCCGGCCGCCACCAATTGTTCGAGGGTATCGAAGGCCTGGGCCTGCGGGTGATCGCTGGCCAATTGTTGGCGGCGCTCGGCGGACCGGGTCACCACGCCGACGAAAGTAGCCCCCGGCAGACTGCTGATCAGCGGCGCGTGAAAGAACCGCCCACCCTTGCCGTAGCCGACTAGTCCGATTCGCATGAAAGCTCCTTGTTCATCACTGAATGAATGCAATCCCTGTGGGAGCTGAGCCCCCACAGTTTGACCGAGTACCTTTGAGAGAACGCAGCCGACTGTGGGAGCGGGCTTGCTCGCGAAGACGGCGGTACATTCAACATTGATGTCGACTGAAACTAAGCCTTCGCGAGCAAGCCCGCTCCCACAAGGGATTGGGGTTAGACGTAGAAACGCGGGCGCTCGGGCAGGTCGACCTTGACGATCTGCCCACTCTGCTGCGCTTCGATACAGGCATCCGCCGCCACCGCCGCCGCAAACCCATCCCAGGCCGAGGGCCCGCCCACTTGCCCGGCGCGCACGCCATCGATGAAGGCCTGCAATTCGACATCGTAGGCCGCGATGAAGCGGTCCTTCCAATCCATCAGGATCGCATTGGACAGCTTGGCGCCGCTGCGCAGTTGCACCTGGGACGGTTCTGGCAGCTTGGCGATGCCGGTCTCCCCCACCACTTCGCATTGGATGTCATAGCCGTACTGGCAATTGACGAACACCTCGACGTCGATGCGCGTGCCCCGGGCGGTTTCCAACAGGACGATCTGCGGGTCCCGCAAGTGAGCCAGGGCCTTGCTGGTCTTGCGTGGGAACACCACCTGCACCGACACATAGTCATCGGCCAGCAACCAGCGCAACACATCCAGCTCGTGGATCAGGGTGTCGGTGATCGCCATGTCGGTCTTGTAGTTCTCGCCCACGCGCGGGTTACGGTGGGCGCAGTGCAGCATCAGGGGCTCACCGATCTGGCCACTGTCGATCACCGCCTTGAGTGCCCGATAGCCTTCATCGTAAGGACGCATGAAACCGACTTGCACCAGGCGCTTGCCATGGGCCACTTCGGCGTCGACGATCTTGCGGCAACCTTCGGCCGTGACCGCCAGGGGCTTTTCGCAGAACACCGGTTTGCCCGCCGCAATCGCCGCCAGCACAAACTCTTCATGGCTCGGGCCCCAGGAGGTGACGAGGATCGCCTCCACGTCCGGCGCCTTGATCAACGCATGACCGTCGGGATACACCTCGGCGGTCAGTTTCAAATCGGCCACCACCTTCGCCGCCTGGGCGAGGTTGATGTCCGTCACTGCCACCACCTGGCTGTTGAGCAAGGTCTGGCTGCAACGACGGATATGGTCCTGGCCGATGGCCCCGGTGCCGATGACGCCCAGCTTCAAAGACATGTAGAACTCCTTTCGTAGGGTTGGGGCAATTAATACTGACGGGCCTGGGCCAGTCGTTCATTGAGGGTTTTGGCGACGGCATCGGTGCGGGCACTGGTGGAGATTTGCGCCACGCCCACACGCCACCACGATAGGTAGCTGTGAATCATGGTCTTGGGCAGGACCTTGATGTCGATCAAGGTAGAGACCGTCTGGCGCCGCGCATCCGCCAGGGCCGCGCGCAGTTCTTCCAGGGTCGTCACCTTGTAGGTCTTGCAGCCATAAGCCGCGGCACTCATGGCGAAGTCCACCGGCACGAAGGCGCCGTCGAGCTTGCCGGTGTCCGGGTTACGGAAACGAAACTCGGTGCCGAAGCTGTCCATGCCATTTCCCATCTGCAAGTTGTTGATGCAGCCGAAGGCCATGTTGTCCAACAGCACCACGTTGATCTTGCGTCGCTCCTGGATCGAGGTCGCCAGTTCCGAGTGCAGCATCATGTAGGAGCCATCGCCCACCAGGGCGTACACCTCTTTGTCGGGCTCGGCGAGTTTCACGCCCAAGGCCGCATTCACCTCATAGCCCATGCACGAATAGCCGTACTCGACGTGATAGGTGTTCACGCCCTTGCTGCGCCAGGCGCGCTGCAAGTCGCCGGGCAAGCTGCCGGCGGCGGCGACGATAATCGCATCGTCGGCCAGGGTTTCGTTGAGGGTGCCCAGCACGCGGCTCTGGGTCAGGCAGGAACCGGTGAGTTCGATGAATTCGCGAAACACCGCCGGGTCCATGTGGTCGTCGATTTCCGGAAGAAACTCCTCGACGCGGTAATCGGCCTGGTAGACGCGGTCCACCTCGGCGTCCAAGCGAGCCTTGGCATCGGCTATCTGGCCGCCCCACTCGGCGCGGTAGTCGCCCATTGCCGCAGACAGCGCCTGCAGGCCTGAGCGGGCGTCGGCCAACAACTGCACACCGTCGAGCTTCAGGGCGTCGCACGGGCTGATATTGAGATTGAGGAACCGCACGTCCGGGTGCTGGAACAACCATTTGGAGCCGGTGGTGAAGTCGCTGTAGCGCGTCCCGATGCCTATGACCAGATCGGCGTCCTTGGCCAGCAGGTTCGCCGCCAGGCAGCCGGTCTCGCCGACGCCACCGACGTTCAACGGATGGCTCGACACCACGGCACTCTTGCCAGCCTGTGTCTCGGCGAAGGGAATGTCGAAACGCTCGGCGAAGGCCTGCAACGCCGCATTGGCTCCGGAATACCGCACGCCGCCGCCACAGATGATCAACGGCTTGCGCTTGCCTTTGAGCAGCGCCAGGGCATCGCCGAGCATCGCTTCGGTGGCCGGGCGACGGTCGATGCGGTGCACGCGTTTTTGCAGGAAGTAATCCGGGTAATCGTAGGCCTCGGCCTGCACGTCCTGGGGCAGCGCCAGGGTCACCGCGCCGGTTTCAGCCGGGTCGGTGAGCACGCGCATGGCCTGGATCGCCGCAGTCATCAACTGCTCGGGGCGGTTGATGCGGTCCCAGTATTTGCTCACGGCCTTGAAGGCGTCGTTGGTGCTGATGCTCAGGTCGTGGAATTGCTCGATCTGCTGCAGCACCGGGTCCGGTTGGCGACTGGCATAGACATCGCCGGGCAACAACAGCAACGGGATCCGGTTGGCCGTCGCGGTGGCCGCGGCCGTCAGCATGTTCGCCGCGCCAGGGCCGACCGACGAGCTGCAAGCGTAGATCTTGCGGCGCAGGTGCTGCTTGGCAAAACCGATGGCCGCGAGGGCCATGCCCTGTTCGTTACGGCCCTGATGGACCACCAGGTCGCCGCTGTCCTGTTCCAGCGCCTGGCCCAGGCCCAGCACGTTGCCGTGGCCGAAAATGGTAAAGACCCCGGCGACGAACTTGCTCTGGACGCCATCGACCTCGATGTATTGGTTATCGAGGAATTTCACCAGGGCCTGGGCCATGGTCAGTCGTGTTGTGGTCATGCTTGCACCTTTTTTGGAATGCACATCTTGTGGCTGGCCCAAATTTCCTGTGGGAGCGGGCTTGCTCGCGAAAGCGGTGTGCCAGGCGAAATCGATGTTGAATGTGCCACCGCCTTCGCGAGCAAGCCCGCTCCCACATGGGGTCGGCGCCAGACCAACAATCGTGTCAGGCCTGGGGATTGCGCAGGTGATTCATACTCGCCCCCAGCGCCTGGCGGATATCTGCCAGTTCATGGACGCTCTCGGCGAACGGTTCGAAGGAGAGGTAGCCCTCATACCCCCCGGCCCGCAACGCCTCGATCTGCCTGGCATTGCCAAGAATGTCAGCCGCGCCCACCAGCACCCGATGGCCATCGCGAATGGTCGTCAACGGCGCCTGGGCATCTTCGACCCCGGAGATGTGCACCAGCCCGGTCAGTTCGGGAAAGCACTCCTGCTCCCCCGCCAGATGATGGTGAAAGGTGTCGTGCACCAGGCGGAACACATCCAGCCCGCCGATGGCCTTGATCGCCTCCACTGCCGTGCGCTTGCGCCGCAACGAACACTCTTCGAAACCCAGGGGTTCGATGAAACCGTAGATGCCGAAGGCGCGCAGGATCGGCGCCAGTTCGCTGAGGGCGGTACGTAGCCCCGCCGCCCGTTCAGCTTCGCTGCGCGGGTCGGCGCGGTCGTTGAGCGGGCACATCACCAGCCCCTCGGCGCCGCATTCACGGGCGTAATCGGCCAGCCGCACGGCCTGGGCGCGACGCTCCTCGTTCCACACGTCGAAAGGGTAAAGGGCATTGATCGACAGCACCTTGATGCCCCTTTCCTCACACAACTCACGCACGCGGCCGGGCGGCATGCCGTCCTCGATCTCGACACCCTTCAGATCGTTGCGGATCTCGATGGCATCGGTTTTCAACGCAAGCGCCAGGTCAATGAATTCGGGCAGTGACAGGCGCGGGGCAACCATTCGATTCAAGGCAAAACGCAGGGGCTTATTCATTGTTGTTCTCCCTCCGGCACTGTAAAAAACGGATTATTGGGCAGTCGGCATGCTGAATTCAGGCCCCTTGGCGATGCTGTCGGGCCAGCGCTGCATCACGCTTTTGTAGCGGCTGTAGAAACGCAGGCCTTCTTCGCCATAGGCGTGATGATCGCCGAACAGCGAGCGTTTCCAACCACCGAAAGAGTGCCAGGCCATGGGCACCGGAATCGGCACATTAATCCCCACCATGCCGACCTTGATGTTGCGGGCAAACGCCCGGGCGATGCCGCCGTCACGGGTGAAACACGACACGCCGTTGCCGAACTCATGGGCGTTGATCAGCGCCACCGCCGTGGCGAAGTCCGGTACACGGACGATCCCCAGCACCGGCCCGAAAATCTCTTGCTGGTAGATGTTCATCTCGGCGGTGACCTGGTCGAACAGCGTCGCGCCGACAAAGAACCCCTGCTCGGCCCCCGGCACCTTGAAGCCACGGCCATCGACGATCAGTCGGGCACCCTCGGCCACGCCGGCGTCGATGAAACCTTCCACCTTGGCCTTGTGTTCGGCGGTGACCAGCGGCCCCATGTCGGTACCGGGCTGCTGGCCGTCGCCGATCTTCAGTTGATCAATGCGGGGCAACAGTCTGGCAATCAATTCATCCCCCACATCACCCACCGCCACCGCGATGGAAATTGCCATGCAGCGTTCGCCGGCCGAGCCGTAGGCCGCACCGATCAACGCATCCGCCGCCTGGTCGAGGTCGGCGTCGGGCATGACGATCATGTGGTTCTTCGCCCCGCCCAGGGCCTGGACTCGCTTGCCATGGGCCGTACCCTGCTGGTGGATGTATTCGGCAATGGGCGTGGAGCCGACAAAGGAAATCGCCTCGATGTCCGGGTGCTGCAACAGCGCATCCACCGCCACTTTGTCACCCTGGACTACGTTGAACACACCGTCCGGCAAGCCAGCTTCAGTCAGCAGCCGAGCCATCAACAGACTGGCGGACGGGTCGCGCTCCGAAGGCTTGAGGATGAAGCAGTTGCCGGCGACCAGCGCCAGGGGAATCATCCACAGCGGCACCATCACCGGGAAATTGAACGGCGTGACCCCGGCGCATACCCCCAGGGGCTGGCGCAGGTTCCAGTTGTCGATGCCGCCACCGATGTTGTCGCTGAAATCGGTCTTGAGCAGGTTCGGCGCACCGCAGGCGTACTCGACGATCTCGATGCCGCGAGTGACTTCACCATGGGCGTCGGACAGCACCTTGCCGTGTTCACGGCTGATGATCTGCGCCAGTTCGTCGTGATGCCGATCGAGCAATTCCTTGAACTTGAACATCACCCGCGAACGGCGCAGGGACGACTGCTCGGACCAGGCCGGGAACGCCGCCAGCGCCGAAGCCACCGCCGCGTCGACAGTGCCCGATTCGGCCAGGGCCACCCGGGCCTGCACCGCACCAGTGGCCGGGTTGAAGACATTGCTCAGGCGCGCGTTGTCGCTGGCCTGAATTCGACCGTCGATGTAATGGCCTACTACCGGGGCGTCGCTCATTGTTCTTGTTCTCCATGGAAGGTGTGGCATTCAGAGGTCGAGCAGCCAACTGTGCTGCGGGTCGTTATGGAACTGCCAGACCCGCTTCGGGCCGGCCATGACGTTCAGGTAATACGACTCATACCCGTAGGGCACGCTGACCGGGTGATAACCTTTGGGCACCACCACCAGGTCGCTGTTTTCCACGGCCATGGCCTGGTCGATGCTGCGGTCGTCGGTGTAGACCCGCTGGAACACGAAGCCTTGGGACGGGTTGACTTGGTGGTAATAGGTTTCCTCCAAGAAGCTCTGGTGCGGCAGGTCATCGGTGTCGTGTTTGTGCGGCGGGTAACTCGAGGAGTGCCCCGACGGCGTGCGCACTTCCACCACCAGCAGTGAGTGGGCCGGTTCGCTGTCCGGCAGAATGTCGCAGACATAACGGGTGTTGGCGCCCTTGCCGCGCACGCTGCGCTTCATGCTGTCGGGCCGGATCAACCGCGGGCCGTATTCGTTTTGGGCCGAACCCGGTGCGGCACACACGGCGATTTGTACATCGCTGAGGGCGGTCACCTGGGCCTGGCTGCCGGGCGGCAGGTACGCGGCATAGGGCGACTTTTCCTCGAACACCGACTGGCGATCCCCGAGGTTGTCCCAATCAAAGGCGCCCTGCCCCGGCGCTTCGCCCTTCAGGCTGATTCGCCCGCTGAGCAGCACCAGGCACAGTTCCTGGTCGCCAGCGGCCACCGGCAGGGTTTCACCCAGGCTCAGGCGGTAGGCGGCGAACCCGACGTATTCCAGCTCGCCCGCTGGCAACTGGACCATGGTCCGGCCGCTGGAGTGGCTCTTGATCAACAGGCTCATGACAGTCTCCTTTCTTGCAGCAAGGCGCGCAGGGTGTCGTAGCCCTTCTTGGCGTAGGCATAACTCGGCGCTACGGCGGGGTCCTGCTCGGCTTCCACTACCAGCCAGCCCTGGTAGTCGGCGGCCAGCAGCACATCGAGCAACGCGGCGAAGTCGATGTCGCCATCCCCCGGCACGGTGAAGGTGCCGTTGATGATGCAGTCGGGGAAGCTCCAAAGGTTATTGCGCGCCAATTGCACCACCGGTTTGCGCACGTCCTTGAAGTGCACATGACAGATCCGTTCGATGTGTTTGCGCAGCACCTGCAATGGTTCGCCACCGCCCATGTAGCAGTGACCCGAATCGAACAACAGACCCACTTCGCTGCCGGTCAGGGCCATCAATTTGTCGATGTCCGCGGGCGACTCGATGTAGGCGCCCATGTGGTGGTGATAGGCCAGGCGCACGCCTTGGGACAAGGTGAAACGCGCCAGTTCGGTGAGTTTGTCGGCGTAGGCTTGCCAGGCCGCGTCGGTGTGAAAACGGGGCCGCTCGACCAATGGAATGCGTTGGCCTTGAATGGAATCGGCGACCTCGCCGTAGACCAGCACGTTGGCGCCATTGTGCGACAACAGCTCAACGTGGCTGGCGATGGCGTCGATTTCCTCGGCCGCCGAGCGCCGGGCCAGGCGACTGGAATACCAGCCGGAGACCAGCGCCAGGTCGTACGGCCGCAGCACATCGCCGACGCCCTTGGCGTCCTTGGGAAACTTGCCGTTGAGTTCGAAGCCTTCGTAGCCGATGGCTTTGCCTTCACTCAGCGCCGTACTCAACGGCGTCTCGCCGCCCAACGATGGCAAGTCGTCGTTGCTCCAGGAAATCGGGTTGATGCCAATTCGAATAGCGGGCATGGCTGCACCTTTTATTGTTTTTCACAAATCAGTAAGAACGACGCTGAACACTTGTGGGAGCGGGCTTGCTCGCGAAGGCGGCGGCATATTCAATATTGATGTCGCCTGACACACCGCTTTCGCGAGCAAGCCCGCTCCCACATTGGATTTGCGTTAACTCATCAATCCCGCGCAGCACGCCAGGCCTCGATCAACTCCACAAACCGGCCCTGCACCTGTTGGATCAGCGTTTCATCATCGATTTCCCCGGCCAGCCAGGCCCGGCTCGGTTCCTGGAAGATCGTGCGGCCCACGGCAAAGCCGCGACAGGTGCTGCTCTGGCTGGCCTGGCGGAACCCTTCGGCCAGGGCCGCGGCCGGGGCGTTGAGGCCCAGCAGCACTACGCCGCGGCAATACGGGTCGCGCTGTTGAATCAACTCATCAAGCTGTTTCCATTCCTGCGCACTCTGGGCCTCGATCTTCCACCACGCCGGGAAGATACCCAGGTTGTAGAGGCGCTTGAGGGCGCGATAGAGCACGTCCGGGTGCGGGGATGGATGATCCTTGGGTGGAATGACTTCCAGCAGCAATTCATGGCCGCTGGCCTGGGAGGCCTTGTACAACCCCATCAATTGCGCCTCTTGCTCCAGGCGCAGCAGCGGTTCGTCGTCAGGGTGAAATTGCACCAGGCACTTGATGATCTGTTCCTGTGGCCAGGCGATCAGGTTGCTGCCAATGGAGCGCCCATGCTCGAAGGCCAGTGGCCGCGAACCCTGCACTTCCACCGGCCGCGCCACCCACCAGCCGCGGCCGGTGGCAGCGTTCAGCGAATCCTGGCCGAAGCGCTGGTCGGCCAGCAGACCGACGTCAGCCTCGATGCCCTGGTGCCGCAGGTCGGCTTCGACCCGCGCCACCGCCTGGATGAACAACTGCTTGAGTTCGCCGATGCTGCTCAACTCGCGGCCGCCCTTCTGGGCCAGTTCCACCAATTGTCCGCGATGGTCGAAGGCGAAGATAAACAGCTGTTTCCAGGTCTTGCGGGGCACGCTGACCTGATGCAGCCGTTGCAGCACGACATCTTGGTCCGGCCGGGTGATGGGCACCGGGCTGTCGAATAAATAGTCGAGTTCGGCCCGGGTCGGCATTGCCGGGGCGCAGGCATGGCGCGACACCACCAACCCACCGCAAGCATTGGCCAATTGGCAGCAGCGTTCGTCGCTGGCGTCCTCCAGCCAGCCGGCGAGAAATCCGGACATGAACGCATCGCCAGCGCCCAGTACATTCAAGACTTCGACCCGCACGCCAGGGTAAATGGCGCCGTCTTCGAGCCGGGCCGGAATGGCACCATGGATCACCGTACAACCCTGGGGGCCGAGCTTGACCACCAGGGTCGCCGCCGTCAGCGAGCGCACGGTACGCAACGCGGTCAGCAGGTCTTCGCTGCCGCCGGCGATGAGATATTCTTCTTCGGTGCCGACGATCAGATCGAAACGCGGCAGGATGCTCTGCACGTGCTGGCTGACTTTCTGGTCGGCCACAAACCGCGTTTCGCCATCGGCCTTGCCCGCCAGGCCCCAAAGCACTGGCCGGTAATCGATGTCGAGGACCCGCTTGACCTGATGTTTTTGCGCATAGTCCAGCGCCTGGATACTGGCCTTGTAGACGCCGTCGGTGGAGAAATGCGTGCCGGTGATCAGCAAAGCCTTGCTGGAAGCAATGAAGGTTTCGTCGATGTCTTCGGCGCGCAGCGCCATGTCGGCGCAGTTCTCCCGATAGAACACCAGGGGAAAGGTTTCCCGGTCCTTGATCCCCAGCAGGACCATGGCCGTCAGACGTTCGGGATCGACCTTGATGCCACTGACATCGCAGCCTTCGCGGGCCAGGGATTCCACCAGAAAGCGCCCCATGTGGTCATCGCCAACCCGGCTCAACATCGCCGACCTGAGCCCCAGGCGCGCCGTGCCGAAGGCGATGTTGGCCGAGGAACCGCCAAGGTACTTGGCGAAGCTCGAAACATCTTCCAGGCGCGCGCCGACTTGCTGCGCGTAAAGGTCGACGCCCAGGCGTCCCAGGCAGATCACATCCAATTGACGCCCACTGGCAAAACGAGTCTGGCCCATGCTGGCTCCTGTTATTTTTATCAGCCTGCGCTTGTCGCCGACACCGGCGGCAACGCTGTTGGTGCATGCAGACTAAAACGAGCAGCGCGCAAAAATCAATAATTATTCTATAAGTTTTTTACGTGGAATATTTTTTCCAATACGCTATGACCAAAGCGAAACCAGACCCAGTGCATCGTTTCAGCACCTGCTGCAACATTTGTCCGCCCATGATTTTCCCTGCGCCTACGCTGTAGACTGCGACCAGCCAACCTATTGTCGAGGGCCGGCCTTTTTTCGGGCCGCCCTATAAGAACAAGCCAGAAGGATTTTCTATGACCCGCCCCGATGATCTGCCGGCGCCGTCCGAGAGCGCGTCCGAACCCGCCCTCCCGAGCCCACCGATCAATGCCGAGCGCCTGCTGCAACTGATCACCGACGAATACGAAAGCCTGCCGCGCCAGCTCAAACGCATCGCCAGCTACATGAGCCAGCAGAGCGACCGGATCATGGTCGATCGCATCAGTGACATCGCCCGGGAATGCGAAGTGCACCCCTCGGCCATCGTCAGGTTTTCCCAGCGCTTCGGCTTCAGTGGGTTCAGCGAAATGCAGGCGTTGTTCCGCGAGGCCTACACCCACAAGACCACGCCGGTGCAGAACTACCAGCAGCGCATCCGCAGCATGATCGCCAACAAGTCGCAGAAAGCCAGCGGCGGCGACCTGGCCCGCGAGTGCGTCAACGCGACCCTGTCGGGCATCGAGCGCCTGGGGTTGGAGCTGGACGACCAGGCGTTCGAAAAGGCCGTGGACCTGGTGGTCAACGCCGACAACATCTATGTGGTGGGCGTACGCCGCTCGTTCGCGGTCGCCGATTACCTGGTCTACAACCTGCAACACACCAACAAACGCATTCACCTGGTGTCCGGCCTGGGGGGTAGCTACCGCGAGCAGATGCGCAGTGTGCGGGCCAACGACCTGGTCATCGCCATCAGCTTTACGCCCTACGGCAAGGAAACCCAGCACTGCCTGCGTATTGCCCAGCATCATCAGGCCAAGACCCTGATCATCACCGACAGCAACCTCTCGCCCCTGGCCAAGCGGGCCAACGCCGTGTTGCTGGTGAACGAAGGCAGTTCGTTCGCCTTTCGTTCGTTGAGCGCCACGTTGTGCCTGTGCCAGGCATTGTTCATCGCCGTGGCTTACCGGCTGGAACTCAAGGTCGATGAAATCCATGAACAGGTCGGGTTCGAGGATTAACGCCCGCAAGATTTTCTCAAGGAGACGTCATGAAACTGATCGGCATGCTGGACTCGCCCTACGTGCGACGCGTCGCCATTTCCGCCAAGTGCCTGGGGGTTGCCCTGGAACACGAGTCCGTTTCGGTGTTCCGGCATTTCGACCAGTTCCAGCGCATCAACCCGGTGGTCAAGGCCCCTACCCTGGTGCTGGACGATGGCAACGTGCTGATGGACTCCACATTGATCATCGACTACCTCGAGGCCTTGGGCGCGCCGGGCAAAAGCCTGATGCCGGTCGACAGTGGGCAACGGCTGCGCACACTGCGCTTGATCGGCCTGGCCCTGGCGGCGTGCGAGAAGTCGGTGCAGATCTACTACGAACGCAACCTGCGGCCGACAGAAATCCAACACGCCCCTTGGGTCGAACGCGTGGAAGGCCAGTTGGCGGCGGCCTATGGCATGCTCGAACAGGAACTGGTGAAACAGCCCCTGGCCACCGATGGCACACTCGATCAGGCGGGCATCACCGTGGCAGTGGCCTGGAGCTTCACCAACCTGGTGGTGCCGGACCAGGTGCAGGGCAAGTCATTCCCATCGATTAGCGCGTTCACCGCCTATGTCGAAGGGTTGGAGGCTTTTGTCAGCACGCCGATGGAATAAGCGCAGGATTGCGATTCACCCTGGATCGCTGTGGGAGCGAGCTTGCTCGCGATAGCGGTGTACCAGTCAATATGGATACTGACTGACCTGACGCCATCGCGAGCAAGCTCGCTCCCACAGTTTGTTCCCGGACGTCTGCGGGATATGCACTTACCACAACTCCCACAGTTTGTTTTCGGGTGACTGCGGGATATGTATTGATCACAGACTCCACACAGGATTTGCTCAGGCCAGCTCCATTTCCTTTGGCTTTACCACCGGTGCCACCTCGAAGCGGTCCGCCAGGAACGGCGTGATGTCCAACGGCAAGGACTCGTTGTTCACCAGTTTGTCCAGCAACACGCCGGTGATGGCCGAGGTCAGGATGCCGGTGCGGAAATGCCCGCACGCGTTGAGATAGCCTTCCACCCCGCGCATCGGCCCCAGGATCGGCAGTTCATCAGGCGAACCCGGGCGCAGGCCGGCCCAGGTTCGTTTCAGGTTGATATCGACCAACTGCGGAATGCAGCGCACCGCGCCTTGCACCAGCCCTTCGATCTCCGGATAAGTCGTGGTCACGTCGAAACCCTTGTCTTCGGTGGTGCTGCCGATGAGGATTTCACCGTTGTCTTTCTGCGCCACATAGCAGTCGCTGGTGGTCAGGCAGCCGTTGAGGATTTTCGGCATGCGCTCGGTCAGCAGGATCTGGCCCTTGACCGGCTTGACCGGAATCCGCACGCCGGTGGCCTGCTCGCTCAGGTCCGCCGCCCAGGCGCCGGCCGCGTTGATCAGGGTCCGGCAGTGGAAGGTCCCCGCCTCGGCGGTTTGCACCCCTGTCACCCGTGTGCCACTGCGCACCACCTCGGTCACGTTGGTGTTGAAGAACAGGTCGACCCCGTTCTGCCGGGCGCCTTCGGTGTAGGCGTCGGCCAGGCGGAACGGACTGAGCTGGTGATCGCAGAGAAACTCCAGGGCGCCCAGGGCCTCATGGCTCACATTCGGCTCCGCCGCACGCAGGGCCGCCTGGTCAAGCCAGCGTACCTGGTCTGCCAGGTGGGGAATGCAGGCGACGATGTGCTCGGCGTACAAACGGTCTTCGTCGTCGTAGATCACGAACTTGAGCCCGGTCTCCTCGAACTTGAAATCCATGCCATGACGGTCGATCAATTCGCGGTGCAACTGCGGGTACATCGCATTGGACTGCAAGGCGAAATCGAAGAACGACTGCGGCAGGATGTGCGGCGTGCTGGCATCCACCGCCACCGCGGCGCCCTGGGTCTGGCGCTTGCGGTTGGCCGACATCATGCGAAAGAAGATCACCCCGCAACCCAGGCCCACCGACTCACCGATGGCCCACAGCCCACCCGCCGAGGCGCGAGTCGCGTTGCCAGGGCGCTTGGCGTCGATCAGGGCGATTTTCAGGTGTTTGCGCTTGGACAGTTGATAGGCACACGAGGCCCCGATCACACCGCCACCGGCGATGACCACGTCATAGTCCTTAATCATGGGAAACGGTCTCCGTGCCGACGTTCTGGAACGCTGAAAAGGGAATCGGATCGATGGGGAAACGTGGCCGCAGCCAACCCACGTCGGCGCGTCCGGTGGCTTCGCGCAAGCGATCGCTGCAGTAGCCGACGCACATTCGCCCCTGGCAATCGCCCATGCTCACGCGGGTGCGCATCTTCAGGCTGGCCATGTCTTGCACGCCTTGCTCCAGTGCCAGGTCGATATCGGCGCGGGTAGCATGCTCGCAGCGGCAGATAACCGTGTCGGCGGCAGGCAACGCGGTTTGCCCGGCACCACGCTGGGTGTAGCGATCCACGGCGGCGCGAAAGCGAATGATCCGCGCCAGTTGCGTCTGGTAGCGCTCCCGGTGGGCCCGGGCCGTGGACGGATCCAGCACGTTGCGTTGCATGAGGATCGACAACGCCGCGATGCGCCCGCTGAGCATGGCCGCTTCACCGCCACGGATCCCGCCCATGTCGCCGGCCAGATGAATGTGCGCTTCGCTGCTTTGTTGCCAAGCATCGGACACGGCCCGCAAATAGCCGTCCTCGCTGAAACCGTGCTCCAGGCCCATCTGCTGGCTCAATTGAGTCCGCGGGATAAACCCGTAGCCCACCGCCAGGGTCTGGGCCGGCACCTGTTCGGCGCGTTTGAGGTCCGGCTCCCAGGTCGCGGAATAAGGCGCGACGGTGACGTGGCTCAACTCACCCTCGCCGTCAGCCTGCACCACGCCCCAGCCATAGCGCACGGGAATGCGATTGAGCTTGAGGTAGGCCAGCATGCTCAGGCCGTCGAGGAACAACTGCGGCTTGTTCAGCAACGCCAGGCTTTCCTTGGCGATCCGACCGAACCCACAGGCTTCGAAGACGCCCGCCACCGCCACGCCCGAAGCGTGCAGCTGGCAGGCCACCAGCGGTAGCAACGGCCCCGTGCCGGCGATCACCACCGGGCTTGGTGGCCGGACCACGCCGCTCTTGATCTGCAATTGCAGGCCTCCGAGCATCAGCACTCCCGGCAGCGTCCAGCCAGGAAAAGGCACGCTGCGTTCGTGACAACCGGCCGCCAGGACCAGGTGGGAATAGGCGACCTCGCCCAGGCGCTCGTCGGCATCCAGCAGCATCAACGCCCGGAAGCCTTCGGCACCGATGACACGGTTGCCCAATCGCACCTCGATCAACCCGGCGTGGCGCTGGTATTCTCCGTGGAGTCTTTCCAGGGCTTCGCTGTAGCGCGGCCCCAGGTAATCCAGGCTGACGCCATCGCGCAGCGGCCCGCGGTACACGACGCCGCCGAGGCGTGGCGCTTCTTCGAGCAAGGTGCAACGCACCCCGTGGGTGGCCAGCTCGATGGCCGCAGCCATGCCCGCCGGCCCACCGCCGACAATCACCGGATCGAGGCTCATGGCGCCTCCGTTTCGGTCATGCGGTTGGCCCGGGTTTCGATCTGCATGCCAGGGCGCACCAGGGTCTGGCAGGCGCGGCGCTTGTGGCGGCCGTCGATCTTGACCAGGCAGCACTGGCACACGCCCATGCCGCAGTAGGCGCCGCTGATCTGGTCGTGGTCGTTGCGGGCGACCTGGCGTTGCCCCAGGGACTGGATGACGGTGAGGACGGTTTCCCCGTGGGCGGCGTTGACGGCTTGCCCGTCCAGGCGCACCGTCATGTCGGCGCGGGTCAACGGCTGGATATCGAATGTTCGGCGTAGAACGTCTTGAGGTTGCATCATGCTGCTCTTCCTTGAAGGTTCAGTGAGGTTTCGGCTCCTTGCGGCACACATCCACCGGTTCGCGTCGGTACCCGGCAACAGCGCACCGAGGCGGGGCAACAGACGCAACATGATAGTGCGAGCGAAATTCATGTTAGGGATAATTTGTGACCAAGTGTTGATCCAGGCCAGCGAATCGACGTATCGATCCATGAACTTTTTTTCAGAAAGCCGACAGGTAATTTTTGGCAGAATGCTGCGCAATCGCTCCAACTTCCTCACACGGTACCGCCCATGAACCGCATCCTGACCATCGAAGACGACGCCGTGACCGCCCGTGAAATCGTTGCCGAGCTGACCCGCAACGGCCTGGACGTCGATTGGGTCGACAACGGCCGCGAAGGCCTGGAACGGGCGGTCAGCGGCGACTACGACTTGATCACGCTGGACCGCATGCTGCCTGAGCTCGACGGTCTGGTGATCGTCACCACCCTGCGCACCATGGGCGTGGCCACGCCGATCCTGATGATCAGCGCTCTCTCCGATGTGGACGAGCGCGTGCGTGGCCTGCGGGCCGGCGGCGACGATTACCTGACCAAGCCATTCGCCACCGACGAAATGGCCGCCCGGGTCGAAGTGCTGCTGCGGCGCAACAATGGCACCCGCGAGCCGGAAACCGCGCTGCGGGTGGCCGACCTGGAATTGAACCTGATCAGCCGCGAAGCCAGCCGCAACGGACAACTGCTCAGCCTGTTGCCCACCGAATACAAGCTGCTGGAATTCCTGATGCGCAACAGCGGGCAAATCCTCTCGCGCATGATGATTTTCGAGGAAGTCTGGGGCTATCACTTCGACCCCGGCACCAACCTGATCGACGTCCACATCGGCCGCCTGCGCAAGAAAATCGACCCGCCGGGCCTGGAACCGCTGATTCGCACGGTACGGGGTTCCGGCTATGTCATTGCTGAACCCCGCTAAGGGCTGGCGCTCCTCCAGCAGCCGCCTGCTGGCGCTGTACAGTTCGCTGTTCGTGATCTGGAGCGCGATCCTGATGGGGGTGATGTATTACGAAGTGTTTGGCTACCTCGACAGCCTGGCCAAACACTCCCTGATGCAGCGCCAGCACCTGTTCGCCCGGATCCACGGCGACCAACTGGAAGATGCGCTCATGGCCAGCCTGACGCTGGACGAGCGCGGTGTCGACGCCTACGGGCTGTTCGATCCGCAACTGCGCCATTTGAGCGGGCCGATCCTGCGTGTGCCCGCCGACCTGCCCCTTGACGGCAAGATCCACATGCTCGGCGGCTGCGTCGATTCCGATGACCCGGGCGTGCCTTCCGACAGTTGCGACGCGGTGGCGACCCGGACCCAGGACGGCCGCTGGCTGATCCTGGCCCGGGACAACGGCTCGCTGTTCGCAGTGACACGGATCATCTTGCACGCGCTGTTCTGGGGCGTATCACTGACCATCCTGCCAGGCATCGCTGGCTGGCACCTGCTGCGCCGCCGCCCGCTACGCCGGATTCGCCAGTTGCAGGCCAGCGCCGAAGCCATCGTCGCCGGCGACCTGACCCATCGCCTGCCGCTGTCGAGCCGGCGCGATGAGCTGGACATGCTGGCGGCGATCGTCAACGCCATGCTCGAGCGCATCGAACGCTTGATGAACGAGGTCAAGGGCGTGTGCGACAACATCGCCCATGATCTGCGCACCCCGTTGACGCGCCTGCGTGCCCAGCTTTATCGCATCCAGCAGCAAGCGCCGGACGGCTCCCCCGAGGCCTTGCAGATGGACCAGGTGATCGCCGAGACCGACACCCTGATGGCGCGGTTTCGCGGTTTGTTGCGGATTTCCGAACTGGAAGACCAGCAACGGCGCTCGGGCTTCGTACGCCTCGACCCGTTGCAGTTATTGCAGGAGTTGCATGATTTTTACCTGCCCCTGGCCGAGGAGCGCGAACTGACCTTTATCCTGGAGGCGCCCGACGCCCTGCCCCTGCTCAACGGCGACCGGGCCTTGCTGTTCGAGGCGGTGTCGAACCTGCTGAGCAACTCCATCAAGTTCACCCCGCCGGGGGGCACCGTGATCCTGCGTGGAGTCGACCAGGGCGACAGCACGCGCATCGAAGTGCTCGACTCCGGCCCGGGCATCCCCGAGGCGGAGCGCAAGGCCGTATTCCGCCGTTTCTACCGCGCAGAGGGCAGCAGCCAGCATGGCGGATTCGGCCTGGGCCTGTCGATCGTCGCAGCGATCGTCAACCTGCACGGGTTTACATTGGAGGTGGGCAGCAGCGAACACGGCGGCGCGCGATTGGTACTCGATTGCCGGGGGACATTGTTGTAGCCATGGGATGGGTGCGCTGGATCTTTACCTATCAGAGCTCACCGCGATGCAACGGGGTGTTTTGCAGTTCATAGCGCAGCTCATCGATCAGCTTCGCGATACTGTCTTCCGAGCGGACGCTATCGACGCTCATGCCGCTCACCACCAAGTCCACCTCGCCGCTTTCACGGTGATACAGGCGCACGGTGAGGGTACCGTCGCCATTGAGGCTGCATTCGCAGGCCAGCGGCGTAAAGCTTTCTTCGAGGCGGGCACGCAAGGGGGACAAATGGGTCATGCGATGCACCTTAGCCCTGAGGGGACAAATGAACGGTAGACAGCGCCGACCTCCTGGTCCGAATAGATATCCTGTCGCGCTCGTATCGGGTTCGTTCACTGCACATCGTGGCGTATTCCTTGAGTGTTTCGTGGGGGACGCGACATCACAAACGATGTCGCACTCTCATAGCCTAAGGAACCGCCCCCCCGTGCAAAACCCGAATTTGCACCAGTACACCCGGTACATTTGCACTGGCTATCATGGTGCCTTCATCCGCCATTCGCCGGCGAACAAACCCCGCTCTCGCGCCCAGACAATCGCCTCGCTGCGGCTGTGGACATCCAGTTTCGAATACAGTGTCGCCACGTGATTGCGCACGGTGTTGGGCGCCAGCTTCAGCCGCGCGGCGATTTCCTTGTCGGCCAGCCCCTCGCAGATCAGCCCCAGCACGTCCCGTTCCCGGGCCGTCAGCTCGGTGAATGACACGCTCGGCACCTGGGCGTTGATGCTCTTCACGTTGGCCAGTTTCTCAATCAGGGTCCGGCTGAACCAGGAGGCGTCTTTCATCACCTCCTCAATGGCCGCCACCAGCTCCAGCTCCGAGCGCTTGCGTTCAGTGATGTTCATCAGCACCAACAGGTAACAGGGCTTGTCCTGGATGAGCAAGGTGTCGGCGGCGACCTCACAGTCGATGAGCTGACCGCCTTTCTTATGCACCTTGACGTCGATACTGGAGACCGCGGCAGCCTTTTCCAGCCGGGCAAACAGCGCGGCGCCGGCGTCCTTGTCGAGAAAACCGATCTCCTCCACGGTTTTACCCAGCAACTCTTCGCTGGCGTAACCGGTGGTCTGGAGAAATGCTTCGTTGATTTCCAGCAATTGTTGTTCGGCGCTGCACACCAGGGTGGGCACGGGCGACAGCCGGAACGACTTGGCAAAACGCTCCTCGCTCTGGCGCAGCGCCGTTTCAGCCTTGCGGCGCGGCTCCATGTCCATGAAGGAAAACAGCATGCAGTCTTCGTCATGCAGGTCCAGGGGCTGACCGGCGACGACCACCTGCTTGCTGGTGCCATCGGGCAATTTCAACTCGGCCTGCATCTGCGGAATCGTCGCGCCCTGACCCAGACGCTCGACGGCCAGGTCGCGCTTCTCGGCAGCCTCGAGCACATCCAGTTCATACACTGAACGCCCGATCACCTGCTCGCGGCTGTAGCCGGTCATCTCCAGGAACCCCGGATTGACCTTGATATAGCGCAGGTCGCTGAGGCGACAGATCACCGCCGGCGCCGGGTTGGCCCCAAAGGTTTTCTCGAAGCGCTGCTCGGCGCTGGCCCATTCGGTGGCATCGCTGAGGATCAACACGAGCAGTTCGGGCTCGCCGTTGCGGTCGGCCAGGACCATACTGCGGATCCGATGCACCCAGGTGCGATCCGGTTCGGCCTGGGGCGTGACTTCCACCAACACATCGCTGAATTCATCGCCACGGGCAACCCGGGCGATGGGGTAGTTGTCTTCTGTCAGCGGATGATTGTTGCGGTAACGCAAATTGAACCGCTGGGCGTATTCCTCGGCGTTGGCACCCAGCGCCTTGAGGTCCTCGACCCCGTGCATGGTCAAGGCCGCTGCGTTGGCCCAAGCGATGGTCTGATCGACCTCGATCAACATCACCCCGTCGGACAGTCCGGCAATGATCTGCAGCAATTGACGACGGTTGGTATCGGTGGTCGGAACTTGCTGATTCATTGGGTCTCCATGTGATTCAGGCGCGCATGGAAGTTACGACCATTCCCATTGATGACACGTTCCCCGTAGCAGCCGTATAGGAGCTGTAGAGGGCAACGAGGTTGCGATCTTCTACCCTTCACGCCGCCATGCGCCCCTCGGCAATCGCCTGGGAGGCCGCCAGCATCGCTCGCAGCAACACCGCACAACCGGCGGCGAGGTCATCCGGATCGGCGTTTTCGATTTCGTTGTGGCTGATGCCGCCTTCGCAGGGTACGAAGATCATCCCGGCCGGGCCCAGTTCGGCGAGGAAGATCGCGTCATGGCCGGCACCGCTGACGATGTCCAGATGGGACAGGCCCAGCCCCTGGGCGGCACCGCGTACGGCGTCGACGCAGCCCTGGTCGAAATACAGCGGCGGGAAGTCGGCGGTGGGTTTCAAATCGAAGGTCAGGCCGTGCTGCCGGCAGGTGTCTTCGATCACTTGCTTGACCTCGGCGATCATCGAATCCAGGCGCGCCGGTTCCAGATGACGGAAATCCAGGGTCATGCGCACCTCGCCGGGGATGACGTTGCGCGAGCCCGGATAGGCCTGCAGACAACCGACCGTGCCGCAGGCATGGGGCTGATGACCGAGGGCGGCGCGGTTGACGGCGCCGACAATGATCGAGGCGCCCACCAGGGCGTCCTTGCGCAGGTGCATCGGGGTCGGGCCGGCGTGGGCCTCGACGCCCCGCAAGGTCAGGTCGAACCACTTCTGCCCCAGGGCGCCCATCACCACGCCGATGGTCTTGCCCTCGTCCTCGAGGATCGGCCCCTGTTCGATGTGCGCCTCGAAATACGCCCCCACCGGATGCCCACTGACCGGGCGCGGGCCGGCATAGCCAATGGCGTTGAGCGCCTGGCCCACGCTGATACCCTCGGCGTCGGTCTTGGCGAGGGTTTCTTCAAGGGTGAATTTCTCGGCGAACACCCCGGAGCCCATCATGCACGGGGCGAAGCGCGAGCCTTCTTCGTTGGTCCAGACCACCACCTCCAACGGCGCTTCGGTCTCGATGTTCAGGTCATTGAGGGTGCGCAGCACCTCCAGCCCGGACAGTACGCCAAAGCAGCCGTCGAACTTGCCGCCGGTGGGTTGGGTGTCGATATGGCTGCCAGTCATGACCGGTGGCAGGTTCGGATTGCGCCCCGGGCGCCGGGCGAAAATGTTGCCCACCCCATCGATGCTGACGGTGCAGCCAGCGGCTTCGGTCCATTGCACGAACAGGTCGCGGGCCTGGCGGTCCAGGTCGGTCAGGGCCAGCCGACACACGCCGCCCTTGACCGTGGCACCGAGCTGGGCCAGCTCCATGAGCGATTGCCACAGACGGTCGCGGTTGATGTGCGAGTGGGTGGATTGCAGGACGTCGATGGCTGCGTTCATGGGGATCTCCTTCAGGCAGTTATCTCATTTCAACGCGGTCCAGTGTGGGAGCGGGCTTGCTCGCGAATGCGGTGTATCAGCCCGCATTGATGTTGATTGACCCACCGCATTCGCGAGCAAGCCCGCTCCCACAGGAACCGCATTCATCTGTTATTGCAGAGGTGACTTGGCGACAGCCGGGCTGGCCCCCTGCATACTGCACAACCCGTAATAAATCACCCCACCCAGCGCCGAGCCGGTGAACCAGCCGTAGCTGTAGAACCAGCTGAACGCGTCGCTGCCCAGGGATAACAAGGTCAGCACCACCGGCACGCCAAAGGCGATGAAGCCGTTCCAGTTCCACGCCGGGTAAATGTCGTCGCGGTACAGCCCGGCCAGGTCCAGGTGCTGTTTCTTGATCAGGAAATAATCCACCACCATGATCCCGGCAATCGGCCCCAGCAGGCTTGAATAGCCCAGCAGCCAATTGGAGTAGACCGACTCGAGGCTGACCTCGGAGACGATCAGGCCGAGTTTCTTCAACAGCTCATGGGCCATCAGCGCCAGCCCCACCAGCCCGGTGAGCATCACGGCCTTGGTGCGGCCGATCAGTTTCGGCGCCAGGTTCTGGAAGTCGTTGGTGGGCGAAACGATGTTGGCCGCGGTGTTGGTCGACAGCGTGGCGACGATGATCAGCACCATGGCCAGCGCCACCCACACCGGGCTCTGGATGTGCCCGATCAAGGTCACCGGGTCGGAGACGGTCACCCCTACCAGTTTTTCCGAGGCGGCGGTCATGACCACGCCGAGGGAGGCGAACAGGAACATGGTCAACGGCAGGCCGATGATCTGCCCCACGACTTGGTCTTTCTGGCTCTTGGCATAACGGCTGAAGTCCGGAATGTTCAACGACAGGGTGGCCCAGAAACCGACCATGGCCGTCAGCCCGGCGAGGAAATAGCCGGTCACCCCGGCACCTTCGGGCCGCTTGGCCGGGACCGCCATCAGTTCAGTCAATGAAACGTTTGGCAGCGCCCACACCAACAGGCCGACACCCACCAGCACCAGCAGCGGCGCTGACAAGGTTTCCAGCCACTTGATCGACTCGGCGCCGCGCAACACCACCCACAGGTTGATGACCCAGAACACCATGAAGCCGATCACTTCGCCGGTGCCGCCCAGGCTCTTCCAGCCGTCGAACACCGAGCCAAGAAACAGGTGGATCGCCAGCCCGCCGAACATCGTCTGGATGCCGAACCAACCGCACGCCACCAGGGCGCGGATCAGGCACGGCACGTTGGAACCGATGACGCCAAAGGACGAGCGCAACAGCACCGGAAACGGAATGCCGTACTTGGTCCCGGCGAAGGCGTTCAGGGTCAGGGGGATCAGCACGATAATGTTGGCAAACAGGATCGCCAGCAGTGCCTCGCCCACCGTCAGGCCGAAATAAGCGGTGAGCACGCCGCCGAGGGTGTAGGTCGGCACGCAGATCGCCATGCCCACCCACAGTGCGGTGATGTGCCATTTGTTCCAGGTTCGCTCGTGCACCTTGGTCGGCGCGATGTCGTGGTTATAACGGGGGCTGTCGAGGACGTCGCTGCCGGCTTCAAGCTCGAACAATCCGTCGCGCTCGGTCACTGTTGATCTGGTCATGTCCGCTCCACTGTTTTCATTATTTTTGCTCATCGACGGGCGATGGCCGGAGTACTTGCACGCGTGCTACCGACCACCCCGCCAGACCCACGACGGCACTCAATAACCGTGCCGGATAATGCGCCGAGCTGACCGGATGATCGATATAACCCTTCCAACCTTTTGATGTTTAACGTTTAAAGCCACGGTATTGCCTTGTTTCACTCCCTGCATATCGCCCTTTAGGCTAGATGACCTTCACGCCCTGTCGAGAGGAAGATTCAAAGTGGTGCACCTCGGATCAACGCGAGGTGTCTAGACCGCACTTGCAACGCTTTCAAGCCGCTGATTTACCATGACAAATCTCGCTCAAATAACAATCCTGTCAAGTGCGTCAAAATGGTGAGCAGGCTCACCATTTTGGTGAATTTATAATTTAATCCTTAATTTTCAATAAGTTATTTAACGAATAAGCTTATAAAAAATAATCTTGCTCATTTCATAAACTCCAGCTAGCGTCTAATCCTGACAGTTGTGACAAGAATATAAACCGGCACGACTTTACCTACCGTGATCGATAAAACATAAAGAACCGGCAACAGTCGGTCATGCCTGCGAGGAACTCGGAATGTCTCTGTTGATCCGTGGCGCCACCGTTATTACCCATGATGAAAGTTATCGCGCCGATGTGTTTTGCGCCGACGGCGTGATCAAGGCCATCGGTGACAACCTGGATGTTCCGGCCGCTGTCGAAGTGCTCGATGGCAGCGGTCAATACCTGATGCCCGGCGGCATCGATCCCCATACGCATATGCAGTTGCCGTTCATGGGCACGGTCGCCAGTGAAGACTTCTTCAGCGGCACGGCGGCGGGTCTCGCCGGCGGCACCACCTCGATCATCGACTTCGTGATTCCCAACCCCCAACAGTCGCTGATGGAAGCCTTTCATGAATGGCGGGGCTGGGCCGAGAAAAGCGCCAGCGACTACGGGTTCCACGTGGCGATCACCTGGTGGAGCGAACAGGTCCGCGAAGAAATGGCCGAGCTGGTCAGCCATCACGGGGTGAACAGCTTCAAGCATTTCATGGCCTACAAGAATGCAATCATGGCCGCCGACGACACTTTGGTGGCGAGCTTCGAGCGCTGCCTGGAATTGGGCGCGGTGCCCACCGTGCACGCCGAGAATGGCGAACTGGTCTATCACCTGCAACGCAAGCTGCTGGCCCAGGGCATCACCGGCCCCGAAGCCCATCCGTTGTCACGCCCTTCGCAAGTGGAAGGCGAAGCCGCGAGCCGCGCCATCCGCATCGCCGAAACCCTGGGCACGCCGCTGTACCTGGTGCACGTGTCCACCAAGGAAGCCCTGGACGAAATCACCTATGCCCGCAGCAAGGGCCAACCGGTCTACGGTGAAGTACTGGCCGGGCATCTGTTGCTGGACGACAGTGTTTATCGCGATCCCGACTGGCAGACCGCCGCTGGCTACGTGATGAGCCCGCCCTTCCGCCCACGCGGGCATCAAGAGGCACTCTGGCACGGCTTGCAGTCCGGCAACCTGCACACCACCGCCACCGACCACTGCTGCTTCTGCGCCGAACAGAAGGCCGCCGGGCGTGACGACTTCAGCAAGATCCCCAACGGCACCGCCGGAATCGAAGATCGCATGGCGGTGCTCTGGGACGAGGGAGTCAATAGCGGCAAATTGTCGATGCAGGACTTCGTCGCCCTCACCTCCACCAACACCGCGAAGATTTTCAACCTTTACCCACGCAAGGGGGCGATCCGCGTCGGCGCCGACGCGGATCTGGTGCTTTGGGATCCTCAGGGCAGCCGCACGATCTCAGCCAAGACCCACCACCAGCAAGTGGACTTCAACATCTTCGAAGGCAAGACCGTGCTCGGCGTGCCCAGCCACACCATCAGCCAGGGTCGGCTGGTGTGGGCCGACGGCGACCTGCGGGCCGAGCGCGGCGCCGGGCGCTACATCGAACGGCCGGCGTACCCGGCGGTGTTCGATTTGCTGAGCAAGCGGGCGGAGCTGAATAAGCCAACCGCCGTGAAACGCTGACATCCAGGCCTTCGGCCTTCGCGAGCAGCCCGCTCCCACATTGGATCTGGGATAGACGCAGATATGTGGTGTGCCGCAAATCCCTTGTGGGAGCGGGCTTGCCCGCGAAGGCGTCAGTCCAAACACCGAAAAAACCACTGCCCACCAGAGGCAGCACCTCAAACACCGTGAGGCCCACTCCATGATCCAGCCCTTGAGTCACCTCCCCCATTCCCAGGAAGACCCGGCCACCCTCGCCGCCCGCTTCAGCGACCTGGCGCCGCCGCTCAACGCGCGCCAGGCCCACCTGGAAGCGTCCCGCTGCCTGTACTGCTACGACGCACCGTGCGTGAACGCCTGTCCGAGCGAGATCGACATTCCTTCGTTCATTCGCAACATCCACCAGGACAACGTCCAAGGCGCGGCACAGAAAATTCTCTCGGCCAACATCCTCGGCGGCAGTTGCGCCCGGGTCTGCCCCACGGAGGTCCTGTGCCAGCAAGCCTGCGTGCGCAACAACGCCCATGAATGCGCGCCGGTATTGATCGGCCAGCTGCAACGCTACGCCGTAGACAACGCTCATTTCAGCGAACACCCGTTCAAGCGTGCCGCCGCCACTGGCAAGCGCATCGCGGTGGTCGGGGCCGGCCCGGCAGGGTTGTCCTGCGCCCATCGCAGCGCGATGCACGGCCATGACGTGGTGATTTTCGAAGCCCGGGACAAGGCCGGCGGCCTCAACGAATACGGGATCGCCAAGTACAAACTGGTGGACGATTACGCCCAACGCGAGCTGGATTTCCTGCTGGACATCGGCGGCATCGAAATCCGTCATGGCCAGAAACTCGGGGAAAACCTGAGCCTGAGCGACCTGCACCAGCAATTCGACGCAGTGTTCCTCGGCCTCGGCCTGGCCGCCAGCAAACAACTGGGCCTGAGCGACGAGCAGGCGCCGGGGCTGCTGGCCGCCACCGAGTACATCCGCGAACTGCGCCAGGCCGACGACCTCAGCCAGTTGCCCCTGGCCGATCGTTGCATTGTGCTCGGTGCCGGCAACACCGCCATCGACATGGCCGTGCAGATGGCTCGCCTCGGCGCCCGGGACGTCAGCCTGGTCTACCGTCGTGGCCTTGAGGACATGGGGGCCACCTTGCATGAGCAAGACATCGCCAAGGCCAATCAGGTGCGTCTGCTGACCTGGGCCCAACCGCAACAGGTGTTGCTCGATGACGCCGGGCATGTGCGCGGCATGCGCTTTTCCCGTACCCATCTGGAAAACGGTCGACTGGTCATCGGGGCCGAGACCTTCGACCTGGCCGCCGACGCCGTTTTCAAAGCCATCGGCCAAGCCTTCGATGACAACGCACTGGTGGACCCACTGGCCCGGGAACTCAAGCGCCAGGACGGGAGAATCCTGGTGGACGAACACCTGCGCACCAGCATTCCCGGTGTCTATGCCGGCGGCGATTGCACCAGCCTGGACCAGGACCTCACCGTGCAGGCCGTGCAGCACGGCAAACTCGCCGCCGAGGCGATCAACGCTCAACTGATGCTTAACGTGGAGGCTGCGTAAATGGCCGATCTGTCGATTGTCTTCGCCGGCATCAAAGCCCCAAACCCGTTCTGGCTGGCCTCCGCACCGCCCACCGACAAGGCCTACAACGTCGTCCGCGCCTTCGAGGCCGGCTGGGGTGGCGTGGTCTGGAAAACCCTCGGCGAGGATCCGGCAGCCGTAAATGTGTCCTCGCGTTATTCGGCCCACTACGGTGCCAACCGCGAGGTCTTGGGCATTAACAACATCGAGCTGATCACCGACCGTTCCCTGGAGATCAACCTGCGGGAAATCACCCAGGTGAAAAAGGACTGGCCCGACCGGGCGTTGATCGTGTCGCTGATGGTGCCCTGCGTCGAAGAATCCTGGAAACGCATCCTGCCCCTGGTGGAGGCCACTGGCGCCGACGGCATCGAGCTGAACTTCGGCTGCCCCCACGGCATGCCGGAACGGGGCATGGGCGCGGCGGTCGGCCAAGTGCCGGAGTACGTCGAGCAAGTGACCCGCTGGTGCAAGACCTATTGCTCGTTGCCGGTGATCGTCAAGCTCACACCGAACATCACCGACATCCGCGTCGCCGCACGGGCGGCCCATCGCGGCGGTGCGGACGCAGTGTCGTTGATCAACACCATCAACTCCATCACCAGCGTCGACCTGGACCGCATGGTCGCCCTACCCAGCGTCGGCGGCCAGAGTACCCATGGCGGTTACTGCGGCTCGGCGGTCAAGCCCATCGCCTTGAACATGGTCGCTGAAATCGCCCGCGACCCGCAGACCCAAGGCTTGCCGATCTGCGGCATCGGCGGCATCGGCAGTTGGCGCGACGCGGCGGAATTCATCGCCCTGGGCAGCGGCGCGGTGCAGGTCTGCACGGCGGCGATGCTGCATGGTTTTCGCATCGTCGACGAAATGAAGGACGGTTTGTCGCGGTGGATGGACGAGCACGGCCACGCCAACCTCCAGGCGTTCTCCGGACGCGCGGTGGGCAACACTACCGACTGGAAGTACCTGGACATCAACTACCAGGTCATCGCCAAGATCGACCAGGAGGCCTGCATCGGATGCGGTCGCTGCCACATCGCCTGCGAAGACACCTCACACCAGGCCATCGCCAGTCTCAAGCAGGCTGATGGCACGCGTAAATATGAAGTGATCGATGAAGAGTGCGTGGGCTGCAACCTGTGCCAGATCACCTGCCCGGTGCAGGACTGCATCGAGATGGTGACGGTGGACACCGGCAAGCCGTTTCTGGATTGGAACCATGATCCGCGCAATCCCTATCATGTTGCGGTTTGAAATTTGAGGTGTCAGGGCTGTCCTCTTCGCGAGCAAGCCCGCTCCCACAAATGGATCGCTGCCGTTCACAGATAGTGTGTTCACTACAGACCCAATGTGGGAGCGGGCTTGCCCGCGAAGGGGCCATCAGCCTCACCAAAAATTCTCAAGGCTCCAACCCGATGCCCCGCAAAATCACCCCGGTCACCGTCTGCACCGCCCGTTCGAATTGCATGTCGGACAGCGGCTGGTGGTCGTTGAGAATATTGATCTGGTGGTCGAAGTCGGCGTAGTGCTGGGTCGAGGCCCAGATCATGTAGAGCAGGCTCGAGGGCTCCACCGGGAGGATGCGTTTGTCCTCCACCCACTGGCGAATTTTCGCTTCCTTCATCTTGGCCCAGTCATAGAGGCTGGCATCCAGCGCCTGGCCCAGGGTCGGGGCACCGTGGATGATTTCGTTGGCCCAGACCTTGGAGCCGTAGGGCCGGCTGCGGGAGTGGTTCATCTTGGCGCGGATGTAGCTGCTGAGCACCACCCGCGGGTCGTCGAACATTTCGAAGCACAAGGCATCCTGCTTCCACACCTCCAGCAGATCGAACAGCACGGCGCTGTACAGTTCGCTCTTGGTGCTGAAGTAGTAATGCAGGTTGGAACGAGGCAATTGCACTTCGGCGGCGATGTCGGCCATGGCGGTGCTGCCGAAGCCTTTCTCGGCAAAGACCTTCTCGGCGGCCAGCAGGATTTTCTCGACGTTACTGCGACGAATCTCGATCTTGTGATTGCCCATGAGGGCTCCCTGGCAACAGCGTTGCTCAAGACTAGCATCCGCCCACTTTCGAAAACACTGGGGCTCGCTTCCCATTGACCGTGCACGTTCAGGCGGATGTACACAATGCCCTTGTGGTGAGTCGGCTAGCGTGCTTCGACGTTATCCAGCGCGCGGTTCGCCAATAATCCGCTCAGTTCGATCAATTGTTGGATGCCCAAGGCGATGTGACGCCTGGGACCTTCCAGGTCGAAGGCCAGGTCATTGACCATGGCATTAGCCGAGGCCAGGTTTTCGCTGAGGTTGGCGAGCAGGGTTTCGGTGTCGACGCCATGGGCGACGGTGAAGAGTTGTCCGGGCGCAGTTGCTGCTTCGGTTTTGTCCGGTTTTGGGTTGAGGTAGTAGTCGATGGCGCGCTCAGCGGCTTCGTCGAGTTTCTTGCGCGGCGACGTTGGATCGGTATTCGGTGGATTCGGGGTTGCTTTGAACATGATGAAACTCCAGATGAGAAAATTGGAGCCATCACTCTCGCTACCAAACGAAGGGTGGTGGCCATACGAAGGTTGGTAGACCGGTCATCTGGCACCCGGCGCGCCCGAGGACGCCCTACGCATGACCACCATAAAGCAGAGGCGTAAAATCTTCTGCATCAGGTGCACTTGCGCCAGAAAAACCGGGCTACCAAACCCGATCGCTGACTCCTCAGCGACCCGGAAACGATAAAACCCGACCGCAAGGCGCACAAGCCGGCGGATTCTGGCGCAGGTGTAGGCAATGGCGCAAGACAACGTAGCTTGATCCCGAACGTTCCTACATCTGGATAAACACAGCCCTGTTTAGACTGGGATTAGGATCAACCACACACTTGTGGCGAGGGGATAAATCCCCTCGCCACAAGAGACCTCACCGTCCATGAGAGTGCGGGCATTCGACTAATGTCTTAGACCAGTCATCGCACAACCAAGCCCCCTCCCCGCTATCCTCAAACCACAGATCTGCCCGGCGCCACGGCCTGCGATCTTGTCCTCGTTCAGAAAACAGCCATTGAAACGCCTCATTTTGAAGCACAGCCGAGTTGGATAATTCCGGTAATGGCCAGTTGACAATGAGCAGCCGCTTCCAAATAATCCCTCCAATGTTGTACGACGACGTATGACAAAAATAAAAACAACAAAAAAGTAGGGAGCGTCATAGTGAGCACACGTGTCCGTTTTTCGCCCGATCGCCGTCCAAACCGCCGTACCCTTCTCAATGCCAGCCCCGCCCTAATCCTGCTCGGTTGCAGCAGCCTTACCGCGTTTCTGCCAACCGCCGCCAGCGCCGAAGGCTTCGTCGATGACGCCAAGGCCACGCTGAACCTGCGCAACGCCTACTTCAACCGTAACTTCACCAACCCGAACAACGCCCAGGGCAAAGCCGAAGAATGGACCCAGAGTTTCATCCTCGACGCCAAGTCCGGCTTCACCCAGGGCGTGGTGGGTTTCGGCGTGGACGTGCTGGGTATGTACTCGGTCAAGCTCGACGGCGGCCGTGGCACGGCGGGTACGCAGTTGCTGCCAGTGCATGACGACGGTCGCCCGGCCGACGACTTCGGCCGTTTGGGCGTGGCCCTGAAGGCCAAGGTGTCGAAGACTGAGTTGAAGGTCGGCGAGTGGATGCCAGTGCTGCCGATCCTGCGTTCCGACGACGGTCGCTCCCTGCCGCAAACCTTCCGTGGCGGCCAGGTGACCTCCACCGAAATCAACGGCCTGAACCTCTACGGCGGCCAGTTCCGCGGTAACAGCCCGCGCAATGACGCGAGCATGGAAGACATGTCGATGAACGGCCGCGGCGCGTTCACCTCCGACCGTTTCAACTTCGGTGGCGGTGAATACGCCTTCAACGAAAA